>NZ_CAMLDD010000008.1 GCF_946478785.1 uncultured Flavobacterium sp.
AATCATGATAAACAACATTTTGAGTAAAACTTCCTATTGTGATATGAACCTGGTCGGAGAAATGTGGCATAATAAAATACTCTTTTAGTTAATCAATAAAAATTTAATCTAAAGCAATCCAGTTATTCGAAAATTTCGCATCTCCAAAAGTTAATTCCTTGACTACCAATTCCATTGTTATTTTCATTGGAACTTCTGTTGTGCTTGTAAATTGTTCTTCATAACCAATACAAAATGCTTTGACAAATTTCAATTCTTTCATTTTACTCAGGGCATCTCGTCTGTAAAAAATAATTTTGCCGTCTTTGGTTAAATCACCATTTAGCATCCAGGCTAAAAAATGACTATTTTGAGTTGCTTCGATTATCATTTTTATAACCCCTCCTTTAGCATTTCCTGTAGGTTTACTTGTATTATCAATTTCCTGCTTAAAACTAATATTAAATTCAAGCACATTATACTCTTCTCCGTCTATATGTAATTTGGATAAAAAACTCATCTGTAAATTTATTAGGTTATTAAAAAAGCAGCATTAAAACTTAATACCAACTTTAAAAGATTTAGACATTTTAAAAAATTAAACAAAAAAGGAAGTCCTGTTAACGGACTCCCTTTAATAGTTTTTAAGCTCAATTAGTTTGACAAAGTCCTAAGATTAAACCCAGGCATTATCAAACTCACCTCCACCCATCGAAATTTTTCGAGCAGAAATCATAAAAGTCTCCGTTAAAGGAGTGGCACTGTTATGATCAAAGTTTTCTTTGTACTTAACCATGTAAGCCTCTGTAAACTTTAGCTCTTTTAAAGTAGCATTCGAATCACGTTTGATGAATTTAACTGACCCATCTTTTCTTTCGAAATTATTGGTCATCCATTCAAACAATTCAGTACTTCCTGTTGACTCTACTTCGAGCATGATTCTACCCCCACGTGTAACCGTAGATGGACGCCCTGAAGCATCTGTTTCCTGAGCTAAATCATAACTCACATTTAATACTTTGTAATCCTTTCCGGCTACTGATAACGATGTTAAAAACGACATAATAAAAATTTTTTAATTATTAATTTATTTATTCATGTGGCAAATATATAAAATATTTCTTATAATTATATAACTTTTAATAAAATTTTATTTACATCAGTAATTATTTATATGACAATGGTCCTACAAAAAAATATCCCTTGAAATCAAAACTCCTGTTAGTACTTTTTATAGTTGCATCAATAATAATATCGACACGTTTTTTTGCCCTGCTTACATTATCCACAAAAAACATTTCCTCAGATAATTCAACCCTTAGCTCATTAAGCTTAATTCTGAGTTCATGAAAAAGTAAAGACTGTTTCATAGTTTTCGAAATTATCTCTTTTAAGGTGTTTTCATTCATCAGCAAATCAAAGTCTATTTCCCAGATTTTAGAACCGAACGTTTCATCAAATTTGCACTCTCCAAATGTTGTAGTCGCTAATAAAATTATCTGCTGGGCGATAGAATGCTCAATAGATGTTTTTTCTAATTCTTTTTTCTGAATAATGGCATTAAAGTCAATAGGCAGTTTATAGAAAGCTCCTTTCATTTGTTCTTTTTAAATATAAATTATCCTATCTGTTTTTCCATCACCTTTTGTTTCTATGGTCTTTGAAACATTTTTTCTCTTAATAATATTTAGAACCACTTTTGGTGTAAGTTTTAAAAATTTCTCACGATACAAAATATCACCTATAAAACGCTTGCCCTTATTTTCATCTACAATAATAAAATAGCTGGTTCCTTTTTCAATTTTCAGTGTATTTATATCACCGGCAAAAACCTGAATATTTTGCTTTTCTTTTTGGAAGGTATAATTCAGTTCTTCCTCATTTAACTTTCTGTATTTAGAAATATCAAACGTTTCCATTTCCTCTTTTAAATGTTCAAAAGGAATATTTTCGAAAAGGAAATTTTTAGGTGCTAAAAATTTTAATCCCAAAAAACTCCAGACTCCTTTTTTGGTCACTTTCTCTTTAAAAAAATAGGTGTCACGGGTAACTTTATAGATTTCTTTTTCGTTTGTTTTATCATCAGTAACAATCATTTGGTATGTGGGAACCTCAATTTCAAAAGGTGTTTCAGAACTTTCAAAAAATGTCTTTAGGTTTACAGTCCCTACTTCCTGCTCTGAAATTATTATGCTAATTGTATGCTGCTTTAAAGCTGAATCTGTTCTGACAACAACACCGCCCTCTCCGCTGCCGGCGTAAAAAACAGAGCCTTTGTTATCTGTAAGTCCTAATGAAAGATTTAATTCCGGAAATGGCATATTTAGATATTTAAGAGATAAATTATACTTTAATTTTATTTTATTTTTTCCTAATCTTATAGACTTTTAAGCAATTCAAATAAGTTTTTATATTCTGATTATCAGCCTCACTCGGACTAAATTCATAATCTTTCTTTAGCGTGTAAAATTTTATAGTATTAATTGTATTACTATTAATTTTTTTTAAATCACTTCCTGTAAGTTCCACAACCGCTGTTCCGTCGCAATTTACCGCAAAAGAATTTTTTAAAATATACCTATCACCATTTTTGAAATACAGTTCTAATGGCTGCTCCTGCTTTACACAAACATTATCTGTAAAAATTTTAAAATACAAAAACAGGCTACTTTTTCTTTTACCAAGCTGCAATACAGCATATTCATATTGTTCATTAAAAACCCTTAACAAAATTGGCGGTGCACTAGCAAAAAGTTTACCTGAAAGCAACAAGTCACTTTGTGAAATCGGACAATTTAAATTACCTACTGAAATTGCTTTTTGAGCTTTAACCGGATTTGAAATTGCAAACAACACTATTAAAAATAGAACCCTAAGTACACTCATAAATTTGAATTATTTGGTTTGACCATTCAAAAGATCAATATTTTGTTTAAAAAAGGAAACATGTTTTAAAATGCTTCCTTTTTTATTAGATTTCAGAAATACAATTATTTTTGTTCGTAATCAGTATCCCACTCTGTTCCATCATCTCCTTTATGTCCATCCATTTTTATAAGGAAATTTTTTGCCGGAAAATAAGGTTTCATATGGATGTCCATATAAATTCTGTCTTTCTGAATTGGGTCCTGCTCGAATCTGCGAATCTCAAAATTCTCAATTAGTTTATCAGGACCGGTAATTCCGTCAAGGAAAGCAACAATCTGATTCATAATTTCTTTACGCGTTTTTGCTGTAAAGTTTTCGAAAGCACGACGATTAAGAAAATCCATCAATACTTTGGTTACATAATCAAAAACACGAACTACAGAATAGGTTTGTAGTCCTAAATTATCTCCACTAAATAATGTTTTAGCAGAAAAAGCCATTACTTTTCCGTACTCATTTACCATCGGAACCAAGCCTAAGTTTTCAAGGTTTGCGATTTCGCTTTTCTTAAGGTCAAATTTAACTCCGTCAACTTCATTAATACCACCAAACTTTTTACCGGCAGTAACCTGAGACATCAAAGTTTTATAAATTTTCCCGGCAAGTGCTGCAGATGGAGCGATGTGTAAATCATCATTTTCACCAATCTGGTCAAATCTTCCACGTCCTACTAGCCAGTTACATGTCATGATTACGTTTGAACGATATACATCACCACCT
Source organism: uncultured Flavobacterium sp. (assembly GCF_946478785.1). The sequence goes on from NZ_CAMLDD010000008.1 coordinate 3,628, forward strand.
GTTAAAGCAGCTGCATCAAACATTTCCATTACATCATCCGGTTCATCAAGATGTTCAAAATCTGTAACCAGCATTACTTTGTTTTCATGTGCAATCTTTGCCCATTTTTCAATTACTTTATTAGAACCTAAATATCCTGGAATCACCAAAATACCATAATTATTTTTCAGGTCTAAACGATCGTAATTATCTACTAATTCAGAATGAATTGCATCGATAAAACGAGTGTTGTCAAGATCTTTTAATTGTTCTAAATCAGCATTTACAATCGTAACATTTTTTACTTTATCAGTTTCTGTGTTTTTAAAAAACATGGCAACTGTTCTGTAAGCTGCCTCAATTTCTCTTGTATCGGCAACGGCTTTAACCAGATTCTTTTTTAATAATGCTTCAGACTCTTTGCATTTGTCTTCACTTTGAGCCACCATATCGGTCAAAGCTTCGTTATTACTTAAAACCGAAACCCAAAGCTCCAATGTCTTTCTAAGCGTTTCTCTTTCTTTTGCTTTATTAACTTCACCAAGAAAAATTTTTCTTCTTGCTTTTCTTTCTGGATTAAGATTTTGGATACCTTCAATTGACATTTCCAATAAATCAAACCCGCCATATTTTGCCAGTTTTTCAACATTTTTTTCAATTGAACCTCCTGATACTTTACGTTCTAATACCAAAGTATCTGTTTCACCATTCTGATATATGTCTTGCTTTGCCATGTTTACTGTTTTTTTTAATTCTTATTATTTTCTTTTAATTCATTGATTAATGTACCAAGACTTTCTAATAATGCTTGTTTTGCTTCACCATCTTCTAAAGCTGTTTTCAAAATTTTATTTGATTTTAACTGACGAATGATTTTTTGATATTGATCTTTTTCTGTTTCCAAATCAGACAAAAAGCTACTTTGAGACGTAATTCCTTTAATACCAAAATCCCCTAAGTTTTTAAAATTCAAAGCCTCTACTTTCGTAGCTCCATCTGCTGTTTCAAAATTTACTTTTACCTCTGGCTTAAAGTGTTCAAATGCTTTTTCAATACTTGTGATTCCTTCTACTAATTCTGGTTTAACAGGCGCATCAACAGTTAGTTTTTGGGCAACAAGTGTTCTGTTTTGTGGGATTGCAATGATTGCTTCATCAGCATCTAACTTTACTTCATTACCCCCAATTCCATAGTTTGATAACATAATTTTTAAATTTTAAATGATTATTTTATTAATTCTTTTTACTCTAAATTCTTTTTATTGGTTTTGATAAATCTGACGACAGACATCCAGATCCCTGCTTACTTTCTCCAGCTCTTCTTTGTATGTCTTTGCCGATTGGTTCAAACTATCTATAAGATGTGAATTATGTGTAAGGCTTCTAATTTGCTTTTTATAGTCAATGATATTCTTATAGGCCAGAATTACATTGTTGTATAATTTTTTATTATCTGTGGTATCTTTTGGTATTTTCTGATACATATTGGCAATCATAACATTTGCCAGACGCTGCTGAAAATCGTTGTCTACTTTTGGCGAATTAATTGAATCAATGGTCATTCTGATACTATCAATTTTTACCGAAAAATTAGTTTGATAATCATATTCTCTTTTCATCATTTCATTTTCTGCCTTAAGCAATTTGTTTTCTGCTTTAGGCATATAAAAATTAAACGATACAGCAATCAGCATTACTGAAAAAGTCAGGATAAATGCAATTAAAAAAGCGATAAATGCTTTCTGGCGTTCTTGTTTATTTAATACTTCCATAATTTATATTACTATTATAATTTTTAATCTTTTATGAAGAATCCGTGTCGTTTGGCTGTGTGAACAATATCTTTTTGATCTGTTTCGGCAACAAATAATTCAATATTTTCTTTTTTCTTGCCTATGTAGTCCAGCTTGTTCAGCGTTTCGTATAACTTCTCTATTTTGACCAGGAAATTCATTGTGAGCGCAGCTGTCTTATCTATATGTACATGGTCATATCCAGAATTAATAAGCGATGCAAAAAGTGTTTCTAAATCTCCTTGAGACAAATCACACCATTCAGCAAAATAATTGAGTAGTTCCTCTTTACCGGCTCCAGATTTTGAATCAATAAAATTTTTGATTACTCTGGCAAATGAAACAACCGTACTTAACATTGCCGCAGGATGCTGATGCAATGAAAACCAACGGAACTGAGTAAGACAATTTCCTAAATAATAACTTGTATTATCTGTTAACTGAATTACGGTCTGAGCCAAAATACCGGATTGCTGAATGCGATTAATTTTTTGGGAAATCTGTACCGAATAAATTTCTATCTGGCCAAAAGCACGGGCAATTTGTGCATGCATGTCTACCAGTTTTGGATGACAGGCTACCGTAATTGATGCCGGAATATAATCCTCGTCAAGAATCGTTGTATCGCCCACCAAAACTTTACCAATTGCCAGATAAAAACCTCCATATCCTATTCCTGAACGAAATTCTTCGGCTTTGATCAGGTGAAGTTTATATTCAGGTTGGGTGTAAGGATATCTTGGTGGAACTTCCTCCGGATCTGGTTCACCAAACGGAATCCTTTTTTTTGAATTAACCGATATACACGCTAACAATACCAATTGCTCCCCATCTTTTCTCTCATAAGTATCTTCCGGATATGGAACCTGAAGATCCAATGTATCTGTGTTGCTCTTACTGATTTCAATTCTTGAGCCGTTTGGGGTAATGGCATGGCACTCTTCAACACGAACTCGTAATAATTTGTGGTTGTCAATTCCGAGTGTGATTTTTGTAGATTCTTTGTTTTGATTACCAGAATCCAATAATCCATAACTCATAGGTGTAGTATGAATACCTATTGCATCATTTACCAATTCAGATACATTATCCTGCATGGACAAAAAATGAGTTTTATTTATTTTCATCCCGTCAATCCAGTTTACGGGAAAATGACTTAATTTTTCTATCATATTTGATTTATTTTATTTGAAATAAGATTCGTTTATTATCTCATTCTTTTATTTTGAACTCTAACTATCGCATTATCATAAACCATATTCTCTTTAAACTCTTTCGCTAACTTGTAATAATTTAAAGCTTCTTCCAGGTCATTATCGTTTTCGAAAATCTTAGCGATATTGTAGTAGGCACCTGCTTTGGTTGTGTTTATAGAATTACCTGCAGCAAATGTTATTGCCTTTCTATTGGCGTAAATGGCTTCTGCCTTATATCCTTTTTTAATATACATAAGTCCCAGATTTCCATATGCCTGTCCAAAAACAGGATTGTATTCTATTGCTTGCTTATAAAAATTTAAAGCTGCATCAACATCTTTAGCCTGATAGGCTAAATCTCCTTTTTTGTTTAAAAGAAGTGCAGTTTTTTTGTCATCATTAGATACATATTCTTCGGATTGTGCACCATCATTAGAAAATTCAATTCCGACTTCCTGCTCCGTTTTTGAAATGATGTTGTTTATATCTATAATTTCTCCGTTCTCATTTATCTTGAATAAGTTCCAGACATTTCCCATTTTATTTTTTGGGATGTAATAGGTTTTTACCAATGACTGACCTACGTAAACAAATACTTTTGCACCACTTTCAGACAGCATATAAGAATCCGAATCTTTTTTATTGGAATAGTCATGAACAAAATAATGGTAGGTCTCTCCAAATTTTTTATTTTCAATTGTAATGGTTTCCGGCCCATAACTATCAGTATCATCGACGTCCAGATTTGCCAGACTTCCTTCCTTTCGTTGAAAAAAGATATGATTTCCAGGAAAACTCAAATGTGAATCTAAATCAGAAGGATATTTTCCCCAATTCAAAACAATTCTCATACCGTCTAAATTTTTCATAACCGGACTTAAAGCGTATGTCAAATCATTACACGGACACTTTACCACAAGACTGGAATAATTGTCTTTTTTAATAATCAATAAGGTATTCGAATCATCCTGAAAACCTCCGTTAATGGTTGTTTTACCTTGACTATTGGTTAGTTTTTTGGCAGATGATTCACCATTTCTTTGAATCATTACCTCAGCATTATCGATCACTTTATCTTTTTCGACTGCAGATAAAACCTGAATCGAAATATTTTGTCCATTTGAATTTTCTATGAAAGAGAAAAACAAAAAGAGCATCAAAAAATTAAATTTCATTATACTTATTTATTAGAATTATTTTAAAGATTTTTTGGGTTAATTTTTTTATTTGACAAGTTAATTCATAAAAAACAGATTATTATCCTTAAATATCTTCTAAATTCGAATAGATATCTTTCCACTCTCTATTAGGTTAAATCTGAAACTTGTATGTTTGAATTTGACAACATCCCGAAGGATGTATAATTGTTATTGTTTTTGTCTTTTTATCAATCTCTGACTGACAAAATCTCACGTTTTCTGTCAGATATGAATCTAATACAAATTGTTTATTTGTTTTTGAACATAATAAGCATATTGAGGCCCTAAATTACTTCCTTGGTAATTTATTATTGTAAAATCTTCTAAGCCATCAAAATTTACATCTAGAGCTATCAACAGGTTACCACCTTCTATATTTTGAAAACTTTTTATATTCGTTTTTTCTATATCAAAATATGAGACAGTACTTGATGGGCTTACCTCAAATTCTGTTATTAATGAGCTAGGGATGAAATCTATTTCCTGAATTTTATTTGTGCCCTTACTTATAAGTTTTATTTTGATTTTTTGTATTTCATCTCCGTCCTCCTCTTCATTTTTTGATGTTGAAAACTTAAAAATAAAGTTTTTGAACAAGGTTCTATTTTTCGGTTTTATCGATATTTCTATTGTCATTAGCTAACTTATTAGTATGAGAAACATCGTTGTTAATTATATTTTTTCCAAAATTTTTAAAAGAATCCTGAGCATCAGGCATTAGTGTTGTCAAAATGTTTTCACTTTTTCCTTCTAATTTTATGCTATCTAATCTGTTGGTATTATCATAATAAAAAATATAAATCTCATAATAAGTATCTGATAATACTTCATCTATATACATTTTTATATTAAATTTCACTTTTAACGTTGTACTATTTTTGGTAACATCTGCTGGAGTATAGTTCATTGCACAACCTGAGCCACAACTTATAACAAATGATTCATTAGCATAATTTTTTAATTCATTAAATGTTGTCAAAATGACTTCTGGTTTCTTTACGCTAGATATATCTTTTATATCAGTCGTGCCTCTTTTTGGATCACTTTTTCTGCATCCTACTATAAATAATAATAGAATACAAATTATATATTTTTTCTTTATTTGCATTTTTATTTTATTTAAAATCACCAGTTAACAAGATACCCATTCTTGCTAGACGAGGGTTTTGTCATACGTCAAGAACCCTATTGATTCATTTTTTTTTAAAAAAACTTTATAAAAATTTATTCTTCCATACCTGGCTGCCATCCAGCGCCATATCTTGTTTTTTTATATAATTCTCTAAAATCAGATAAATTATAATAATTGTTTTTCTTAAATTCTTCTTCAGATTCCTCATCATTGAGCCGTGGAAAAAAGGCATACATTTCATATGATGGATCAGAACTTGTTAAAAGTTTTGTAGAATAGTAACAATATAATGCATGAATTCTAGTCTCTTCGCTAAAATCCTTTTTGTCAAGTTTTGGAAAATGTTCTGTCAAAAAAGCAATATATTTTTCTTTACTACTTTTATCTGCCTGATTCATAATCTCAAAAATTTCTTTATGAAACACATATATATTGTCGCAGGTTTTGGTAAATAATATTTTATCAAACTCTTCATCATTTAAGTTTCTATCCAAAACCCATTTTAGTAAATCCTGATCTTTAACATACCCAAAAGTTTTTACCAATGTTTCCAAGAATTCCTCATCATTAAATTTTAGCCAATCCAAACTTGCTTTGTTATCATTGAAAAGGTATTTGTTGCGATTAACTAATGTTTGAATATTTTTTTGGCGAACTGAATTTAAATTTTTATCATCTTTCCATAATTGAGTATTATTTATTTCGCCTCCTTCGCTTCTTGTTGTTACAATTTTATTTTCAATTTCTACCGTTTGTGGAAATTCTTTTTGATAATCAATTAATTCAGGTATAAAATAAAAATCTGTAATAAAATATTCATTTTTAATAATGTAAGTACCATTGTAATCTGTTCCGTTATAAGGATAATAATTGAAGTTTTTATCACATTTATTAAAATAGTTTATGTATAAAAATTTCTTGTCAGAATTCAGATCTATCGTTCTACCAAATATTTCTTTTATTTTAAAACTAAATTTATCAGTTGTAACAAATTTATATCCTTGCGAAATAAGATTTTTTTTGTCTATTTCAACTGTTGCCTCTAAATCTGAAATTTCAAATTTCTCATTCGCTACAGGTATATCCAAACCTATCTCCCCAAAAGACTGTTTCTGACCTCTATTTAATTGCGAAATAAGTATCTTCTCTAAATATTTACTGTATACTATTGATTTATTTTGCGAATCATCAGAATCGCTTTTAACATTTAAATTTTCCTTTTTATCAGAATTACATGAATAAAAATTAAATGCGAAAATCGTTAAACTTAAAATTATTACTTTTTTCATATTTATTATTTTATAAAATTCCACCAACTAACAAAAGCATCCCTGCTCTTACTAGCTGGGGCTTTTCTTTTTCAATACGTCAATGACCTTATTGTTTTTATTTTAAATTATATTTCTCTATTTATTATATCTCTAAATCGGTAATCTATATTCTCAATCAAGATATTATGAATACTACTCTTGTCCAGGGTATGAAATACCATCTCCGTCTACTTTAGCCTCTTCCCAAAAAGTCTTTAAATTAGTTAGCCCATAATAATTATTCCTTTTAAATTCACTATCAATAGAAACTTTAGTTTCAACATCACTAAATTTATAATAAGATCCCATAGAATATCTGTATCTTTCATAACTATTATCTTGTGCAAGGATAGAAGAAAGATTAAGAACGTTAGCAACAATAATCATTTTCTCTTCAAATTTTAAAGATTTCTCTTCTTCTAAATACCTAATGTAGTCAAGTAAATCATCCATATAATTACCATTACTTGGTTTCATTTCCTTTTGCATAATTTCAATGGTTTCTTTATGAAAAACAAATTTTCCGTCACAGGTTCTATGCCAAATTAACTGACCATATTCTTCTCCATTAGTTATCCCACTTTTTGTTTTAAATCGATTGTTTTCAACTACCCATTTCAATAAATCCTTATCTTGAACATAGCCAAAAGTTTTTACTAATGATTCTAAAAATTCCTTATCATTAAATTTCAACCAAACTAAACTTGCTTTATTGTCATTAAAAATATATTTGTTACGATTAATTAATATTTGAATATTTTTTTGCCTTTGTTTTTCTATATCAGGTATATTTTTCCATCGTTTAATTTCAATTTTATTACCTTCAACTTCATCTGTTACAAAAATTGCCTCACTTTCATAGACTGAAAGCTCAGGATATTTTTTTTCATAATTTATTAATTGTGGTATTGCCCAAAAACAAGTAATGAATTTATTTTTTTTAGACACATATATATATTGAAAATCTGCAGTTTGAGGTTTAAAATCTATTTTTTTTTCACATCTATTGCTCACATCTATTTTTAAAAATTCAGAATTTGAATTAGGGTCTATTTTCCGCTTAAAAAAAAGATCTATTTTTTCAGAAAAACCTTTATCAGACAAAAAAGCATATGCGTTATTTTTCAATATTTCACTTTCTAAGTTTGCTAATACATTAAGATCATCTGAATTATAATCCTCAAAACTTCCATATTCTTCGGAAGCTCCACTTTCTAATTGTTTCTTTATTACTTCTTTTTCTTTACTCAATTCCATATTATTAGCTTTATTAATGTCATCTGTTTTTTCTTTTTTTTGACAACTTGACATAAGTGTAAAAAAGAAACAGAAAAATATAGTAATGTTTTTTAATTTGTTATCTAGAACTTTCACCTGATTCATTTGATTTAATATTAAGCTTTAATACTTTTTTACTTGCTTCATCCGCAGAAGTATATTTATCATCTTTATTTAATTTATCTATATCTCTAATTTCGTAGCCCATAGGTTTATAAAACCCACGGAAAATTTTATAATGTTTAACTCCTTTTTTGGTTGTATAAGAAACAAAAACGTTACCACTACAGTCATATTTAGATATTTTCAACATATCTCCTTGATTTCCTCCCAAACAAGCATAAATATCATCTACAGGTAATTCTCCAAACACAAAAGTTGCATGTCCGGAAGTCTGCATTTTTTTCCCTGTAGAATCACAATCAGAAAAAATTGCTACTGCTCCATAAAACACTTCACATTTTTCAACTTTCTTACTATCCAAAAACATTCGCGAACCTGCAGATTTAGGGCTTTTATTTCCACTTTCTTCTAGACACCAACAAACAAATGATGCACACCAAGCTGTTCCACTTCCTGATCCTGGGCTTCCACCTCCATCAGAATGATATGTTTTTATTCTTGAATCTATATCACTTTCGTCTTTCCCTCCATATGTTTTTGCTTCTTCTAATGCAATTTTCATCCATGGAGACCTTTCTTTGTCTTGACTTTTATCTTCACTTTTTAAATTTTCGCAGCTACCTTTAAACAAAGCTATAGCACCCGGTTTATAATGCTTTTCAGTTAATTCTTCTATTACTTCACTAACTGTAGTTTTCCCATTATTAAATCCCCAACGCTGTTCTTTTTTTTGTCTCGTATAAACCCATTTTTCTCTTTTTGTACGTTCATTCTCTTCTTTCATAAAAGAAGGATTTGAAGAATAGCCATATTTAGTTACCCATGGTTCTTGACCTATATTTACTGCTCTCTGTTCAGGACTTGTTTTACTTCCATCTCCATCAGGCACATCTATACTCTCATCAAAAAGAACATATTTAGGATTACTTCCATTTCCAACAGCATTAGGTTTTAAAACCAACAAATACAAATCCACCATTGTCTTCAATTGATCTTTTTTCTTTTTAAAATAATCTTCAACAAAAGCCATTTGATCAATAAATGTCATTGCTTTCAATTTAGCTCTAGTTGTTCCAAGTCCTTTTGCTGCGGCATCACTAAATTGTATTAAACCAGAAAATCCAGCTCCATTATCAGCAGACGGTTTAAATGTACTACCAGTTTCTAGATGCATAATTGCCATTAACTCGCTTGCTTTTTCTTTCTTTTTATCTTCACCCCAAAGATTTGAACAAACCTGCAATACTTTTTTGCGTTCATCACAAGTTAATTTATCACTCCAGTAAAAATTATTTTCTTTACAAACACAAGTTCCTTTTTCCTCTTTCTTATCCTTTTTCTCAGGCGTAAAAATCTTCGCAACCTTATTAGTAACTTCAATTGGATCGGGTTTAAAAACAGTAGCATCAACATTAACAATTTTACTTGGTTTAGTTTGTTTAGTTTGTATTACTTCAACATCTGCGTATACTTCCTGTTCTGCACCTTCTCCCCAATAATTTCCCCCTTTACTTCTTGGGATTTTATTAAGAGGTATCACTACAGAATATATGTTTGACCTAATAATGAATTTATCATTGAATAATTCATCATCTGAAATCCCGTCTTCATCATATAATTTTAGACGGATTTCTTTACCAATCAGTCCATTAGAATCTATCCAAACCTTGATTTGCTTTTCCTTAAAAGCTCCTTGTATTTTATGCCCGGCAGTATCTGTAAGATGTACATTCGTAATTTCTGCCTTCGCTTTTGGTACTTGTGCGGAAGATCCTGATGTATTGGCCTTTTCCTGTACAGGTTTTTGTACAGCTGTTTTGGGCTGTGCAGGCTGTTGTACAGGTATTTTCCTCTTATATGGTGCTACAGGTACTTCCAGATCATTTACATCAACATTGTTACTTGCAATTTTTCCGTTGTTAAAATCGGTTGTTACATAATATTCATGTACTTTGCCTTCATCCTTACTCTTTTTTGCAGTTTTGGCAAAACTGGGTCTTAATAGAAAATTCACATCAGCTTTTCCATTTTTAACAATACCCGGAAGTATTTGTAATATATTTTTTGTGTTTGCCTTATCGTGTCCCCCGCCATCTGCATCATCCTCCCAAAGTGTAACATTTATTTTACGTTTCTCCATGTGCAGGCAGTGAACTCTCGCCTTAAGCGTTTGTCCATACGATAAAGGTTTTTCAGGCTTTTTACCGTTTTTATCCAGTAATTCTATACTTTCTATTTTTGGTGCTTCTGCCGGATGTGACTTAATATTAAGACGGGCCTCTTCATCTCCTCTTTTAGCCAAAATACGGATCCCTTTTCTATCTAAACTTCTCTGAAAGAAGGTATACGATATCTTTTTTCCCGTTTTGTCATTTTCTTTTGTTTTACGCCATCTTCCGTTTTCCAATACATACACCTCCCATTTAACTGGCTGCTCAAAATGATTATTTGCATTAGAAGCAGAGTGTTGGAAAGGCAAAACATTCGGTAAAAAATCATTTACTGAATAGAATTCTTCCTTACCTACAACAGGGTCTGGATTTCCAATTATTTTAAAATCTGACATACTCTTTTATTTTATTTACAAATAGAATCACTCTCTTCTAAACTCTCCTGAAATTCAACTGTATTAACCAAAGGGTTTATCTGATTGCTTACCTGAGGTTTTGCTTTTTTTGCATTTTCTTTACCTGCCTCTGCTTTCTGCCCGTGTTTATCTACTTCTATACAATCCGGCCCTCCAATTGGACAAGTTGCTTTGCTATCTTCAAGTAGTATTTTCCCTTTATTACTTAAACTAACTTTATCATAAAAACCGCTCCATTTGGTAATAGTTGCCTGGCAAGGTAAATAATCACCGCTTCCGTTAGGTTGCATTTTACATTTACCAAAAGTATTTTTCTCAAGCGTTTGTCCAATTTCTTTGTCGGTTGCAATGAGTTTATTTGCTGCATCTTTATCATTTGCATAATGTTTCTGCTGAGATTTTACCTTTAGTGTATCTTTTTTTGGTTCAACACCAAACTTACATTTTAACGTAGCCCCTTGTACTACTAGGTGTTTCTCACTCATGGCTTTACCTTTTTGAAATATTAAACGTTGTTCTTAATTACTTTACCTGTTCTATTTTCTAATGCTTATTATATTTAATTAACTATCAATTTATTCTTTTCGTTTTTCTAAAAGTTCTACCGATATTGAAATCTTTATTGGATCATCATAATCAATACTGCATTCCATTTTTATCTTTTCAATCCAATAGCAATCCTTGTCCAAAAGATATGTCGCATTATAATATCCTTTCCTAGCATCGTATCCAAAATTGGCTTCAGATTCACTGTCTTTATAATCTCCTTTTTGTTCCACCTTCACTAAATAAGTTTCATCTAAAAAGGGATCAATCTTTTGTTCGACTTCAAATAATGATTCCTCATCTTTTTCTAACGGAAAGGAAACATTGTTTTTAAATGCATAATCGGCTGTGTAACCTATATGTATAGCATTAAAAAAAACTCTCAACAAATAATCTGAAGTCAGCGACTTCAACAATGTATCTATATTTTCTAATGCACACTCCGTATGGTCAATATAAATTTGAATTACTTCACCTTCATAATAATCCAAAATTTCTGTTTTTACACCTTCCCAACGGTTTATAATTTCACTATAATTATGAACATCAATCCATTTACCATACTCGTCAACCACTATCTTCAAAGGATATAAAACTTCCGCTGTTTTTGCTGCAAGTTCATCCATAACAGTATCCGGTATTTCGTTATTGATATGTAAAGACTGCCTGCTTATTTCAAACAGATGAAATTTATTTTTATCCGATGCAAGCCATTTAATACCTACCTTCATTTCAATTGTATCAGTCTGTTCACCAACTTCCGTAGTGTATTGTACTTTGTATTCTTTACTTATTCCGTTAGGTAGAAAAGGCAATTTATAATCCTTCCCTAAGCTAACTTTTCTGGGCTTCTTCTCAACTGCATCGCCAGCATTTCTCACTGGTGCCAAAATCAAAAACTCTAAATGACTTTTAAAATCCGCTTCTATTAAATCTGAAATTTCACAATATATATTATGGTATCGTCTAAGCTCCTGAGCCTCTAAACCTAGTTCATTAGCTACACTTTCGAGCGTATCACCTTTTCTTATTTTATAAGTTAAGTGTTTACTGTGCGACGGAACCTCAGATTCATTTATATAATACATGGATACAGATAATTTAAAGATTGACTTATTAATTCATTTCTGCTTTTGTTCCGTATACAAAATCCGGATCTTTAACTTTATCTTCTTTGTTTAACTCAACCTTTTTTTCTTTCTGTCTTTTACAAATGATAACTGAGTTTTCTGTAATACCATTCATGCCTAATGTGTATTTAGCATCAACATATCTGGCTGGCTGATACCATTTTGGCTGCAGAAAAAATACCCAGTTACAATTTTCTCCATTTTGTTTTAAATCAATCTTACTTTCAGCATTATGGGCATTATATCCTGAAACTGTATGGTAAAACAACGCTCCAAAATCGATTCTTACCGGTCCTTTTGACCTTAATGAAGTATACGTTTCACTATTAGTTTTCTTTTCAATTAATAAGGTAATTAACAAAAGATCTTTCATCTCGACATCTTCAACAACCGGAAACGGGTTTTCCCTTTCTGGTATTCTCCATGTAACATATTCTTTTGGAGGTATCTGCAACATATAGTTAAATACGGCATAAATTCCTGTAGGCACTATAAATACAAGAAAATGCGAACACATTAAAAAAGTCAAACCAAGACCATTTAATGCGGTATAGATAATTATAAATAGTACAGATGAATAAAGCATAATTAAGAAGGAGAACAGCAATTCATTGGTAATTAATTTTTGATTAAATTGATCAAAATATACCCTGTATAAATAAACATGAACCGATCCGAACAATAAGGAAGCTATTTGATAAAACAGAAACTCATCTGATATTTCAGTAAATAATTTATTGTAGCCTAAAAAAGCAACTAAGGCATAAATAAGTACAAATGAAAAGATATAGATATAAAATTTCTTTTTGTGTGTTACTGCAAAATCTTTTATTTTATCACTAAATACCATTGTCAGTATAACACTAACTGCTATAATTACAACCAAAAATACAATGAGCCTGACATCAATGAGTGCTCCTAAATGCTTTTTTACCATTTCTAAATTCGCGTTGTGTAGCCCAACACAGGCTGTTTATTAAAATTAAACTCTTCAGTTTCCTGATTTATCAATAAGATTATTTTGACCTCAACTTCCATTGGAAAAAAATGTTCGCAAAAACAATCTATAAATATTTTTATATCTCCCTCATTTATATACTTATAAAAAGGCTTATTAGTTATGGGTCCTATTTCTATGCTCAAATTCATAGAATAATCCATGTACTTTTTTCCACTAATAAAATCTACTCCTAATCTGTTTTCTCCTAATCTGATCTGTTCGCCTTCGTCACTATGTTCTTTCGAAGTTGTCGTTTCATAATGCACTTTTTCTTCGATAATACTAGATAAGCATTTGCAAGCCAAATCAATATCTCCAACAATTTTATAAGCGTATGGCAAAAGCTGAATAAATTTTGACACCAAAACTGCCGGATAAATGCGAGGCAAACCCCAAAAATCATAAAAAAACTCTAGTGGTTTACCCGCATTAAGTTTATATAAAAAATCTCTTTCGACGCCTTCAATTTTCGTTTTGTAATTAAAAATTTCATTCTCAAAAGGAGCAAAAAAATTACGCGCTTCATTTTCCTGTTTCTTCTGATGCTTATGCTCCCTAATCATCTGTTTTACAGATTTGTCAGCATTATTTTCTTTTAAACTATGGATAAATCCTTCAGGAAGGGAATCATAAATACTATCTCTGGATAATAGTATGTCAAGATATCCCTTCCTGTCATAATTATCATCCGAAACAGCTGCTCCCAAAATATCACTCCTATAAGCTCTTGAAAATTGCCCCTGGTTCGAAATTGTTATTTCATCCTGGAAAACAGCACCACTTTGAAGAAGTTCATTAGCAACGACTTCAGCTCTGATATCATCAGAAATATTTTCAATTTCCTCAGCAAGATCGGTAAGACTCCTATTATTTTTTCTTTGTGTCTTCATTGATTCTTCCTGCTCCTATGTATCGCAATTGAAAATATTCATCATTAAAATTATATATAGCCAAACCTTTATTTGTACAGGCCAAAATTCTGTCATTGTGTAAGTACAAACCAACATCTGAAATGGGGTGATCCTTATCATATCTAAAAAAAACCAAGTCTCCTTCTGCCAAAAAACTCCTTCCTGTAAAAATCTGTATTGACTTTGATTTCCACATCCCGGCAGGATCTTTAGGAAGTGTAACTTTATATACATCGCTATATAAAGACTGCAAAAAATAAGAGCAATCTATTCCTTTATTCGAGAAACTCTTTTCTTGATAAGGTGTGTTCATCCATGGATCTATATATGAATATAATTTATAATTTGTAATCTTATTTGGCATTACTCCCAGAACTATTGAGTATTTTTCTTTTAATGCTAAAACGGCATCACTTAAATTTTCAGAATTATCATTTACAACTGTATGATCATTTAAAACCATTTCTTCCATCTTAGCATGCTTTTTCAATGATTCCAAAGAGTAATCATATTTAAAAGGGATTTGAGAAATATATTTCTGACTGCTGCATTCAATACTTAACTGCAACATTAGCACTAATAAAAGCATTCTCTTCATATAATAATTTATTGTTTTCATGCCATTTTAAAAATAGCAAATACTAAGATTATCCATTATTTGACAATCCATAAATCTCAAAACTAACTATTGTGGTATTTGTCAGTGAGATAATTTATTATGAAATTTTTTACTTTCATAATTATTAGAGGTCGCAAACCTAAGAATTTATTTTGTAAGAATCCTAATAATTTTTGTAAATTTTATAGTAATTATTTTACTTTTTTAAAATAATAAAAACTATTTTTGCCAAACTTTATAAAAAATATCTTACTTAATTATTTAGAAGAACATGAATAAAAAAAATATTGACATCAGGGTTATATTTTTCTTTGCAATCCTATTATTAGTTGGAATTATTTATTTTTTGATTCAATTTTTTAATCATGTCGATTGTGAAGATGTAAAATTCTATGTTTTCTCAGAACATTCACAAACCGAAGAATCTATTGAATTTTATGATAAAACTCCTAATTCAAAATCATGGAAATGGGATTTTGGGGATGGTTCTGAACCCGATATAAGAAAACATACATTTCACATATATAAAAAGCCCGGAAAATACCTTATTAGCTTAACAATAAATGGAGATTGTATTCATAATAAGAAAATCGTAATTTCTGATAAATATGAAACGGATAAATCTGGCTCTCCCAAAATTATCACTTCAAAAATTATTACTGTAGGTCAGCCCACCTATTTTAATTCAATAGCTGAAGAGGCAAAAACGTGGGAATGGGCTTTTGGTGAAAACAAAGGAATTGACGATACCTCATCCAATCCGGTTTATACTTTTTCAACTCCGGGAGAGAAAACTATTACACTCGTTGTTAACGGCAACTTTAGCAAGGTTGCAAAAAAAGTTATTTATGTTCATCCCAGAGTCATAAAAAAGACGAGTCCCTTAGATATAACGTCTTATGAATATGAGAAAAAAACAGAAGCATTTTCATTACCAAGAGGTTCTGCAAAAAAAGATCCTTTAGAAGATATGCTCCAATATGTGCCGGTTGCTCCTAAAACCAAAACACCAAAAGACAGTATAATTCCAATTAAAAAAGCGCCAAAAATATCTGAAGACCAATTTGAAATTTTACTCAATAAGGTGGCTGAAGGAAGCAAAGTGAAAGATGATTTTTCAGAATATTTATGCGATGATCTGGATATTCCTATTGTAAAAAATGATAAGGATCTATTGACTTTCTCTCAACTATGTGCGGCTATCAAGGGAAAAAAAATAAAGATTGAATCAATACGTCTTAATAAAGACAAACAAAATAATTGTATTAAAGGATTTAATATTAGCTATAAAGTTAAAAAATACTTGATCTGGTCTAAAGATTAAAAAAAGTATGGAAGAAGAAAAAAACATTTTCAGTGCTGAATTACTCAGTGGATTAGAAATTGCAAAAAAAATTGCAAAAAACAACTCAAACAAATATTACTCAGCATCGCATTTGTTAAAAGCGATTTTGAACAGAGATTTATCTCTTTTAAAACGTCTTGAAGCAATGGGTAAAGATGTTTATTATCTTGATGAATGGGCCGAAGTCCGTATGGAAGAGGAACCAAAGACAACAAACATTCTTGATGCAGAACCCAGCGATCTAATTGATGAAATTATAAAAGAAGCGGAATCAGTTCGAATAGCTTTAAATGAAAATGAGATTAGTCTTTATGCCATCGCAGTTGCATTAAGTTCTCCGGGAGTTGGTTTTAATTTTGACCAAATGAAAACCTATCCAATTTCCAGAAATGAATTATTGGAAGATCAAATAGCTATTCCACAAAACGAAAATATTGGGAAACAAGAAGTAAAAAAAGGATTTTTAGGCAAATATTGCATTCATAAAAATCTTGAAAAGAAGAGCAAAAGAATACTGGCTATCGGACGCGAAACAGAATTAAATACTATAAAAGAAATACTTTGCCGATTTTCTAAACCAAATGTATTATTGATTGGTGATCGCGGAATTGGAAAATCAATATTAATTGACACACTTGTTCAAAATGTAATAGCCAATCAGGTTCCTGATGTTTTAAATAAGGTACAACTTTTTGAATTGGATTTATCTTCCTTAATTGCCGGTGCATCATATAAAGGAGAGATTGAAGATCGCCTAAAAAACTGTATTCAGGAATTAAGACAATTTCCTAAAGCAATTCTTATTGTTGAAGAAATTCATACTTTATTAGATAAAAATGGTGGAGACTCCGGAGTATCGAATGTTTTAAAAGGTGAATTAGCCAAAGGACTAAATATTATTGCTACTTCAACAATTGATGAATATTCAAAAAGAATTGAAAAAGAACAAGGACTATCGGGGATGTTTGAAATTGTAAAGTTAGAAGAATCAAACGATGAAACTTTATTCCGAATGATTCGGGAATCTATTAAAACGTATCAGGAACATCATAAAATACATATTGATGATGAGACAATTAGCGAGTCTATCCGGTTATCCAGAAGGTATTTAAAAGAAAAAAGCTTACCTGAATCTGCTATCAATCTGATTGATCATACCATGTCGGTTTTAAAAACTTCCGGAGAAACATTTTTAAAAGAAAAACAATCTCTTCTGGATAAATTATTACTTTTAAAACTAAACGACAGCAACTTATCCGAACAACAGCTCATAAAAGAAAGCAATTGGTTTTTAACTGATTTAATAAACAAAACAACCTTTTTAATGCTAGTGGATGATCAGAATGACACAAAGACTTTTGAAACTTCTGAAGCTACCATTAAACATATTGAAAATCTGATCACTATTCTTGAAGAAAGAGCATTAGACAAGCGCATGCATATTGAGCCCTTTGATTTATCACTTATAATTGCCCAAAAAACGGGGATTCCGGCAGGAAAATTAAAGGAAGAAGAAAAACAAAAACTGAATAATATTGAGGACGTTTTAAGTCAAAGAGTAATTGGTCAGGATCATTGCATTGCAACGGTTTCAGGTTCCATTTTAGAATCCAGATCCGGACTAAGTAAGGCAGGACAGCCCATAGCCTCATTCTTTTTTTTAGGACCTACAGGAACCGGAAAAACAGAATTAGCTAAAAGTTTGGCTGAATTTCTTTTTCAGGATGAAAATGCCATTATCCGATTCGATATGTCAGAATTTAAAGAAGAGCATTCCGCAGCTTTACTTTATGGAGCGCCTCCTGGATATGTTGGTTATGAAGAAGGCGGTTTGCTTGTGAATAAAATAAGACAGAAACCCTACTCTATTGTACTATTTGATGAAATCGAAAAAGCACATGCTTCTGTTTATGATGTATTTCTTCAAATTATGGACGAAGGAAAATTACATGACAGATTAGGAAAAGAGGGGGATTTCTCTAATGCCATTATTCTTTTTACCTCAAATATTGGCTCAGATCATATTGTTGAAACATTCAATAATGGGCAAATTCCGGGTTCATCTTCTTTAATGGAGATTATGGCAAATTATTTTAGGCCCGAGTTCTTAGGCCGATTAACTGAAATTATACCCTTTGCCCCTATCAGCAAAGAAAATGCTTTAAAAATATTTGAAATCCATCTTAAAAAAGAGTTTATGGATTTGCTAAAAAATATTAATATCGAAGTCGAAATTCCAATAGAAGCCAAGCTTTATCTTTCTGAAAACGGATACAATGCAAAATATGGAGCCAGACCCATCAAAAGTATTATCAGAAGCCATCTTAGAAGACCTCTTGCCAAGAAAATAATTTCAGGAGAAGTTAAAGATGGGGATAAAATGATGGTAGTTATTGAAAATGGAGAGGTGAAATGGATAAAAGAAGATGTTTTAATAGATAGCTAATTTTTTTATATGTTCCTTATTTGCCTGATAATTTAGTTATTAAATCAGGCAAATAAGTTGTTGTTAATCTTTATTTAAACGGCTGACCTTAATTTCCATTACTTCCCTCTTCACTTCTAAAATCAATTCTTTTAAATCATCCATTTCGTTTAATTCCTGTTTTTTATCGGTACGCCCAATATTACACTGATACTCCCAAATTTCAACAATATCAGAGAGCCTGACTTCGTAATTGGGATAAAAACTATTGTCTGACTCTAACACCAGTGCATTTTTTTTGTTTTTATTGAGGCGTTTGTACACCATTCCTTCATTTTTAGTAATGAGTATGTAGGTTTTGCCATCCTGTACATCTCCTAATCTTTCTACATAACGCCCTATAATTATCGAACCATCTTCGTGTGGCGGCATCGAATCTCCTTCGACCGGAAACCCCCTGTGTTTGCCCGGCCCTAAAAAGGGAAGCGAAATCTGCTGCAGGCTTTCAATATATTCGGGATCTGCATATCCGTTGAGATAACCTGCCTTTGCTTTTTGGGTTACTACTTCGATAAAATTTTCTCCCTGCTGGTCTACCTGAATAGGCAGGACCAATCTGTTATTTTCGAGCTTTAACAAATCATCCATATTGATTTTTCGGATATCAACCGACAACAATAAATCGATGCTCATATGAAAGTACTGGGCTATTTTTTTTAAAATATCATATGGCGCTTCTGAAGTGCCATCTTCGTATTTGACATACCTGCCTCTGGTAATTTGAAGGTTTTGAGCCAGCTTTTCCTGTGAGATTTTGTGCCTAACCCTTAAAACCCTGATGTTATCTGAAAATAAGGACATAATAGTTTTGTTACAATTTATAACTACAAATATATTAAAAATTGTTATCAACTGTACTAGTTTTGTGTATTCAAAATAATGAAGATGACACTCTTTGACGATACCGAACTCTTTTCGAGCGGTACAGGGGGAAAAAAGATATTTGACGTTCCTGATGCCGACTTACTCCTGATTGACCACTTTTTTTCGAAAGAGGAGTCCGATTATTACTATACCAGCCTGCTTCACCAAACGCAATGGCACGAATATGACATGCCTATGTATGACAAGGTAGTTACTGCCCCCAGAATGGTTTCGTGGTACCTGGACGACCTAAACGAGCAAAAACCTGACTCACACTGGCCAATTGAACTGCAAGCTATCCGCCGACGTGTGGAAATGGAAACCCATATAAAATTTAATGCGGTTTTGCTTAATCTTTACCGAAATGGGAAGGACGGCGTAGGATGGCATAGCGACAAGACCGTGAGCAGCAATAAAAACATGGATATTGCCTCAGTCACTTTTGGAGAAACGAGGATGTTCAGGCTTCGCCATAAATTTCGAAAAGAGATTCCGCAACTGGAGATTCCGCTGCATCATGGCACTTTTTTACTAATGGCCGGATCTACCAATAGTTTTTGGCAGCATCAGGTGCCTAAAACAGCCAGAGACGTTTTGCCGAGAATCAACCTGACTTTCAGGAGGGTTGTGAGGTGATTGTTTGTTGTTATTAAATTAAGTTGTGAATTGCCTAACCTTTTCGGGTCTACGAAGTATTCCGTATTAAAAGCTGCAGAAATGTCTCTGACTTTGTGATTTTTTTTAAACACTATATAATCCTAAACCTCCAGGCCAGGGTGGCAATACGGAAATCATGCAGAAGAAATTTATTCAAATAAATTTATGTGGTCTAAATTAGATTATATACATTTAAATCCGGTTAGATCAGGTCTTGTATCAAAAGGATCAGATTATATTTATTCAAGTGCAGGCAACTATATTGATAATTCCGGATTATTAACAATTGAAAAAGCAGATAATCCTGTTGTTGATGTTTTAGATTATAAATCATTTACAAGATATAATCAATACTAATTGTAGTTTAAAAGTCGGAGACTTTTGATAAGTTTTCGTTCTTAAGAAATTTCAAATTCCGCAAAGTCAGAGACATTTGCGCAGCGTGACAAAAGAACACTCCGGGGAGCTGGGGTAGAGCATTTGCAGATATTGTAGAAAACGGAAGCAAAATCATTGAATGTAAAAGCTGGGATCTAAACGGGATAGCCTTTCAAAATTTTGTAAAAGAAGGAAACGCTACAGGTTCCGTTAAACAATTTGTAACCTATTTGAGTGATAACCAAAAAGTAACCTCGATGGATAAAATAGAATATTGGTTTGATAAAAAGAAACTCAATAATAATTCTGACCCAACACTAGTAAAAGAAAAATTTCAAGAAATGATGCATAACGGAACAACACTTACAACCAAGGGAGAAGCTGTTTTTAATGCTATTTGGGGAAATAATGCATTGAAATTAAATTTATTTGAAAATAGATTGGAATCTGCAGCACGATTATATTTTCAAAATACAATTCTAAATGATACTTCCAATTCTTTTTACAGTTTTATAAAAGTAAAATAATGATTTATATTCGAATTGATAAAAAACAAAATATAACTTCTTTAATGTTATCAAATAGAGACATTATTCTAAAGAATAGGGAAAAACAGCTCTTTATAAATGAAAAAAACATTTATGAGAACGTTGATGACTTTTTCATTTCGGCAGATAATGAATTCATATTATTTAATATTATAGATGGTTGTATTTCTTTAAAAAAAGATTTAACATTTACTCAAAAAGCTTCTCGCTTCTTTTTAAAGGTTACCACAAATTGTGATAATTTAACATTTCAAACTGATATTGAATCTAATACCTATTTATTTCTAAATAATAATAAATTAGAAAAGGAAATAGAATTAATTTCTAATTACAATTGGGAATTTATTTTTTGTGATCACAATACTTTTTTTTTGTATGATAAAATTATTCTTAAAGCAATCTCATATCCAACATGTAAAAATACCTGGAAAATTCTATTACAAGAATATGGTGAAATCAGAAAAATATTAGGAGTCAAAGAAGAAAAAATTTGGGTATCTATATATCGTGGAGGCATTAATAAAGACAAAAATATTTTACTCGCTTTAGACATTGTTAGCGGTGAGGTAGTATACCAATCACCCTCAGAATATGACCTTTCAGATTGGTTTATAGAACTACTCTCTGAGAAAAATTCCATTCTGAGTATTTACGGAAAAATGAGCACACATCAAGCCGATAGCCCATTTGTAGAAATAAATGCCACAACAGGAGCCGTTATTCGCAACCACCGCATAGAAAGTTTGTATCTCGAAAATTTAAAAATAGGTTTTTGGAAAGTCTTAGACAATAAAATATATTTTACAGCAAACAAAGACACGCTTCACGGCAGGCATATAGGTATTTTAGATTATAACACCTTAGAGATACTTTGGCAAACAGAAATATCTGACCTCCGGGGTACTTTTAAAGATTTCCAAGTTTCAGATAACAAAATTTATGCATTAGATACAGGCAATCAATTACATATTTTTGAAAAAGAATAAATGTATATATAAAGCTTTTTACTGTCCCCCCACTCGTCCTCGTTTATCATCATATCTGGTACTTGCAACGAGTACCTACTTAAATTATGAAAACAAATCAGAGCGTTTGCAACGCGGATCATTAAAAAAGAAGCATTTTTTAAAACAAATGCTTCTTTTTTTTTATAATAACTCATTGAAATAAAAATATCATTGAAAATATAAAGTTATTGATAGTACTGTTAAAACTTTTTAAGAATGTATGTTTATATAATGCCGCGTTGCAAACGCTTTATTTTCGTTACTTAAGTCAGTAGGTACTCGTTGCAAACGAGCACCAGCATGTCTAAGTAAGACCAGAGACCGTTATGCTAGTCCGCCTAATATGATGTTGCAAACGCTTTAATTAATTATAGTCATGAGTAAATTTTTCTAAACTAGCAATCACAAAAAAATGCAAGACCAAAATTGATCTTGCATTTTTTATAATTAGACAAATCTAATTAAAACATCTTTTTTTACACTGTCTGACGTTCGTGTTTTCCTTCTTTAATTTCTTCTACCATTTTTTTATTAAAAGCGGGCAAATCATCAGGGTTTCGGCTGGTCACCAATCCATTGTCTACGACTACTTCTGAGTCTTCCCATTCTGCTCCGGCATTTATCAAATCGTTTTTCACAGAGAAGAACGACGTTACTTTTCGGCCTTCTAAAACATCCGCATCTACCAGAATTTGAGGGCCGTGACAAATAGCCGCTACAGGTTTTTTACTTTCAAAAAAGGCACGTACAAAATTTACTGCAGCCTCTTCTCTTCTCAATAAATCAGGGTTTAAAACTCCTCCCGGAAGAACCAAAGCATCGTAATCTGCTTCATTTGCCTGATCTAATACTACATCAACATTATATTCGTTGCTCCAGTTACCGTCTTTCCAGGCTTTGATAGTGCCTGATTTCAAACTGATAATATCGGCGTTCCATCCTTGCTCTTCAAGATAGGCTTTAGGCGATGACAATTCTGATTCTTCAAAACCGTTTGTTGCTAATATGGCTATATTCTTTTTCATAATTTTAAATATTAAAACGTTATTAATTTGATTTGATTAAAATTAGTTATTTCACACAGTGAGTGAAAACAGACGATGTTAAACCTTTCTTTAATAAAAGTTAATAAATTGAACTTCAGGTTTTTATTAAAGATTAAATTAAAATTATATAAGATTAATGTCATTCAGTTTACTATTTTATAGCATGAAAGCCAGGAAAATAATTCTATACATGGAATTAAGTGCCAAAATTAAAAATGCATTCCTCGCTTGTCATAATACATGATACTTGTTCAGAACGAGTATAGTGTTTGAAGCATAAACTCATTATAACATGAAGATTTCTTAAATCAAATACTTCTGTTTTTTTATTTCGTAATTTTTTTAAATTATATTTGAAGAAATGGATAATTTTAAAGTTTTGTATTTCTTACTTTTATTGTTTGTTTTTCAAATCTTAAAATAAATTTCTTTTCAAATCTGTATTATGTTCCAAAAAACAACCTTTGCCTTATCGTTTCTTTTAGTCTTAAATTCATGTGCGGTTCAGCAAAAAAGGGTATCAATGGATGACTGGTATGCTTTTACAAAGTCCAGTACCGAAAGACAACAACCTTCAGAAGCTTATGAATTCTCTGATGGAATGATCAGGATGTATGGCAAAACCAACGGCTATCTGATGTCTAAGAAAAGTTATCAGAATTTTGAATTGAGCTTTGCATACCGTTGGAACATCGAAGAGAAATATAAAACTAAGAACAAGAAAAACAGCGGCGTTATGTACAACATTCCCGCCGATTATCCTGATAAAATATGGCCGAAAGGAATTCAGTTTCAGATCAAAGAAAATACTACGGGCGATTTTATCTTTCTGGATCAGGTCACTGCAAAAGTAAATGGGAAACTGGTTGAAGCCGGTGCCAGCGTAACATCACCAAAATTTAGCGAAAACGAAAAACCTTATGGCGAATGGAATGCTGTTGTTATCAGGTCCTTTAACGGAAAAATCACCCAATACCTGAACGGAAAACTGGTAAATGAAGCTACAGAAGCTTCGGCCACGGAAGGCAAAATTTCGCTGAATTATGAAGGCGCCCCTATTGATTTTAAAGATATTATGATCAAAAATATTTCGAAAGAGTAAAAATCAAACCTCAACAAGTCCCATGACGTATGCTGTTTTTAAGGCTTCTGTTGTATTGGCGACCTGCATTTTCTGTATTATATTTTGTCTGTGCCGACGGACTGTATAGACTGAAATACTGAGCTGATCAGCAATGCTGTTACTGTTGTTCCCTTCAGCCAGAAGCTTAAGGATTTCCAGTTCTCTTTTGGAAAGCAGGGTTTGCTTATACCGCTGGTATTTTTCGGAAGCAATAATTTCGCCTGTCTGCATATTTATAATGCTGCCATCAATACCAGTTCGTAGCTGAAAATCGGCTGATGGGGCATAGAGACAAAGGGCAAGCCAGATGCTTCCGTTGGGATTTTTTTTAAGATACATTGTCCGATGGTTGATATAGCCCGGATTTATGGTATCTGATGTTCGTAAACGGCTAAAAGTACTGTATTTTCGGTATTCAGTATCCGGCAGATTTTTAAGATATTGAAAATACTGCAGTTCTAAGGCATGACGTTCCGTAACATCATCCCGATTTATTTTATTGAAAATACAATCCTCAAAAGCAGAATCAATAACGGAATTTGCAGATGGAAGACCAAAATATTCACCAAAATTACCTGCGTAAATATAACTGCAATCTGCCTGAAAATCTGAAAGTACCGCCACGCACTGTTCGATAGCCACATAAGCGGAAACAGCATCCTTATACTCTTCTATATCAAGGATTTCTTCTTCCAGAAACTTTTGTTTCAATAAAACAGCAGTTAGTTGATCTTCGATGGATTCATTTGGCATCATAGTTTTAATAAATTGGTTAATTTTACGTATTGCAGTTGTTGTAAAGCAAAAGTAAATTTGAAAAATTAAATTATGATTTTAATTTCTAACAAAAAATTTTATGAAAACAAAATTTCTTACTTATTGTACTTTGTTCAGCATTCTCTTCGTTTCATCCTGCGAAAAAAGTGCTAAAAAAAATAATGAATCTATACCCGAAAACGGCATTTCAAAATCTACAGATTCTGCTTTTGTCCGCGGTACAACCTGCGATATAAAACTGACCAAAATTCATTTTACAAAATCTGTCAATGGAGCTGATACGCTCGCAAAAGTTGACACCAAAAACAACATCCTGTTTTATGTAGGCGAGAAAAAAGATTATTTTTCGGACCCCAACAATAAATTATCCAACAATACTGCGCCGATTCTCTTGTCTAAACTGGACAATACCAAACCTTTTACGATTACCGCAAAAGTAAGTCCTGAATTTACTAAAAAAGGCCTCTACAATGCCGGTGTCCTTTATTTGTATGTGCATGACAATTTTTATCAGAAATTTTGTTTTGAACAGGATGAACGCGGCAATCACAGGATGGTCACGGTTCGTACAATCGGGACTTCTGATGATAATAATCATGATGTCGTAAAACAAAAAACCGCTTATATGAAAATTTCATCCGATACTCATACAGTTGCCAGCTATTATTCACTGGATAATAAAAACTGGCAATTGGTACGCTTATACCAAAATAATTATCCTGCATCCATCTGGGCAGGAATCAGCGCACAATGCCCGGTTGACAAAGGAACGACCAGTTACTTTGAAGATGTTTCCTTGGAACAAAAAAGCGTAAAGGATTTCCGGTTAGGAATTTAAATTTCAAACATATAATATCATTTAAAATACAAAACAGTTTTTTGTTTTTCCTTACCCTACCTCTCCATACGAGTGAAAGCAAACACTCGAAGCAAAGGAGCGGAGTTAAAAATCGGATTGTTTTATATTTTGTAAACGGGATTACTTCATAAAAAAACTCCAAAATAATAAGTTTTGGAGTTTTTAGTTTATCTAAAAAATGATCTTAATCTTCGTTTACTGGAATATAAATATCAAAAGTGGCTCCCTTGTTTTGTTCTCCGCTTGCTGTAATAAATCCGTTGTGGTTTTCTACTATTTTTTTAACAATAGCCAAGCCAATTCCGGTTCCTGTATATTCGAGTTTTCCGTGTAAACGCTGAAAGACTTCGAATATTTTTGCGCTGTATTGCTGATCAAAACCAATTCCGTTGTCTGATACGCTAATATGGCAATAATCGGTACTGGCTTTCGCCTTTTCATTATTTATGGCTGCCCCTTTAACTATCCTGCTGTCAATTTTTACTACAGGCGGTATATCAGGTTTAGAGAATTTGACAGCATTGCTGACAAGATTGTACAACAATTGCCTAAACTGAAACGGGATAAGATCAACTACACAGGTTTTATGTTTTTCAATGATAGCCCCCTTTTGCTCGAGTTCTTCTTTCAGGTCTTCTTTTACCTCATCGATTATTTTAGACAAATCAGTTTTTTCGAACACCCTTTCCTGGACATTAGTTCGTGAATAAGACAAAAGGTCATTAATTAAAGTCTGCATTCGCTTAGCTGCATTCTGCATCCTCTGAAATTTATCTTTTCCAACATCCGACAAATTATCAGATTCCCTTTCTATGATCTGGGTGGCGAAGGTCTGGATTTTTCTGAGCGGTTCTTGCAAATCATGGCTTGAGATGTAAGCAAAAGACTGCAGTTCCTTGTTCATCTGCTCCAGTTCTGCATTTTTTTGCTCAAGCTCTAATGCATTTAACTTCAATTTGTCATCGGCCTTCTTTTTTTCTGTTAAATCATGAGTCACTTTTGAAAATCCAATGACATCATTTTTTTTGTTATGAACAGCGGTGATAACAACACTTGCCCAGAAAAGGGTACCGTTTTTTCGAACACGCCAGCCTTCCTGTACTGCTTTTCCTTTCTCACGGGCTAATTGCAGTAACTTAAAAGGAAGATTGTTTTTTCGATCTCCTTCTGTATAAAAAACAGAAAAAGATTTTCCGATTATTTGCTCTGCTTTGTAGCCTTTTATTTTTTCTGCCCCAATATTCCAATTTTCAACAATTCCTTCGTGATTCAGGTATAATATGGCATAATCCTGCACCTCTTCTACCATTAAATGATAACGTTCCTCACTTTTTCTAAGAGACTCATTGATCAGGTTTAATTCTTTAGTGCGCTCGCCAACCTGCTGTTCCAGTTCATGTGTAAAAGCTTTCTCGGCATGAATATCTGTAAATGCCCCAACCCACTTTATAATTTGATTCTTTTCATTTAATACTGGTTCACCTATTACGGCATGCCATCTATAAGTACCGTCTTTTCTCAAAATCCTGACATCAGCTCTGTAACTCTCTCCTGTTGCCAGTGAGTGTCCCCATATTTTTGCATTTTCCTGAAAATCATCAGGATGTAGCATCGCTTTCCATTCTGCTACACCATTTGGCTTAATTCCTGTGTATTCGAGCCATTTTCCTGAAGCAAATAGCGCATTCCCTTTTTCATCAGTTTCCCAGATGAGCTGGGGAATACTTTCTGTTAAAGAGCGGAATTTTTTTTCGCTTTCTTCTAATACCTGTTGATGATTCTTCAGTTCTGTTATGTCTCTGGCAGTACCTAATAATCTTTCTGGTTTGTTATTTTCCCCATAGAAAACTTTTCCTTTCGCTTCTACCCAGTGAACTGATTGATCGTTCCATACCACTCTTGCTTCATAATGAAGATGTCCTGAATCAATTGCATGCTTAATTGCTTTTTCTCTAATATCGAGATCATCCTGATGGACATGTTTGAGTAATTGTTCGTGGGTTAATTCTACATGTTCCTTATGCCCTCCAATAATCTCAAGGTATCTTTTGGAATAGTGAAAATCGTTTGTTTTTGCATCCAGTTCCCAGATTCCAAGTTCGCTGGCTTCTACTATAATATTAAGCCGTTGTTCGTTTTGCTCTATTTTTTTTCTGGCCTGTACTTTTTCGGTTACCTCCGTAGCAGTCACAATAACACCTGAAATATTTCCATCTTCTTCCTTCAATGGATAATATAAGAAATCAAAATATGAAATTTCCAGTTTTCCATAACGGTTTAAAGAAACCGGCAATTCATTACCGTGATAAGGAGTACCTGAATTTAAAACATTTTCCAATAATACTCTTACCGATGTTTCAACCTCGGGCAAAGAATCGAATAAAGGCCTGCCTATAAAACTGTCTTCTTTCCTGTCAACCAGTTTTAGATATGCGTTATTAGCCATTTCTACCACATGGTTAGGACCTCTTAAAATAGTTATTCCAACGGGAGCCTGCTTTACGGTATTACGGAATCGCTTATCAGCTTCTTCAATTTTTTTCTTTGCGAGGTTCAAATCAGTCAGATCAACACCCGTATTCATCACAGCGTAGACATTACCATTTAAATCATATAAAGGTGTCAGGCTGTAATTAAAATAATAAGTTTGAAGTTTACCCTCAACTGTCAGATCAAGGGGAGTGTTTCGTGTATGGAAAGACTTTCCTGTCTGTAGAACCGTATTGATTTGTTCAAACACCAATTGATTATTGAGTTCAGGAAGCACATCTTTAAAGGATTTGCCTATGACATCATTTCCTTTTCCCCATATTTTTATGATAGAATCATTAGCCAGTTCGACTATCATTTCTTTTCCAACATATACTGCAATAGGAAAAGGGGCATTTTCTACCAACTGCCTTATTTTTTGTTCGCTTTCTTCTACTTTTGAACGGGCTATAATTTGTGATGTCACTTCTATGGCTATTGCTACTATACCGGAAGTTTTCCCATCTGCTTCTTTTAATGCCTCATATACAAAATTAAGATAAGTAGTTTCTATTTTACCGTTTCTGGGAAGATTAACAGGATACTCGTTTGCAATACATTTTTCGCCTGTTTCGTATACCTTATCGAGCAGTGACTCCATTCCCTGGGCTTTTGCTTCGGGCAAACCTTGAAACATGGGTTTGTTTAAGATTTCTTCTTTACTTTTTCCAAAAATCTCAAGCATCTTGTCGTTTACAATCTCTACAACATGGTTTTCACCCCTGAGTACACACATTGCTGTTGGAGCCTGAATGATGTTATTTAAATAGCGGTTATTACTTTCCTCTAATTTTTTAAATGCAGTTACAGTTTCTGTTGTTTCTGTGCATACGACCATTACACCTGCAATTTTTTCGGATTCATCCAATACCGGGCTATAGCTGAAAGTCCAGTAAACATCTTCTAGTTTTCCGTTGCGGTATATTGGAATAAGCTGGTTCTCACTCCACACTCCTCCCTCACCGTTCAGTACCTTCTTAATAAGAGGGAATATAATGGGCCAGATCTCTGACCAGGCTTCCTCTGCTTTTTGTCCTAAAATATTTGGATGTTTTCCCTCTATTCCAAGTCTTGGACGGTAAGCATCATTGTAAAAACAAGTCAGTTCTTCTCCCCACCACAGAAACATTGGAAACTTTGAATTTAAAATAATACTGAGCGTAGTACGAAGGCTTTGTGGCCATAAATCCGGAGTTCCTACAGGTGTTTTACTCCAATCTTTACTTCGAATGAGTTGCCCCATTTCGCCTCCGCCTTCAAGGAAATAATGCTCTTTATTTGTCATGCGTATCCACGTAATATTTAGGGTTGAAGAATAAAATTCTCTCTTTCAGGTTTTTTAAAATTATTTTCAGAAGTAACTTTAAGTGCATTGCCTATTACCTGCTTTAATTTTGAAAAATCACCCGGTTTGCGAATATAGTATAAAGCCCCTTTATCATACATTGTATTTACAATTTCTATATCCAGAGAAGTAGAAAAGATTATTACAGGAAGTTCTTTCAATTCTTCGATAGCTTTTATTTCTGCCAGACATTCATATCCATTTTTGCGAGGCATATTTAAATCCAGAAAAAGAATATCCGGTAAATTACCCGCTGTATTAATTTCAAGAAACCCCATAAGCTCCACACCATCATTAACCGTTACAAGCTTTACAGGAAGTGAGAGTTCATCAATTGCTTCTCTAAAAAAAATACAATCATCTTCATCATCGTCTGCTAATAGAAGATTGTAAATCTGTTTATTCATTTTTTATGGGATAATATGGTTAAAATTTAAATACGATAAAATCTTGTAAAAATCACATTTCATTTAAGTTGTGTTTGTATTATTCTTTCAAAACAAATCCAATCAAAAATATTTTTTTCCCTGCTAAGATAAAATTAATTTTGATATCACTAGTTACTCCTATCCCAATAAATTTAACATTTTAAGCTAAAATAACAATCTTTTTTATTTGTAATTCGGTTTATTTATTGCAAGATCTATTTTTAATTACAAAAAGAATTATCAAGCAGGTATAATGCAAAAAGACAATTAAGAAACTTTATATTTTATTATCCGGAAGAGGATACGGAGCACTTTTTTTTACAACATCTGAAATTTTTTCATCAAGATGTTTACAAGAAGTAAAAAGGTGTTCTAATAATTCGGCACCTTCGGGGTTATTAGAATCCGTTTCTTTAATAAGATTTAATATGCCCATTATATTAGTCAGCGGTGCCCTGATGATGTGCGAATGATTAAATGCTATTTCCTGCAGCCTTAAGTTTTGATTTTCTATTGCCTGGATATAATTGAGGGTTTCAGTAATATCATTAGCCAGAACAAGTTCATACTTTATTTTATCAATATAGATTATATTACTTACAATTTCAACATAAATTATAGTCCCGTTTTTCTTTTTATGCCGATAAATTCCATTTGTGAAAAGCTTTTTATGTTTTCGTACCAGATCAATGGCCTTTTCCAACTTCATTAAATCTTCAACAGGTCGTATGTCTTTTATTGTCATGTTCCTGAACTCTTCCTTAGTATACCCATACTTACGAACCGCTGCCTCATTGACGCGAATAAATTTTAAGAACTCTAAGTCATAAATCCACATCGGAACCGGATTCATTTCAAATAAGTTATTGTACTTCCGTTTTAAACTACTGTATTTACTATCACACTTCCTTTTCTCAGTAATGTAACCAATGCATTTGAACAGCAGTAAGGAACTTAATTCGCTTTTTGGCAGATAATCAAATACATTATTACTGCCCTTTGTAATTTTTAAATCTGCAAAATCGGAAATTGTCATGATATCCGATAGGACTATTAGTATCGTTTCGTTGGTGTTTTTTTCAATATTATTTATTTTGTCAATTTCCTCAACATGATTGACACCTATTAAAATAATATCAAATTTTGAAGATAGCATAGGATAAGCATCTTCAAAGTCTGATGAAGTTATATTGGAAGAAGGAAATCTATCCTGAATTAATTTGCTTGTATGATTAACTTCCTGAAGATTATTGTCGATTATAAGAATATGATATGGAAAAGAATTCTTCTGCATACATCTTTAGGATCATGGTGGGTTTGTTTCATAAATTTAAATAAAAAAGATGAATTATTTTTTATAATAACTGAATAGTTTCAGGTTCTAAGCTTTGGTAGTACCTGAAAGTTGATTTTTTATATCCGGCTCTCCGAAGTTTTCCTATTTATACAAAGTTAATTTACTTCAAGATTTTTGATTCATTACTCAATCATTGGAATAATTTTCGTTTTTTTACTTCTATAAAAATATTTGAAAATACAGAGTTCTCTCAACTAAACAAAAAAACTATGATAAGATTTTTTTTAATAACCATAATTTTTCTACTGTTATTTA
The DNA here is from genome assembly GCF_946478785.1 of uncultured Flavobacterium sp. The sequence goes on from NZ_CAMLDD010000008.1 coordinate 35,433, forward strand.
GCTGTCAAAATAAAAGTGTTGCGGATGAACCTGCTTATAAAAATATCGAAAAGAGTGTTCCTCAAAAAACAATAAAAGTAGAAAAGTATCACGATAGTAAACCAGAAGATAATGAAGTCTACAATACCGCTGCGGTAGAAGTTCGTCCAAAATTTCCTGGTGGTATAAACAAGTTCCATGTTTTTTTAAAGAAAAATTATGTTACTTCACAAGAAATAATTAAAAAAGAAGCTTATGGAGGTATTTTTGCTAATTTTATTATTGAAAAAAATGGAAGTGTTTCCAATATCAATGTTCTCCGTGATTTTGGTTATGGTTCTGGAAAAGAACTAGAAAGAGTTTTAAAATTATCTCCAAATTGGATTCCCGCAATCAAAGGTGGAAATCCAGTAAGATGTTTATACAGTGTACCTTATTATGTTCAGTTGTAAGCTAATCTCTTACCTAACTATTTCTATATTATAAAAAAAAGGCAGAAAATCATATGATTTTCTGCCTTTTTGTGGAGTCGCCGGGAATCGAACCCGGGTCCAAACAAGCAACTAAAGAGCTTTCTACACGTTTATTCCCTGATTGGGTTTTCGATGTTAAGCCAGGCCAGGAACAGCCACTCAACACTTATCTTCTTAATTTCGAAATCCACCCGAAGCTCATGGAAATCTAGGTTTATTTTTACGGTTCCCCTGTACTGAACGCCACAAACCAAGGCTTTCAAGGAGAATCCAGCTTCCCTATCTTATAGGGACGTGGCTAATCTTACTATAATTCGGATTATGCAGCTAAAGCGTAGTTATTTTCGCCGTGTAAAAGTGTAAGATCTTATATTTACGAGCAAGGTCTTAATGCTCGACGTGCTTACTTTCCAATTCGACTTGCTGTCAAAACCAGTCGACCCCGAAAAATGAGTTTGCAAATGTATACTTTTTGAAGTTAAATCAATGATAATTTTTTCAAAAAATATTGTTATTCCTCGTCTTTAAAATCAAACGGATAATCACCAAAAATTGGAGCCAGCTTTCTAACTGCATACGTCTTTCTCGTCATTTTATTTGATAAGGCAATAATAGTAACCTGCTCTTTTTGAAGTGTAATATATGAGGAAGTATTTCCGTGCCACCAGCCATTATGAAAATAAAAATTCTGACCGGTCTCCCAATTAATCATTCTAATACCCAGCCCATAATTTTTAGTACCTTTGCGTTCGTTGCTGTATCCTGTATAAACTTGTTTTAACAATTCAGGTTTTAAAAATTTTGGTGAATTTCTGGCTCTGTCAAACTTCAAAAGATCGCGTGGAGTCGAGAAAATATTTTTATCACCATATACACAATCCAGATAATCAAAACCTATTTCTACACCATTGCCTTTGTATGACGGAACAATTTTTTTTCTGTCTTTTTCATCATCAAAAACAAAAGTATGTTTCATTCCTAATGGCTTAAAAATCATTTCACTCATAGCCTCCTTGTAACTTAATCCTGTTACTTTTTCAATAATCAGTGCCAGCATGGCATAATTGGTATTGCAATACCCGAAACGGGTACCAACCCTTGACTCCAGACCCACATTTTTAGTTGCCAGAATATTTAAAATATCTTTATTCGTTAATTGATTATGCCGGTCCCAAACCGACTTATCCCTGTCTGTGAAATAGGCATAATTTCGCATTCCGCTTCTATGTGTCAGCAACATACGAACCGTACATTCTTCATAAGGAAATGTTTTTAAAATAGTGTTTACTTTTTGATCCAGTTCTATTTTACCTAAATTCACGAGTTTTAGTACAGCAGTTGCTGTCAAAACCTTACTTACAGATGCTATGTGTACCGGAGTATCCTTTGTAATTTTTGTCTCAGCATTTTTATTGGCATAGCCATTGTATTTTTCAAAAATAATATGCCCGTTCCTCGCTACCAAAAAACTGCCATTCATACTATTATTTGGCCAGTTTTTATTGTAAAAATGATTTAATCTTGGTTTAATTGAATTAATATAGCTGACAGCAGGTTTTTTTTCTGGTCCCATTGGAATCATTCTGCCCAAAGTATCTTTTATTTCAGGAATCTCATTGTCAGGATTAGTTTTTTTATCTTTTCCACAGGAGCTTAAAACTAATATTAGAAAAAGTATTTGTGGTATATTTGCTTTTTTTAGGAATCTCATTTGCATTTTTTCTTGAAAAAACAAATATATAGAATTCAATACTTTTGATATGCCACTTTATCCAACATACGTTTCTCTTTTTAACAATTAATTATTATTAATTAACTGTTATACAATTACATATCAATCTGAGAGGATATATAATTACTAGAATCAAAAAAAAAGACAACAAAATTTTAACTTTTTTTGTCACATTTATAACAAATTGAATTAAAAAAGTTATATTTAAAAATTAAATCTATTTAAATGAAATTCGGAATAATTAAAGAAAGAAAAAATCCACCTGACAGGCGTGTCGTATTTTCGCCAGATGAATTGGCTAAACTAAAACAATTGTATCCAGTAAGCTCTGTAATTGTAGAAAGTTCAGATGTTAGAATTTTTTCAGATATTCAATACAAAAGTATGGGCATAACTGTTGCAGATGATGTTTCAGATTGTGATGTTTTATTTGGAGTAAAAGAAGTTCCAGTCGATGCTTTAATTCCAAATAAATCCTATTTCTTTTTTTCACATACTATAAAAAAGCAGCCTTACAATAAAAAACTGCTGCAAGCTATATTAGAGAAGAACATCAGTTTATATGATCACGAAACAATTGTTGACGAACATAATCGCAGGCTAATCGGCTTTGGAAAATATGCCGGAATGGTTGGTGCTTACAACGGAATTCGCGCCTTCGGAATAAAATTTGAATTGTTTAAACTTCCAAAAGCAGAAACCCTTTCAGGAAAAGAAGCCCTGATTATGCATTTAAAACGTATTACTTTACCTCCTCTGAAGTTTGTACTTTCCGGAACGGGTAAAGTGGGCAGCGGTGCCTTGGAAATTTTAAAAGCAATCAAGGTAAAAGAAGTTACTGTTGATAATTATCTAACCAAAAAATACACGCAATCAGTCTATGTTCAATTGGATGCTTTAGAATACAACAAGAGAATTGACGGGCAGACGCTTGATTTTACTGACTTTGCACAACATCCCGAAGCTTACACTTCTGATTTTGAAAAATTTACCAAAGTCAGCGATATTTATATTGCCGGACATTTTTATGCAAATAATGCCCCGATAATCCTGACCCAGGAAATGTTAAACGCTAAAGACTGCAATATAAGGGTCGTTGCTGATATTTCATGTGATGTGAATGGACCTATTGCCTGTACACTGCGTCCATCAACTATTGCAGAGCCTTTATATGGTTATCTTCCATCAGAAAATAAAGAAGTTGATCTTTTTCATCCTGCAGCAATTGTAGTAATGGCTGTTGATAATTTACCTTGCGAAATCCCAAAAGATGCCAGCGAAGGTTTTGGCGAGCAATTTATGGAACATGTTATTCCGGCTTTCTTTAATGGCGATAAAGACGGAATTCTGCAAAGAGCTAAAATAACTGAGAAAGGAAAATTAACTCCAAGATTTGCCTATTTGCAAGACTATGTCGATGAGAAATAAGTTAAGGGTTAGGAGTTAGAAGCTAATACGATGAACTGTAATTTTTTAAATAAAAAAACGGGTAAGAACTTTTTAACTTTCCTACCCGTCCTTATTAACTCATAACTTCTAACTCATAACTATTACCCTCACTATACCATTTCTTCCGGTTTTACCCAGGCATCAAAATCTTCTGATGTTACATAGCCTAAACGAACAGCTTCGTCTTTTAGGGTTGTTCCGTTTTTGTGCGCGGTTTGAGCAATTTCGGCAGCTTTGTAATAACCGATTTTCGTGTTTAAGGCCGTTACCAGCATTAATGAATTATCGACTAATTCTTTGATTCGTTTGTAATTTGGTTCGATTCCCTGAGCGCAATGTTCGTCGAATGAAACACAGGCATCGCCTAATAATCTAGCTGACTGTAAAAAATTTGCCGCCATAACAGGTTTAAAAACATTCAATTCATAATGTCCCTGCATACCTCCTACCGCAATTGCTAAATCGTTCCCAATAACCTGAGCACAAACCATTGTTAAGGCCTCGCATTGCGTTGGATTTACTTTTCCGGGCATGATAGATGAGCCAGGCTCATTTTCCGGAATATGAATTTCACCAATTCCGGAGCGTGGTCCTGAAGCAAGCATTCTGATATCGTTGGCTATTTTGTTTAAGGAGACAGCCAACTGTTTTAAAGCACCGTGTGTTTCGACAATCGCATCATGAGCTGCCAGAGCTTCAAATTTATTTTCGGCGGTTACAAAAGGATGATTGGTGAATTGAGCAATATATTCGGCAACTTTTACGTCGTAGCCTTTTGGAGTGTTAAGTCCTGTTCCTACGGCGGTTCCTCCTAAAGCGATTTCAGATAAATGCGGTAATGTGTTTTTTAAAGCTTTTAATCCATATGCCAATTGGGCGGCATATCCTGAAATTTCCTGCCCTAACGTTAAAGGCGTAGCATCCATTAAATGCGTACGTCCTATTTTTACAACATCTTTGAATTCGGATGCTTTTGCTGATAAAGTAGCGTGTAATTTTTCGACTCCGGGAATGGTAGTTTCGACAATCATTTTGTAAGCTGCAATATGCATTCCCGTTGGAAAAGTATCATTTGACGACTGTGATTTATTGACGTCATCATTGGCTTTGATGAATTGTTCACCATCGCCAATGTCAAAACCTTTAAGTACCTGAGCACGGTTGGCAATTACTTCATTTACGTTCATGTTGCTTTGCGTGCCTGAACCAGTCTGCCAGATGACAAGAGGAAACTGATCGTCTAATTTTCCTTCCAGAATTTCGTCGCAGACTGCTGCAATAGCATCACGCTTTTCGACAGGCAAAACCCCAAGATCACAATTGGCATAAGCAGCCGCTTTTTTAAGATAAGCAAAACCTTCAATGATTTCCTGTGGCATTGATGCTGCCGGACCAATTTTAAAATTGTTTCTGGAACGTTCTGTTTGAGCTCCCCAATATTTATCGGCTGGGACTTGTACTTCGCCCATGGTGTCTTTTTCTATTCTGTATTTCATTTTGTTATTTGTAAAGTATTATTAATATTATTAATGGAATCATCTTAAGGAAACCGTAGCTCTAGCCCTGATGGAAACGGCATCCTTTTATGCCGGGGTTCGGCATGAAAGATATAGTGTACAGCAGGAAACAGCTCCTGAAAATACTCATATTCTTCTATTTTAGACATTTAAAAAAATCCCTTATTTAAAATGAGTTTAAATATACGGATAATTGTCATTTTACGAAAATTGATTTGGTTTTTATTGCTAAGAAAAAATATAAAACATACATTTGTCCTTACATTCAAAAATTCCGGAAAACATGTTTGAATTTTCACAGTACTTAGGTTTTTTACTTTTCTTGACCATACTAACTATAGGGTTTTGGTTGATGTTTTTCTTGGTTGGTTTCGTATCTTATTGGGTTACGGGTGCTAGCTGGGAAATGTTCAAAGAGAAAAGAGCAAAGAAAAGACAAGAACAATCAATTTAATTTTAAATTGATTTCATAAAAAAAGGACCCGTTTTACGAGTCCTTTTTTTTATACTTCCTAATAAGAAAAATCCAAATCTCAATTTTATAAAACTTGGATAATTAAGCTTCATAAAATCGGAATTTGGATTTTAAATTTTGGAGTTTATAATCTTTCTTATCCTGGAAATTCCCCGCCTTCATCGCCTCCGCCAGCGCCATTTTTAGGTGCATTTTTATCCCTGTCTGTTTTCTTCATGTTTAAGCGGTAAGTAAATGAAAGATTTATTTGTCTTTTTCTCCATTGAAACTCGCTGTATGATGAAACAGTCTCGAGATTAGTTTCATTCTTCATTTTTCTGGAATTAAATAAATCACTTACGTTTAATGCAATTGTTCCCTTATCTTTTAAAACATCCTTACTAAAAGACGTATTTATCACATAATTGCCCAGACTTTTCCCTTGTGCAGTATTTCTTGGACCAAAATACATTCCTGACAATTGCCAGTCGATTTTATATGGAAGTGACAAACGAGAGTTTACTCTTGAAAACCATGAAAAAGTTTCGTTATTTAAATCGGTAGTAATCTCGTCTCCAACAACAGGTTTGTAAGTGTAATTACCAGTAGTTTTAACGTTTGCAAGGTTAAAACTACTGTTGATTTTCCAAATTTTAAACGGGTTATAATTTAAGGTGAATTCAAAACCAAACTGTTGTTCTTTTGCCAAATTTATCGGGCTGTTTAAAACTACAGGATTATCACCAACATATTCCCCAGTTTCTGTGCGGACAAATGAAAATACATCTTTAGTGTTTTCATAATACATTGATGTGCTAAAAGTTACTTTTTCCCAACGTTTCAAATACCCTAAATCAAATTTGTCTGTAAAAGAAGGATCCAAATCAGGATTTCCTCTAAACAAGTTGATATTGCTCGAAAAATTAGTGGCGGGGTTCAGGAAACGTCCTCTAGGTCGTGACAAACGTTTACTATAGCTTAAGGAAACACTGCTTTCATCTGATAGTTCATAGTTTACAAATGCGCTGGGAAATAAATTATTATATTTTTTTGTATTATAATTTTGTGTATCCAGCTGATTGATCTCAATATTTGTATCCTCCCAACGCAAACCAAAAAGATACGAGAACTTATTTACTTTGAAACCATATTGCGTGTAAAAGGAATTGATACGCTCATTATATTCTAATGTATTTAAAATATAGCCATCAATAGGATTTCCCTCGTTATCTGTATTAACGCTATATACATTATCCAGGTTATTGAAGTTTCCTTTGTAGCCCGCCTCAAACTGGCTGCCATTCTCAAAAGGCAAAACATAATCTGCCTGCAATTGCAACTGGTTTTGTTTTTCGTTGTTTAAAGTTTCCTCAATATTAGCGGGTACACTGCTTCCAATTGTTTCATCTGTAATGACGGCGTTCTCTTCATCCTTATTGGTCGCATAGGAAAAATCAAGGGTTAGTTTATGACCTTTATCGTTGAAATTTTTAAGAAAATTTGACGAGTATTCAAAATCCTTTCCTAAGTCATCTCCATTGCTTAAACGGTAACGTCTGGAAGTAAAAACTTTGTTTGCATCAAAAGAATTATAGTTTACGAGGTCGTTATCCGTACCAGTATTGTCTCTATAACTTATAGCGTTTGTCCAGAAGGTATTAGGTGCTACAGTCCATTCTACTCCGGTTTTTGTCGAAATCCCTTTGCGAATACGCTCTGTATCCCTGTCTTCATAGTTATAGCCTGTAATTTGCTTATTCTCTCTATTTAGAATAGTTGAATTAGTTAAGCCCGTTCCTTCACTGGTTCTGTAGTTATAGCCTGTAGAAGTAAAAAAGTTTAATTTCTCGGTTTTATAATTCAAATTGGCACTAAGACCATAGGTTTCCGGGATTCCTGTCGAAGCAATAAAACTTCCGTTAAAACCTAAGTTTTTACCTTTTTTCAGAACGATATTCAGGATACCGGCTCCTCCTTCTGCATCATAACGTGCAGATGGATTTGTAATTACTTCGACTTTATCGATTGCATCTGCAGGAATTTGGCGTAAAGCCTCAGCCATGTTCAATGCATTTGAAGGGCGTCCGTCAATAAAAATACGTACGTTTTCATTTCCGCGTAAACTTACATTCCCTTCAATATCTACAGAAACAGAAGGCACGTTTTCTAAAACATCACTAACTGTCCCTCCTTTTACAATCATGTCCTGGCCAACATTATAAACTTTTTTGTCTAATTTAATCTCCACAGTCGATCTTTCGGCACGAACTACGACTTCATTTAGTTGTGCTGCATCTTCAGACAAGTTTACAGTTCCTAAGTTAGTGTTTTCCTGTACACTTCTTTGTTTATATTCTGTTGCTTTAAAAGAGATAAACTCAATTTTTATATCATAAATTCCAGGATCAACAGCTACTTCAAATTCTCCTTTTGGATTTGTAATTCCTCCTGCTACTACTTTTGTTTCGTTTGGCAGACTAATGGTTACAGTAGCATATTCAAGTGGCTGTTTTGTTACTTTTTCTAAAACTTTTCCCGTTACTTTTACTTTGTTTTGGCTTGCAGGTCGGTCTTGTGCGTAATTATAAAGTCCTGAAAACAGGACTATAAATACCATTGCAAATTTGAATTTTTTCATTATGTTTTCTGGTTTCTTTTTCCTTTAGACCACAAATGTAACTTTTGGTTTAAAATAAGAAATCACAAAATAATGTTAATTCATTACTTTTAAAAATTATTCTAAAAATGATGCTACTTTATCAAGATCACGACCAACAATGTCCTTCCCGTCTTTTATTACGATTGGTCTTTCAATTAAAATTGGATTATCCGCCATTGCCTGAATAACCTGAGAATCACTCAACGTTTTACCTTTATAATTTTCAATCCAGATTTTCTCTTTGATCCTTACTAATTCTATTGGTTTCAGGTTTAATTTTTCTATTAAAGTTTTTAACTCATCAAAAGAAGGAATTTCTGTAAGATAAGAGATTATTTCATAACTTAGATTAGCGTCATCCAGAAAGGCCAGACAATTTCTTGATTTCCCGCAACGCGGATTATGGTAAATTTGTATCATGTTATTTTTTAAAGTTTGGATGTAAAATTATTGGGCTAAAAAGAGGTATTTTAGCAATACCAAAAATAAGATTTACTTATTAAACTGAATTCTAATTTTAAAATTTTTAATACATGTTTTTAGAACAAGGAATTAAACCCGAAAATAAGTTTGGGAAGTATATTTTAGGCTCTGTAATAATAATCGTAGCTTCATTTGTTGGTCAAATTCCACTTATGGGAGCCGTCTTATTTGATACTTTTTTTAACAAAAAAACTTATCCGACAAATGATAAGATGCTAATGAAAATGTTTGATTCAAATCTTACTTTATTTTTTGTAATGATTTCATTTGCTTTCGCATTAGCTGCTGTCTTTTATGTTGTTAAACATTTTCATAATCAAAGTATTTTATCAGTTACAACCTCCCGAAGAACAGTAGATATAAAACGTATTTTATTTTCATTTTTATTGTGGGCAGGATTTTCAATAGTAAGCTTTTTGTTTGTTTATTTTAAATCACCTGAACAATTTATTTTCAATTTTAAGCTCATTCCTTTTTTAATTTTAGTTGGTGTCGGAACAATATTAATTCCGATACAGACCAGTACAGAAGAATATGTTTTCCGGGGATACCTTATGCAGGGATTTGCCAACTTAGCGAAAAACAGATGGTTTCCGTTACTAATGACTTCACTTATATTTGGATCTATGCATTGGTTCAATCCAGAAGTTACCAAAATGGGCAATATTATTATGATCTATTATATTGGTACGGGCTTGTTTTTAGGAATTATTACTCTGATGGACGAAGGCATGGAATTAGCACTAGGTTTTCATGCTGCCAATAACCTGACCGGTGCTTTATTGGTAACCTCCGATTGGTCTGTATTTCAAACACACTCTATTTTTATAGATTTATCTGAACCATCTGCAGGTTTTGATGTGATTTTACCGATAGTCATCATTTACCCTATCCTGCTCTTTATTTTTAGCAAAAAATACAACTGGAACAACTGGAAAGAAAAGTTAACAGGCAAAATCACTGTTACAGAAATAATAAATTATTAAGTCATGATTCAATTAACTCATAAAAAAGTTCATAATTATTTTAAAATAAATGGGGACCATTTAAATGGAGAAGAACTTCGCAGTGTAGCCTATAGTTTTATTAAGGAAGGCGATCTCAACGAACAGGCAATCGGGGAGTTTTTATTAGATTGGTTCGACCAAAAAGAATATATCGAAATGAAAACATCCGGCACTACAGGCCTTCCTAAAGTAGTTCGGTTACAAAAACAAGCCATGATACAATCGGCATTGGCTACAGGTGATTTTTTTGATTTAAAGCCAGGAGATAAAGCTTTACTTTGTTTACCTGTGAAATTTGTAGCTGGAAAAATGATGCTGGTAAGAAGTTTAATATTAGGCCTGGATCTTCATATTACAGAGCCAAGCACGGAACCTTTAGCATTAAATAAAACAGTATATGATTTTGTGGCAATGGTGCCTTTGCAGGTGCAAAATTCTATTGAAGCCTTAACAAAAATCAAAAAACTAATTGTTGGTGGGGCTAAAATGGATGCAGCACTGGAAGAAAAACTTTTAGCTTTAAAAACAGAAGTCTACGAGACTTATGGAATGACTGAAACAATTACTCATATTGCAGCCAGAAAAATAGGCGAAAAAGCTTTTACAGTACTGCCCAATGTAAAAATCACAAAAGACAATCGAGGATGTTTAGTAATTGACATTCCCGCTATTTCTGAAGAACCGATTATCACTAATGATTTGATTGAATTAATAAGAGAAAATCAATTTATCTTTTTAGGAAGAATTGACAATGTGATTAATAGCGGCGGTGTTAAATTAATTCCGGAACAGATTGAAGCAAAATTGATTGGAAAAATCTCTTCTAGGTTTTTTGTAACCGGAATTCCCGATTCTATGTTGGGAGAAAAATTAATTTTGGTTATCGAAGGTGAAAAACAAGATTTCCCTGCTGATTTTTTTGATGTTTTGGATAAGTATGAAAAACCAAAAGAAATCGTTTTTGTTCGGAGATTTAAAGAAAATGAAAACGGAAAGTTGTTGCGAAAGCCTAGTTTGGTGTAGTTTAACCATATAAGTGATATAAGCCTATTTATTTTTTGTACAAACGCCGCTAGTAATTAAATCATTGGTAAAAGAATATTTTCTACAAAAAATTATCCCGTAGGAACTGCAGATTTCGATAATTAATAAGCACATATAAATAGAAAAAATCCCAAACTCTAATTTAAATTGGAATTTGGGATTTTTAATTTGGAATTTATTTTATTCCTTTCTCTCTAAAAGTGCCATATAAAATCCGTCGAAACCAGATTCTGAAGCCAGCATTTTACGGTCTTTTATAAACGTAAATTGTTGCCCGATTTCAGTTTTCAGAAATTTCTCTACCTGCTCCTGATTTTCCGATGGTAAAACAGAACAAGTAGCGTACACTAACTTTCCGCCTGGTTTTACAATTTTAGAATAGCTTTCTAAAACTTCAGACTGAACTTTACGAATATTATCAATAAATTCAGGTTGTAATTTCCATTTTGCATCAGGATTTCTTTTTAGAACCCCTAAACCGCTACAAGGTGCATCAATTAAAACGCGGTCTGCTTTTTCGTGTAGCTTTTTGATCACTTTTGTGGTATCAATAATACGATATTCAATATTGAAAGCACCATTTCTTTTAGCTCTTAATTTTAATTGCTTCAGTTTACTTTCGTATAAATCCATGGCAATCAATTGCCCTTTATTTTCCATTAAGGAAGCAATATGCAATGTTTTTCCACCAGCTCCTGCGCAAGTATCCACAACACGCATCCCTGGCTTTACATCAAGAAAACCGGCAACTAATTGTGAGTTGGCATCCTGAACCTCAAAAAGTCCCTGCTTAAAAGCATCTGTCAAAAACACATTGGCTCTTTCTTTCAAAACCAAAGCTTCAGGCTGGTCTTTTAAATATTCTGTTTCAATATTTAAATCCATCAACGTGTTTCTCAGATTTTCTTTCGTTCCTTTAAGTGTGTTGGTTCTCAGGATCACTTTAGCAGGCTGATTTTGGGCTGTAATTTCTGTAGACCAAACTTTTTCGCCCAATTCTTTCACGCCTAATTCATCCATCCAGTCCGGAATAGATTCTTTTAAAGCCCTTACTTTTGAAAGCTCGTCAAAACGGCCTTTTATTTTTCTTTCAGGTGTTCCTTCTAATTGTCTCCAATCCGGAATCGGATAACCTCTTAAAACTGCCCAAACAGCAAACATTCTCCATAAATTGTCTCTGTCGAAAGGCTCTTTAACTTCGGCAATTTCAGCATATAATCTTTTCCAACGAACTATTTCGTATATGGTTTCAGCAACAAACTTCCTGTCGGAACTTCCCCAACGCTTGTCTTTTTTTAAGGCTCTTGCTACCACTTTGTCTGCATATTCTCCTTCATTGAAGATAGCATTCAAAGAATCAATGGTAGTATAAACTAAATTTCTGTGTAATCTCATTTTAATTATTTGATTTGCAAAGGTAGTATTAATTGATTGAAAGTTAAATTTTTAATTTTGATTGTTATTTTAACTTCCATTAAAAAGAAAAAACACTCTCATAAAGTATAAAAGAGTGTTTTCGAATTTATTTTAAGAATGATCTATTTTATAATTCTCGTTAAACCTATATTCTCTGGAGCGTGAAGCACCATTGGGAATTTCTCAATTTTTACTGAACTGCTGTCCAATCCAAAAGCACTCTCCTCAGACAAACTTAATTTTTTGATTAAGAAGTATGAATTCATGATGATCTTTTCATGCCATAATAAATCGGAGTCATTAGATAAGAATTTCTCAGACAATACAAATTTGAAATCCCCGACAATATTATTTTTATTCAATGATTCGTAACGGCTGGTAATATCAACTTCGCCTTTTTTTACCATATCCCGAATAACTTCCCTGAACATTAAATTGATTTTGGTTGGCTCCCTGAATCCTAAATTAAAATCAACTCTGTAAATATCATCCTTGGCTATTTCAGTTACCTTGTATTGTGTTTTATAAGGTTCTGTCAAAATATTAACATGTACAAACCAATAAATATCAGCTCTTTTAGGGCGTTTTTGCAGGATCGAATACATCACTTTTTGCTCTAGCTCATCAACACGATTGGCATTGGTCATATAAACTAAATGTGTAGCGTATTTTGGAATAGACAGGTCTTCACTTAACTCCATTAACACTTTCTTATAATCGTCAATTTTGATGATTTTAGTATAGCTTTTATTAATTTTCTTAGCCAAAAACCATATTGTCATTACTGAAATCAACAGGATTGCAATGATTAACGTTACATAACCACCATCTGCAAATTTTGTAACATTAGCAATTAAAAAACAACCTTCAATTATTAAGTAAATGGTGATTAGAGGGACCATAAAATATAGTTTCACCCTTTTCATTATCAAATAATAATTAAGCAAAATGGTAGTCATAATCATACATAGTACAATTGCCAAACCATAAGCATGCTCCATATTACTTGACTTTTCGAAGTGTAAAACGATTCCGACACAGCCAAAAAACAAGAGCCAGTTTATTGACGGAATATACAATTGACCTTTAACCTCGGTAGGATATTTGATTCTTACTTTTGGCCAAAAATTCAATCTCATAGCCTCGTTAATCAAAGTAAATGAACCACTAATAAGTGCCTGAGATGCAATTACAGCAGCCAGAGTTGCTATGACAATACCAGCAGGCTGAAACCAGTCTGGCATGATTAAATAAAACGGATTACCGTTTTCCCCTCCTAATTTCTGCAAAGTCTGACCTTCATTATGAATTAGGTAAGCTGCCTGACCAAAGTAGTTTAGCACTAAAGTTAGCTTTACAAAAATCCAGCTAATCCTAATGTTTTTTCTTCCGCAATGTCCCATATCAGAGTACAATGCTTCTGCTCCTGTAGTACATAAAAAAACAAAACCTAATACAAAAAAGCCATCTGGATGAATTGACAGCAAATGATACGCATAGTAAGGGTTAATTGCTTTAATAACTTCAGGATGATCAAAAATCTGAATAACTCCTAAAGTTCCCAACATCGCAAACCAAATAAGCATCATAGGCGCAAAAAATTTACCAACGAGTTTGGTTCCAAATTGTTGAATGGTGAACAAAACAAACAAAATTCCGATAACGATAGGGATTGTATTTATTTCAGGATAATACGTCTTTATACCTTCTACTGCAGACGAAACTGAAATGGGAGGGGTTATGATTCCATCGGCTAACAAGGCACTACCACCAATAATTGCAGGTACTATAAGCCATTTTATCTTTGTTTTCTTAACTAATGCATATAAGGCAAAAATCCCGCCTTCGCCATGATTATCAGCACTTAAGGTTATAAGTACATATTTAATGGTGGTTTGTAAGGTTAATGTCCAGAAGACACACGAAATTCCTCCTAAAACAATATCTGCATCAATAGTGTGTTCACCAAGTATGGCTTTCATTACATATAATGGAGAAGTACCAATATCTCCATAAATTATTCCTAATGCAATTAACAACCCCCCTATAGACCACTTACTGTGCAAGTTTTTATGCGATGCGCTCATGTATATTTTTATAAAAGACGGTTGCAAATTTACTGTTTTAAAACAAATTAGCGTCAATTATAACTATAAAAAGATAAAAAAAAGCACAATCATCAGACTGTGCTTTTAAGTTTAATTTATTTTTCTCTAAGATTACCCTCTTCTTCCGCTTCCTCTGGATCCTGAAGCATTTTCTCTTTGTGGCTGCCCTCCTCCTCTTGATTCCTGACTTACTCTTGGAGACTCAGAACGCTGTGTGTTTTGTTGTCTCGCTGAACTGGATCTGTTTTCTGAAGCTGATCTGTTTTGATTAGTGCTTCTAGAAGATTCTGCTCTTGGGGTTGAAACTGTTCTGTTTTGAGTGTATCCTCTTGAAGACTCGTTTCTTGAAGACTCGTTTCTTGGAGATTCAGCTCTTGGAGTCGAAGTTGATCTGTTTGTATACATTCTGTTCTCTGAATTCCCTCTTGATTCAGTTTTCGAAGTATTTTCAACTCTTACAGATGTATTTCTATCAGCTCTTGCTGAATTATTATCTCTCGCAGAAGGAGTTCTATTTGTGTTAAAAGCTCTATCAGATGTGCTTCTGTTTTCAGAATAATTTCTGTTAGAATTTCTATTCTCAATACCAGAGATTCTTCGTGAATTTGACCTGTCATTAGTATAACCATTTTGACTTCTGTTTGACTCTCTGCTTGCTACACGTCTTCTATCTAATTCGTATCTGTTGTTTACATTCGAATGCCTTTGAGAAAAACTGCGATTAGGATATTGTCTTTCATATCCGTAAGAGCGTCTTGATGCATATAACACAGGAGCTCTGTAGCTTCTTCTGTGATTCACATAATTGTAATGGTTGTTTACATTGATACAAACATTAATATTGCTTCTATATCTGTAAATTGGATAAGGTCTCCATGCAACGTAATATGAAGGGTAACGATTCCACTCCCATGTAGAATAGTAGGGTCTGTAATTAGTAACCCAGAATGAAGTGTAAATAACTGGTGCTACACTATAAACCGGCTCATAAATATAGTTGGTTCCGTATAAATAACTGTTTCCAACAACCTGAACGCTTACTTTATTGTAATTATCCCTCTCAACATCTATTGTCGCAATATCCTGATAAACATCTCGATCAAGAACAGACTGAATAATAACTACGTGTGTTCTGTCTTCAACAGTTTCAATAACACGTAAATAATCTACCTGGTTATCATTATTCAAATCCAAATTTGAAATCTGAAACTTTGGATCATTTAATCGTCTTTCAAAATCCTGAAGATTGGATGATTCTCCAAAAATAGAAGCAACAGCCCTTAAATCTAAATTATCACTGATATCAGAATTTTTTGCATATACGGTAGTTTGGCTTTGCGCTCCACATGAAGTTAAACCTATGGCTAACATGGCTATTAAAAGTACTTTCGTTTTCATGGCAAATCATATTAAGATTAATATTCTGGAGTATCCAATTACTGTGCCAGAAAAAAAACAAAATATATTTCACGTGTTATAAATAATTGTATTTTAGCAATAACTAAATCTTAACCTATTATGAAAAAAATAATGTTATTTTGTGGTGTTTTTATTTTATTCATATCCTTTAAACCATTGAAAGACAACAATAAGAATATTTTTTATGGTGGTTTTACGTCAATGCAAATAGACACTTTATTTCAGGATAAAATTAGTATCAGAGCCATTTCTATTGATAAAAATAAAGTTTGGTATGGTGCAGATAATTCTCGTTTTGGATATTATGATTTAGATAAAAAAGAGAAATTTGAAGAACATATTTATCGTGATACACTAAAATTAGAATTCAGAAGCATAGCTCAAACTTCAAAAGATGTTTTCTTATTAAGTGTGGGAAACCCTGCATTACTTTATTCAGTATCTAAAAAAACACAAAAAGTTAAATTAGTTTACAAAGAAATCAACGAAAGAGTTTTTTATGATAGTATGCAATTCTGGAATGACAAAGAAGGAATTGCAATTGGCGACCCTACAGAAGACACTTTTTCTATCATTATAACCCGTGATGGAGGAGAAAACTGGACAAAAGTTTTATCAGATAAATTACCAACAAATGCTAAAGGTGAAGCTGCTTTTGCAGCCAGTAATTCAAATATTGTCATTAAAGGAGATGATACATGGCTGGTTTCAGGAGGAAAAAGATCGCGAGTTTTTTATTCTCCGGACAAAGGCAAAACCTGGAAAGTAATCGAAACTCCTATTGTTCAGGGAAAAACAATGACAGGCATTTTTACAGCTGACTTTTACGATTCTAAACATGGATTTATTGCTGGTGGCGATTATGAACTTCCAAACAAAAAAAACGACAATAAAGCTTTTACTACAGATGGGGGGAAAACCTGGGAATTAATAGGTCAAGGTATGGGTTTTGGATACGCATCATGCGTGCAGTATGTTCCCGGGGGAAATGCCAAAGAAATTGTTTGTGTTGGTTCTGAAGGGATTCAATATTCTCAAAATGGAGGCGAAAACTGGACACAATTATCTACTGATACAAAATTCTTTACGATTCGTTTTGTAAACAGAAATACAGCAATTGCAGCAGGATACAATAAAGTTGTAAGACTTCGCTTTAAATAGCTTATAAATAACAAGACCCCTAAATAATAAAGTAAGTATTATTATATAGGGGCCTTGTCGCTGTTGTTCTTTAAATTTAATCTTTAGATGCCTTTTCCTTGTATTGTTTTAACAACTTTCGGTATAGATCATCCTCAGACTTTTTCAGTTTTAATATTTTTTTTGCTGAAAGTACTTTTTTAAGATTGCTCATATATTTTTCACGCAACTGATACAGCTCCCTGTCTGTGCTTTCAATTTGCGATAAAAGAGCCGCCGCCTCTTTTTCTGAAATTGAATTTATGTTATCACCTTTCAATTTACGTAAATAGCTTTTCATTTTATCATGACGCAATTCATATTGCTTATCATCAAAGGCATTGTAGATTGGCCAGAATTTCTGAGCCTCAGTTGTTGTAAGTTCCAATTCTGTGGTTAAAAAAGAAACTTTGAAGGCTTTTATTTTTTCGCGTTTTTCGTCGTTTTTCTCATTTTGAGCATAAAATGAAAAGCTACTTAAAAACAGCAACATAAGTAATATATTTTTAATTTTCATCTTTTATTGTTTTTGTTTTTATTCTGAAATTAAATTTTCAATATTTGGATTTGAAGACAAAACATCTTCAAGTGTTTCCTGTTCTAATGCAACATTGTTATTTATTGACTCAATATCTTTTGTATCCAATTCACCAATCAAATCATATTGATTCATATTTGACTGATACGACAGGTAGCTTTCTAAAGTAGCCTCATCAAGTTCTTTTGATTTATTATAATTATTTGCAATCGGGATCATTAATGCTATAGCCACTATTGCAGCAGCAACCATTGCAATAACCTTTTTACGCATGTAAATTGGAATTACCTTCACCTCATTTTCTTCAATATGCTGTAAAACTTTTGCCGAAAAACCATCAAAATAATGATCCGGAGTTTTAAATCCAGATTTCATTTTCGGTTCGTTTTCT
The DNA here is from genome assembly GCF_946478785.1 of uncultured Flavobacterium sp. The sequence goes on from NZ_CAMLDD010000008.1 coordinate 53,281, forward strand.
AATTTAAATGCTTTCATATCTATAAGACTTTTTTTATAACAAAAGGTTTAATTTGATGTTACATATGTTTCAATTTTTTTTACTGCATGATGATAAGATGCTTTCAATGCGCCCACAGAAGTACCCAGGATTTCAGAGATTTCTTCGTATTTCAATTCTTCGAAATATTTCATTTTAAAAACCAATTGCTGTTTCTCCGGCAATGTAACAATCGCTTTTTGAAGCTTTATCTGAATTTCATCACCGTCAAAATAAGTATCGGCTTTTAAATTATCAATGGTTTTATTTTGTAAAGCTTCTGATGTTAAGCCGTTCAATTTTGCTTTTTGACTTAAAAAAGTCAGTGCTTCATTGGTCGCAATACGGTACATCCATGAAAAAAGCTTGCTTTCTCCTTTAAAGTTTTTCAAATATTGAAATACTTTTACAAAAGTATTCTGTAAAACATCATCAGCATCATCATGATTCAAAACAATATTTCGAATATGAGAATACAATGGTTTTTGATATTCTGACAAGAGTATTTGAAACGCAGCATTTTGCGTTTTAGGATTTAATAATTGTGCTATAAACTCCTTCTCGTTGGTCAAGTTTTTTACGTATCTTGTTTTTAGAATGAATTTATTACAAAAGGTTTAATCAGCTTTTACTATTTTTTTAAAATTCAAATTCTTCTACCGGAGTTGTCGTAGAAGCAGGAGTCTCTGCAGGTTTTTTAGCTGCTGGTTGAGGCGACACCGCCGGTTTATACTCAGGAGTTGCAACAACCGGTATAACTTTGGGAATAATCGGGAAATAAATTTCAGTTACTAATTTAGAAGAATTTTTAACATCTAATTTACCTGCAGTCAAAATTTCAAGATGCGACCAGCTTAAATCAGGAACAAGTTTTTCATTATTGATAAAAGCCGTAGCTTTTGAAATAGCTTCATTAGTATGTGAATAATCTCCTTGCAGAGTAGTTTTTACAGCTTCAAAACTGTTTAATTTTCCAGACAAAATATCACTTCCTGCACTTATAAAAATTTCTTTATTTATTGGTAAACAAATTGAAATTTTTGCCAAATTAGTTTTTGTATCATAAGTATGATAAATAATAAAAGGTTTGCCGTTTGTATATAAATTATTTGTTTTGCTAAATTCTATCAATTTTGGAATAACAACCCGTGCATTTTTTTTCACTTTTTGAATTTCACTTGTAAAAGTCTGTTTAATATAAAAACTCTCTGTTTTTTTGACAACACCATTTACTTTTACAGCATAGGTTTTGGTTTCGTAATCCAAATTCTTATCAATATTCACAAGCGTTTTTTCATACATAGTTCCTATTATTTTATCAGAACCACCATTTAAAACCGTATAAATTTTAAATAGAAAACTCATTTCACCTTTTGCTTTCCAGGTAACTTTTGTTTTTCCGTTAAGCGTATCTTTAAAAATCCAATTCACATCGGCCTCAGTCCCGTCAAAATTTATTTTTTGATGAATACTTTCGCCTTCCTTAGCCTGCAATGTTATTCCACTTCCTTTTCCTTCACTTCCTTCCCATGAAAATGAAGCTCCGTTTCCTGATGTTTTTTGCGGAAATGACATCTTTATTGTTGGATCTTCAACTGCCCAGGATTCAAAATCTTGAAAATTTCTAAAATCATTTACATAATTATATACCGTTGCCCTTGGTGAATTGATCACTTTGCTTCGCTCAACAGTAAAAAAACCTTTTTGAGTAGCTACAAAAACAGTTAAAGCAATAAAACTTAGGAATAGTAAAAGAAATAGATATTTTAGAATTTTCATTGTGTAGGTTTTATGGTGTCGTAAAGTTATAAATTTATTAATGTGTACGAATAACAAAAATAAAAACACTTATTTAATTATATCTTACCTTTAAAAAACAGATAACAAAACATTTTTTAAAACTTTAAAGTATAAAATTTATTTACATTTTGCACTCTTAAATATAAAAAACTTCGCTTACCTTTTAAAAAAGAATTTGATTAAAAATAAAATAACTATAAAAAGCAGGAAACCAATCAGCACCTTGTAATTTCCTTTGTAGAAAATTTTGTGCAAGGCAAGATCTTTCCGGTAAGCAAAAATCATTACGATTACAAATGCGATAAAAAAACAGACTGCGAATATTAATTGTCCCTGGCTAAACATAGTTGAAATTATTTTTGACAAATTTAGAGAATTGTATATGAATTGTTGCTAATTTGGCACTCCATTTAATAAAATAAAAAATGAAGAAACAAATTGATGCAGTAAAGGAATTCCATACTGCTTTTAAAATAGGCCATAGCGAAACGCCCATTGCAGATTTAGGCGAAACCAAAAATCAGCTTCGCTATAATTTAATGAAAGAAGAAAATGAAGAATATCTTGAAGCTGTACAAAACAATGATTTAGTTGAAATCGCTGATGCACTTGGAGATATGATGTATATTTTGTGCGGAACAATCATTGAACATGGCTTACAGGAAAAAATAGAAGCTGTTTTTGATGAAATCCAGCGAAGCAATATGAGTAAATTGGGTGAAGACGGACAGCCAATTTATCGTGAAGACGGAAAAGTGATGAAAGGCCCTCATTATTTCAAACCTGATTTTTCGAAACTACTATAAAAAACCAAAACCCGACAAATTTTAAAAAAAATGTCGGGTTTGTTTTTATAAATATCTTTAAACTATTGAACTTTTACAGTCCATCCAAAAGTATCTTCGGCAAGTTTGTTTTGCAGATTTGTTAATTTTTCTTTCAATAAAGAAGCATATGAATTTTCGATTGGAGCCATTTCATAATAAACATCCTGATAAGAGAATCCTTTAATTACACTTACAACTGCAGCTGTACCGGCACCAAAAATTTCTTTTAAAGATCCGTTTTTAGCAGCTTCTACCAATTCTGAAACAATAACAGGACGAACTTCAACATTTAAACCTTCTTTTTCAGCCATAGCTATTAAACTTTTTCTGGTAATACCATCTAAAATTCTTTCGCTTGTAGGAGCTGTCAATAATGTATCATTTATTCTAAAGAAAACATTCATTGTACCTGCCTCTTCCAGTTTAGTATGCGTTGCATCATCTGTCCAGATTACTTGCTGGAAGCCTTCCTTGTTTGCGAGGTTTGTTGGGTAAAACTGTGCAGCGTAATTTCCTGCTGCTTTTGCAGCTCCAATTCCACCATTAGCAGCCCTACTGTAATGTTCTGCAATAATTACTTTTACTTCGCCGGCATAATAGGATTGTGCAGGAGAAAGGAGTATCATAAATTTATATTCATCTGAAGGATTTGCAACAACTCCGGGACCTGTAGCAATCATAAAAGGACGAATGTACATACTGCTTCCGTTTCCTTTTTGAATCCAGTCTCTGTCTAATTTCAATAATTCATTTAAACCATCCATAAAAACAGCTTCAGGAACTTCAGGCATTGCCATACGAACTGCTGAGTTATTAAAACGTTTGTAGTTTTCATCAGGTCTGAACAACCAAACATCATTATTGTCATCTTTATAAGCTTTCATTCCTTCAAAAATAGCCTGACCGTAATGAAAGACTTTAGATGAAGGATCCATTAAAATAGGTGCATACGGCTTAATGACCGGTGTTTGCCATTCCCCATTTTTAAAATCACATTCAAATAAATGGTCTGTAAATACAGCACCAAAGCTTAAGTTTTCAAAGTCTACACTACTTATTTTCGAAGAAGTGGCTTTTCTGATTTCAATTTTGCTTGTTTGAGTTGTACTCATAATAATGTAAGTGTTACTTAATTTCTACTAAAAGAAGAATTCTTAAAGTGATAATATGATATAAAATAGATTTTATTGAATGCAAAATTAAATAAAAATATATAATTTACTTATCAAAAAAACATTAATTACCACGTTTAACTGAGATTTATTTATTTTCTAATAAACCTAAAAATTTAACTGGTTTTTATAGGGATTTTATGAAAAAAGGTTGGTTTTTTAGGGCTTTACGCATTTGTTTTGATTAAATTTGACTTATTATATATACCATAAACTATCTAAATCGCATTGTAAAGTTCTAAATTGATGGAAAGAGAAATTATTAAAACGCTAGATGGCTCAACTACAATTCATTTAAAAGAATGGAATGAATGTTACCATTCAAAACACGGCGCAATTCAGGAAGCAAAACATGTATTTATAAAAAATGGGCTTTCACTATTTGAAGATAAGCCTGTAAATATTCTGGAAATTGGTTTTGGAACAGGTTTAAACGCTTTTATAACTTTTCTCGAAGCTAATCCAAAAACACAAATTATTAATTACACAGGCATAGAAGCTTATCCGGTTAACACTGATGAAGTTATGGCCATGAATTATGTATCAGAACTCGATGCTAAACAATTCGATTTCATTTTTCAGAAAATGCATGAATGCGAATGGAACCAAAAAACAGAAATAAGTTCTAATTTTTCGTTAACAAAAAGAAAACAATTTTTTGATGAAATAAACGATTTTGAAGTTTTTGATTTGATTTACTTTGATGCCTTTGGATACAGGGTACAACCTGAGTTGTGGAGTACCGAAATTTTTCAAAAAATGTACAATAGCTTAAAACCTAATGGCGTATTGGTAACTTATGCCGCACGGGGAGTTGTTAAAAGGAGTATGATCGAAGTAGGGTTTACCGTTGAAAAATTAGCTGGCCCACCTGGAAAGAGAGAAATGTTTAGAGCTGTAAAATAATTCATACACTGTTATTTAGAAAAATTCTATATTGATTTATATTCATTAAGAAAACGTATTCGTTGCCAATATTTTTAAAAAAATAAGTTAAAAAGATGTTTTATATATGATATTTATTTAAATTTGACTCGAGTTTAAAAAATAGAGATAACCCCCCAAAATCTTATTTTATTATGTCAAAAATGATGTTTGATTACACGAAATCAATACTTGAGAGAGTAAGTTTCGACCCCGTGCTTTTTTGCAAAGAATTAGAAAAAGCTATCAAAACACTGTTACCTTACGAAATGGAACAACTACAAGAATGGTTATTAAACTTCATAGTCGAAAAACCAGAATTAAAAGAATGTTTACTATTAGTTAAAGTATAAAAAAACGAGAGGCTATCTGAAAAGATGGCCTTTTTTTTACTGGTAATTAATTGTTTAGGTTTTATAATTTACAGCATATTTTGCTACTGCCTCTCAAAATTTGGGAAAGGAAATTGTTTTCTTAAAATTTTCAGAGAGTAGCAGAGATTTTATTATTAACCATTTTATTTCGCTAGAATAAAATATTTAAAGTATTTTTTTATTTCACGCAGATTTAAAAAGATTTAAGCAGATTTTGTGGATCAATACATTTTTATCTTGATCATCAATAAATTCAATCCACAAAAAAAGCCCTGAATTCCTTCAAGGCTTTAAATTTTTGGGTGGCTGACCGGGTTCGAACCGGCGACCCGCGGCACCACAAACCGCTACTCTAACCAACTGAGCTACAACCACCATTTTGCCTAGCTTTCGCTTAGCGGTTGCAAATATATAACAAAGGTTTACTTCTACAAAGAAAAAATTAAAAAAAAATCTATCTTTTTATATCAAATCATCTAAGCTATTGACAGCCAAACATCTTTCTACAGTAAAACCCTCTGCAAAATCTTTACCAACCAGCCTTCCCAAGTCCTGCGCTCTGTAATTTAAACTTTCTAAAAAGTTTTTGCTTGTTATGGGTGTTGCAGGTTCTTTCGAATTTGGATCATAAAATTGCGTTTTATAAGCAAGAACCGCTTCTATTTTCTTTTCTTCGAAACCGGTAATGTCTACAACAAAATCAGGTTCAAGATTTTTCCACTGAATATAATGATATACTATTTTTGGTCTCCAGGCTTCTTGCTTTTCCCCATCAATCAACGTTTCAATTTTCATCAATCCGGATAAAAAACAAGAATCAGAGACTAATTTACTTGCTCTTCCGTGATCAATGTGGCGATCATCGATTGCATTACATAAAACAATTTCAGGTTTATACTTCCGAATCATTTTTATAATCTCCAGTTGATGTTTTTCATCGTTAACAAAAAAACCATCTCGCATAGCCAGATTTTCGCGAATTGAAACGCCTAATATTTTTGCAGCTTCTTTTGCTTCCTGATCCCTGGTTTCAGCAGTGCCGCGTGTACCTAATTCACCACGTGTTAAATCAACGATTCCAACTTTCTTTCCAAGCGATACTTCTTTTAAAATGGTTCCCGCACAACCCAATTCAACATCATCCGGATGTGCACCAAAAGCTAATATGTCTAATTTCATTTGTTTTTTGTTTCAAGTTTTCTTTGTTTCAGGTTTCAAGTTTGGTTGTCAACTTGAAACTTGAAACCTGAAACTTTTTTTTTAATTATTTTATTTTCAAAACCCTTTTCATTGTCATCGATTTGTTGACACTTTCCTCCCACTCTTTTTCCGGAATGCTTTCTTTTGTAATTCCGCAGCCCATATACAAAATGGCTTTTTTTTCCTGAATTTGCATACTGCGTAAATTTACAAATAAATCAGAGCTTACATTATCATTTGCAAAACTGCTATTGAGTTCACCCAAAAAACCGGTGTAAAAAGCTCTGTCATAATTTTCATTTTCCAGAATAAATGCTTTTGCTTTTTTCTTTGGCAAACCACAAACTGCCGGCGTTGGATGAAGCGTATCAATTACTTCTTCTAAAGTTGAATTTTCATTTAAAACTCCCGAAATATCTGTTTTAATATGCCAGATTGATCCGGCTTTAATACTATAAGGTTCTGTAACCACAACTGAATTTGCAACTTCTCTCCATCGCTTTATAATAAAATCTGTCACATATTGCTGCTCGTCTTTTTCCTTTTGCTGCCAGACAATTTCTGTTTCTAAATTGGCTTTCTGCGTTCCCGCCAATGCTGTGGTTTCAAATACATTTCCTTTTGCCTTCAGCAATTGTTCCGGTGTCGCCCCCATCCAAAGACCAATTTTTGGATGAAAAAAGCAATAACAAAAAGTTGTTGGATATAAATGAATCAATCGTTGAAAAGTGGTAATAAAATCAAAATCAACTAAATCAACTAATTCACATCTGGACAAAACTACTTTTTTAAATTCGTCGTTTTGAATTGCTTCAATTCCTTTTAAAACCAAATCCTCGTATTGCTTTTTGGCTGTCAAATCCAAATTCTCATCATCAATTTCAACAGCATCAAAACTTACTTCCGCCTGTTTTGTACTAATAATTTTAGAGTGTTTTTCCGGAATTAAAATCAGTTGCTTTTCATCAAATGAAGCAAAAACAAAACCTTTTTCACTGTAATCTGAAACATTATACAGAATGTCATTTTTCTGTAAAAAGGCAAAAATACTGCTTGAATCAGGCTTGGAATAAATAACAAAAGGCAAATTTTGCGATTGGTGCTTTCTGATCGTAGAAAAAAAGTCTTCCATATTTTTTATTCGGTTTTCTTTTTCTCTAAAACCATATTTGTCAGTTTGCAAAGCGAAATCAGGTTTCCGGCTTCATCTGTAATTTTAATTTCCCAAAGATGCAGGCTTCTGCCTTTATGAATAATACGCGCTGTTCCAAAAACAACTCCTTCGCGAATGCTTTTTAAATGATTAGCCGAAATTTCTATTCCGCGTACCTCTTGTTCTTTTGGATTGATAAAAAAATGAGATGCAGCACTGCCAACACTTTCGGCCAGGGCAACCGAAGCACCTCCGTGCAACAATCCCATTGGCTGATGAACAGAAGGATTTACAGGCATTTTGGCAACTAAAAAATCTTCACCTGCATCAATATATTCTATTTTTAGCGTTTCCATCAAGGTGTTTTTCGAAAACTCATTGCAGTATGCTAAAATTTGTTCTTTGGTATAATTCATTAAAATCAGCTTTAAAATCGTAAAATTAAAGAAAAGATAAGATACAAATCAGAAAAAGCAATTCTAAAATTAAAAATCAACTGTTGACATATAAGTTTTTTGTTATTTTTACAAAAAACTATTCAAATGCGTCATTATTTTGTGCTCTTTATTTTCGGAATACTTTTAGCTGCGAGTTCATGCCGGACTGATTTTGATACGGTTGCCAGTACCGGAGATCTAAAATTTTCAAAAGACACCGTTTATTTAGACACTGTTTTTAAAAATATTGGTTCCAGCACTTACAACCTAAAAGTATACAATCGAAGTAAAGAAGACATTAATATTCCAACCATTCAATTGAAGAACGGATTAGGATCAAAATATAGAATGACCGTTGATGGAATGAACGGAAATAATGGCAAAGTTTTTAATAATATAACACTATTAGCAAAAGACAGCCTGTATATTTTTATTGAAACTACAGCAGACATTACTGATGCCAATCCAACCGATTTTTTATATACGGATGAAATTCAGTTTGACAGTGGCGCAAATCTTCAAAAAGTAGCTTTGGTTACTTTAATTCAGGATGCCATTTTTTTATATCCGAAGCAAAATCCTGACGGAACTAAAGAAAAAATTCAGATTGACGGCAAAGATGTTGACGGATTTTATCTGGATGAAAATGACGAAACAAACGGAAATGAGTTACTTTTTACAAACCAAAAACCTTATGTAATTTATGGATATGCCGCAGTTCCTGAAAACAAAACTGTGACTTTTGAAGCCGGCTCTAGGGTGCATTTCCACACAAATTCAGGTCTTTTTGTTGATAAAAACGCTTCTCTTCAAATTAATGGAAATGTTTCAACAACTAAAAATTTAGAAAACGAAGTTATTTTTGAAGGTGGCCGTTTAGAACCTGAATATTCTGATGTTCCGGGACAATGGAATTCGGTTATTTTCGCTGAAGGCAGCACGAACCACTCCATAAATCATCTTACATTAAAGAATGCAACTATTGGTTTGGATATAAGAAATCACGATGCCACCACTTTTCAGATTAAAAATACGCAGATTTACAATTGCTCTAATTACGGACTTCTGGCAGAAAACGGACGTATCAATGGAGAAAATCTGGTTATTAATTATGCCGGATTGGCAAGTTTATCATGCGTTTATGGAGGGAATTATACCTTTACACATTGTACGTTCAACAACAATTGGTCAGGCAATGAACAATTTGCAGTTAACATCAGCAATAGTAAGGCCGGAGCAACTACCGAAACCAATGATTTGACTCAGGCTACTTTTAATAATTGCATTATTTATGGCTCCAATACTAACGAATTTAATTTAGACAAAAATACTAATGCTGCTTTTGTTTATCAGCTAAATAATTGTTTGCTAAAATTCGGAAGCACATCAAATTCTGATTATCAATTTGGAACAGATACAGCACATTACAATCAGATTATTTTAAATGAAAACCCAAAGTTTTTTAACGTTTCACAAAACAAACTCAATATTGATAATACTTCTGCCGCTTTCGCGAAAGGAAACCAGAACTATACAATTCCGTTAGATATTATTGGAAACACCAGAACTTCTCCACCTGATTTGGGAGCTTATCAGAATAAAGAGTTTCCGAAAAAATAAAATTGTCCTCGCCAAAATTTATTTTTTTAAACCATATAAGTTATATAAGAAAATTTAAGTGCTTTGTAAATTTTTGCTCGCTAAGACGCAAAGTTTTCTTCTAATCACTTAATAAAAAATTAAGCTTTGCGAGTTTGTGTCTTTGCGAGATTAAATTTTAATCGTATTTCTAAATGAACTCATATAACTTATATGGTTCACAAAACAGCTCACTTTTTTTCAAAAGAGTTTGTTTTCAAATTTGCGCTTACTATTTATTTACACTAAATTTGCACGCAATACAACAAACCTCACAACGATGATTCATTTCTTTGAAAACCAAAGCAAAACTGTTTTTGCCGTACAAACGCAAAACGAAATTTCGGCTCAAGACATTTCAAAATTAAACTGGCTTTTTGCCAACTCGAATAAGATCGAAAAATCCGCTTTGACGGATTTTTTTGTTGGTCCCCGCGCCACTATGATCACACCATGGAGTACAAATGCTGTAGAAATTACTCAGAATATGGGTATTCCGGGCATCATCAGAATTGAAGAATTTCATCCTGCAACGGAAGATTTTACTGATTTTGACCCAATGCTTTTCCAAAAATTCAATCAATTAGATCAGGAAATTTTCACGATTAATGTTCAGCCGGAACCAATTTTGGAAATCGATGATATTGCAACATACAACAAAGTAGAAGGTTTGGCTTTAAGCCAGGAAGAAGTAGATTACTTAGATAATCTTGCCGTAAAATTGGGAAGAAAACTAACTGACTCTGAAATCTTTGCTTTCTCACAAGCGAATTCAGAACACTGTCGCCACAAAATTTTCAACGGAACTTTTGTTATTGATGGCGAAGAAAAAGAAACTTCTCTTTTCAAATTAATCAAAAAGACATCACAGGAAAATCCTAACGATATCGTGTCTGCTTACAAAGACAATGTTGCTTTTGTAAAAGGACCAAGAGTGCAGCAGTTTGCACCAAAAACAGCTGACAAACCTGATTATTACGAGATCAAAGAATTTGATTCGGTTTTATCTTTAAAAGCAGAAACACACAATTTCCCAACAACAGTTGAGCCTTTCAACGGAGCTGCAACAGGTTCAGGAGGAGAAATTCGTGACCGTTTAGCTGGTGGCCAGGGTTCTTTGCCATTGGCAGGAACTGCAGTTTACATGACTTCATACTCTCGTTTAAACGACGACAGAAAATGGGAAAATGCAGTTGAAGAAAGAAAATGGCTGTACCAAACGCCAATGGATATTTTGATCAAAGCGTCAAACGGAGCTTCTGATTTCGGAAATAAATTCGGGCAACCGCTAATCACAGGTTCGGTTTTAACTTTCGAACATTCAGAAAACGACCGTAAAATTGGTTACGATAAAGTAATCATGCAGGCGGGTGGAATTGGTTACGGAAAACTAGATCAGGCAATTAAGCAAAAACCACAGGAAGGCGATAAAATCGTAATTCTTGGTGGAGAAAATTATAGAATCGGAATGGGTGGTGCTGCGGTTTCATCTGCAGATACAGGAGCTTTCGGTTCAGGAATCGAATTAAATGCGATTCAGCGTTCAAACCCTGAAATGCAAAAACGTGCTGCCAACGCCATTCGTGGCTTGGTAGAAAGCGACAATAACCCAATTGTTTCTATTCATGATCACGGAGCGGGCGGACATTTAAACTGTCTTTCTGAATTGGTCGAAGAAACGGGTGGTTTAATCGATTTGGATAAATTACCCGTTGGAGATCCAACACTTTCTGCAAAAGAAATTATTGGTAACGAATCTCAGGAAAGAATGGGATTGGTTATTGGTCAAAAAGATATTGATACTTTACAGAGAATTGCCGACAGAGAGCGTTCACCAATGTATCAGGTTGGAGATGTAACGGGAGATCATCGTTTTACTTTCGAATCTAAATCAAATGGTTCAAAGCCTATGGATTATGCTTTAGAAGATTTCTTCGGAAGTTCTCCAAAAACGGTTATGAATGATAAAACTATCGACAGAAAATATGCTGCTGTTTCTTATGACGGCACCAATTTCGAATCATATTTAAAAGATGTTTTACGTTTAGAAGCGGTTGCCTCAAAAGACTGGTTAACTAATAAAGTAGACCGTTGTGTAGGTGGAAAAGTAGCGAAACAACAATGTGCAGGACCATTACAATTGCCTTTGAATAATGTTGGAGTTATGGCTCTGGATTATTTAGGAAAAGAAGGAATCGCCACTTCTATTGGCCACGCTCCTATCACGGCTTTGATTGATCCGGTTGCTGGTAGTAGAAATGCTATTGCGGAATCGTTATCAAACATTGTCTGGGCTCCAATTAAAGATGGATTGAAAGGAATTTCACTTTCTGCCAACTGGATGTGGGCTTGTAAAAACGAAGGTGAAGACGCTCGTTTGTACGCTGCTGTTGAAGGTTGTTCCGAATTTGCAATTGAATTGGGAATCAATATTCCGACAGGGAAAGATTCACTTTCGATGAAACAAAAATATCCAAACGACGAAGTAATCGCACCGGGAACGGTTATTATTTCGGCTGGAGGAAACTGTACGGATATTAAAAAAGTAGTGGAACCTGTTTTACAGAAAAACGGAGATTCTATTTATTATATCAATTTGTCTCAGGATGATTTCAAATTAGGAGGTTCTTCTTTTGCACAAATCAGAAATACAATCGGAAACGAAACTTCTACAATTAAAGACGCTTCTTTCTTTAAAAATGCTTTTAATACCATTCAGGAATTAATCGGCGAAAGCCAAATATTAGCAGGACACGACATCGGAAGCGGTGGATTGATTACTACTTTATTAGAAATGTGTTTTGCCGATGTGAATTTGGGAGCTAAAATTGATTTCTCTGCTTTCGCGGAAAAAGATCTTTTGAAAATCCTTTTTGCTGAAAACATCGGAATCGTTTTTCAGGCAAAATCGGATGCAGCTGTTGAAGCTAAATTGAAAGCCAACAATATTGAGTTCTTTAAAATTGGTTCAGTTCAAGAAACTGCAGTTTTGGAATTTGGAAATTACAAATTGGATATCCCAACTTACAGAGATGTTTGGTTTGAAACTTCTTATTTATTAGATCAAAAACAATCTAAAAACGGAACGGCTAAAAAGCGTTTTGAAAATTATAAAAATCAGGTTTTAGAGTATACTTTCCCAGCACATTTCACTGGAAAAGCTCCTGTAATTGATTCGTCTAAACCAAGACCAAAAGCGGCTATTATTCGTGAAAAAGGAAGTAATTCTGAGCGTGAAATGGCAAATGCAATGTACCTGGCAGGTTTTGATGTAAAAGACGTTCACATGACGGATTTGATTTCTGGTCGTGAAACTTTGGAAGACATTCAGTTTATTGGTGCTGTTGGAGGTTTCTCTAACTCTGATGTTTTAGGTTCTGCCAAAGGCTGGGCCGGCGCTTTCTTATACAACGAAAAAGCAAAAACAGCTTTGGATAATTTCTTTAAAAGAGAAGACACTTTATCTGTTGGAATCTGTAACGGTTGCCAATTGTTCATGGAATTAGAAGTTATTAATCCAGAGCATGAAGTACACGGAAAAATGCTTCATAACACCAGCCAGAAACACGAAAGTATTTTTACATCTGTGAAGATTCAGGAAAACAATTCGGTTATGTTATCGACATTAGCCGGAACTACATTAGGAGTTTGGGTTTCTCACGGTGAAGGTAAATTCAATTTACCAATGGGGGAAGAAAACTATAACATTGTTTCGAAATATGCTTACGAAGGATATCCTGCAAACCCGAATGGTTCTCATTACGATGTAGCGATGATGTGCGACAAAACAGGAAGACATCTGGTTACAATGCCTCACTTTGAGCGTTCTACTTTCCAATGGAATTGGGCCTATTATCCAAATGATAGAAATGATGAGGTTACACCTTGGCATGAAGCTTTTATCAATGCCAGAAAATGGATTGAGAAAAACTAAATTTAATTTTCATTATATAGAAAAGTCTCAGCAATATGTATTGCTGAGACTTTTTTTTAATGATTATCTATTTTCAAATAATTATCTTTTTGAGTTTAACTTTTAACTTAAATTCAAAAAAAACGGTTATTTTCTTGCAAAAATTAAAGTATATTAGCCAAAGAAATGCCCCACATTTTTTAAAAGCTCCAAAACCTAAAACCTACGTAAAATGAAAATCTTAAAAGCATTCTTTTTTCTCTTATTCTTTGTTTCTATAAAATCACATTCACAAGTTCAGGTTGATCAAATCCTATATAAATCAAAAGAACATTATATTACCACTTCCCTTCCTTATCATATTACCGGTACATTCCTGCCTCCGGACAAAAAAGAGCCAAGCACGGTTTTAAATGATGACGGAACCGGAGTGATACAATATGATGATATGACAAAGAAAAAAATAAACTGGGGCATAGAATGTAATTGGGAAGGTACTGCTATACTAAAGGAAGGATACAACAGTGCTTCATATACATTTTGGTATAGAACCGAAGACAGCAACGAATGGATGTATAGCCAGTTTTCTATTCACTTTGCTAAGAAAAAAATGTTTTTGATGGGTGAAAGGATAAAAATCTATGAGGATTATAATGTACAATAACGGTTTCGGCTACATAAAATAGCTTAGGATTATTCATTATTGAATTTTTTAGTAATCCCTAATTTATGTTAATACTTACAAATGAAGTTTAGTTGGTAACTGTGGATTAAAAAACTAATACTTACAATAATATAAACCAAAAACGCCCGAAATTCGGGCGTTTTTGGTTTTATTATCTATTAATTGTTTTATCACAATCAACTTTTATTAATGTAATTCCTGGATCGAATTTGAGTGTTTTTCTGTCTTTAAAGCTAACTTTTCCATTTGCTTCCACAACATCTCCGTAACCTTCAATTAAAGTCCCTTCATTTTGTAAAAATATAACGTCCCTAACAGAAGATGTACCTTCTGAGTTAAACCTGTACTCAGCAATTAGTGTATCTCCAACCATATTTCCGTTTATCGTTCCTTCATTTTTATCTTTTCCATTTAAATTGTAGCTTAAGCTTCCGTTAACTTCCTGATGGGAATTAACATTAAAACTCAATTCAATATTACTATTATTTGCAGTAGAAACAAAACATTGATTTCCTGAAGGTTCGACAATTTGTGCTTCTTTTGGTGAACTTGGAGCAATTTCTGTAGAGCCGGTTGAAGTGGTCGTTGTTTTTTTACAAGAAATAAAAACCGAAAGGACAATTGCTGATACTAATATTACTTTTTTCATGCTATTTTTTTTTAATTATTTTACACTATAAATGTAAGCTCTAAACAAAAAAAAGCCATTCTTTGTAAGAATGGCTTTTTATATAATTCCCATACAGGAAAATTTAAGCGTCTAGATCGACTGTAGTTCTGCTTGCAATTTCTTTGTATGTACCGTTTACTAATTTCTCACGAATCGCTTCAAAAGCAGTAAGCGTTTCAGCAATATCTTCTAATGTATGAGAAGCAGTAGGAATAACACGTAATAAAATCATTCCTTTTGGAATAACCGGATAAATTACGATCGACAAGAAGATACCATAATTTTCTCTTAAGTCGTTTACCATTATCATCGCTTCCGGAACGCTTCCTTCCAGATAAACTGGTGTAACACAAGTATTAGTATCGCCAATATTAAACCCTTTACTTCTTAAGCCGCTTTGCAAAGTATTTACATTTTCCCATAATTTATCTTTCAATCCCGGGTTATCACGCAATAATTGCAAACGTTTCAATGAACCAATAGTCTGAATCATTGGTAATGCTTTTGCAAACATTTGAGAACGTAAATTGTATTTTAAATAATCAATGATGTCTTTATCAGCTGCAACAAAAGCACCAATATTAGCCATCGATTTAGCAAACGTAGAAAAATAAACATCGATTCCGTCCTGACAGCCCTGCTCTTCACCTGCTCCTGCTCCTGTTTTACCAAGTGTACCAAAACCATGTGCATCATCTACAAGTAAACGGAAATTGTATTTCTTTTTCATTTCTACAATCTCTTTCAATTTTCCTTGCTGACCACGCATTCCAAAAACACCTTCGGTAATAAAAAGAATTCCTCCACCTGTTTCTTCTGCTAATTTTGTAGCACGCTGCAGGTTTTTCTCCATACTTTCGATATCGTTGTGCTTGTAAGTAAAACGTTTTCCGCTGTGCAAACGAACTCCGTCAATAATACAGGCATGACCATCTACATCATACACAATAACATCATTTCTGGTAACCAAAGCATCAATAATAGAAACCATTCCCTGATAACCAAAATTCAATAAATAAGCAGATTCTTTCATTACAAAAGCAGCCAATTCATTTTCTAATTGTTCATGATATTTAGTATGGCCACTCATCATACGTGCTCCCATTGGGGCAGCAGCACCATATTCTAATGCCGCATCAGCATCTGCTTTACGAACTTCCGGGTGATTTGCAAGACCTAAATAGTCATTCAAACTCCAATTTAAAACCTCTTTTCCCTGAAATTTCATTCTTGGTCCTAAATCCCCTTCTAATTTTGGAAATACAAAATAACCTTCTGCCTGTGAAGCCCATTTTCCTAATGGTCCCTTATTGTTCTGGATTCTTTCGAATAAATCTTTTACCATAATATAGTGAAGTAATAATTTTAATTTAATCAGCGAGCAAAAATAAATATTTATTCTATGGTATCATAATAATTTAAAAATGATTCGGATTCAAAATCGTTGTTTAATACACTTTTAAGGCAAAATATTATGACTTGAAATAAAATTCTTCATAAAATTGAGGTTTAATTCAAAAATAGATATAATTTAAAGCTGTTATAAATTCTTCACAAACACTTATAATTGTTTTATTTTTTACTAATTTTAAAACACTTTTTATAAAAAATCTTAACACCTGATATAATGGCCTTAAGCAACACAAAAGACCTAAAATTAGCCGTTCTTATTGATGCCGACAACGTACCATACAGCAATGTAAAAGGTATGATGGAAGAAATAACCAAATTTGGAACACCAACTACGAAAAGAATTTATGCTGACTGGACCAAACCAAATTCAAACGGATGGAAAGCAGTTTTGCTTGAACATGCTATTACACCTATCCAACAATACAGTTATACGGTTGGAAAAAACTCTTCAGATTCTGCTTTAATTATTGATGCCATGGATTTACTTTATTCAGGTAAATTAGATGGTTTTTGCATTGTTTCCAGTGACAGCGATTTTACACGTCTTGCTATTCGATTAAGAGAATCCGGCATGAAAGTGATTGGTATTGGAGAAAAGAAAACTCCAAACTCCTTTATTGTTGCCTGTGACCGATTCATTTATATTGAGGTTTTGGACGGAGCCATTCAGAAGAAAAAACCAAAACCTGCCGCTGCTGCTACAACCGATTCTAAAAAACCTGCCGAAAAACCATCCGCTAAAGCATTAAATAAAATAGATGATGCTACTATTGACCTGATTGAGGCCACAATCGAAGACATTGAAGATGATGATGGATGGGCATTTTTAGGGGATGTTGGAAATCTTATCGTAAAGAAAAAACCTGAATTTGACCCTAGAAATTATGGCTTTTCTAAGCTTACCCCAATGTTGAAATCATTAACCGATATTCTCGAAATTGATGAAAGGGAATCAGACAAAAAAGGCATTAAACACGTTTATGTTCGGTTAAGGTTCAACTAATTTCAAATTATTATATTTTAAAGATTTAAAAACATGAGAAAAAAATTCTTTATCTACGGATTCTTATTGTTTCTAATTGTTGCTGCAATATATTATTATTTTAAACTTGGCTTTTTACTATTAATCCTTTTACCTGTTTTATTAGTCATTGGATTCTTTAATACCATTCAGAAAAAGCATGCTATTTTAAGAAATTTCCCTGTCTTGGGTTATTTCAGGTATTTATTCGAAATGATTGCACCCGAAATTCAACAGTATTTTATAGAAAGATCTACCGATGGAAAACCTTTTTCGAGAAACCAGCGTTCGTTAGTATATCAAAGAGCCAAAAACATTGATTCGAATTCCCCTTTTGGAACTCAGTTAAATCTTAATGACAGAAGTTACGAAGGAATTAAACATTCTATTTTTCCGGCGAAAGTCAATGAGGAATTGCCTCGTGTTTTAGTAGGCGGAAAAGATTGCAAACAACCTTATCTCGCTTCTTTATTGAATGTTTCGGCAATGAGTTTTGGTTCACTTAGTGAAAATGCTGTTCGTGCATTGAATATTGGTGCAAAAAAGGGAAACTTTTATCAAAATACAGGTGAAGGCGGACTTACTGATTACCATCTTGAAGGTGGTGGCGATATTACTTGGCAAATTGGTACCGGTTATTTTGGGTGCCGTGATGCATATGGAATTTTTAGTCCTGAAAAATTTACTGAAAAGGCTAATCTTCCGAATGTAAAAATGATAGAGATAAAACTTTCGCAAGGAGCAAAACCAGGGCATGGCGGTGTGCTTCCCGCAGCAAAAAACACGGAACAAATTGCAAGAATAAGAGGAGTCGAACCACATACTTTAATTCTTTCACCTCCTAATCATAGTGCCTTTTCTGATGCTAAAGGATTAATTCATTTCATCGCACAATTACGAAAATTATCCAACGGAAAACCTATCGGATTCAAATTATGTATTGGCAATACTTCAGAATTTGAAGCCATTTGCCATGAAATGATTTCAGAAGATTGTTATCCGGATTTTATAACTGTTGATGGTGCTGAAGGCGGAACAGGAGCCGCTCCATTAGAATTTGCGGATGGTGTTGGAATGCCTTTTGAACCTGCTTTAATCTTTGTAAATAAAACATTAGTCGGATTAAATATCAGAGATAAGATACGCATTATTGGCAGTGGAAAAATTATTTCAGGATATTCGATTCTTCATGCTATTGCTTTGGGCGCAGATATGTGTAACAGTGCTCGCGGCTTTATGTTTTCCCTAGGCTGCATCCAGGCATTACGATGTCATAATAACGAATGTCCAACCGGGGTTGCTACCCAGGACAAAATGTTAATGAAAGGTTTGGTTGTAACTGATAAATCAGATCGTGTGTATCATTTTCATAAAAATACTTTACACGCTGCCAATGAACTTTTGGCTGCTGCCGGAAAATCAAGCTTTGCCGATGTAGATATTAATATTTTTATGCGGGGAGATGAATTTACAAGTTTATCCGATTCTTATTTCCCAGACAACTTAACGAATGTAACAAGACACTAAAACCAAAACGCCTCTTTGCTAAAATAGAAAAAGGCGTTTTGGGTTATTTTTTGTTTTAATTTAAAACAACATTAAAGTTTTGCTGTTACTTTTTCTGCAGATCCTTCTGAATCTATTAGTGCAGCTAATTCTTCTTTTCCAATTAATTTTTTTGCAATAATAGAATTGTTATAAGAGAGGAAATAAACATCAAATTTCACGCCCTCTTCAATTAGATCTTTAGAAATTTGATCATTCTCAATCATCCCTTTCAACAAATCAGGAAATGATTCGCTGTAAGTCAATTTGTTTTCGTCAGTCTCTTCTAAATTGGTTTCAATCCTAATCTCAATTTTATTGTCATTCAAAAATGCTTTTGCAGCGGTACTCGTTATACTTGGTCCTTTGATAGAGCTGGAAGTATTGTAATTACTTACATGCTCCTGAATTTTTTGCTTAGTGTTTTTACAGCTTATCAACATTAACACAATGAAAAATGCAAATACGATTTGGGTAATTTTACTCATAATTTTTTAGATCTTAGGTTAATTTGTTTGATTTTTAACTCAAACATAATGAAATTTTAACACAAAAACAACATAAAACAAAAAAGATAAATGTGCAATTATTTGATAACGAGACTCCTATGTAAGAATAAGATTAACAATGCTCGCCAAACTTATTTCGTGTAGCAAAAAAAGCCCCTGTAAATACAATTACAGAGGCTTGTTACTTTAGAAAAACTTTTGTAAAGCTTTTAAAATTATTTTTCCAGAAACTTATTTATTTCTTCTCTACTAATAATTTCTTTAGCAAGAAGTGTATTGTCATCAGCTAAATAATAAACATCAAATCGAACCCCTTCTTCGACTAATTCTTTAGAAATATGGTCTTTTTTAATCATTTCTGTGATTAAACCAGGAAATATTTTACTCGTTGCTGATTTGTTCGCTTCATTTTGTACTAAATCAGTCTCAATCCTTAGCTCAATTTTGTTGTCATTAATATAACCTCTGGCAGTTGTATTTGTAATGTGTTCTCCTTTAAAATCGGACGCTGCACTATTATAAGTTACTACATACTCCTGCAGCTTTTGTTTGGTATTTTTACAACTTGCTAACATAACAGTAATAATAATCACACATACTATTTGACTGATTTTCCTTATCATAATTTTTACAGATTAGTTATTAAATATTTTTCAAAGAAAACTACATTATATCTCAACCTTTATTACTATTTTATTCAGCATTCCGTCAGTTATCATTGGCGCATGTACGTCTTCTGGAAAAAGAATTACAAATTGATTTTTATTCAGCTGGAAAAACATATCTGGAGCATCGCTAAAAAAACGAACATCTTTTTCTTCATTATAACCTCCGTTAGGCGTTTTGCAATTAGCCCTCGGTTTCCATGCAAAAGTTTCAGATTCACTGATACAAAACTGAATATCAATGTTCTTATCGTGACATTCAAATGTTGTTAAACTTTCCTCGGTTGTTTTACCTTTACCCTGAAATCCAAAAAACTTTACTCCTTCAATTTCATGTTTAAAATCGGCAGAAAGGTTTTGTAAATCATTTTCACGTAAGTAATCAAATGCTTTTTTAAAGGACGGATGCAAAACTTCATATTTTGCCGCATTTTCTAAAGAATCTATAATCATAATCTTATTCTTTTTTAGTGAGATTTTTTTGTAAAAATAATATTTAATTTATTTTAATGTCAATAAATTATATGATTTGCAAATTAATGGCTTCATACATTGCTCCTTCTTTGTAACTTTGTTTATCTCAAAATTTCTTAAAATAATAGAAAGCCCTACTTTGAAAAATTATAGATTATATTATCTCATACTAATGATAGCTGTCATTTTTCTTGGAATTATTTCACGAAAAACAGATTTTATTCCTTTGTATTTTGGAGACACCCTCTACGCCATCATGGTTTATTTATTAATCAGAATCTTTTTGATTAAAAACAGCTCAGTTCAAATTGCTATTTTTTCACTGATTTCCTGCTACAGCATCGAATTTTTGCAGCTTTATCAGGCTGACTGGATTATTGCTGTCCGAAAAACACTTTTTGGAAGATATATTTTGGGACAAGGTTTTCTGTGGAGTGATATTTTAGCCTATACTTTTGGAGTTGCAATTGCCTTTATCATTGAAAAAATTATTCTAAAAAACTACCTCTATGAAACTCGTTTTCGCATCAAACAACAAAAATAAAATCAAAGAAATTCAGAGTATCCTAAACGGAAATATACAATTACTAAGCCTGGAAGACATTGGCTGTCTCGAAGAAATTCCTGAAACTGCCAGTACGATTGAAGGAAATGCTATTTTAAAAGCCAATTATGTATCGCAAAAATACGGTTATGATTGTTTTGCCGACGATACCGGCTTAGAAGTGAATGCTTTAAATGGTGAACCAGGAGTTTATTCGGCAAGATATGCTGGTGAACAAAAAAATACCGATGATAATATGAATAAACTTTTGAATTCATTAATTGATAAAAATGACAGAAGTGCACAGTTTAAGACCGTTATTGCTTTAAATCTTAAAGGAGAGCAAAAGTTATTTACGGGACTTGCTACAGGAAATATAACTTTAACCAAGGCTGGAAATCATGGTTTTGGTTATGATCCCATTTTTCAGCCTGAAAATTATAGGGAGACATTTGCCGAATTGTCTTCTGATATTAAAAATAAAATCAGCCATCGTGCAAAAGCAACTCAGCAACTAATTGATTTCCTGAACTCCAGAAAATAATTGTTTAAAATACAACATTTTAAAGTGTAAATTTTATATTCTCAGACGTAAAATTATTCATTTTCTTATCAAATTGATTTTGACGCAAACATAACTTTTTGATAATCAAATCATAACAAATACACAATTCTTAAAATTGCATTAGTTTATATGAATAATTAACAGTAATTTTGCACCCTATTTTAAATACACATATGAATAAATTTGAACAATTAGGATTGAATGAATCGTTACTGAAGGCGATTTTAGATCTAGGATTTGAGAATCCGTCAGAAGTACAGGAGAAAGCGATTCCCCTATTATTGGAAAAAGACACGGATATGGTTGCGTTGGCTCAGACAGGGACAGGGAAAACGGCAGCTTTCGGTTTTCCGCTAATTCAAAAAATTGATGCTGACAACAGAAATACACAAGCATTAGTTTTATCGCCAACACGAGAACTTTGTTTACAGATTACCAACGAACTTAAAAACTACTCAAAATACGAGAAAGGTATTAATGTGGTAGCAGTTTACGGCGGGGCTAGTATTACAGAGCAAGCTAGGGACATTAAGAGAGGAGCACAAATTATTGTGGCTACTCCGGGAAGAATGCAAGACATGATCAACAGAGGATTGGTTAACATTAAAAATATAGATTACTGTATTTTGGATGAAGCTGATGAGATGTTGAACATGGGATTCTATGAAGACATCGTATCGATTTTATCAGATACTCCGGATGAAAAAAGTACATGGTTGTTCTCTGCAACTATGCCACAGGAGGTTGCCAGAATTGCAAAACAATTTATGAGCGACCCGGTTGAAATTACTGTTGGAACAAAAAATTCAGGTTCTGCAACAGTTTCTCACGAATTTTACTTAGTAAATGCCCGTGATCGTTACGAAGCTTTAAAACGTATCGCCGATGCGAATCCGGATATTTTCTCGGTAGTTTTCTGTAGAACAAAACGTGATACACAAGCTGTCGCTGAAAAATTAATTGAAGATGGATATAGCGCTGCTGCGTTGCACGGAGATTTATCCCAGGCACAACGTGATGGTGTAATGAAATCTTTCCGTGGAAGACAAATTCAGATGCTTGTTGCAACTGACGTTGCTGCACGTGGTATTGACGTTGATAATATTACTCACGTAGTAAACTATCAATTACCTGACGAAATTGAAACCTACAATCACCGTTCAGGACGTACTGGTAGAGCTGGAAGATTAGGAACTTCTATTGTAATTGTTACTAAAAGTGAATTGCGTAAAATTTCTTCTATCGAAAGAATTATCAAACAAAAATTCGAAGAAAAAGCAATTCCATCCGGAATCGAAATCTGCGAAATTCAATTATTGCACTTAGCAACTAAAATTAAAGATACTGAGGTTGATCACGAAATTGACAACTATTTACCAGCAATAAATAATGTTCTTGAAGATTTATCCAAAGAAGAGTTGATCAAAAAAATGGTTTCAGTAGAATTTAACCGTTTTATTGCTTACTACAAAAAGAACAGAGATATTTCTGCTCAATCTGGAGAAAGACGTGAAAGAAGTGATTCTGAACCAAGAGAATTCAATAATAACGGAGCAGTTCGTTATTTCGTAAACATCGGTTCAAGAGATAACTTCAACTGGATGACTCTTAAAGATTATTTGAAAGAAACATTAGACTTAGGTCGCGATGACGTCTTCAAAGTAGATGTAAAAGAAGGTTTCTCTTTCTTTAACACCGATCCTGAGCATACGGATAAAGTAATGGAAGTATTAAACAACGTACAATTAGAAGGACGTCGTATTAATGTTGAAATTTCTAAAAATGACGGTGGCGGACGACGTGACCACAACAATCGTGGTGGCGGAAGAAGCTCTGGCGGATCAAGACGTGAAGGTTCTGGCGGAGGAAGTTTCGGACCAAGACGTGAAGGTTCTGGTGGCGGAGGTTTCAGAAGCGACAGAAACTCAGCTCCAAGAGAAGGAGGTTTTAGAAGCGACAGAAATTCATCTGCTCCAAAAAGAGAAGGTGGTTTCAGAAGTTCGGCCCCAAGAAGTGAAGGAAGTTCAGACAGAGCTCCAAGACGTTCTGAAAGCTTTGGTGATGCACCAAGACCAAGAAGACCAAGAAGAGATTAATCCTTTAATCTTCTTTTAATATAAAATCCCTAATCCATACTAATTGGAATTAGGGATTTTTTATTAAAAACATTTATGAATTGATGTGTTTTATAATTCCAACCATTTAATTTAAATCTTCTTATTCCCTTTTAATTAAATACTAAAAGCAACTTCTTGTCTTTGTTAATTTTCTGATAATTATATTCGAAGACTGCAAAATATTTAATCCTGATTTACTACTTTTAGAGCTTTAAATCAGGATATGAAATATTTCGCCGTTTTCTTTTTTACATTATTATCAAGTTTCAGTTTTGCACAAGAAACTGAAGTTACCACTCCCCAAAGGGTTTCGGGTTATATCTTTAACGATAATAGTAAAGAGCCTATTCCGAATGTAAATGTAATTAACACAAACAAAGTACGGGGAGCGCAGTCTGACGTTAAAGGATATTTTGAAATTGATGTGCAACCCAACGATACACTTCATTTTTCTATTCTGGGATTTCAATCATTAAGAATCAGGGTTACAAATGACTGGATAAAAAACAAAATTACCAGAATCCAGCTTACAGAAAAAGCAATTGCCCTTGAAGAAGTTGTTATTGCCCCTTTTAATTTAACTGGTTACCTTGAAGTTGATTCAAAACTAATTCCAACTAAAGAAAACTACCGTTACAGCATTTCGGGACTTACTCAGGGTTATGAAGCTGGTGAATATTCTCCAAACGCTTTCGGCAAAGTTTTGGGATCTATTTTTAACCCAGCCGATATGCTTTATAATTTCTTTGGAAAAAACGCAAAAGAGCTCAAAAAATTAAAGCAAATGAGAAAAGATGATACCGTTAGAAATCTTCTGGAATCAAAATACGACCGCGAAACAGTATCAGTGCTTTTAGGAATAAGCAAAGATGAAATACCTGAAATCCTACATCGATGCAGTTATTCTGATGCATTTATTCAGGAGGCAAATGATCTCCAGATAATGGATGCTATTAGTGCCTGTTACGAACAATATAAGGTATTGAAACGAAATTAGATGCTTTTAAAAATTCAAATATAAAATAATTTAAATCCTCAGTTACAAGAATTTGTATTGAGGATTTTTTTTTAAAACTATTGTAAAACATGTCTACCATACCATTTCAAACAATTGACTGGAGCAACATTCCTAAAACGGAACATCCCGGAGAAACCGGAATTGCATACTGGCAAACTATTCAATTAGAAGGTTTACGAATTCGTAAAGTTACATATTCTGAAAACTACATCGCTGATCATTGGTGTCAAAAAGGACATATCGTTCATTGTCTCGAAGGCAATTTTATAACTGAATTAGAAAATGGTGAAAAATTAGAACTTTTAAAAGGAATGACTTACATAGTTTCTGACTATGAAAGCTCTCATCTATCTATGACTACTAAAGGCGTTGAATTATTAATAATCGATGGAAACTTTTTAAAATAATAAGTCTTAGCCAATTAAAATATTATATTACATTTACTTATATTCAAAAAAAAATCGTAAAACTAAATTTAATGTTATGGCAAAAGGTCAGGATGCAAAAAAAACAGCAAAAAAAGAACCGTTAAAAACGGCTAAAGAAAAAAAAGAAGAAAAGAGAGAAAAGAAAAATTCTCCAAAAAGAGATTAAAGTTAGTATACAGTATTCCGTTTTTTAGTACGCAGTACCTGAATACTAAAAAACGGAACACTGTAATACTTTTATTTTACCGGAATATTCGAAAGAATTTCCAAAACAAATTTCCAATATTTTTGGGCAGATGAAATACTGGCCCTTTCATCAGGCGAATGCGCTCCGTGAATTGTAGGTCCGAAAGAAATCATATCCATATCAGGGTAATTTGTACCTAAAATACCGCATTCTAAACCTGCGTGACAAGCTAAAACTTTTGGTTTTTCGTTGTTTTGCTTTTCATAAATATCCACTAAAACATCTAATATTTCTGAGTTTACATTTGGTGTCCATCCCGGATAAGAACCCGAAAGTTCCACTTCACAGCCAACCAATTCAAAGGCGGAACGCAATGAATTAGCCAAATCAAATTTTGAAGTTTCAACAGAAGAACGCGTCAAACATCCTACCAAAATTTCGCCATCTTTTACTATAACCCGAGCAATATTATTTGAAGTTTCTACTAAATCAGCCATGTCTGCACTCATTCTGTAAACACCGTTATGAGCAGCATAAATTGCTCTGATGATTCCCTCCTGAACACCTAAATCCATTACTTTTTCAGGTAAATCACATTTTACGATTTCAATTGACAAGTTGGGTTCAGTCGTTTTGTACTCGGCTTTAATATCGTTGATAATTTCCTGCATATCAAAAATATAAGCCTCGTCAAACATTTCAGAAATAATTACTTTTGCAACACTTTCTCTCGGAATTGCATTTCGTAAGCTTCCTCCATTAATTTCAGCAACTTGTAAACCGAAGTTTTCAAAAGCATCAAATAACAAGCGATTCATAATTTTATTGGCGTTACCCAGACCTTTATGAATATCCATTCCTGAATGACCTCCTTTAAGTCCTTTTACAGTAATAATATGTCCAACAGAACCTTCCGGAACCTCTTCCTCATGATAGGTTCTTGTAGCTGTTACATCGATTCCTCCGGCACAACCTATATCTATTTCATCATCTTCTTCTGTGTCCAGGTTCAACAAAATCTGTCCTTGAAGAATCCCTCCTTTTAAGTTTAAAGCTCCTGTCATTCCGGTTTCTTCATCAATTGTAAACAAAGCTTCGATTGCAGGATGCGGAATGTCCTTACTCTCTAAAATAGCCATAATTGTTGCTACTCCCAAACCATTGTCAGCCCCAAGTGTGGTACCGCGAGCTCGAACCCAGTCACCATCGACATACATATCGATTCCTTGTTTGTCAAAATCAAAAACAGTATCTGCATTTTTTTGGTGCACCATGTCAAGATGTCCCTGCATCACAATTGCTTTGCGATTCTCCATTCCGGAAGTTGCAGGTTTTCTGATGATTACATTTCGAATTTCGTCTTCAAAAGTTTCTAAACCTAAGCTATTTCCAAAGTTTTTCATGAACTCGATAACGCGTTCTTCTTTTTTTGAAGGGCGTGGAACTGCATTCAGATCTGCAAATTTATTCCATAGTGCTTTAGGTTCCAGATTTCTTATTTCCTGACTCATTATATTTTGTTTGAAGTTTAACAATTAAGAGTGTCAAAGTTACAAAGTTTAAATTCTTTTTCAGTACTAAATAAGATTCATTTATATTTACGTATCCAAAATTTACGTCGTGAAATCAAAATACATTTTACCCTTATTTTTAGTCATTCAAATCATCTTTTTAAAAATCCTTCCTTTTTTTCCAGATTTTGTTGAAGGTGCATATAGTAACAATTTTTACATCAGAATTTCTCATTTCTCAAGAACACTTTTAGGCAAAATTCCCTTCTCTGTTGGTGATTGTATTTATGCTGTACTGATTTTGTCTATAATTAGCTGGTTTTGGAAAATTCGAAAAACATGGAAAGCTGACTGGAAAGACCATCTCTTAAAAATCTTAGGGAAAATTTCTGTTTTTTACTTTTTCTTTCATTTGCTGTGGGCTTTCAATTATTATCGCGAACCTCTTTTTCAAAAAATGGAAATCAAAAGAGAATATACGGATGCTGAATTGTTGGCTTTTACCAAAAAACTGATTTTGAAAACAAATGAAATTCAGTTTCAGATCACCAAAAATGATAGTGTAAAAGTTGTTTTTCCGTATTCACAAAAGGAAGTTTTTCAGATGAATCTAAACGGTTATGATAACTTGGACAAAGAACATCCTTATTTTAAATATGAAATCTTAAGCGTTAAAAAATCATTGTTCAGTGTTCCGTTAACTTATATGGGTTTTGGAGGTTATTTAAATCCGTTTACGAATGAAGCACAGGTAAATGATTTGCTTCCAATGTATAATTTTCCGCTTACGAGCTGTCATGAAATGGCACATCAAATGGGTTTTGCCAGTGAAAGTGAATGCAATTTCATAGGAGTTTTGGCAACTCTTAAAAACAAAAACTTATATTATCAATACTCAGGATATAGTTTTGCTTTGCGTTATTGCTTAAGCATCTGGCAAGTAAAAAACGAGAAGCTTTTTGAGCAATTAAAAAAGCAGACTCATGTTGGGATTCTAAAAAATTACAAGGAAAGCCGTGATTTCTGGAAAAAATACGACACATTTATCGATGAAGGATTTCATGTTTTTTATGATAGTTTTCTCAAAACAAACAATCAAAAAGACGGAATGGACAGTTACAGTAAATTCGTTGATTTAATGGTGAATTATTATAAAACCAGAAAACTATAATTCATTTGTAACAAAAAAGCTTTCAATACTACTAATAAACTATGAGCGAAAACCTAGAACAATCATTTGTTACGCAATTGCAGGCAAATCAGAATATAATCCACAAGATTTGTAGATTATATACTGCCGGCGAAGATGCTCACAAAGATTTGTTTCAGGAAATTACCATTCAGCTCTGGAAAGCGTATCCAAAATTTAGGGGAGAAAGCAAGTTTTCGACCTGGGCCTATCGGGTTGCCTTAAATACAGCCATTACCTTATACCGAAAAACCAAAAGAACAATTTCTACTGTAGAATATGAAAGTCATCAGCATTTTGTAAAAGATGTGGATTACAATTATGAAGAGGAGGAACAGATTAAATTGATGTACAAGGCAGTTTATCAGCTAAATGATATAGAAAAAGCATTGGTTTTCATGTATCTGGAGGACAAAGATTATCAGGAAATAGCCGAAACTTTAGGAATCAGCGAAGTGAATGCGCGCGTGAAAATGAACCGAATTAAAGGGAAACTTAAAAAAATATTAAATCCTTAAAATACCACCATGAAAGAACTGGATTTATTAAAAAAAGACTGGAAAAAGAACGCAGATTCTTTTGAACAAATTTCTGAGAAAGAAATCTATAAAATGATACACAAAAAATCATCTTCAATCGTAAAATGGATTTTAATTATCAGTATTTTGGAAATTTCGTTTTGGACATTTTCAAACTTATTTATCAACACAGATGATATACTGCGAAAAATGAATCATCCTGAAATTGTATTAACTCTTGATTTATTAACCTATTTTAACTATATCGTTGTTTTCATTTTTGTATTTATTTTTTATAAAAATTACAAAACCATTTCGACAACAGTGGCTATAAAATCGCTAATGAGTGCTATTTTAAGAACCCGTAAAACAGTTCAGTATTATGTTTGGTATAATCTTGGAATGTTTCTTATAATCTCAATATTTACATTTTTTATTTCTTTTGCATATAGTCCAGAAATGGTTTTTTTAAGGGAAAAAATTGCAGCAGACGGAAAAGCTATGTTTTTTACTGTCGGAATATTAATTTTGATAATATTAGGCTTGTTGGGTATGTTTTGGTGCTTTTACAGAGTGCTTTACGGAACTTTATTGCGTCGCTTATATGCAAATTATAAGGAATTGAAGAAAATAGATTTCTAAAAGCTAACAGAGGTTCAGAGTGGCAAAGAGGTTAAAAGGTTTTCTTTTATGCTTTTTTGCCAATCTGAATAACTCTTAGAATTCTAATTTTCATTTTCCGGGGCCTTATAACTCCATCTTCTCATTTCGTTAAGTTCTTCCTCGGCTTTGATTACTTCGGCCGGAATGACTTTTAAAAATGATGAGTGCTGCTCTATTGCATATTCTACCTTTTCTACGATTTCCTCTATGGTATCATTTTCGTAATCAATCTCAAGTGGCTCTTTGATAATAAACGATTGCAGGATATTTTTCTTTTTCATTCGCAGCCCTTTTTTATCAAACGAACGACGAAATCCATCAATAACAATAGGTATAACAATTGGTTTGTGCTGCTTAATAATATGCGCAGTTCCCTTACGAACTGGCTTAAATGATTTTGTTGTTCCCTGTGGAAACGTAATTACCCAGCCATCTTCAAGCGCAATCCTGATATTTTCAGTATCATTTGGATTCACATCCTTTTTTTCTGTCACATCTACGCCTTTTGCCCTCCATGTTCTTTCAACAGTAATAGCACCGGCATATGCCATAATTCTGGGCAGTAAGCCAGCCTTCATAGTTTCTTTGGCAGCAACATAGTACAAATTCATTTTAGGCTGCCACAAATACCCTATATTCTTAATGGTATCCTGACGCCCGCTTAAACTTGCATTAAAAACATGGAACATAGCCACAACATCAGCAAAATAAGTCTGATGGTTAGATATAAACAAAACATTTGTATCCGGTAGTGTTTTAATGATTTCAGATCCTTCAATCTGTAATTCGTTAAAACCTCTATATCGTCTATGCGTCATGGCACCCAAAATGCGAATCAGCCATTTTTTGATGAATAATATATGTCCGAAAGGGTTTCGTTTAAACAATCCCATAGCAATAAATTATGTGTTTTGTGTTAGGCCGCAAACATACAAAAATTATTTTTTTTGCAATTTTCATAAACAATTTCGAAAAGAAACAGTTATCCTAATGAATATCAAACTATTAAATTTACGTTTTTAAATCTTCTCTTCAAAGGTAATTTTCAAAACTTCTCGCAACTCACTTAATATCATCGCTGTTGCTCCCCAAACTATGTGATTTTGGATATTAAATGCGGGAACTGAAATATTGGCAGCATAAGAAGTTGATAACGTAGCTTCAATTATAATTTCGTCATTTAGAAACACGGAAAGCGGAAGTTCAATAATATCAGCTACTTCCCTGACATCGAGATAAAATGAAAGCTCTTGCGATGAAACTCCCAAAAATGGGTGTACAGAAAAATTACTGGGTGGAATATATACCGGTGTAAATTGTTTTATTATTTCAATTTTATCTGATGGTATTCCAACTTCTTCATACGTCTCGCGCAAAGCTGTTTCCCGAAAATCAGCATCTGAAATTTCGTGTTTTCCACCCGGAAAAGCAATTTGAGAGGAATGTACACCATTATATGCATTACGAACAATCAAAACCAAATGTGTTTCTCCTTCTTTAGGATATAACAACATCATGACCGCCGCAATTCTTGGATTTTGGGTTGACAAATCAAGGTCTTTCATTAACTGAATCCTTTCTAAAGGAGCCATTTTCACATGTGCCTCCCAGGCCGGAAGTTCAACCGGAATTAAATTAGGAACATGTTGCAAAAAATCTTGAAAATCCATAATCAAAGTTTATTTTTGTATTTTTAAAATATAAATATAGTCCAGAAAACGCGGTTGCACAAGTTTTCTAAAATTCAAAAGCCTGAAAATGTACAGCAGAGAGGAATCACAAAAACTAAAAAGAGAATTCTGGGTGGCTTTTGCCGAAAAATATCCCAGAAAATGGGTGCTTTATGACACTAAGATCAAAGACTTTTCATTTAAATTTTATGTAGATAATAAAAAAGCGCAGGTTTTAATTGATATTGAACACCGAAGTGAAGAAAAACGAATTGCCTACTTTGAAAAATTAGAAGCCTTAAAAAACATCTTAGACGAAGAATTCATTAAAGATTTGGTTTTCGAAAAAAATTACACCCTCGAAAGTGGCAAGACAATCAGCCGAATCTGGGTTGAAAAATCCGGAGTTGGTTTTAGCAACCGCAATAATTGGGACACCATTTTTGATTTCTTTTTCGAAAAAATGAATGCCTTTGAAATGTTTTATTTAGAGTATGACGAATTTATTAAGGATATTGATTCTTAATAAAAGTTGCTAAGTTTCTGAGTGTTGCCTTTAAGATCAAATAACAAACCCAACAAATTCGTCGGGTTTATTATTTACTTAATCTTTCATAATTACACATTAAAAATATTGTACACAATAATCCTGTCATCGTAATTTATATAAAGCTGCTTTCGATAGTCCTGCTTTTTACGGGTAATAATAGAAAGTTTACAATCAATTCCATCATTATCCTTGCAAATAAACGAATACACAACATCGGTATCATTTTCTTCTCTTTCAATATAATCAATTATATTAAAAAGCTGAATTTCCTGAGAGTAAACCACAATTCTGTTTTTATCAGTATCCAGAATAACAGAAAGATTAATCAGATCAAGTTTGGACCATTCGCCCCAGTTTCCTTTATCATTCTTTTCTAAAAAACTTAAACCAGATGTCCTGAAACGATAGGACTGACTGTATGATTGTTGCAGTCCAATTCCTAAAAATAGAAATATTATATAGTAGGTGCGAATAGTATTCATAATATATTGAGGCAATTAAAATTCAAATTTACCTTTTTCCCGGCACGCAGCTTCAAAATCAGCAATCATTTGATAAATTATTTTTTCTGCAGGCAAAATTTCATGAATTAACCCTGATATTTGTCCAATTTCCAGTTCCCCTTCATCAAGATCACCTTCAAACATGCCTTTTTTAGACCTTGCTCTTCCTAAAAGCTGTATTAAATCTTCCTTTGAAGGGCATTTTTTATATAAATCCTGAACATCCTCATAAAATTTATTTTTAATTAGACGTACAGGCGCCAATTCTTTCAATGTCAAGTGTGTATCGCCTTCTTTTATATCAACTATCTTCCTTTTAAAATTATTGTGCGAAGAGGATTCTGTTGATGCTGCAAAACGGCTTCCAACCTGAACACCATCAGCACCTAAAATCATTACCGCCAGCATTCCTCTTCCGGTCGCAATTCCACCCGCAGCAATAATTGGGATCTGGATTTTTTCTTTCACCATCGGAATCAATGTCAGTGTAGTTGTTTCATCACGGCCGTTGTGTCCACCCGCTTCAAAACCTTCAGCAACAATGGCATCAACTCCTGCTTCTTGTGCTTTTAAGGCAAAAACACTGCTGCTTACTACATGCACAACCGTAATCCCTTTTGATTTTAAAAAGGAAGTCCAGGTTTTAGGGTTTCCTGCGGAAGTAAAAACAATCTTCACACCTTCCTCAATCACAATATTCATGATCTCTTCAATATTTGGATATAACATCGGAATATTGACACCAAATGGTTTATCAGTAGCTTTTTTGCTTTTCTGAATGTGTTCACGTAAAACTTCGGGATACATGGAACCCGCTCCAATAAGACCTAAACCTCCGGCATTGCTTACTGCAGAAGCTAGTTTGTAACCACTGTTCCAAATCATACCCCCCTGAACAATTGGGTATTTTATATTAAAAAGTTGGGTGATTTTATTCATTCAAAAAAACTATTATTGTTTTATAATCTTTCCGGTTTTATGCAAACCATCTGCATCAAAAGTATAAAAATAGAGCCCGCTTTTTAAGAACTCTAATGAAAGATTTGAATTTTGATCCGTGATTTGTTTGTCCATTACTTTTTGACCCAAAATCGAATAAATAACTACAGAAGCATTATTTATTTCATCAGGAAAAGAAAATGCAATAGTAGTTGTTGCAGGGTTTGGATAAACTATAAAATCTTTATTTACAAAAGTATCGATTGTTAAAGCAGCACCAAAATTTGGAATTCCGTATCCGTAATTATTATCAGGATCTAAATATTTATCTGAAGACTGAATGACCATATCCCTAATTTCCTGATTTGT
This sequence comes from uncultured Flavobacterium sp., assembly GCF_946478785.1. The sequence continues at coordinate 86,490 of NZ_CAMLDD010000008.1, forward strand.
CTTTAGTGGAAAAGCCTGCCATAAACAAGCAATCATTCCAGCCATGATCGGACATGAAAATGAAGTTCCGTCAGCTGTACCAATATTGCCGGAAGTATCAGAAACCACAGCTGCCGTACCTTGTGCCATAACATCCGGTTTTATTCTTCCGTCATAGCTTGGGCCAATAGAACTAAAAGATGATCTTGATTTGTTAGCCACAACAGCACCTACCGCAATAACTGAAACAGCATCTGCAGGTCCGCCAATATGTTTTTCTGTCTTAGTACCTTCATTTCCGGCAGAAGCCACGACAATTGTTCCTTTGCTAAATGCAATTTCGGCACCACGGGAAATAAAAGTAGTAACTCCATTCATATCATTATAAATGTAGTTGTAATTTGGATTATCCCGCTCAGCAAAATATCCTAATGAAGTAGTAATAATATCGACACCTAAACTATCTGCTTTTTCAGCTGCTTCTACCCATAAAGATTCCTCCAAAGGCTCTTCTGTGGCATCAATTTCTGTTCTAAACAAATAATAAGAAGCGTCCGGTGCTGTACCTACCAATGCATTATCCTTGTATCCTCCCATTGTAGAAAGCACTAAAGTACCATGACTTCCACCAGTATAAAAATTGGCATTTCTGGAAACGTAATCATAGCCACCTAAAATCAGGTTATTATCTCGTAGTCTCTGAAAGGGCTGAGCTGTATTAACACCCGGAAAACCGGCATCCATAACAGCAATTATTTTTCCGGCTCCGGTATAATTTTGCTGATGCAAAACATGTCCGTTGAGCATATGAATTTGACTTGCAGAAGGTCCGTAGGCGTAATCAATTTTAGTTTGGAGTTTATCGTTCGTTTTTGAAGTTTGATTTTCACGAACCTTTTTTGAAGTTGTGTTTAATCCTTTATTTGCAAAAATTACCTTATCTACAAATGAAATTGATTTTAAAGCTAAAATATTAGTCTGACTTCCTTTGATATGAAGTGCATTCAACCATTTTGATTTTGCCAAAATAGTAATTCCAGTACTTGCTTTTATCTGAGCAACATATGTTGTTTCTAAAGGGGCATCACTAAAATTTAAGGCAATGTCTTGATTCGATCTTCTATCCAGAGCACGCTGGGAAAGCATTAATAATGGAGAATCTAAATAAGTTTGGGCATTTGGCTTGGCATTAAAATAAACCCAGGCATCTTCCTGCGAAAACATCACAGTTGAAATCAATAAGAATAAAATAGCGTAATGTAGCTTCATAACAATTTACTTTTTTAAGGTGAGAGCCTGTGTAAGAAAATATAAAGCTATGAAATTACTCCCGAACCAACTAATTCATTTTCTAAATACCAGGCTACAAATTGCCCTTCAGTAATTGCAGATTGCGGTTCATCAAAACGAACGTACATTCCTTCTTCAAATTGGTGTAAAGCTGCTTTTTGCAAAGGCTGACGATAACGAATCCTTGCCATTACTTCCATAGTTTCGCCGACTTTCAAAGCCATATCATTACGAATCCAGTGTACTTCGGATTTTTCTATAAACAATGCTTTTTTGAATAATCCGGGATGATTATTCGTTAGGCCTGTATAAATCGTATTGGTTTCAACGTTTGTGGCAATGATAAATAAAGGATCTGTTGTTCCGCCTACGTTCAAACCTTTTCGCTGTCCTATTGTGAAATAATGTGCGCCTTGATGTTTCCCAACCACTTTTCCCATTGTTGGAATATAATTGGGCTTTTGAGATTCTAATTTCAATTGATCCTCTAATGATAAACCAATGGGATTTTCAATATTGTAAATCGGATCATTTTTATCAATCTGAACAATCTTTCCTTCTTTGGGCTGTAATTTTTGCTGTAAAAATTCCGGTAAACGTACTTTTCCAATAAAACATAATCCCTGAGAATCTTTCTTTTCGGCTGTTACCAAATCCATCTCGGCAGCTATTTCGCGAACTTCCGGTTTGGTCAAAGCTCCAATTGGGAATAATGATTTTGCCAATTGCTCCTGAGATAACTGGCATAAAAAATACGATTGATCTTTGTTATTGTCTGCTCCTGCTATCAATTGATAAACAGGTTTTCCATCCACTTCAATTTCACTCTTTTGACAATAATGACCTGTTGCCACATAATCAGCACCAAGACTTAAGGCAATTTTCATGAAAACGTCAAATTTGATTTCGCGATTACAAAGCACATCAGGATTTGGAGTTCTTCCTTTTTCGTATTCGTTGAACATGTAATCAACGATTTTTTCTTTGTATTCTTCACTTAAATCGACAGTTTGAAACGGTATTCCGAGTTTTTCAGCTACTAACAGAGCGTCATTGCTGTCTTCTAACCACGGACATTCATTGGAGATAGTTACCGAGTCATCGTGCCAGTTTTTCATAAAAAGGCCAATAACTTTGTATCCCTGCTGCTGCAATAAATAAGCTGCAACACTCGAATCTACTCCACCGGAAAGTCCAACAACTACACGTTTCATTCTAAATCGTTTATATTTTTACAAGGGTGCAAAGATAAATCAAATTATAGATAATCACGGTAGTTTTGATTAGTTTATGTAATGTGAGTGATAGATAAAACTTATTTGTTTCTATTATGCATCAATAATAAATCAAGTTATTCCATTTTAGGTTTTGAATCGGCCTGATAATTACTTTTTGGATCGCTCATATTAACCTCTTTCGTCAGTTTTCCTTTCAGATAAAATTGCCACATACCCACTTTTTTACCGTTTAGGAATTTGCCTTTGGAAGCCACTACTCCATCAGAATCGTAAAAAACCGCATCACCATTATATTGGTTATTCGCATAAGTCGTCTGTTCTAAAATGATTCCATTTTGTCCAAATTTTTTATAAACACCTTCTTTCAGTCCGTTTTTATAAGTCATTTCTTCGGCAACTTTTTCATTTGGATAATAAACAATTCTTTTTCCTTCTAACTTTCCGTTTTTATAGTTTTCAAGCGTCATTAGCACTTTTGAAGCCTTATGATAATATTTCCATTCCCCTTCATAATTTTTTCCAATCACTTTTCCCTCGCTTACCTTGTTATTCTTCTGATCATAAAAAATGGTGTAGGCACTTCCGTCTTTAGCACTAAAATCGCGAGTTGCAATAACATCTCCTTTTTTGGTGTCATCAAAAAACTTAAAAATTCCAACTTCTTTTCCGTGGCTGAATGTACCTTCGTAGCGAGGTCTTTTCGAAATTTCATAAGTCCCTTTCCAAACACCATCTTTTTTTCCGTTAGAGTCAACTTTATTAAAGTCCTGCGCAAAACCGATTGCGCTCATCAAAAACAAAATCCAAAAATTTTTCATATTTTCTTTTTCTATATAACAGCAAATATTTTCTTTTAGTATTTGCAAATGTATAACCATTTCAACAGAAACATATTTATTTTAAAATAAAAAACTTGATTAAAAACCAAGACAACAACACTTCTTGTTTTTTTATCTGAAGGAATTACATTTAAACAAAATCTTACATAAAGGCAGTGTGGTGGCTAAACCACATAAATCTTAAAGCTGTTTTTGGGAAATAAAAAATTAAAAAAAGCTTGATAAATTATAGAATAACTTTTCCAATTTAAACTATATTCGCAAAATATAATATTTCAATAATAGTATAACCCAAATATTAATTGCCTACATTCATGAAAATTTTAAAATTACTCTTTCTTATCCTTTTTATTGGTACCACACAATTACATGCACAAGCTAAAGTTACCTCTATTACCTACAAATTCCACGAACATTTCATGACTACAGACATAGGTCAGCCTATTGCCGGTATCTATTTAATTGAAGGAAAAACAAAGCCTATTATCCAGATTAATGCTGATGGAACGGGTATTTTTCAATTAGAAAACCTATCAAAAAAAGAGATGATCTGGGGAATCAAATGTAGTGATGAAGGTATTCCTATCTACAAAGAAGGGTTCGATAGTTCTTCTTATACATTTTGGTACAAAATAAAAGGAAGTGGCGAATGGCTTTACACACAATTTTTGATTCTTCCAAAAAAGAAAAAAATGTACCTTATGGGTGATCGCGTAAAGGATTATGGAGATAACGCTGAAGTAGTAAATACGGAGTCTGAATAACTATTTTCTATATGAGAATTCAGCAAAAATGAAAACGTTTTCGCTGATTTTATAAATACGTTCGAATATTTCGACTTTTTATTTCATAAAAATAAAAATCATACCTTATTTTTATTTAATTTGCAGTAAACTTCATACATCATATAAAATGGTTACAATCACACGCCTTTTTGATTTTCCCTACTATCAACAAGAAACTTACAATCTTCCGGTTGCATTGGCTACCAAAAAAAATGGAGTTTGGGAAAAAACATCCACTAGTGACTATATTGCGAAAGCAAATGCTGTTTCGAGGGCATTATTGCGAATGGGAGTTAAGAAAGATGATAAAATTGCATTAATTACTTCTACAAACCGTACTGAGTGGAATATCATGGATATTGGTATTTTGCAAACAGGAGCGCAAAATGTTCCTATTTATCCAACAATTGCCGAAGAAGATTACGAATATATATTAAACCACAGCGGCAGTATTTACTGTTTTGTTTCGGATACCGAAGTACTCCAAAAAGTAAATGCTATTAAGGCGAATGTTCCGACATTAAAAGAAGTTTATACATTTGATGAAATTGCCGGAGCTAAACATTGGTCGGAATTACTGGCTTTGGGCGAGGACGAAAGCAATCAGGCTGAAGTTCAGACTATAAAAGACAGCATCAAAGAAGATGATTTAGCGACAATAATCTACACATCCGGAACAACCGGAAGGCCAAAAGGTGTTATGCTATCCCACAAAAACATTGTATCGAATGTTTTGGACAGTGCGCCAAGAATTCCGTTTGATGCTGGAAAAAGCACCGCTTTGAGCTTCCTGCCTATCTGCCATATTTTTGAAAGAATGATTTTGTACATCTATCAATATTATGGTGTTTCGGTTTATTTTGGCGAGTCTATAGAAAAAATCAGTGACAACTTAAAAGAAGTCCGTCCAACTGTAATTACGGCTGTTCCAAGGCTTTTAGAAAAAGTTTACGATAAAATTTATGCAAAAGGTGGTGAATTAACCGGCATTAAGAAAAAACTGTTTTTCTGGGCTATTGATTTAGGGTTGAAATATGAGCCATATGGAGCAAATGGCTTCTGGTATGAATTTCAGCTGAAAATTGCCCGCAAACTGATTTTCAGCAAGTGGAAAGAAGGTTTGGGAGGAAGACTAGACTTAATGGTTTCCGGAAGTGCCGCTTTACAGCCACGTTTAACAAGAGTTTTTGCTGCTGCAGAAATTCCGGTTATGGAAGGTTATGGTTTGACTGAAACTTCGCCTGTTATTGCTGTTAATGACATAAGAAACAAAGGTTTTAAAATTGGAACTGTTGGAAAAATAATTCGTAATGTTGAAGTAAAAATTGCACAGGATGGCGAAATTCTTTGCAAAGGACCAAATGTAATGTTAGGTTACTTCAAGGATCCTGAAAAAACAGCCGAAGCTTTGCAGGACGGTTATTTTTACACAGGAGATATTGGCGAAATTGACAGCGAAGGTTTCCTTAAAATTACCGATCGCAAAAAAGAAATGTTCAAGACTTCTGGTGGAAAATACATTGCCCCTCAACTTATTGAAAATGCCATGAAACAATCTCGTTTTATTGAGCAGATTATGGTAATTGGTGAAGGCGAAAAAATGCCGGCAGCTTTAATTCAGCCTAACTTTGAATTTATAAAAGAATGGGCAAAAATTCATAAAGTTACTTTAGGAAGCACAAACGAAGAAGTCGTTAAAAACGAGCAGGTCGTAAAACGCATAGACAATGAAATTGAGGAAATCAACAAAAAATTCGGACACTGGGAACAGATCAAGCGATTTGAATTAACCCCGGATGTCTGGTCGGTTGACGGCGGACAATTGACTCCTACCCTAAAATTAAAACGTAAAATCATTAAAGAAATATACAAAGATCTTTACGCTAAAATATACGGTCAAAATTAAATAAATCAGAATAATATAAACCAACGAAAACGGCTGCCTTTTTAAGGACAGCCGTTTTTTTTTACAAAAAACAAAATTAACCAAAATTTTCCATTAAAAAATAATGCCCATATTCGTATAAATTCTATTTTTGAAAGAATATAAATACATCTTAAAAAACCTATCCTCTTAAGATAACATGAAAAAACACCTTAAATACATTGATGGAAACTCCGATAAGTTTTGGCAAATTGAAGTTACAGGATTAGAATATACCGTGACTTACGGAAAGAACGGGACTTCGGGAGTGTCTCAATCAAAAAGTTTTTCTACCGATGAAGAATGTTTGAAGATGGCAGAAAAAATTCTGGCAGAAAAAGTTAAAAAAGGCTATTCAGAAAGTGGTTATGTTGCGGTAGCTTCCAAACCAAAAACGGCTAAAAGTTCCAATTCAGAAGAAGTTATCCAAGAATATGATAGTATCATAAAATCTAAAAAAGTGGATTTATTATTGCCTTTTCTAAAAGAAAAATCAAAAGGGAATATCGAGGCTTTAAAAAAACACATCAAAAAAAGTAAGCGGTACTGGATGACCTATACAGATCTTACAAAAGATCCCGGATATGTAAAAAAAGGCAAACATGATTACGGCTGGGGAACCCGTGGTGATAAAACACAAAGCGACATCATTACCCTTAGTGCCATCGCCTTATTTGATAAAACAGATATCAACTCCTGGGATGAAGCTTTAAATTTATTCAATGAAATAAATGAAAAAACTCAGGTTCTGGAAATTTTATTGTGGGCAAAACCCAACTGGCTTGAAACTTTTATTTTGGATAAAATAAAAAGACAGGAATGGGTTAATTTCAATTATCATATCCTGCGGATGCTTGAAGAAAAGCATTTACTGCAATTCAATCCAGAATTATATGCCCTCAGTTTAGCAGAAAATAACGAATGGCGATCAAAAACAGCAACCAAGGATTTTATTACCCAATCCTTAAATGATAAAATAACGTATCAAAGAGATATTCCGGAGTTGTTTAATTATGAAACCAATCTTCATAATAATTTCTTCAGGTATAAGGAAACAGATAAATATAATGATAACAGTACGTGGGAAGCTATATACAAGTCATTAATAGAAGATAAAAAGATGGATCGTGCCTTTTTTATTGAAAACGCTATCCAGATACAAACCAAGGAATGGAACAACAACCTGAAATCTTTTTTCAGAAAAAGAATCGAAGATTTTAGTTTTACTGCAGACGAATTTATCATTCATCAGGAAAATATATTTTCTTTTTTACACAATCCTTATCCGCCGATTACCACGTATGGAATTGAACTGATCAAAAAAATATACGATCATCCTAAATTTAAAACCAAATCATTTTTAGAATGGCTGGAACCTGTCATGATGAGAAGTGACTGCAAGGCTGCTATTAAAGCGGTTTTGCCTGTTTTGGAAAAACTGAGCAAATCCAATCCTAAATTGAATAACACTATTGCTGCTATTATTGCTGATGTGTATGTTATTTCGGATTTGGCTTTACAGGAACGCGTTACCAAAATTATCCTAAAAACAGCCAATGCAAAAGACAAGGCGCTTAAGGAAAAACTGTCTTCTTACGTGACTTTGATGCAGGGAAATATAAAGTCCGGACTAACAGCGTTTTTAGATCAGGATGCTTTGAGTGTTGATGACAATGTTTTGGAAGAATACACCTTTCAACCTCAAAAAGAGTTATTGCTTACAGAAGAAGTGCAATTGCCAAAAGACTGGAATGCTGTTGTTTTTCAGTTTGGGAGTTTCATTAATTCAGAAGAAGTTCTGGATGCCGAAATCCTGATGAACATCTATATTTCACAAAGGGATTTGTTTCCTGCTGATTATACGGCACAATTGCAGCCTTATCACAAACAGCTTACCAAACAGTATTTCGAAAGTATTCATAAAAACTTCATGAGTTACTTTTTGCTTCAGAAAATATCAGATATTAATGGTAAATTCAACAGCAAAGTTAATCATTATTCAAAAATAAATACGCTTCTTTCGATCCGTCCTTTATTGGAAAAAGTACAGCAAAAAATAGATTCCAATTCTGTTTTGCCTCTTCTTTCTTTCCCTAGCCACAAACCATATTGGGTCGCTCCGGAGGTTTTATTGGAAAGGATTATCGCCTATCAAACCACCAATGAAGAAATTGATTCACTTGATTTAGCTGTTGCCATTGCCCGAATGCCGAGAGAAAATGTCGAAGAAGCCATACCGTTATTGAAAAAAATTCAAGGCGAATACAAACAACTTTTATCATTTTGCCTTGGCGTTAATGAAAAAATCGAATTCGATTCGGTTTCGTTGTTTTCAAAATTGCTGGCAACCATGGGAAAAACAACCAAAGAAACCGGGATTTTATCGCTTTGGGCTGTGGCGGCAAGAACCTTTTATCCTGATGACACTTTCCCTGAATTTGAAAACACCTATTTAAAGGAAATTCCGTTTGTGGTGGCTCCGTTCGAACTTAATATTAAGTTTAAAGAAAAATGGAACGAATGGGTTAATTATCAAACCAAAATAAAAGAGCGAACGCCATCCTGGTACGAACTCAAACTTGATTTGCCAGCTTATTCTAAAATTCCAAATTATTTATTATATAGCCTTGACATATATAAACGTTCCAATATCTGGGATTATTTAGTCGGTTCTGCCGGGAATACCTATTACTGGCATAGTCTGACACCACAAAACGCAGATGCTTTGGCTATTACCTTATTGCAAAATTGTGAAACTGCTGATGGTTCCAAGCCAGAATTAAAAGGATTTCTCGATTTGGTCAGCCGACCGGAATTTAGATTTTCAGATACTACGTTGCTTTTATATGCCTGCTGCTTCTTTCAGGAAAAGAAAGATATCCGCTTACTGGCATCTGAAGTCTTAATTAATCTGATTGAAAAACAAGCTATTGAGGTTGCCCTCTTTGCCAAGAAAGCAGCACTTTTGGCTTCTGAAAAATATGGCGTGTTTTTAAGAATGGCAGAGGGCTTAATTGCCCTGAAAGATGTTTCGCCTTTGCATAATAATGCGTTATTGCAGCTGTTGAACTCTTTCTTTGAAAATTTAGATCTGAAAGAAAAACTGCCAACAAATTTCAAGAAGATAATCGAAAATTATGTGGATGTATTAACCAAAACGAATCAGAAACCATCAGAAAAGGCAGCTGCTTTTTTTGAAAACTGGAAAGATAACGCCGCGCTTAAATCACTGATTAAGCAAATTTTAAAATAATCAAAAATGACAGATCTCGAATACAATTATAAAGGCATTTCGACTTACAGCAAAACCAAAGGCATCAACAATCTGGTTCTGGCGCACCAAACTGAAATTGAAGAAGTCAACAACATTCCGTGTTTTTTCTGGGGAAGTTTAACCGATCCTTATGTTACGGCAAAATGCTGGAGTACGATTGCCAAAGTGGTGCGTTCCAGTTTCGGACCAATTCCGCCCAGCCTTCGTGATCCTATTGTTTCTGCAGGATCAGAAAGACTGCGTTTTGAAGGGTTCTCGTCCTGCAATGGTGTTTATGTGCGACTGGACATGAAACCCGAAGCTATTGATGGTGAATTTATTGCCAACGGAACCACCAATGTCGATTTTAATGATCCGATGCTGAATGCTCTGAATGCGATTCAGAAAAACGAAAAAGTAACACTTGCCGTTGGTCAGCAGGAAGTTCAGGTGATTACAAGCAAAGCAAAAGTGACCGAAAAGAAAGTGACCTTGCCGATGCGCTGGATTAAAGGTTTAACGAGTGTTCAGCTGTATCTGGCGGACATGGATCTCAAATTTGAACTGAATAAAATCCAGACGATTCAGCTGTTTCAAAGTCTGCCAAAAGGAGTGGTAAAAGGTGATTTCTTCATTACCAAAAGAGCCGGAAAGTTTATGTTTTCAAGTTTGGCTACAAGCGACAGTGTGAGAATTGGAGGCGTAAACAGATTGCGTTTGTTAGAAGGAATTCTGGCGATCGTAGATAAAATCTATATTTACGAATCATCAGACAAACAAACCTGTTCTGTAGTGGCTGAATTTGGAAAAATGCAATTGTTGATGGCTTTTTCTCCCGATTCGTACCGCGGATTTTCCGGCGAAGGGAATGTTCTGGAAACGATGACCGAAAATTTACCGATAGAATGGGTTTACGGTTTAAACAGTCTTTTAAAATCGAATGAAACTTTTGACCCAACGATGCTTTCTATCGAAAATGATATTGATTTTGGAACCATGGATAACCTGACTTCTAATTTATCATCAATGGGATTATTGGGTTATGATGTAACCGAAAAATCCCATTTCTACAGACGTCTTCCTTTTAAAACCGAACGTATTTTATCTTTAAACCCAAGACTGAAAAACGCCAAAAAACTACTTGCAAACGAGGATATCGAAATCATCGAACGAAGAGCCGATTATATCGAAGCCAAAGTAAAAGGTTCCGGCGTGGTACACAAAGTGATTATTGATCATGCTTCGCAAAGATGTACTTGTGACTGGTTTACCGCTTATCAGGGAAAACGCGGGATTTGTAAGCATATTTTGGGAGTGAAGATGATGGTTTCGTGAATTATAATATAAAACCAATGAGAAACGGCTGTCTTTTTTGAGGACAGCCGTTTTTTTATTTGTAAGATTGAGTTCTATAACTAAGGTTTTATACTTTATAAAATTCTTCTGTGATATAAAATACTGTATCGATAAAATACAAATTAACTTCAAAAGTCAGTACGTTTTCGTCGTGCAAATCTTCCAGAATGATTCCTAAATCCGGATTGAAATAATCGTTATTTCTTGTATTTACAAAACCATTTTCATTTAAAAATTTTTTGACAATTTCTAATTCTGTTAATTCATCAAATTTTATAAAATCCTGTTCAACAACGGCATATAAAACTTCATCGGATTCATAAAACCCAACTAATTGATAAGCGGTATCCGGAAAAAAGAAATTATTCAATAATAAGTTATTGAAATAATCTTCCCACGATAAATAATAAATGGAATCATTGAGTTTAAAAACGGTAAACTCATCCTGATGAAGATAAACCTTTTGCTCAGCACCACTGGAAACAAAAGAATTAATGTCAATATTTGTATACCAAAAATTATTTTGGGTGCAAAATTGCTTTATGATCTCTGCTTCTTCTCTTTTGACTTGCTTGCTGTCTTTAGCTTCGCAACCTGAGCTCTTGCTTCTTCTAAGGTAACCGGAGATCGCTTGGATAGCATCTCCATGCCTAACTTGGCTCTTTCCTGAAATGATATTTTGTAGTTCATGTTTCATGAAAATTTATAATGCAAATATAAAGATTTTAATTTTATCTTTTTGTTCCTCTTCAATGCGGTATTAAGAATACAGCTGTTCCCTAATTTTAATTAAAGTCTGAATAACTTTTTCTTCATCCGGCTTTTCTGGCAATGTCGAAGTTTGATAATGATTTTCGATGGAAGCAATTAAATTATCTGCCATTTCAAGTAAATCATCGTATCCTTTATTTCCGGCTTTAATATCTAATAATTCCTCCCTATTGGAAACTCTTATATTTAATTTTGCGGTTGACAGAATTTGTTCTGCGGTTTGCAAAAGCCGAATCGTGTGCATCATGTTTTTGCTGTCGTAATTTTTACCGTGCTTTTGATTCGTGTCGTAGCGATCTTCGTTTCTTTTCTCGATCCAGTTCCAATATTCGGTGTATTCTTTGCAATATTTGGAATAGCCGTCCTGATTGCAGGATAAATAACCAATTAGCTTTTCACCTTTTGGAATCGACGAAACCGAAACTTCATTGGAGTTTTCTTTCTGAATAATGCCTTTGTAGCCTAACGTTTTATCTGCATCATAAAACATCGCAAACATATCCTTTATATTCGGCATTTTTGCTAATCCAATGTGTGATGCATGAACGGAATGCTCTATCAACCAATTTTGAACAGGAATTGCTCCCCGTACGGACAAGTCGCGACTTGTCCCTGTCCCTGAGCGCAATACATAACAAAAATCCAAAAGACTTTTCTTTTCCTTTGGCATTGGGTTTACGATTTTCTTATTTAAACCTCTCGCCTTTTTGATTTGCGTTACGGCATAACCGGCAAAGGAATCTTTGCAGAGTTTCGATAGAAAATCTTCCAGTTGCAAATACTCCATTAACGGATGTTTGTACAAAATACAATCTTCCGGCGAAGCTAAAATTTCCAGAATATTAGGATTATTTTTAAGCAATAATTCTACAAAACGACCAATTTCATAATACACCTCATCATTGGTTTCATTACTGATCTGCGGAATATAATCTAACCCAAAGAATTTTTCTTTTGGCAGATAATAAACACCTTTGATATCCGTATCTGAGGTTGGGGTATGTAGCCCAAAAGATTTACTTCCTGAGATGACTTCGAAAAGGATTAGGTTTTGGGATTTTAGGTTTTGGATGGTCATTTTATTAAAATCCATATTTTTCTTCACGCTTTTTAAAAGCTTCTTTACCTCCTTCAACTATATCTGCAATATGTTCTCTAATTCCCATACTTTTTAAAAGATCATCTTCTTTTTCAATTAATGGGAAAGAATTTTCTATGGCACCATTTACATAATCAAATTGGTAAGGACTCGAGGTTTCTGTATCATTTTGCCCTTTTTGATTGGCCACAATTATATTTTCAGCATCAGCATTTACAACAATATTTGGATTATGAGTTACCAAAATGATCTGTCTTTCTTTTTTCTTTTCCTTCAGAAAACTTACTAATTCTTTCGAAACAGAACGATTATCCAAGTTATCTTCAGGCTGATCAATTAATATTGGTGCATTTTCATTACTTAATTTAATAATCAACTTTAGCAAAACAAAACTTGCCTTTCCTGTGGACATTTTATGAATGTCATCGTTATCTGATTTAACATCCCAATGATCATAAAAAAAATCAGTAAGTATTTTTTTGCAAGAATCTTTTTCTGTGTTTCCTCCTTTAGGTAATATCTTTTTACTTTCAATTTTTTCAAATAAAACTTCAAGAGATTCACCTATTTTTTTATACTCTATATCAAAAAGAGCAGAATTAGGATCCTTATCAGAATATTGATATATGTATTCAAAACCTTGATTATTAAAGCTTCTAATATTAAAAGTATCTTCACATAATCTTCTGAACTTTGGGAAATTATATTTTATACTTGGTATGATTTCAATTTTATCTGTTCCTTTTTGAATCTCGTCTATTCTTGGATGTAAATCATTAATTATCTTTTCATATAACTTAAAGTTTTCCGCGAAATCGGCAAATATTTTTTCTTTGTGTTTTTTTATTGAATCTTTAGTAGTATTTATTTCTTTAGAAAACTGACTAATATCTGCAAGTTTGCCTTCATCATTTGTTATGCTTTTCTGAAGAGCTTCAATCTGTTTTTGATCTTCTAATTTATCAATATATGGTTTTAAATCAATATTAACCTTACTTATTTCATTGTCAATTTGTTTTATTTCATTAGCAAAAAAAGTAGCATCGATAAAATTATTCTCTTCTGTTTTATTAAAATCCTTTTCTAATTCATATATATTAGTTAGTGCGATATCGACAAATTGTAATTTATTCAAATATTCATTTTTTATGCTTTCTATTTGTAATGAATCTAAGATTATTTTCTTTTTATTAGAGTACTCAATAAGATATCTTCTTAAATCAATTTGAAAGGCATTCAATTTTTCAAAATCAGAATTCACTTGGCTTTCCTTAATTTTTAGAGAGCTTAATTTTTCTGTTAACATATTGTATTCAGCTTGCTGATCTGGAGTAAAATCTTTGTTTAGCTCTTGTATTTTCTTCTTATTAAAATTGATGCCTTCTTCTAATGCTTTTATATCTCCTTTTGTCGACAGTTCCGATTCTTTTTTAAACAACTCTTCTTTCAAACTATAATAGAAGTCAATATCTTGATTTCTTTGTGCGTCGTTCCTTTTAGCCTGTTCGATAAATTCATCATACTTCTTTTTGAACTCAGGTAATTCCAAAATTAAGTCTCTAATTAATTTCTTTAAAGTAGCCCCGTTTTTTCTACTTTTATCAACAAGATTCGAAAGATGATTTTGTGGAATATATTTTATACTTGGTAAAATACTTGATTGAGATTCCCTATCTTTCAGAGATTGCTTACTTCCTGAAAACAATTCTACTTGAAAATCAAAATTTTCATCAACTTCCGTTTCTGTAATAAAATTTAGATCATATAAATCTTTATACTTATTATCTTTTGTATCCTTGTATTTAAGCACATCATTTTTTAATAAATCTTCATCAGAATTAAAAGGTAAAATCTCTCCATATAAAGTTCTTGCTATTTTATATAAAAGTATAGATTTACCTGAAGACTTACCACCAATAATTACATTTAAGTTTTTATTAAAAAATATTGGCTCAGGTGTAAATCTATCTTTTGAAGAAGTAAATATTACCTTATCAATCATTAAATTGTCTAATTTTTCTGACTCAGGTTTTTCTTTTTGAATTTTAATTCTCTCATCTGGTTCATAAATTATCTGTTTTAATCCTTCAAATGAAGGCTCAGCTTTTATCCATGTAAAACAATGTCCTAGTTCCTTAGAACTAGTTTCATTAATATCTTTAGCAAAACCATGAGAATCACTACAATGCATCAATCTACTACTTACACTCTGCTTTGCTAATGAATCTTTTCCCTTTATAGCTTGCTCAACGGTTGGTGATGCAGAAAACACAAAATGAGTTCCATTAATTACACTCTTTTTTTCCAATGCTGAATTTTCCCATCTAAAATCCTCCCATTCAGCTTTTCCGATAGCTTTAAAATACTTATCCTTTAAAAATGTATTTGGTTCTGAACCTTCTCCTAGAATTTCTTGAATCTTAGATAATTCAAAATTTAAATTATTAAAACCTACTTCTATTGGGCTAACATTTGTTCTTTTTTCCTCTGGAGTATTTTGGATTATATGATTACCTAAGTCAATTAAAGTTTCTCTTGTAATAACGCCTCCCCAAGTATATCCATCAGGGCAAGATGCATCTAAATTTCCCTTTCCTCTTAAATTGGATAAAAAATGTGTTTCTATTTGATCTACTTTTAATAATAAATCATCAGCGAAAATTACATGATAATTTAATCTTCCTAATTCCTTACTACCTACAAATTCTTTTAATCTAAATTCTACAACTGGCAAAATAAGTTCAATAGAACTAAGTCCACCATTCTTTTTATATTCTAATACTCTTTTATATCCATCAATAAACAAATAATCGTTAATACCAATGACTTTTATATTTTTTTCAAATGCAAGTCTTTCCAATTCTTCAAAGTATTTTTGCCAAATTACATCAGTATCACCTCCATAATCAGAACATAATGTCGCTGGTGTATGAACATGTAAATCCCATTTTCTCCATTCTGAACCTCGATTACTCATAATTATCTTATTTAATGTTTATTGCATTTTTATCATTTCCCTAAAAAACAAATCCAACTCCTCATTCAACTTCTTCCCACTCCCCAACTTACTTGCATTCTCCTGATTAAACTGTACCGTTTCTAATAAAAAATCAGTTATTAAAACTTCTTTTGGGTGTAAATACTTTTCGTTTTGGTTGGCTTTTATATTTTGTAATTCTATTATTTTGTCTTGTATGTTTTGTGGCGCAATTGGCAATAAATCTGCAAAAGCAACGGGCGGAAAAGTATTATTTTCTATAATCCACTTTCCGGCTAATGCGGTGCGTAAAGCGTAGAAATAACTTTTTAATTTTACTTCTTCCATTTCACACACTTCCATAAAATTCTTTGTCGTTCCCAAATAGTGATGTAAAACCGCTATTGGCGAGAAACATTTTACGGCTATATCCTGCATTTGTTTTACAAAATCATCATTTGCATAATACACAATTGGCGAAAACAACCACTCAATCAAAGGTGCGTTAGATTTTGCTAATAATTTTATGGCTTTCCGTAAATCCCAACCGGAACCGTCAAGATTGTCTTCGGTCATGAATTCGATTACGTCGGGTTGTGCCCAAAGCGACAAATAATAGTCGGGTTTGTGTTTATATATAAAACGGATATCATAATCGCTGTCCGGAGAAGCAAATCCCCAGGCACGGCTTCCTGATTCTACCGCAAAAAGTATTTCTACGTTTTTTTGCAGTTCTATTTCTTTTAATTTTTGGAGTATTTTTTCTTTCATGATGGTTTTCAAATGTAAATAAACAAAAAAGCTTTAAACCAAGTAATAATACGTGATTTAAAAGCTAACAAATAATTCTTTTTAAATAATACCTAACAGGTTTTAAAAACCTGTTAGGAAACGCTAAATTCCAAAAAAGCCTTTAGCATTTTTAGTCGTTTCCTCCGCCACTTTATCTAAAGTAACCCCTTTAAATTGCGCCACAGTTCCCGCCACAAAAGGCAGAAAAGCAGGTTCGCATCTTCGTTCGTGGTATCTCTTTAAAAGACTGTTCGGAACATTTTTAGGAAGCATAAACGGCGCATCAGTTTCAATCATCATTCGGTCAAGCGGAACGTACTGAAGCACTTCTTTTAAATGCTCAAAACGTTTACTGTCTGAAATCGCTCCGGTAAAACCAAGATACAATCCGTTATCGAGATAGGTTTTGGCTTCGGACAGACTTCCCGTAAAACAATGCACAACAGCTTTTGGCAATTGTGACAGATAGTCTTTTGTAATTTCCATAAACCTAGTAAAAGCCGCTCTTTCATGTAAAAACAAAGGTTTCTGAACCTCGATCGCCAATTCTAATTGGGCTTTGTAACAGGTTTCCTGAATATTCCTTGGCGAAAAGTCACGATCAAAATCGAGTCCGCACTCGCCTACT
Organism: uncultured Flavobacterium sp.; assembly: GCF_946478785.1. The sequence goes on from NZ_CAMLDD010000008.1 coordinate 103,421, forward strand.
GAAACGACTTGTTTCTGTTTTAGTAAATTCCGTAGTTTTGCAATGCTCTGCGCATCAAAACTCTTCGCATCATGCGGATGAATTCCGGCTGTGGAATATAATATGCAGGGATATTCTTTTGCTATTCGAGAAGATTCTTCGCTGTTTCTTACGCTTGTTCCGGTTAGTATCATCTGTGACACATCAGCATCTAAGGCGTCTTGAACGACATCGTCTGTGTCGTTTTGGAATTGTTTATTCGTTAAATTAATTCCGATATCTATGTATGTATTCATTTTATTTTAAGTTGCAAAGGCTCAAAGAGGCAGAGGTTCATAGGCTTTCCTCTTTGAATCTTTATATTATTTTTTGTTTCCAAGGCACTAAGTTTTTTTACACAAACTTTGTCATTTCGACAAAGGAGAAATCACACTCGGGATTCGACAAAGATTAGACTCTCTGTACGGAGCTTCTAGTGTGATTTCTCCTTTGTCGAAATGACATACAATGCGAGAAAACCCTTTAAATCTCCACTTTTGACTTTTAGACTTTGGACTTTGAACTTTCAGACTTTGGACTAAAATCTAATCCTCCCTACTCCCATCATCCGCCATTCTGACCATTTTAGGTGTAAACTTGGCTACGACATCAACCAAATCCTGTTGTGCTGCCATCACCTGATTGATATCTTTATACGCCATTGGCGCTTCGTCCAGACCTGCACCGATAAGCGTTACACCATGATCTTTCAGGATTGACTTCATCTCTTTTTTTGTGATGTTTTTTATGGCCTGAGTTCGGCTCATTTGTCTTCCTGCACCGTGTGAAGCCGAATTGATAGCGTTCTCCTCGCCTTTTCCTCTCACCAAAAATCCCGGTGCGGTCATACTTCCCGGAATGATTCCCATCACGCCTTTTCCGGCTGGGGTTGCTCCTTTTCTATGCACGATTACTTCTTCACCATTCCAGATTTCTTTCCATGCAAAATTATGGTGGTTTTCGACTTTGGCTAAGATTGTTGCTCCCAAAGCTTTCTCCATTTTTTTATGGATAATCTCATGACAGGCCGAAGCGTAATCTCCCGCCAAATTCATCGCCATCCAGTATTCCTGACCCAATTGCGAGTTCATATCCAAATAGGCTAAATTCTTGGCTACATCCGGAAGTTTACAAACGTCTTTGGCAATTTTGGTATAATGTCCGGCTATTGTCGCCCCCATTCCCCGTGAACCGGAATGCGTCAATAAAGCAACATATTTCCCTTTTGGGATATTCAAAACAGCATCGTCTTGGGCAAATTCCATGATTCCGAATTCCACAAAGTGATTTCCACCGCCTGAAGATCCTAATTGCGACCAGGCTTTATCTTTTAAATTCTTCACAAACGGATTCATATTAAAAGCAGCCTCTTCCAAAACCCAATGATCTGATTTGTATTGTCCGTGAAAACCATGACCAGCCCCAAACTTAGTATGTGCCACTAACTCCTGCTTGAATTTGGCTTCATTTTCAAAGTAAAAATTCTCCGGAATATCATAAACCGATAACGCCATTCGACACCCAATATCAACCCCGACACCATACGGAATAATGGCGTTTTTGGTAGCTAAAACTCCCCCAATCGGTAATCCATAGCCCTGATGCGCATCCGGCATTAAAGCTCCGGCAACGGTAACGGGTAATTGCATCGCCACTTCCATTTGTTTTCTCGCTCCGTCTTCGATATGTTCAGCCCCGTAAGAAGCGTAAGCATTTGGATTTTGGTTTAAAGCGAGGAAATCTTCCGGTTTTTCATTTGCTTTTTCAATCAAAGCGACCGCCAATTTGTTGAAAATTTTATCGTCAATATAGTTTTCTGGTGTTTCTAAGACGTTTTTAAAATTAGTGATCATTTCGTCTCTTGTAAACCCGTTTCTTTTGCTGTTTATTTTTAATGCGATTCCGATTGTTTTTCCTTGTGGGAATCCTAATTCTAATATATCTGTACCTTTTATTTGTGTTTTCATGTTTTTTGTTGTTTGATAGTACAAAGGTCAACTTGAAGTGCGCAGTTATTTTGCGTAGTTTTTTTTTTCTCATTTTATGTCATTTCGACGAAGGAGAAATCACACGCGTAACTCTACAAAGATTGAAGATTTTGATTGCGGAGTTTCTAGTGTGATTTCTCCTTCGTCGAAATGACAAACAGATAGGTTTACAGCTTCAATAAAAACTTTGAGCATCTACGAGATTAAATTTACTACACTTTGCGAAGACGCACAACAGTGCGCCTCTACAGTTAAACCTATGTCCCTTTGCACCTTTGAACCTTTACCCCTTCTTCAATCAATTAATAATTGCGTCACTGCCGCAGCATTTATCGCCCATCTTGCATCGTAAACCTCATCGGCGTTTTGATCTTCAGTGATTGTTAAACCCTGTGCTTCCGCTTTAAGTTCTAACAATTTACCAATATTCAATTTACTTCTCAATTTTGCCAATAAAGCCTGAACTCCTTTAAAATCCAAACCTCCCACGACCTGACCTCCAAAAGTCATCTCTAACCAAACGATTTCTCTTTTGGCTACATCCAACACTCCGAAAACCAGACCTTTGGCCACATTTTGCGTAACGCAAACCTGATGATCTACACACGACGGATCGTAGGCAACTCCAGTTTTCTCGGAGATTTTCATCGGGTATTTACTGTTCATCCAACCTACAACCAAATTTGGCGTTATGCTTCCGCTGCTGTACGCATTGCAGGTAAAAGTTGCAAATTTTGCGTTTGCTTTTGCCAATTCATTGATGTTGATATTGATGTATTCAGCAGTTCCAATTTTATTCGGAATATGCCTGATATCACCGCTATGTTTACATCCAATAGTTTCTAATCGGCTGAAAGAACAGATATCGGATTTATCTTCGTAAGCGATATGGCAGCTTAAATCCATATCTAAATGCTGTGACGGTAAATCTTTTCCCCATTGCATAAACAATCGCACTTCGTTTCCTTCAATCGGGAAACGTGTTCCCATTAAAGCAACCGGCAAATCCTGAACCGTCTCGCTTCTATCACCAATCGAAGCTGGCATATTAAACAATTGCGAATCAATATACATTGTTTTGTTTGTATTTGCGATGGCTGCAAATCGCTGCTTCATCGCTAAAAGACACAACGCTTCGATTTGATTTTTCATCGCTTCTAACTGACCTTCGTCGTACAAGTTCAATAAAGCATTTGGTGCAATTCTTTTATTTGTACCTCCCAAAGGTTTCACGCTTCTTTGCATGTTTTTATCGAAATAATTCTGAGCATACATGTTCAACGTGAAAACAAGTCTAGCCGGAACTTTATCGATGATCTCTTCAAAATGGGCTATAGTTTCGTCTGCACCAAACCATAACATATTCGAAAATAAAGAACGTGCAAATAATCCCGGACGCTGTTTTAACAACGCAAATGTTTTATCGGCATCAAATTTTAATTTTGATGTATTTACTTTACTTTGCCAAACATCATAAACCTGGTTGTAAAATACATCCATTAAAAAAGCCAATTTTTCAAAGCCTTTTCTTTTGCTGTATTCTGCCAAACGCAATGCCCTAATAAAACGAACCCACATTCCTCTTTTTGGATGCATGATTTCGCACATCGTTTCAACATCCATATCAAGATTGTTCAGCCAGTTTGCCACCATTAAACATTGTTTTCTTGAATATTTAAGTTTCAAATCTATTTGAGATATAATTTTCGACTGTGCGCTTGTATCCAAAACATTGTAAAAATGTTTGGCGTTTTTAGATGTTCTTTTAATGATTGTTTTTGGTTCGATAATCTGCAATAAACCTGTATTTTTAAACCATAAATATCTTAAAATATCGGTTGGCGATTTAAAGTACTGAGACGCTTTTTCGGCTTGACTTTCTTCAATTAAAATATCAATCACTAACATTAAAGTTTCCTTCATGACGATGTCTACTTTTGGTAAAGGCAAATATTTCAAAGCCGTTTTTAAACTTTCTACCTGCGTAGCGTCAAGAGCGGTTTTTGATTGCAATAACGATTTATAGAAATCTTGTAATTCCTTTTCTGACCATAAATCCAATACTTTTAATTTGCTTCCCTGACCGACGTTTTCGATTTTACCAAATTCAAACGGAGTTCCGCAAAACGGACAACCGTTGTATCTTTCTAACGGAAAAGTATTGTCCGGAATAGTATGTCCGCATTGCAAAGTGGTCCCTCTTTTTATATTTAAAACATTCCAGAAATAGGTCACAACATGGTCTAAAACAGATTCTCCTGTTGGGACATTCCATTCTTTTACCAAAGGTGTCCAGTTTTTATCAGTTCCCAAAACTTCTCTTAGGACTTCTAAAACTTCAACTTTATAATTTGGATTTACATTGTTTAACGCATGCAATAAAGGCTCAGAAAATGTAAATCCAAGTTTTGAAACATTGGCCAATAAAACCGATGTTGTTCCTGATAAATTTTTGTTATCATTCGCAATCATTTCTGATGGAATGAAAATAGCGTTTTGACGCAAACTGATTTTTAATAATGCTTTTGTTTTCATTTTTTTTAATTTTTAAAATTTAGATAATGGTGTTTCTGATTTCTACCTAAAAGATTTGAAGTAAGAAACACTTGACCTGAAATTTGAAGATAATGGATGAACTAAGTTTATCTGGTGGCGCTTCCGCCGAGAAGTAAGTTAATCTTGACCTTCATTTTTTATTAATGATAATGTTAAAACTTGTTCGGACTCGAACCGAAAGTTACCAATTGTCTGAAGTAAGTTTTAATTGACCATTAATTGTGAAGCAGATGGGATTCGAACCCACGACCCGGACATTAGAAGTGTACGAAGTAAGTTTTGATTGACCTTTAAGGATAATTTCAAAACTACCTGCTCTACCGCTGAGCTACTGCCTCCATTAATTGTGCTAATCGGTAATGGTAAAAGTTTGTACGTGGAAAGTGTTTCGAAGTAACTTATACTTGACCTTATTAACTCAATTTTTTATTTCAATGAACTTGTGTTATTTTGATGAGCAAAGATTCAAGAAGTACTGCGCAATTATTTTGCGCAGTAAAAAAAGAATTCTATATTTGAGTAAAAAAGTGCATGGATTTACAGCAGACATATACTGAATTACTTTTGGAAATTGGTTTTCCCGAAAATGACATTCATCAGAACTGGCTGGATTTAGAGAAAGCGTATTTGAAAAAATCAAGGCATTATCATAATCTGACTCATATACAGGATATGATTTATAGTTATGAAAAGTATTCAGACCAACTTCAGTTTCCGAATGAAGTTTTGTATTCGATCTTTTATCACGATTATATATATGTGTGTTCGAAAAAAGATAATGAATTGAAAAGTGCTGAATATACTATTAAAATTCTTCCGAAGAATGCTAAGCTGGACTCCAAAATGGTTTTTGATGCGATTGTGGCTACTCAGCTGCATCAGAACAATGAAATCGAAGATATTAACTGGCTGATTGATTTTGATTTGAAAGTCCTTGCCAGAGATTGGGACGATTATAAAATCTATTTTGAACAGATTAGGAAAGAATATCGTATTTATCCTGATTTTCTTTATAAGCCCGGACGTGCTAAAGCCCTGAAACATTTTCTGGAAAATGAATTTATTTTTCAAACCGATGAATTCAGGAAATTGTATGAAGAAAAAGCAAGAATCAATATTGAAAAGGAGATTTCTCTATTAACGTAGCTGCGTGAGGATTACTTCACAACTTTAATATTTAATTCGGAGTTCAGTGAATTTCATTTGAGGCGGTATCCTTTTATGAAGCGATAGCCGAATAAAAGATAAAGCCGAAAGCCCGACCCGAAGTTTTTCACTGAGGGACACGCCCAAAAATCGAAACTATGTCACAAAACAAAAACGCCTTAATTCGGTATAAAACGATTGACAAATGCCTGCAGAATAAATACAGGCAATGGACATTGGAAGACTTAATAGAATGCTGCTCGCAGGCTTTGGAAGAATATGAAGGTCGTAAAGTTCCCATAAGCAAGCGTACGATTCAGATGGATATCCAAATGATGAGGAGTGAAAAACTGGGGTATAATGCACCGATTGTCGTGTACGATAAAAAGTATTATAAGTATGAAGACGAGGATTTTTCGATAACCGATATTCCGCTAACGGAAACCGACATGAATGTTTTGACCGAGACAGTTTCGATGCTGAAACAGTTTAAGGATTTCTCTTTGTTTAGTGATGTGTCAGATATTCTGCAGCGACTGGAGGACAAAATCTATTCTGAAAAGTCGCATACAAAGCCCGTTATTTATCTGGATAAAAACGAAAATCTGAAAGGATTGCATTATCTGGATGAGGTTTATCAGGCGATTATCAAAAAAGTAACGCTTGTGATTACGTACAAATCGTTTAAATCGAGAGAGGAAAATAAGTTTCATTTTCACCCGTTTATTTTGAAGGAATTCAATAACCGATGGTTTTTGGTGGGAAAGAAAAAAGCTCCCGCTCCTGTCAGCAATCTGGCGCTGGACCGGATTATTTCGATTGACTACGATTTCAATATGCCGTATCTGGAAGAAGATTTTGATGCCGATTTGTTTTATAAAAATGTCATTGGCGTAACAGTAAATTCGGGTTTGCAGCCCCGGAAAATTGAACTTTGGATTGATGCTGATAATGCTCCTTATGTTTTGACGAAACCTTTGCATCATACGCAAAGGCTGATTCAGGAAAATGAAGACAAAAGCATTATTGTTCATTTGTTTATCGCCCCAAATTATGAAATGGAACGCCTTTTATTGGGATTTGGCTGCGGCATAGAGATTCTGAAACCTGAAAGTTTGCGCAACAGGATGAAAAAAACACTGGAGAAAGCATGGGAAAAGTATATTGACAAAACCGAAGAAGGATTAGATTTACAGCATTAAGGATTATTATTCTTTTTTATGTATAATAATTTTTACCCCTTTAAATTCTTTAAAACTCAAAAAAAGAGTAGTATATTTCAATTCTAAACTTACTTATAAATCACTCTTCCTGAAACAAATTTATTTACTAACTAAAAATTTATCATAAATTAATATGCATGCATAGTATTTTTTGATTATATTTGAAATCGATATAGTTACAATGAAAGACAAAACAATAGATTATATTTTGCGAGCGACATGGCAGGCAGTTTCCAGAATGTATAATGAAGAAGCTGCAAAGTACGATGCTACTATGGCGACAGGATTTGCCCTGTTAAGTATGGATAAAGAGGACGGGACGCCGTCGACAGCTCTGGGACCAAGAATGGGAATGGAAGCTACAAGCCTTACCAGAACATTAAAATCAATGGAAGACAAAGGTTTGATTGTTCGCAAAAAAAACCCAACGGATGGCCGTGGGGTTTTGATTTACCTGACCGAGTTTGGAAAAGAAAAAAGAGAGCTCTCTAAAAATACGGTTCTGAAGTTTAATGAAACGGTTAGAAAACATGTTTCTGACGAAAAACTTAAACATTTTATTGAGGTTTCTGAAATTATCAACGAATTAATTCAGGACAAAAACATATTTAATCAAACAGAAAATATCGAAAAATAATAACCTTTTATTGAGGTAATTCAAAATAAAAACAAAATATTAATTATGAAATCGCCACATTTAATTTTACCAAAGATAAAAAGGCGATAACATATTTGACCAATAGAAAAAAAATAACAAATATGAAACGCACAATTAAAAAAGTCGCTGTAATTGGATCCGGAATTATGGGTTCAGGAATAGCTTGTCATTTTGCCAACATTGGTGTTGAAGTTTTACTGCTTGACATCGTTCCTCGCGAGTTGACAGAAGCTGAAACTAAAAAAGGATTAACGCTTGAAAGTAAAGCTGTTCGCAACCGAGTGGTAAACGAGCACTTGGCGAATTCATTAAAATCGAAACCGTCTCCTATTTACAGTCAAAAATTCGCTAGCCGAATCACTACTGGAAATACGACTGATGATATGGCAAAAATTGCTAATGTTGACTGGATTATCGAAGTTGTAGTCGAACGCCTGGATATTAAAAAAACGGTTTTCGAGCAAATCGAAAAATTCCGCAAACCGGGAACTCTGGTTACCTCAAACACTTCCGGTATTCCGATTCATTTTATGAGCGAAGGAAGAACCGAAGATTTTCAACAACATTTCTGTGGCACCCACTTTTTTAACCCTGCGCGTTACCTAAAATTATTTGAAATTATTCCTGGTCCAAAAACTTCAACTGAAGTATTGGATTTCTTAAACGAATACGGTTCTAAATTCTTGGGAAAAACTTCGGTTGTTGCTAAAGATACTCCGGCGTTTATTGGAAACAGAATTGGTATTTACGGAATTCAGAGTTTATTCCATTTAGTGAAAGAAATGGGATTAACGATTGAAGAAGTGGATAAATTGACTGGTCCGGTAATTGGTCGTCCAAAATCGGCTACTTTTCGTACCGTTGACGTTGTTGGATTGGATACTTTGGTACACGTTGCCAACGGTATTTATGAAAACTGCCCGAACGACGAACAACACGAATTGTTTAAACTTCCTGATTTCGTCAATAAAATGATGGAAAATAAATGGTTGGGAAGTAAAACCGGACAAGGTTTTTATAAAAAAGTAGATAAAGACATTCTTTCTTTAGACTTAGATACATTAGAATACCGTGCTGCAAAAAAAGCAAGTTTTGCTACGCTTGAACTAACAAAAACTATTGATAAACCAATCAATCGTTTTAAAGTTTTAGTGAAAGGAAAAGATAAAGCGGGAGAATTCTACCGTAAGAGTTTCGCCGGAATGTTTGCGTATGTGTCAAACAGAATTCCTGAAATCTCAGACGAATTATATAAAATTGATGATGCGATGAAAGCCGGTTTTGGATGGGAAAATGGTCCATTCGAAATCTGGGATGCGATTGGTGTTGCCAACGGAATCGAAATCATGAAAGCAGAAGGTTTAGAACCAGCTGCATGGGTTACTGAAATGTTGGCTTCCGGAAGCGAAAGTTTCTACTCTGTAAAAGAAGGAGCAACTTATTTCTATGACATTCCAACAAAATCTCAGGTAAAAGTTCCTGGACAAGACTCTTTTATTATCCTGAACAACATCCGCGAAAGCAAAAAAGTTTGGAGTAATAGTGGTGCAATCATTCAGGATTTAGGAGATGGAATTTTGAACTTAGAATTCCAATCTAAAATGAACACTATTGGTGGCGATGTACTTCAGGCCATCAATAAAGCAATCGACTTATCTGAAAAAGAATACCAAGGTTTGGTTATTGGTAACCAGGCAGCGAATTTCTCTGTTGGGGCTAATATCGGAATGATTTTCATGATGGCAGTTGAACAGGAATATGACGAATTGAATATGGCAATCAAATTGTTTCAAGACACGATGATGCGCGTTCGTTATTCTTCAATCCCAGTTGTAGTTGCACCTCACGGAATGACTTTTGGTGGTGGATGCGAAATGAGCTTACACGCTGATAAAGTGGTTGCTGCTGCAGAAACGTATATGGGATTGGTTGAATTTGGTGTTGGTGTACTTCCTGGTGGTGGTGGATCTAAAGAAATGGCATTGAGAGCATCAGATCTATTCCGCAAAAACGACGTGGAATTGAATGTGCTTCAGGAATATTTCTTAACGATTGCTATGGCAAAAGTTTCGACTTCTGGTTACGAAGCTTTTGATACCGGACTTCTTCAACATGGTAAAGATATTATCGTAGTAAACAAAGATCGTCAGATCGCTGAAGCTAAAAAACATGCGTTGTTAATGGCAGAAGCAGGTTATACGCAACCAATCAGAAGAACTGATGTTAAGGTTTTAGGTAAACAGGCATTGGGAATGTTCTTAGTGGGAACAGATCAAATGGAAGCTGGAAAATACATCTCTGAGCACGATAAAAAAATCGCCAACAAACTGGCTTACGTTATGGCTGGTGGTGATTTATCTGAAGCAACTTTAGTATCTGAACAATATTTATTAGATATCGAACGTGAAGCTTTCTTATCTCTTTGTACAGAGCGCAAGACATTGGAGCGTATTCAATATATGCTTACCAAAGGTAAGCCTTTGAGAAATTAGCAGCCTCGGAGAGGTTGACTGTTTGTAGAAAATGAAATGATTTTGTTTAGCTCCGGAGGAGCGACCTGTTAAAAACGATTTATGGCAAATACCTATTCACAAATTTATATTCAAATTGTTTTTGCCGTAAAAGGAAGAGAAAATTTGATTAGAAAAGAAAACCGTGAAGAACTACACAAATTTATTACAGGTGTCATTTCAAATAGAGGACAAAAATTATTATCCATTTTCGCAATGCCAGATCACGTTCATATTTTGGTTGGAATGAAACCAAACCTTTTATTATCCGATTTGGTTAGAGATATTAAAGCAGGTTCTTCGAAATTTATTAATGATAATAAATGGATTAACGGAAAATTTAATTGGCAAGAAGGATATGGAGCTTTTTCTTATTCTAAAAGTCATTTGGACAATGTGATTAAATACATTTTAAATCAGGAAGAAAACCATAAGAAACAAACATTTAAGGAAGAATATATTTCATTTTTAGAAAAATTTAAAATTGATTATGAAGAGAAATATTTGTTTGATTGGGTTGAATAACAAACAGGTTGCAAAAACAGGTCGCTCCTACGGAGCTTATTAACATAGCCCTTAATTAATGCTACAAACAGTATGCCTCTACGAGGCACGAGACTGATTAGCAGAAATAAAAAGGTGCATCTATTTAATATCTAAGAGGTCAACTGTTTTTAGAAAATATAATTTAAATGGCAATTAGCTCCTTGGGGAGCGACCTATAAAATATCAAAAACAATTAAGAATTATGAAAACAGCATATATAGTAAAAGCATACAGAACCGCAGTTGGAAAAGCACCAAAAGGGGTTTTCAGATTTAAAAGACCTGATGAATTAGCAGCAGAAACGATTCAGTTTATGATGGATGAACTGCCCGATTTTGACAAAAAACGTATTGATGACGTTATGGTAGGAAATGCTATGCCGGAAGCAGAACAAGGTTTGAACGTTGGACGTTTGATCTCGTTAATGGGATTAAAAGTGGAGGATGTTCCTGGTGTAACTGTTAACCGTTATTGCGCATCAGGATTAGAAACTATCGGAATGGCAACTGCTAAAATCCAATCAGGAATGGCAGATTGTATTATTGCCGGTGGAGCTGAAAGTATGAGTTTTATTCCGATGGGAGGTTACAAACCAACTCCGGATTATAAAGTTGCCGCAGCAGGTCACGAAGATTACTACTGGGGAATGGGTTTAACTGCTGAAGCGGTCGCCAAACAATATAATGTTTCAAGAGAAGATCAGGATGAGTTTGCGTATAACTCTCATATGAAAGCCTTGAAAGCACAAGCTGAAGGGAAATTCGACAAACAAATCGTTCCAATTACGGTTGATCAGACTTTCATCAATGAAAATGGAAAAAAAGAAACTAAATCATACGTTGTAAAACAAGACGAAGGGCCAAGATCCGGAACGTCTGTTGCAGCTCTAGCTGGACTAAAACCCGTTTTTGCCGCCGACGGAAGCGTTACAGCAGGTAACTCATCACAAATGAGTGATGGTGCTGCTTTTGTTTTAATCATGAGTGAGGACATGGTAAAAGAATTGAATCTTGAACCAATCGCCAGATTAGTAAATTTTGCTTCTTCTGGTGTTGAGCCAAGAATTATGGGTATCGGTCCAGTAAAAGCTATTCCGAAAGCCTTGAAACAAGCCGGTTTAGAATTGAAGGATATTGACTTGGTTGAATTAAACGAGGCCTTTGCTTCTCAGTCTTTGGCTGTAATTCGTGAGTTAGGTTTAAACCCTGATATCGTAAACGTAAACGGTGGAGCAATCGCTTTAGGTCACCCGCTGGGATGTACAGGAGCTAAACTTTCTGTTCAATTATTTGATGAAATGAAACGCAGAGGTAATAAATACGGAATCGTCTCTATGTGTGTAGGAACTGGACAAGGAAGCGCAGGGATTTACGAGGTATTATAGATAAAGTATTCTCCCAGTTGTCATTGCGAGGAACGAAGCAACCTCGCTAACAATTACGCAAAGTTTTATTTTGCAAATGTGATTGCTTCGTTCCTCGCAATGACAAGATTGAGGAAATTATATCATAAAAAAACATACAAAAAAACAAAAAACAAAATGGCAGATACAATCGAAAAAAACGTAACCCGTGGTGGTCAGTTTTTAGTTAAAGAAACAAAGTGCGAAGATATCTTTACACCAGAAGATTTTTCGGAAGAGCAGTTAATGATGCGCGACTCTGTAAAAGAGTTTGTGGACAAAGAAATTTGGCCAAATAAAAATCGTTTTGAGAACAAAGATTACGCTTTTACTGAAGAAAGCATGCGTAAAGCGGGTGAATTGGGACTTCTTGGAGTTGCGGTTCCCGAGGAATACGGGGGATTAGGAATGGGATTCGTATCTACCATGTTGGTTTGCGATTACATTTCTGGTGCTACAGGATCATTCTCAACTGCTTTTGGTGCTCATACAGGTATTGGAACAATGCCAATTACACTTTATGGAACTGAGGAACAAAAGAAAAAATATGTTCCTAAATTGGCTTCCGGAGAATGGTTTGGAGCTTATTGCTTAACAGAACCAGGTGCAGGATCTGATGCTAATTCAGGAAAAACTAAAGCTGTTTTATCTGAAGATGGAACGCATTATAAAATTACCGGACAAAAAATGTGGATTTCGAATGCAGGCTTCTGCAGCGTTTTCATCGTTTTTGCCCGTATTGGAGATGATAAAAATATTACAGGCTTCATCGTAGAAAATGATCCGTCAAACGGAATTTCTATGAATGAAGAAGAACATAAATTAGGAATTCGTGCTTCTTCTACGCGTCAGGTTTTCTTCAACGAAACGAAAGTTCCGGTTGAAAACATGTTGTCTGAAAGAGGAAACGGTTTCAAAATCGCCATGAATGCTTTGAATGTCGGTCGTATTAAACTGGCGGCAGCTTGTCTTGACGCACAAAGAAGAGTTACTACAGGAGCTGTAAAATATGCTAATGAAAGAATTCAGTTTAACACTGCAATTTCATCTTTTGGAGCTATCCGCTCTAAATTGGCTGAAATGGCGACAAGTGCCTACGCAGGTGAAAGTGCTTCTTATCGTGCTGCTAAAGATATCGAAGACAGAATAGCGGCTCGTGAAGCGGAAGGAACTTCTCATCAGGAGGCCGAATTGAAAGGTGTTGAAGAATATGCTATTGAATGTTCTATTTTGAAAGTAGCGGTTTCTGAGGATGTTCAGAATTGCGCAGATGAAGGAATTCAGATTTTTGGCGGAATGGGATTCTCTGAAGATACTCCAATGGAAAGTGCCTGGAGAGATGCTCGTATCGCTCGTATCTACGAAGGAACAAACGAAATCAACAGAATGCTTTCTGTAGGTATGCTAATCAAAAAAGCAATGAAAGGTCACGTTGATTTATTAGGGCCGGCAATGAAAGTTCAGGAAGAATTAATGGGGATTCCATCTTTTGATGCTCCTGATTTCTCTGAATTGTTTGCAGAAGAAAAAGGAATCGTTGCGAACCTTAAAAAAGTTTTCTTAATGGTTGCCGGAAGCGCAGTTCAAAAATTTGGACCGGATTTAGATGCTCACCAACAGTTATTAATGGCTGCTTCTGATATCTTAATCGAAATTTATATGGCTGAAAGTACAATTTTGAGAACGGAGAAATTAGCCAAAAACAAAGGCGAAGATAAAGTTCAGGAGCAAATTGCGATGGCAAAATTATACTTGTACAAAGCTGTAGATATCGTTAACTCAAAAGGAAAAGAAGGAATTATTTCTTTTGCTGAGGGAGACGAACAACGCATGATGCTAATGGGATTAAAGCGTTTTACAAAATATACAAACAATCCAAATGTTGTAGCTTTAAGAGAAACAATTACATCAAAATTAGTTGCAGAAAACGAATACTGTTTCTAATCCAAAGATAGTTTTAGCTTTTAATTTGTTTAAACCCGCACAACCCGAAACTGTGCGGGTTTATTTTTTTCTTATTTTGCCACATTAAATTGTATTTGATTTCAACACAAAATAGAAATACTTTTTTTAGTTATAAGGCCAGGAATTGGGAATTTAATAGTAAAACTATTTTTTAACTTCTTCAGGTTTTGGTGCTTTAATTTCTCCATCATAAGATATCGATGCCCTATTGTTACTATTGACTGAAAGTGTAGCTCCTCCATTAAAATAAATTGAGAAAAAAAGATTGTAAACATCGTCTTTGCCTTTTACAGTCGCTTTTATATTATACGATTTTTTCTTTTTTTCAATTTGTATATTATCAGGGACGCCTTCGAATTTAATGCCACCATCACCTCCTCCATAAGGCACATTAAATCCACGTCCAAAAAATGGCAGATCGCAGGTTGTTTTGGCTTCATTAAATTTCAAAAAATAGGTATTGTAATCTAAATTCAAAAGCCTGCCACCTTGCGGCATAACTTTTTGTGCTTCAAAAACAAAATTTTTAGAATTGATAAGGGCTTCAATCTCTTTTTGTTTCTGTAATTCTCTTTTTGCTTTAAGTTCTCTTTTTGATGTTTCCTGCGCAAGTGCGGGAAGAGTTAAAAAAGACAATAACACTAATGAAATGAAGGTTTTAGTTTTCATAAATTATAAATTATTGTTTACTAGTTAAAAGAAAATCTATTTTTTCGTGAATCGCATAGCTGCAATATCCCCAGTAATAAGATTCAAAGTTTTTCCATCATCAGTAATACTATAGGAAGTTACTTTTGATAAAGTGTTCATAAAAACCTGTTCACCCTGACCGTCCATGCACATCATTTTGGTTGCTGTCATAGGTTGTGTAAAATCAATTTTGGCTTCTGTTACATTAAGTTTTCCTGTATACGAATTACAGCTGTTATTGCCAGAAACCAAACTATCCTTGGTATTGAAATTTATCGTAGGCTTTTTATCCGGATATAAGCCATCGAAAGCGATTCTTGGTCCGGTGATATAATTAAGTTCCCATGTTCCATTCAGCTTAGAAACAGCATCCTTTTTTTTGCATTTAAAAACATTACAGGAAATTATCAGGAAGCTAAGGACAATAAGGGTAGAAATATTCTTTATCATACATTAAAATATTAACAAATTACAAAATAGAAATACGGTTTTTTTAGCAAAAACATACACGAATTTAATCAATATTTTTGAGTTGTTTACTTAAAGTAAGTTTAAATTACAACGAATAAGTTTTAGATTTTTTTAACGCAATTCCTTAAAGAATATCGTCTGTTTTATGTTAAATTTACTTAATCATTAATTTAAAAGCCTTACATATGAAAAAAATAATTGTTTCTTTCACCATAATAACTGCCTTAATAATTGGCTGTAAGACCAGTACAAAATCAAATGATGCTAAAACTTTGACCATAAATTTAGAGCCAAAAAGTAATAGTACCGTTACAGGAACTGCAACTTTTACTGAAAAAGATGGCAAAGTAACTTTTACAGCAAAAATGGCAGGTTTAGATCCCGGAGTTCATGCCATTCACATTCATGAAAAATCAGATTGTACTGCAGCAGATGGAAGTTCAGCCGGTGGACACTGGAATCCAACTTTTAAAAAGCACGGAAAATGGGGAGTTGGCGAATATCATAAAGGTGATATTGGCAACTTTACAGCAGATGCAAAAGGTAACGGAACTATCACTATGACAACTGATGAATGGGCTATTGGCGGAGATGATGAAACAAAAAATATCCTAGGAAAAGGATTGATTGTTCACCAGGGAGCTGATGATTTTACATCTCAGCCATCAGGAGATGCCGGTGCAAGGGTTGCTTGTTCGGGAATCATTAAATAATTAAAAAACTTAATAACCACTATTTTACAAGATTTAGTGGTTATTTCATTTAAAATTAATCTTAGCACAAGAAAAAGATATAGCTTTGTATTCTCAAACAAAAGTTAATGATTAACCCATCGGTGCCCGGCTGGATAGATAAATTTTTTAGTGAACAAAAGTTCTCAGAAGTCATTCCTTTTGAGACAACAGATTCATTTTACTATAGAGTAAGGGAAACCGGATTTATCTATGGGCATATTATTTCTATTGATTCTGAAATTCCAATTCCAATAAAAGGCTGGTTCAAGACCGAAATTTCAAAAATTGCTTTATTAAACACGTTATATCATGTTTTTTGTTTAGAAAAAAGAAATTCTGAACCCCAAAACTTTATTGCTGAAGTTTTAAAATTTTATAGGGAAATGAACCCGGAAGGTTTTAATTTATTTAAAATTCTGCTCCCAAAAGATACACCTTCACTATCTCTTGAAAATATAATTGATCAGAGAGTTCAAACGAATGACAGTATCATCAGCAAAAACTTTTCGCATCTTGTAACAAATGCATTATTATTTATAGATGTACTGGCTTTTAGGCAATATTTAGAACATGGAGCAATTCCTGAAAAGTATCTTAAAAGAATTGAGGAAACTGTTCTTGGCATTGTGGGGTTGGCATTGAAGACTAAAACCATCAAATCACAGCATGACGACTTATTGATTAAACTTTTTGAAGCGTCTATTCGATACTCTAAATTTTCAAAAGTAACAGTTGATACTTTAGAAACTTTAACGCTTAGTTATTTCAGCAATAAATTAGAGCAATATTATCTAATCGATATGGCTGGAATGGCTTTATGGAGTGATGGTGTAGTAGAAAATGAAGAAGCTTATTTTTTATTTTCGTTAGGATCAATGATGGGGGTTTCTGATGATTTTGTGATTCAAAGTATCGCCACAACTAATTCATTTATAACAACACATAAAAAGAAAATCCCGTATTTTAATTATTCTAACCCGGTAAAGCATTTCTATGACCAGATGACGCATACGGTGGTAAAATTGATTATTAGGAACAAAAACAGACTCGTTAAAGAAATTGTTCAGAGCAAAGAGTTAATGGTTTTGCTGGCTTATTCTACAACACGGGATTTAGATGCCAAGGAAAAGAAAAAAGTAAAAAAACAGCTTCTGGATATCTGTAAAACAATTCCGTCCCTAACCATCTTTTTACTTCCCGGCGGTAGTTTGCTCCTGCCTATTTTAATAAAGTTTATACCAACAATGTTACCATCGGCTTTCAATGAAAATTTGGATGAAAATGAATAAAAAAAATCGCCTAAAAGGCGATTTCTTTTTTTATAAATCTAATTGGTATACCTGATCTAATTCTTCATTTGAACTAATGTTTACGTTCAAATCAGTAACAAATCCTGAATTTAACCCGTAAACCCATCCATGAATTGTTAAGTCCTGACCACTTTTCCAGGCACCCTGCACGATTGATGTTTTAGCTAAATTATAAACCTGTTCTTTGGCATTGATTTCAACAAAAGCATTGAAACGCTCTGTCTCATCTTCGATTGAATTTAAATATTTATCATGTAAACGGTATTCATCTTTAATATGACGAAGCCAGTTGTCAATAATTCCTACAGACATATTTCCCATTGCAGCTTTTACACCACCACAGCCGTAATGTCCGCAAACAATAACATGCTTCACTTTTAATACATTTACAGAGTAATCTAAAACACTCAACATATTCATATCAGAATGAACAACCATATTAGCAATGTTACGATGTACAAAAACTTCTCCCGGTTTTGCTCCAATAATTTCGTTTGCAGGAACACGACTGTCTGAACATCCAATCCATAATAATGGTGGTGTCTGCCCTTTTGCTAAATCTGCAAAAAAATTAGGATCTAGTGCTAATGATTTTTCTACCCACTCTTTATTGTTTTCTAATATCTGCTTATAAAAATCTGACATATTTTTTTTAGTTTTATGGCACTCCTCTGATTAAAGTAACAATTAAACTTCTTTTAAAAGTTATCTAAATGTTAATACTCTCTCACGCTTGAAATACCTATTTATAAATAATTGTTTAAAAATCTTCGTTTATATTTTCTTTTGTCACTAATGCCCTTTTGGATACATCATAATAATGTTCGATTGTAACATGGTTATTAGCATCCGGAGTATTTTCTAATTCATATGCTTCTTTAAAACCTTTCAGTTTTACTTTGATGTTTTCATCTATAGCACGTGTTTCCTTAAACTCACGAATCAAATCCAGAACATCATGTGCAATATACTCTGTATCCTGAGCGTCAATAACTACTTTAGAGTTTTCAGGAATATCATTCAGGGTTTGTTTGATGGCTGCTTTATTCAAAAATGACACTTCCTGCGCCAAATCGATATGAATAATATCTCCGTCTTCATATTCTTCTTTTTTGAAACTGTACGCTCTTTTTAAGTTTCCTCTCAATACAAAAATAATACTGATGATAATTCCTAGTGCAACACCTTTAAGTAAATCTGTTGCTACAACAAATACTAAAGTTGCAATAAAAGGGATGAATTGATATTTTCCTTTTTCCCAAAAATGTAAAAATGTAGCCGGTTTAGCCAATTTATAACCAACTAAAATCAAAACGGTAGCCAATGTTGCCAGAGGAATTTTATTTAGTATTGCCGGAATGGACAAAACACTGATTAGTAAAAGTACTCCATGAATAATTGCCGACATTTTTGATTTTGCACCAGCATTATTATTTGCAGATGATCTAACTACAACAGATGTCATTGGCAACCCTCCTATAAGAGCACTCATCATATTACCTACTCCTTGTGCTTTTAATTCGACATTGGTATTCGTATATCGTTTTTGAATGTCCATCCTGTCTGAAGCTTCAATACATAAAAGTGTTTCAATGGATGCAACAATAGCAATTGTGATTCCCACTACCCAAACCTGAGGATTCGTAACAGCGGTAAAATCCGGAGTAATAATAATTGATGTAAACTCATCAAAAGTTTTTGGAACTGGCAACGAAACCAAATGTTCTTTTGCAATTGCAAGTGGACTACCTGAAATAATAAAAATTTCGTTTAAAACTATTCCAAGGATTACAGCTACAAGAGCTCCTGGAATTAATTTTAGTCTCTTTAAAAATGGAACTTTATCCCAGGAAATTAAAATAACTAAGGAAACTAACGAAACAACTACAGCTCCTAACTGAATATGATTAATTGCATCGAACAAAAAAGAGAAAGAGTTGCTTCCGTCATTTTGGATAAAAGCCTGATCTCCTTCAAAATCTGCGTCGTAACCAAATGCGTGCGGTATTTGTTTTAAGATAATAATGATACCGATACCCGCTAACATTCCTTCTATAACATTTGTTGGAAAATAATTTGAAATACTTCCGGCTTTTAAAAACCCTAATGCTAATTGAATTAATCCAGCAATAAAAACAGATAATAAAAACACATCGAAAGCACCAAAATCAGTAATAGCTGTTAAAACAATAGCTGTTAAACCAGCTGCCGGACCAGACACACTAATATGAGACTGACTTAAAGAGCCTATCACAATACCCCCAATAACACCGGCAATAATTCCAGAAAATAAAGGCGCTCCAGAAGCCATTGCGATACCTAAACACAACGGAAGAGCCACTAAGAAAACCACTAAACCTGAAGCAAAATCAGATTTAAGATTGGCAAAAAGATTAATTTTTTTTGACATAATACAATACTAAAAATTGAAACATTAAAAATCCACTGCATTTATTATAAGTACAGTTGGTTTAAATAATCGAAGTATTATACCGTATTTGGAGGTGGAGCAAATATGCTTGGAGAAATATTATCCAGTTTTACAATGTTACCAGATAATATAATTTTTGATTCAGAAAAAACAGGCATTAGTATTTCCTGATTAAAATCATCAATATACACAGCTGCCTTAATTTCTTTATGAGATTTCTCTTCTTCAGAAATATTGATAGCTATAGCCGCACTATTGCTTTTCTTTATCACCGCCACAATTGTTGGGGTTGACAAGAAAGTTATAAATATGAATAATAATATACGGGCGACTAATTTCATATGAGCAAAAATAACGTTAAAGAAATAAAATCAAAGTAGCATGCTAAAATTTTTATAGAAATTTAACATTTACACAAAAGCAGAATAACCATATTTGACTATCCTGCTAATTAATTATCTCATATCTAAATATTTATAATTCTTCTTCAAGCCAGGCATTCATCATCCAAATGGTCTTTTCCTGCTCAGCAATGAAGTCACTCATCATAGAATTAGTACCTTCATCATTAATTTCTGCTGATTGATTCAAAATTTCACGTTCAATTTTAAGTAAATCTGATAAAGAATTTACTATCAGATGAACGGCTTTTTCATCATTCGAAATATTTTTCCCAACTGTAAGTTTGTTGTTTTGAATATAGTCTTCAAAAGTGTGCAAAGGAGTTCCTCCTATTGTTAAAACTCTTTCTGCTATCATATCAATCTTTAACTGAGAATCGGTATATAATTCTTCGAATTTCACATGTAAATCAAAAAAGCGTTTTCCACGAATATTCCAATGAATCCCTCTTAAATTTTGGTAATAAACTTGAAAATTAGACAGTAAAACATTTAATTCCTTTACTAATAATTGTGATTCTTTGACCGGTAATCCTAAAATATTTGTTTTCATCTTATTCAATTTTATAGTATGTTTTTTACAAATTTAAAATAACTTATTTAAAATAATTATAAAAAAAAATTATATTTTCTTATTTTTGCATCACAAAATACTATCAAATGACTATTACGCAATTACAATATGTTTTAGCAGTAGCCGAACATAAAAATTTTACACTTGCTGCAGAAAAATGTTTCGTGACTCAGCCAACTTTAAGCATGCAGATTCAGAAGATTGAAGAAGAGCTTAATATTTTAATTTTCGACAGGAGCAAAAAACCTATTCAGCTTACAGAAATTGGCCAGAAAATCGTAAATCAGGCTAAAAACATTGTAAATGAAGCCGACAGAATAAAAGATATCGTTGAACAGCAAAAAGGCTTTATTGGGGGAGAATTTCGCTTAGGAATAATTCCTACTATCATGCCTACCCTTCTGCCGATGTTTCTAAATAATTTTATAAAAAAATATCCGAAAGTAAAGCTTTTGATTGAAGAGCTAAATACAGATGAGATCATTGTGAAATTAAAAAACGGTCATTTGGATGCTGCTATTGCCGCAACTCCGCTTGAAGACGAAAAAATTAAAGAAATTGTACTGTATTTTGAACCTTTTGTGGCTTATATTCCTGAACACCATTCCAGTTTTCAAAAAGATGAAATAGAAGTTTCTGATTTAAATATCAATGAAATTTTGCTTTTACAGGATGGGCATTGTTTTAGAGACGGAATTTTGAACTTGTGCAAAAATGGAACTGACATAGAACAAAATAATTTCCAGATTCAGAGCGGAAGCTTTGAAACACTAATAAAACTAGCAGATGAAGGTTTGGGTACCACGCTGCTGCCGTACCTGCACACTTTGGATTTAAAAGATTCAGACAAATTAAAATTACGCAATTTCAAGGAACCAAAACCGGCACGTGAGGTTAGTCTAATTTATCCGAAAAGTGAATTAAAAATGCAAATAATCGATGCTTTGAGAAGCACTATTGCTGGTGTGGTAAAAGGAGCAATCGTTTTTCAGAATGTTCAAATTGTTAGTCCATTGCAAAAAAAATGATGCTAATATAAGTTATTCAATCTGGCTTAAACTATAAAATCGTATCCGGAAATGCAAAAAACTGCTTATTTCGGATACGATTTATGTTTTTTAGATTATCTCTAAGGCTATTTGATTCCTTTCTTAAGTTTTTCCACAGAAGGATCTTCTAAAAGTTTTATTTGGTTAACTACTATTTGGGCAATTTCTGTTGCTCCTTTTAGAGAAAGATGTGTATCATCTTCTTTATCTTCTTTATAATATGGGTTTTCTCCAGCTTTAAAATGCAGATGCAGCTGTTTTGATTTTTCAGGACCATAAGACTGTTCTAATAATTCTGTATAATATTCTAAATCAATGAATGGAACTCTATATTCCTGAGCAACTAATCTGGTTTCTAAAGGATAATCTCCGTGTGTGCCAATCAATACTCCTTTTTCATTAAAATTTCTTCTTGCAATTGATGTCAGTAAAATTGGAATCGCACCTTTTGCACGAGTTTCTTTTACAAAACGAATTAAATTATGTCTGTAGGCTGTATGTGGATTTGTATAACGCAACGAATCCTTATTCTTTTCGTCGTTATGCCCAAACTCAATAAAAACATAATCTCCTTTTTTAAGCTTTTCATATACCGCATCCCACTGTTTTTCAGCTATAAAACTTCTGGTGCTTCTGCCGTTCAAAGCTCTATTGTCGATAACAATATTATCTTTAAAAAAAGGCTGTAATACCTGGGCCCACCCATGTTCCGGATTCTTGTCAGGATCTTTTTTGTTTGCCATTGTAGAATCTCCAATAGTGTAAACAGTAGTTTTTTGTGCAAAACAAGTGGCTGAAATCAACCACAGAATTAAAATATAATGTTTCATTTTTTATTTTTTGATTACTACTTTGCTGCTGAAGGAACTGTGGCTTTCTCTCCAATGAAAACTTCATTCAGAATTACATTCTCAGCATTTTCACTTGATATGGCATTTTTAGCCCATTTAATGTCTATATTGCTCAAAGAAATATTTTTGATCTTTTTGTCTTTGAATCCCTGAATAACAATTCCGGAAGCAGATGCTTTGTTGCATGAAATACCGGAAAAAGACACATTTGATATGTCAGACTGAAACCCCTTACCTTCTCCATGATAATTGGCTGTTATGTAAAGGCAATCCTCGACTTCGTCTAACTGAATATTTCGAACAAAAACATTTTTTATAAAACCACCTCTGTCAGCATTAGTTTTGAGGTAAATACCTCTTTTTAGATAACCAACTGTTTTGCAATTTTCGACAAACACGTTTTGTACGCCTGCAGACATTTCGCTTCCTATAACTACTCCGTGAAGTCCTTTGAAATTACAATTTCTGATAATTATGTTTTCACTTGGTGTCGCTGCATTAGCTCTTCCTTCATGATCTCTTCCGGCTTTTATAGCCACATTATCGTCACCATTGTTGAAAGTTACATTTTCGATCAAAACATCTTTGGCATATTCAGGATCTATACCGTCATTATTATAATTTAATGATTTATAGCTTATTCCTCTTATTGTTATACTTTCTGATTTCAGTAAGTGCAAACACCAGAAGGGTGAATTTTCAATACGAATATTTTCAACCAAAATATTCTTACAATTAAAAAACTGAATCATTTGTGGACGCAGAAAATAACCTGTTCCAAATTTTCTGTCTTTTAAAGGAATACTATTATGATTCATTTCACGACTCAGCTCTTTGCCTTTTCCTTCTTGTGCTTTAAAACTTTTCCAGGTCTTTCCTCCTTCTCCATCAATGGTCCCCTCACCTGTTAAAGCAATATTTGTACAATCATAAGCATAAATTAAAGGACTGTAATTATAAAGCATCGTTCCTTCCCAGCTGGTTAAAACCATTGGCAGATAATATTCCGGCTTATCACTGAATTTAATTTTTGCCCCTTTTTCGATCTTTAAATTGACATTGCTTACAAAATGGATTGGCCCATTCAAAAGATAAACTCCTTTTGGAACCACAATAGTCCCTCCGTTGTTTTTTTTACACAAAGCCATTGCCTTATCAAAAAAAGGTTTGCTATTGGATACGGAATCACCTTTAGCGCCCAGCTTAACTATATTTACCTGAAAAGAAGGAATTTTAGGCAGCTGAATTCTATTGACGATTGAATCGACTTTTGCTGTTGGAAATTTATTATCCTGAGCAAAAATGACAGTCGAAAACAATACAAGGAAGAGAAGTCTACTATTCATAATTTTAATTTTAAAATATCCTTATTTGCTGGCAGTATCAAATAAGATTCTATTGCTATCCAGAATTTACTCTGAATCCGTTTTTTCAGAACTATGCTTTTTCGCCCATTTTTTGTATTTTTTCAAAACTTCCTTAGGTTCATTAGAATACCATGAATAACCATTTCTTCTTTCCTCACTAATATCAGTTATAAATTTCTTTTTGATTCCGTCACGATCACAGAAGAAAGGTTCATTTGTTTCAAGTTCTGCAAATCTTGGCCAAATTGGTGCCACATCTTCCATAGGATACATCTTTTTTCCAATCACTTTTCCATTTTCATCATAAATGCGTTCCTCCTTAAGATTTGTGATTTTTGTTTTTTCAAACCAGTCATAGGCACTTTTAACAGCTGTTTTAACTTCTGGCGATGGGTTATCAATAGACATTAATAACAATGTTACTTTCGCAGATTCTTTGCCACTCAATGATGCAAGCTCGTAAGCCCTTGCATCCGCCGGAGCTAAGGTAACTTCGTCATGCTGTGCACACCAAACTGTTAAAACACCATTTTGACTGTATTGTGTTTTTAAGATGCAATCAATTCCTTTTTCGAAAGCAATTTTAGCTTTGTCAACAGTTTCCTTTGGAGGTTTAATACTATAATAAGCTGTTTCATTACCAATCTCCCTCAATACATTCAAAACATCAACCATTGAATTATCATTATAAGTGATATGAGTATAATATCCTTTTTTTAATGGAAAATATTGAGGCCACCCCCCATTAGGATATTGTGCAGAAAGCAAATAATCAATTGCTCTTAAAAATGAATCTTTATATCTTTCGTCTTTTGTCTGCGCATACATTTTTGATACAAAAAGTATTTCCTGTGTGGTGGCTCTGTTGTCTATTGTACAATCTTTTCCTATTGGTTTTAGCGCTACCAGCTTAGCTTTTTCCTCTTCTGTCAATTCTTTCAGCATCGAAATATTTTTTGGCCAACCCCCAATGTCTCTTTGGTAAAGCAGGACATTTTCGCCTATTTTTTTTCCCTCTTCAGAACCAAACCAGGCCGAGTAACTTTTTATAATTAAATCTGGCCACTTTTTAGGTTTTTCTTGCGCATTAACATAACAGCAAGTACTGATTAAAAATAACAATGCTGTTCTTTTAAGTTGATTCATTTAATTGGTTAATTTTAGTTATTTATTTAGTTTTAGTTATTTAGTTATTCTGAACCAATCAATTGCGACACTTCCTGCATCATTAATAATCCCTTCTCGCAATGCAAGAAATCCTATTTTTGCACCAATCCATTTACCTTCTCTGGCAGTAAAACTACTACCAACAGGATTGAATTTTTGTCCGTCTTCGCTATAGAAAAAATCACAAATTCCGCCTGCCTTCACTTTCACTTGCAGGTATATTGTTCTATCTTTTATTGCAATTTTCTTACTTTCAGATTCACTTCCCTTTTTATCAGCCTTTACAACTGTTTTTTGTGAAAGGAATAATTTTCCTTCCTCTTGTTTCAGACATAAAAAACTATTATCAAGTCCCATAATTACCAATCCGGTATATTCACCATCAAATCTGGAATTGAAGGTAAGTTTTGTTGTAGCTGTAAACTCATTTGCAGGTAATTTTTGCAAAAGCAAGTTTGGAACATCATATAGATTTTCATGATCTTTAGGAACAGGAATACAATTTAAATTATAATATCCCATTGAAGTAGGAAGTCCCCAGGTTATTTGCGGATTTGCATGCCACTGCCATTGAAGTCCTAGTTTAGGAGTATTAAATTCATCACTTTCTGGCGGCGTTTCGATAGGGAATGTTTTTTTACCCACATTTGGTTTTTTATAAACCATAACTGGCTCACCTGTACCGTTTTTATCTTCGTCAATTCCAATAACCGGCCAGTCATTAATCCACTTCATAGGTTGAAGATGAACCACTCTTCCGTATGCAAACTGGTCCTGAAAATGAATAAACCAATCTTCTCCGCTTTGTGTCTGAACCCATGCTCCCTGATGAGGACCATTTATGGCTGATTTGCCCTGATCCATTACTTTTCTTTTTTCATAAGGACCATAAACATTTTTAGATCTCATAACCGTTTGCCATCCTGTGGCAACTCCACCTGCCGGAGCAAATACGTAGTAATAGCCATTACGTTTGTAAAACTTAGGGCCTTCGATAGTGGCTTCGTCTGTATGACCGTCTATAATCATAACGTCATCATTATTAGCAGATAAACCATCAGGATTCATTGAACAAACTAACAAAACACTTTTAACTCCTGCACGACTTCCTGCAAAAGCATACCCTAAATATGCTTTGCCATCTTCATCCCATAATGGAGTTGGATCAATTAGACCTTTGCCTTCTTTTACCATAACCGGTTCTGACCATGGACCTTCTGCTTTTTTGGCTTTGATAACATAAATTCCAAAATCAGGGTCAGGATAATAAATATAAAATTCGTTATTATGAAAACGAATACATGGCGCCCAGACACCATTTCCGTGCTGTACTTTATTGTACACATCTAAAGGTTTTTGTTTCGAAAGTGCATATCCAATTAATTTCCAGTTCACCAAATCTTTTGAATGAAGAATAGGCAAGCCTGGAATACAATTGAATGATGAAGCTGTCATGTAATAATCATCACCAACCCTGATAGCATCCGGATCTGAATAATCGGCATATAAAATTGGGTTTTTATATGTTCCGTCTCCGTTATCTGCTATCCAAACCTTAGAAAAATTTTCATTTTTCCCTTGTGCAACTACTATCTGAAAGACAGTACAGCATAAAATAAGAGTTGTAAATTTTATATATATCATTTGACTATATTATCTGCTTAATTCCAAGGCTGCTAAAATGAAAGGACCGGTTGCCTTAGGGTCATTGTCTTTTTTTCTTTCGTTAACATAGTATTCGTAAGAACCATCACGATAAGGCTTACCTCCAAGACCTGCTACCTGGCAAGCCTGTGTTAATGTAATTCCCCCATCTGCATCAACTTTAATTAATTGAGTTGTCAAGCCATCAAAAGCTTTGTTTGCCAATTCTTTAAATTTTGATGGCAAATACCCTTTATTAGCGCCTTTAGCAAATGCATAAGCAAACATTGAAGATCCGGAAGCTTCTAAATAATTTCCTTCTTTACCCATTTTATCTGTGACCTGATACCACAAACCAGATTTATCCTGGTATTTCGCTAAACTTTCAGAAACATTATTAAGATAACCAACCAACTCTTTTTGTTTTGGATGATCTTTTGGAAAATAATCCAATGCATCGACCAAAGCCATTACGTACCAGCCAAGTGCTCTTGACCAGAAGTTTGGTGAATTTCCTGTTTCCTTATCAGCCCATGGCATTTGTTTGCTTTCATCCCAACCGTGATATAACAACCCTGTTTTTGGATCAGTTGCATGCAATTGGATTTGTTCGAATTGATGTGCAACATCATCCAGATTTTTTCCGTTTTCAAAAGTCACCGTATACTCAGCATAGAAAGGCTCTCCCATATACAAGCCATCCAGCCACATTTGATTAGGATAGATTCTTTTATGCCAAAATCCTCCGGATTGCGTTCTTGGCTGCTCTGTTAATTGCTGACGCAATAATTGCATTGCTTTTAAATATTTCTCTTCTTTTGTTTTGTTATATGCATTAAAAAGTAAGCGACCCGCCACAATCATATCAATATTATGTTTTGATATTTCATAGGTTTTAATAGTTCCGTCATTTTCAATCAATGTATCTAAATAACCCTGAACATAAGCAGCATATCGCGGATCTGGACTTTTTTTATACAACTCTTCAAATGAATATAAAACAAGGCCGTGAACATAGTCCCATTTTGGGGCTTTAGCATCGTCAATCTGCCAGGATTCCGGATGACGCTGCATTAAAGTCAAAGCCATTCTGTCCGACCATTTTAAGTCTTTTGAAACTTCAGATTGATTTTGTGATTCTGCTTTTTTTGCTACTTCCGGTGATGCTGTTTTACAGCTAAAAAATGTGAACGAAACAAAAAGCGTTGCGACTTTTAATGTGTTTAGTGTGGTGTTTAACATGTTTATTTTGTTTTTGTTTTATTGAAATCTATTTATTTTATCTCCTTATCCTTGGTTTATTTCTGCATTAATTATGCTTACGGTTTATATAGTTTTGAGTTCCAGAAAACCAATCAATCCTTTCTATTATTTTTTTAATAATATATTTAAAAAACCTTATCTAAAAACTGCGTTGTATAAAGAACTGTTTCATCAAACCAAGGATTAAAAAACCAAAATGAATGAGGAGAGTCTTTAATTGTGTGAACTTGGTTATAAATATTTTTCTCGTTTAAAATAGCAATCATGTCATCTCTTCCGGCATGAAACCGCGGAACACTGCTGTTTATGAATAAAACTGGCGGAGTATGCTTATTAGTATGTGTCAAAGCAGAGGCATTTTTCCAATTCTCCGGATTCTCATTATAAGTTCCATTGAGCCAAAAAGCTGCGACATCTCCTTCTGAAGATTCGGGGTGCTTAAAAGCCAAGACACCGTCTATATTAATAATTGCATTTACTCTGGATGAAGATTTACTTTTATTTTTAACATCATCAAAAGCTGGATTATCATTTGTTGTACCAATCAAAGCAGCCATTTGGCCTCCTGCAGAGCAGCCTAAAACAGCAATTTTGTTTGGATCTACATTGAATTTACCAGCATTATCTTTTATAAACCTTATGGCATTTTTCACATCTAGAATTCCTTCCGGATATTTAGCTTCGAGCGACAATCTGTATTCTATTGTAAAGCAAGAATAGCCTTTTAAAGCAATTTTCTGTGCCATTACTTTCATTTGATTTTTATTACCTGATCTCCAGCCTCCACCATGTATCATGATAACGGCAGGATTTCTTTTTTTTGTGGTACTATAATAGGCGTCAAAATGTAAGGCTCTATTCTTTTGGCTATAAACAACATCACTGATTTCAGTAACGTTAGTATTATTTAATTCTTGAGCTGTTTTTATGAATGGATACTTTTTTATTAGCTTAGTGTAGGTGCTTTTTATAGTATATGAAGTATCTATACTATAAGTGCTTTGTGCAAAAATAGCATTTGATAAAAAAAACACTGTAAATAAAAAGACGTTTTTCATAATAGCAATCTAACTTAGTTAAGAAAGGAGTTCGGCAAAATGCCAAACTCCTTTTTTTCACTAATTCAATAAATAATACTTATTTTTAATCTTTAAGGTATATTAATACCCAGGATTTTGTGGGAAATCTTTGTTCTGATTTAAATCTAAAGCTAGTTGTGGAATTGGTCTTAAGATCTTAAGTTTTCCACCTATTCCGGCAAAATTAGCAGCTTCAATTTTATAATTATGAGCAGATGCTCTAGCTACAAGAGTACCAGTACGTTTTAAATCAAACCATCTTTTATATTCGCCTAAAAGTTCTCTTCCTCTTTCATCTAATATGTAATCAATATTAAATTCACCTGCAGTTGCATTTGCTACACCCGCTCTTCTTCTTACTTCATTAAGACGATCTAACCCTGTTCCCGGCTGACCTGCTTTTAAATAAGCCTCGGCAGCTATAAGGTAAGTTTCGCTTAAGCGTGATAAAATGATATCTCTTGTACTAACATTTCCAGCAGTATTAGGGGTTGTAGGTGTCGGGTCATCAAACTTTTTAACAGGAATAGTGTAACAATCCCTATTGTCGATTAATGTATGTGCTGCATCATATTCGCCCCAGGGATGATAAACGAAATTTGGTGAAAGTTTTGCTGTAGCCAAATAATTAGCTTTATCTGTAGCGGTAAACCATTTAGGTTCATAGAAATGTCTAACTCTTAAGTCTGCTACAGGAATTGATGTGTCATAGTAAGGCGTATACAGCACTGTCTTACCATCTGTTGGTCTTTTATATTCAAAAATTTCAGTCATAAAAGTTGCACTCCATCTGGTATCACCTTCTTCATAAAGACTCAAAGCATATTCTGTTGGAAGTAAATTGTAACTTCTTAAAGGAGCGCCATTAGTCTCTGATCCTCCTAAGTATGGTCCGAAATAATAAAACTGATTATTACCAAGTTTAGTTGGATCAGTACTTGTAGAAGCTACAGAATATTGAACTGAAAAAATAGTTTCAGCATTTAAATCATTATTTGAAGTAGTTGTTGCTTTAAACAAATCAGCAAAAGGAATATTTAGAGTCTGTCCGGCAATAGCCGCATCTGCATAAGCTGCCGCCTTTGTAAAATCGCTCGCTGTACCAAATGTCTCGTATCCTCTTGTTAAGTAAACTTTTGCCAACAAGTCATTTACGGCTCTCTTATTTACTTTTCCTGCACTTGCATAAGCAGCAGTCCCAACACTAGCAAGAGATTCTTCAAGATCTTTAATAATGTGGGCATAAACTTCTTCTGCAGTATTTCTATCAAAAGCAAGAACAGCCGAAGTTATATTATCGTCAACAATTGGCACACCTCCATAAGTTTGTACAAGTAAGAAATAAGCATTAGCTCTTATAAATTTTGCCTCACCAACTAAAGTTGAGACATTTGGATTTTGCTCTGTAATTGTTGAATAATAAACCGTTTTATTTACAGATTGAATTGCCTGATAACATGTCTTATACAATTGATCAACACCCACAGAAGAAGATATCAAAAGTGTGTAATCTGCAAGTCCTGCCGGTTCTGGTGTCCTACCCTCTGCATACATATCAGTACCAGAACAAAACAACCATGGAGTTCCTCCATAAATATCTTTAAGAGAAGCATAATTAGAATTAATTAATAATTGAAAACCAGCAGCTGTTTTGTAAGTTGGATCAGCTGGGACATTTGAAAGACTTTCTTCTTCAATATAATCGTTGCAAGAACTAAATACAGTAACGATTAACCCTAATAATATTATTATTTTTTTCATTTTAAACTTTATTAAAATTTAACACTTAAGCCTAACTGTGTAGTAACTGATGCAGGACGGTTAACTCCAAAATCAGCACCTGCCCATTCTGGATCATATCCATCAAAGTCTGTAAATACAAATGGATCTAAAATGTTTGCATAGATCCTAAGATTGCTTAGCTTTAATTTCTTTAGTAATTCACTATTAAATGTATAACCTATAGAGATATTTTTAATTTTTACATAATTTACTTCTCTGTAAAAAGCCATTCCTGAACTCCAAAAAACTCCTGCGCCAGTTGCAGCAGGGCCTGGTCGTGGATTAGTATTGTTAGCGTTCGCTTCAATTCCGGTTCCGTTTGTAGGAATAAAATAATCCATAGCTATTTTTTGACGACCTCTGTCAGTTGTGTCTCCGAAGTTTCTATGAAAAGTACTTAAAACTGTCTGTCCCTGGCTTGCTAATACGGAAAAATTCAAGTCGAATTGTCCAACCCTTAGTCTGGAATATAAACTTCCTTGCCATTCAGGGTTTGCATTACCGATTACAGTTCTGTCAGCTGCATCAAATTTACCATCTTCGTTAATGTCTTTTGGTTTCGCCATACCAGGTTTCATGTTACCAAAAGTAGCTGCTTCTGCTGCTTCACTTTCCTGCCAAACCCCATCATATATATAATTATAATTAGGATTTAGTTCTGTACCAAGAATCAGTTCATTTCCTATATCATCTACTTCATCCTGGTTATATATTGATTGTAATCTGTTTGTGTTTTTTGTAAAAGTAAAAGTTGTTTCCCAATCCACTAAATTTGATTTAATGTTTTTAGTTGTAAGACCAACCTCAATACCTTTATTACTTACTGATCCAACATTTGCAAAAGTTTTGTCCCAACCTGTTTCGTAAGGCAACTTTTGTTCGTAAATTAACTTATCTGATAAACGATCATAAATATCTACACTACCACTAATTCTATTAGATAGAAAACCAAAATCCAGTCCAAAATTCAACTCTCTTGTTTTTTCCCACGTTAATTCGGCATTAGCTAAGTTTTTAGATTGCCATCCAGGTACAACATTTGCACCATTTGCATAAAACGTTTGTTGATCTAATAAAGCTTGAGATGTGTATGGAGCAACATTGTCATTTCCTGTATAACCAAGACTGGCACGTAATTTTAAATTAGAAACAATATTACTGTTTGCTAAAATTGATTCCTTGCTGATATTCCAACCTACAGCTACTGATGGGAAACTTTCCCATTTATTCCCTTCTGACAAAACAGATGATCCATCCCAACGACTAGATGCAGTAATCAAGTATTTATCTTTATATCCATAATTTAAACGTACTGCATATGAATTTAGAGTATTTTTAGAATAAAAAGATGTCATTTGATAACTTGTTTGTACTCCGGAGCCGATATTATTTGAACCTACATCAAAGGGCTGATTATTAGAGTACATATATGAATCTTCATCTGTATTAGAATAAAAACTTTGTAATAAAAGCGCACTTACACTATGATCTTCATTAAAAGTATGTTTCATGTCAATTTGGTTATCCCAAGTATAGTTGAAGTTTTGAATATTTCTGATAGAAGCCGAATTTTTATTGGTTAATGCAACCCCTGCGTTAGACTGGGCTCCATAAGCTGCACTATTTACACCATTAAGAACGCCAGCAGCAAAAGTAGTTTTAAACGATAACCACTTTAAAGCCTGATATTGAAAATATATATTTCCGATAGTCTGCCAGCTTTTTTCCGTTTGAGAAGAGTTTGCTATTTCAACCAACGGATTCACTGAACTTGTCTTGTTGATTGCCCACGCCCCATCAGGATATGTTAATTTTCCGGGTTGAAAAAACAATTGATCCGTTTCATTACCATTTGCATCAACAGCATAAGGTGACATAAGCGGACTTAATCTAAATGCTTCCTGCATTGCCAAATCACTACCTAATTCTGATTCAACCCTAGCCATTGTAAGATTCGCTCCTGCTGAAAATTTTTCATTTATTTTATGATTAACACCAAGCTTAAAAGAATATTTATCCATTGAGTCTTTATCTATCAACCCTTCATCATTTTGAATTCCAAATGCCAGGTTATAGCTTAATCCATTATCTGCTCTGCCCGATAGATTAATATAATTATTGGCTGTCATACCAGGTTTTAAAACTGCATCATACCAATCGAAATTATAGCCACTATTAGCTCGAGAGACTAATAAAGGACTTTGATTTCCAGCTAATCCCGCAAGTTGTGTTGGAGTTTGGGTGGATGGGGTAGCGCTCATGTATGCTACCTGATGAAATTTCCACCATTCGGCTCCTGACATCATTTTAGGTAATCGAACAGCATTCTTAGTTCCATAAGACGATTCTAAAGATACACTAACACCACTTTTTGCTGATGTACCACTTTTAGTAGTAACAATAATAACTCCACTTGCTCCTCTGGAGCCATAAATTGCTGCAGAAGAAGCATCTTTCAAAACATCCATTCTGGCAATATCTTGTGGATTTAAGAAATCAATATTATCAGTAGGTACACCATCTACCACATATAAAGGAGTTGCATCTGACAATAAGGAGTTGCTACCTCTGATAACAACCTTGTATCCATCTCCGGCTCGACCAGTACTAGAGGTAATCTGAACCCCAGGAGTACTTCCCTGAATTGCTTCTAAAGGATTAATTGCATTTCTTTCTGTAATTGTTTCAGGCTTAATAGTACTGATAGCTCCAGTAATATCAGATTTTTTTGCAGTACCATAACCCACAACAACAACCTCAGTAAGTGTATTTGATTCTTCTGCAAGACTAACATTTACTTTTGATCTTCCGGCAACACTCACTTCCTGAGTTTTAAAGCCCAAATAACTAAATACTAAAACAGCTTTGCTGTTTGCGACATTTATTTTAAAACTTCCTTCAAAGTCGGTTGAAGTACCGTTTTTAGTTCCTTTTTCTACAACATTTACCCCCGGTAATGAAAGTCCGGCAGCGTCAGTAATTTTCCCCTCTATAACTGTTGACTGAGCATACATTGTATTGCTCAACAGAAAATTAAGAAAGAATAAAAACACAAGATTGTATTTCATTCTCTTTTTTAATAGTTTAATGCTCATAATTTGTTTTTAATGGTTAATTGATAGTTAATATTAGTTTTTAATCGATTCTACTTTTTTGTCATTGATATAGGTATTTATAAAATTAAAATTCTTAATATTTTTCAATAAGTAAATCGAGTCTGCTTTTTCGATCACAACATTCTTAAGTGTTATGTTTTCTATAGGAGAGCTTTCATATCCTTCGGCTCTTACTCCATATTTACCAGCTTTTTTAACCTTTACATTTTCTAAACTTATGTTTCTGATGACCGGAATAAAATCCCCAGTTTGAGAGCCATATACATTATAGAACATGTTCAATTTCAGAACGCATTCTTTAACAGTTCCAACTTCAAGGTTTCTTACATAAACATCTTCAATAACACCACCGCGTTTAGAATTTGTTTTAATGCGAATCGCTCTGTCCAGATTTGGACTGTCCATAACACAGTTTTCTACAAAAACATTATTTACCCCTGCAGATATTTCACTTCCAATTACAACACCTCCATGACCATCTATCATTTTACAGTTTTGCACAATAATATTTTTACTAGGAATTGCCACTCGTCTTCCATCAGCATCCCTGCCTGATTTTATGGCAATACAATCATCTCCGGTATTGAATACGCAATTCTTAATAATTACATTTTGTGAATATTCGGGATCACAGCCATCATTATTAGGGCCGTGGCTATTTACCGTAACCCCGTCAATAATTATGTTGTTTGATTTTATTGGATGCAAAATCCAAAAAGGAGCATTAATAACCTTTATGTCTTTTATCAAAATAGTATTACACTCAAAGAATTCAATAAAATTAGGGCGCAAATAACGTCCTTCACCAAATATCCTTTCAGCAACCGGCACGCCCTTTTCAGCCATATCGACTAAAACTTCACGATTGGCAGGATCATTTTGCGATGGAACACCTTTTTTCCAACCATAACTTTTACCACCAGACCAGACCCACCAATTACTACTATTAGCCTGACCATTCAAAGTACCTTTACCTGTTATAGCTACATTCGTTTTATTTTTAGCATAAATGAGAGGTGAGTAATTCATTAATTCTGTTCCTTCAAAAGAAGTATGAACTATTGGATAATCTCTTGGATTTGTACTAAACAGAATCTCTGCATTATCTTCTAAATGCAAATTCACATTGTTTTCTAAATGTATCGGCCCTGTTAAGTATTTTCCATTGGGAACAATTACTTTTCCTCCTCCATTAGCAGTACAAGCTTTTATTGCCTTTTCAAAAGCAGCTGTATTAAATGTTACTCCATCTGCAACTGCACCGTAATCTTTAATATTATAATCCTTTTCCAAAAACTTTACCTGAGTAATACTCCTCACTATTAGATCCATTTTTCCCCATGGATCATTAACCGATACTTTAGCTATTTTAGCACCACATGACAGAAGAAACACAGCACAAGTCAACACTAAAAAAGCTGAAACCCACTTTAAAGTCTTATATCTATCCATTTTTTAGTGTTTGTATTTTAACAATTAAGGTCTTATCAATTATGTAATCGATTACACGAAAGTAAAAAAATAGATTCAATTCAACAAATTTATTTAGAAAAAAATTCTATATTCAGTTTTTATTATAATTTTAATTACACATATTATAAAAAAAACCAAAATTCTTTATTATTGTGACATTTTTCAGAAGAGGTAAAAGATTTTAGGTAATCGATAACATTTTATGGTGAAATATCCAAAAAAAATGTATTTTTGTGTTAAAATAATCAAGATATATTTTTTTGAATGAGCGAAAAAACAACCATATATGACATTGCAAAAAAGCTAAACATCACTGCTGCAACGGTTTCCAGAGCTTTAAATAACAATCCTAAAATAAAAGAAAGTACCAGACAATTAGTTCTTGAAACTGCTGCATCAATGAACTATAAACAAAACAAATTGGCTTTGGCATTAAAAAGCGGAAGGAGCAATAATATAGGCGTAATCGTTCCACGTATTGACAGTAATTTTTTTGCATCCGTAATTAGAGGTATCGAAGAAGAACTTTATCCACATGGTTATCAGGTTATAATTTGTCAGACGCATGAAAATCCTAAAAGAGAAAATGAAAACCTTTATACCTTAATAGATGCTCAAGTAGATGGTATTTTAATGTCGGTTACTGATGTTACAAATGAAAATGATAGGGCTTTTCATAATGTATTAGAAAAAAATGTTCCTTTAATTTTTTTCGATAGAAGCAAACATATAGACGGTGTAAGCTCAGTCACTATTAATGATTTTAAAGGTGGTTACATTGCTACCAAACAATTGATTAACCAAGGATGCAAACATATCGCACATTTATCAGGAGACCAATCATTGGAAATTTTTAAAAACAGATTTTTAGGATACAAACAGGCTTTATTAGATAACGGAATTACATTTAATGAACAATATGTTCTTCAGTCTAAAAGTAGTGTTGAAGCTGGAAAAAATGCAATCAATATTCTATTAAAACTGGACACCCCACCCGATGCTATATTTTCTTCAAGTGATTTTGCTGCCTTGGGAGCAATTCAGGAGTTAAGGGAGAGAAACATTAGTATACCACAAGAATTTTGTGTAGCAGGTTTTAGTAATGAACCATTTACCAAGTTCATGGAACTTTCCATAACCTCTGTTGATCAGTCTCCTCTTGAAATGGGAAAAATGTCGGCACGTGTCTTCTTAGAACAGGTTGGTAAGACCGACACTATCAAAATCGAAAAAAAGGTAGTATTAGCGCCAGAATTACATATTCGTAAATCTACGTCAAGAACCAACTCTTAATTTTGTAATCGATATAGATTATTTAAAATCCGAGTATTATTAAGAAATTATGTTTCATACATCTTAGCTTTTCAAAGAAGAACTTTCTGAAATCTTTGAATAACAACCATAGCCCTCAAATAATATTCTAAAATTAAATCTGCAGTTAATTAATTTTTGAAGAAATCTCTTCTTTTTAGACAATTCCTTGTGATTTTCTGCTAATTTCTAATTCCACTAGTGTTTCATCTTTTTGTAATGAGTTTTAATTAAACTTATCCTAAAAAAATAACACAATATTCTAACATTATACAGCTTTAAGCCTAAAAGAGCCGCATTTTAGCAATCAAAAATAATTTATATTGTAATATTCAAAAAAAAGGTATTTTTGTGATAAAATAATCAAAACCCTCTTTTTTGAATGAGCGAGAAAACAACTATTTATGATATTGCTAAAAGACTTAACATTACTGCTGCCACTGTCTCCAGAGCTTTAAATAATAGCCCAAAAATAAAAAAAAGCACGCGTGAATTAGTTCAGGAAACAGCTGATTTAATGAACTATAAACAAAACAAACTAGCTTTGGCTTTAAAAAGTGGAAAAAGCAATAATATTGGTATCATAGTTCCTCGTGTTGATAATAATTTTTTTGGAACTGTAATTCGAGGGATTGAAGAAGAGCTTTATCCACATGGTTACCATGTTATTATTTCCCAGACTCATGATGACCCAAAGAGAGAAAATGAAAATCTTTATGCTTTAATAGACGCACAGGTTGATGGCATTCTAATGTCTGTTACAGATGTTACGGATCAAAATTATGATGCATTTCAAAACGTATTACAAAAAAATGTTCCTTTAATTTTCTTTGACAGAACCAGACATATCGATGGAGTTAGTACCGTGACAATTAATGACTTTAAAGGTGGCTACCTTACTACAAAACATTTAATCAATGAAGGCTGTAGACATATTGCTCATTTCTCCCGGGACCAGTCTCTTGAAATTTTTAAAAATAGGTTTTTAGGTTATAAACAAGCCTTATTAGATAGTGGAATGGCTTTTAAAGAAGAATATGTTATTCCTATCAAGAGTAGTGTAGAATCAGGAAAAGAGGCAATAGACATTCTATTAAAACTTGAAACTCCTCCAGATGCTATATTCTCATCAAGTGATTTTGCTGCATTAGGAGCTATTCAGGAATTAAAAGAAAGAAATATAAGTATTCCTGATGAATTTTGTGTAGCAGGGTTTAGTAACGAGCCTTTCACTAAATTTATGGAACTTTCTATAACTTCGGTAGACCAGTCTCCTCTTGAAATGGGAAGGATGACTGCCCGTGTTTTCTTAGAACAGGTCGGTAAAACTGACACTATTAAAATCGAAAAGAAGGTAGTCCTTGCACCAGAATTACACATCCGTAAATCTTCAACAAGAACTAATTTTTAATTTTTTTTCACCATATAAGTTATATAAGTTCATTTTACTTTGCAGATAATTTACGATGTAGATTAAAAAGTACATTTATGAATCGTCTTAAATAAGTTAACAAATGAATTAATTTCCCGATTGCATTATGTAGTCGGGATTTTCATTTTATAAATCTGTTTTTTTTTAAGTCAACTTTGTGCCAGCTTATTTCAGAACTATATATCCAATTAAAAACTAAAAAGGCAGCTCTTAACTGAGCTGCCTTTTTTACTAAGTATAGTAATATAAGATTTACTTATATAACTTATATGGTGGAAAAAAAATTATAAAGAAACTCCTCTCTTCCAAGGAATAAAATCGTTTTGATTTAGAATAGCAGCTTTAGTCTTAATAGTACCACTTGCCACATCAATAATAA
Source organism: uncultured Flavobacterium sp. (assembly GCF_946478785.1). The sequence continues at coordinate 141,957 of NZ_CAMLDD010000008.1, forward strand.
ATTCAAGCATTTCATCTGCCATTTCATTAATTGATTTTTCACCTGTTATAATTCCACCCGTGTCAATATCGATAATATCAGACATTTTAGTAGCCAGTTGCGTGTTTGAAGATACTTTTACAACTGGTGCAATTGGATTTCCTGTTGGAGTTCCCAAACCTGTTGTAAACAATACCATATTCGCTCCGGAACCTACCATAGCTGTTGTACATTCTACGTCATTCCCTGGCGTACATAATAATGTAAAACCTGGTTCATTAATATATTCTCCATAATCGTAAACGCCTACGATTGGTGAAGTTCCTCCTTTTTTAGCAGCACCTGCCGATTTCATAGCATCAGTAATCAAACCGTCTTTGATATTACCCGGAGATGGATTCATGTCAAATCCTGAACCTGCATCTACAACTGTTTTTTCGTACCATTGCATTAATTCTAAGAAACGTTTTCCGTCTTTATCATCTATACAACGGTTTACTAATTCCTGTTCTACTCCACATAATTCAGGGAATTCAGAAAGAATTGTAGTTCCTCCTAAAGCAACCAGGTTATCAGATAACACCCCTAATGTAGGGTTAGCAGAAATACCTGAAAATCCATCAGATCCACCACACTCTAAACCAATTCTTAATTTTGATAACGGAGCAGGTTTTCTTACGATTTTATTAGCCTCTTTGATAGCAGCAAAAGAATCTTTTACAACCGTACTCAACATTTCTTCGATGGTTCCAATTTGTTGTTGATCATAAATCAAAACCGGCTTGCTGTAGTTTGGATTAATTGCCTTCATTGCATCCTCGAAAATAGAGATTTGCAGATTTTGGCATCCTAAACTCAGAACAGTAGCTCCGGCCACGTTTGGATTGTTTACATAACCAGCCAACAATTTAGCCAAACTATGAGAATCCTGACGAATACCACCACAACCCCCTTGGTGCTGGATGAATTTTACTTCAATATTTTCAAACAAATCTACTTCAGTTGATTTTGCAACAACATCATCAGCTCCCTTTTCAGAGTTTACCAAAGAACGAAGTAATAACTGGTAATCGTTTTCTTTTGGTTTTTTCAATTCTTTTTCGAAAATACCTTTTAAGATTTCGATATTTCTGTTTTCACAAAATACCAATGGAAAGAACAACCAAACGTTTTCAGTTCCTACTTGTCCATCTTCTCTATGGTAGCCCATAAAGGTTCTGTCTTTCCATTTATCAACATCAGGCACTGTCCAGCCAATAGATTCGGTTTTAGCAGTTACCTTTGCGGCTTCGTGTTTTACATTTTCAGTAGAAAGTAATCCTCCCTTTGCAATTGGTGCACTGGCTTTTCCTACCAAAACTCCATACATAATAATACGCTCTCCTTGTTCAAAAGGGTACATCGCAATTTTATGCTTCATTTTCACATCAGATTCGATAGTGATTTCCTCTCCTTCAAAGTTAATAACTTCGCCTGCAACCAGATTAACCAACGCTACAGCTACATTATCCGAAGGGTTTACTTTTATTAATTTTTTTTGCATGATTTTTTTTTTAAAGTTGTTAAGAGGCTAAGTTGCTAAGACTCTAAGTTTATGAGCATTATTTTGAATTTCCGTTCTACGGATAATTATTTTTTATAGTGCCTTCCTAAAACTTAGTAACTTAGTTTCTTAGAATCTTAGAAACTGCTGAATATTAATATTGTTTGCTGAAATTAGCATATCCTTGTTCAATTCCATTAGCTTCAATTTCAGTTAAAGCTACTACTAATGCTTCTGATAATCCGCTAATTTTTGTTAAATCTTCTCCCCAGAATTCGACGTTCGCTAAAACTTTAGCAACAACCGAATTTAAATCTCCTGATTGCCATGCATTTTTAAATGCTTCAACTAATTCCGGAGTATCTTTTACCGGCAATACTTCATTATTCCAGGTTCCTTTGTAAAATTGGATTAAAGAAGCTAATGAGAAAGTCAAATTAACAGGCAATTTATTGTTTGCATTATAATATCCTAATAAACTTGGCAAAACTCTTACTTTGAATTTTGAGATCGAATTTAAAGCAATATCAGCAAGTGCATGTTTGATAAATGGATTTTTGAAACGATCCATTACCTCTTCAGCATAGGCAGTGATTTCATTTTTGTCCATAGCTAGGGTTTCGCTAATTTCGCTGATAACATTATTTACGAACGGTCCGGTAAAATCTCCGTTAACGGTTTCCATTACTAATTTGTTACCATATAAAAGTGAAAATGGAACCATTGCTGTATGTGCACCGTTTAGAATACGAACTTTTATCATTTTAAAAGGACGGATATCATCAACGATTTTTACATTCAAATCTGTTTTATGGAATGGTAACTTTTGTTTTAAATCTTCACCGCCTTCAATAGCCCAAAGGAAAAATGGTTCAGCAGCAACAATCAAATTATCCTGATAGTCTAATTTGTTATTGTATTCTTCAATTTCAGCTCTTGGATATCCGGGAACAATTCTGTCAACCAAAGTACTATGGTAAGTACAAGCATCTGAAACCCAAGTTTTAAATGCATCTTCCAATTTCCACAAATCAACATATTGTAGAATAATTTTTTTCAGGGTCTCAGAGTTATAATCAATTAATTCACATGGAATGATAGTCAATCCTTTAGAAGCATCTCCATTGAAATGTTTGAATCTTTCATATAACAAAACAGTCAGCTTTGCAGGAAATGAAGCTGGTGGCTGCATATCCGGAGTATCGCTTTCTACAAATTCAATTCCGGCTTCAGTAGTATTTGAAACAATAAATTGAAGTTCTTCTTCTTTGGCTAAAGCTAAATAATCTGCAAAATCAGTATATGGATTAATTCCTTTTACAATATTGGTTATTAACTCAATATCCTGTATTTTTTCTCCTTTTTTGATTCCATTCATAAACAAGGTATAAAGACCATCCTGATCGTTAATCATGTTTATCATACCGTCTTTCAATGGTTGAACCATCGCAATTCCGGCATTGAAATCTAATTCTTTATTAAGTTTGTGAAAAGCGTAATCAACGAAAGCTCTTAAAAAGTTACCTTCTCCAAATTGTACTACTTTTATTGGAAACTTCTTTTCTAATCCTGTATTTATTCTATTTAATTTTTTCATTTTAAATTCTTCTCTAAAAGTGTTATAAATAACCCTGTTAATACCTTATCCGTTTTTATTATTGTAAAAGAAACATTACACTTGTTAAAGATTAAAATAAAGCTTGCTGTGAGGAATGACAAGCTTTATTTTCAAGCGTAATGTTCAATTACAACCTTTAAAACTCTAAAAAAAACTGCCTTTTAATAAGGAATTAAAAACTGATTATTCCTTATTTATTTCTTATATCTTTTATGATGTTTAAAACATCACTTACTTTATTTTTCAAGCCTTCATAATCTTGTTTTTCTAACAATTCTTTCGAAATTAATTGTGAACCAAGACCTACACAAGTTGCACCTGCATTCAACCATGAAGATAAACTTTCTACAGTTGGAAAAACACCACCTGTAGGCATAATATTTGTCCACGGACAAGGTCCTTTTATGGCCTTGATAAACTCTGGTCCATAAATATCTGCTGGAAATAATTTTACGATTTCACAGCCTAATTCTTCAGCTCTTGCAATTTCTGTAAGGGTACCACAACCTGGTGACCATAGTACTTTACGACGGTTACAAGCAATTGCAATGTCTTCTCTAAAAACCGGTGTTACAATAAAATTAGCTCCTAAACTCATATACACTGAAGCTGCAGCAGCATCGGTAATAGAACCAACTCCTAACATCATACCTGGTAATTCTGCCAAAGCATATTTGTTTAACGCACCAAAAACTTCATGAGCAAAATCTCCTCTGCTGGTAAATTCCATTAATCTGGATCCTCCGTCATAACAAGCTTTTAATACTTTTTTACTGATTTCAATATCCGAATGAAAAAACAAAGGAACCATTCCGTTGTCTTTCATCGTCTGAGCTACTTCAATTCTTGAATACTTTGCCATACTTTTATTTATCTTGATACTAATCCGGCAGAGTTTCCTCCAGCCATATTTTCAACTTCTTTTAAGGTAACTAAATTATAATCTCCGGCAATAGTATGTTTTAAGCAACAAGCCGCTACTGCAAAATCTAATGCTTTTTGTTTGTCTTCTTTATATTCAACTAATCCATAAATTAATCCACCCATAAAAGCATCTCCGCTACCCACTCTGTCAATTACAGGAGTTACTTCTTGTACAGCTGCATTAAAAATAGTTTTTCCGTCAAATAAAACACCGCCAATTCTTTGGTGTGAAGCACTAACTGAATAACGTAATGTTGTTGCTACTGTTTTTAAGTTCGGACAAAGTTCATACAACTTCGAATATAAAGCCGGTAACGATTTTTCATCCTGATAATCAGGATTTACTTTAGGAATGCCCAACATAAAATAGGCTGTGTCAATATCTCCTAAAACAACATGACTATATTTCAACAATTCAGGCATAACCTCACTTGGAGCTTTTCCGTATTGCCATAATTTTGATCTGTAATTTAAATCACACGAAATAGTTAATCCTAGTTCATGTGCCACCTGAACGGCTTCCAGACAGGCATCTGCCGCACTTTGAGAAATAGCTGCTGAAATTCCACTAAAGTGGAACCAAGTGGCTCCTTCTAATACTTTCTTCCAGTCAATATCTCCTTTTTGAATAGTTGCCATCGAGCTATGAGCGCGATCATATACAACATTGCTTCCTCTGGTTCCTGCTCCTGTTTCTAAATAATAAGTTCCTAAGCGTTCTCCGCCGTAAACAATACTTTTAGACTCCACATTCATTTTACGCATCTCTTGTACAGCGCAGTAACCGATTTCGTTCTCAGGTAATCTGGTAACAAACTCAGCATTTATACCGTAATTAGCCAAAGACACACAAACATTAAATTCACCTCCGCCGTAAGACGCTGTAAATGCTTTAGCCTGAGAAAAACGCAAATGCCTTTCTGTAGAAAAACGCAACATTATTTCGCCGAATGCAACTACTTTACTCATTATAAATTAATTAAAATTTGAAATATTCTTTTGCATTGTTATACGAAATATCAGAAACCATTTTTCCAATCCATTCCATATCTGCAGGAAGTTCGCCCCTTTGAATTTCATCTCCTAAAAGATTACAAAGAATTCTACGGAAATATTCATGTCTTGGGAAAGAAAGGAAGCTTCTTGAATCTGTAAGCATTCCAATAAAACAACTGATTAATCCCATGTTTGAAAGGGCATTTAATTGTTTAGTCATACCATCTTTTTGATCCAAAAACCACCATCCTGATCCAAACTGAACTTTTCCTTTAACGCTTCCGTCATTGAAGTTTCCAATCATCGTTGCCATTACTTCATTATCGGCAGGATTTAGGTTATAAATAATAGTTTTTGTCAATTTATCTTTACTGTCTAATGCATTTAAGAAAGAAGATAATTTTTGAGCCTGTGGATAATCACCAATAGAATCCCAACCTGTATCAGGTCCTAAAATTCTATGCATACGAGCGTTATTGTTACGTAAAGCGCCTAAGTGAAATTGCTGAACCCAGCCTAATTCGTGGTAAGACTCACACAAAAACAATAAAACTGCACTTTGGAATTTCAAAGCCTCTTCAGGAGTTATTTCTTGATTTTCTCTTTTCTTTTTGAAAATTGCACTTACTTCTGATTCAGTAAAGTTTTCAAAATAAATCTGATCCAATCCGTGATCACTTAATTTACATCCGTTTTCATTAAAGAAATTTATTCTTTTTCTTAATGCATCACGTAAATCAGCAAATGTATTTATTGCTATACCGGACACATCCCCCAATGTGTCCAGGTAAGCATTGTACCCATCATTTGAAATCAAAATAGCTTTATCGGGCCTGAAAGCCGTGCTCATTTTAGTTTCAAAAGGGTTTTTATTTAATTTTTGGTGAAACTCCAAAGTATCGATTGGATCTTCGGTAGTACAAACCAATTCAGCATTTACTTTTTTAAGTAAGTTGCGTGTGCTGTATTCTGCTGAATTTACTTTTGCAGAAGCCTGTTCGTAAATTCTTTCTGCAGATTTTTCGTTTAATAATTCTGTAATATCAAAATAACGGGCCAATTCTAAATGTGTCCAGTGATACAAAGGGTTACGCATTGTATACGGAACTGTCTTTGCCCAGTTTAGGAATTTATCTTTATCAGAACCATTTCCTGTTATAAATTGCTCATTAATTCCTAATGTACGCATTGCACGCCATTTGTAGTGATCACCGTTTATCCAAACCTGAGTAATGTTGTCAAATATTTTATCTTCGGCAATAAACTGTGGATTTAAGTGATTGTGATAATCAATAATTGGCTGATTTTTGGAGTAATTATGGTATAATTCTTCAGCGTATTTATTTTCAAGTAAAAAATTATCGTTTATAAATGTTTTATTCGAGCTCATGATTTAAATATAAAATAGAATATTATTCTTCGTTAGATGGTTTTCCAATTGTTGCAAGAATTCCGCCATCAACATATAAAATGTGACCGTTAACAAAATCACTGGCTTTGGAAGATAAAAATATTGCTGCACCGGCCAAGTCAGATGGATCGCCCCATTTTGCAGCTGGCGTACGACTGATAATAAAATCATTAAAAGGGTGTCCGTCAACTCTAATCGGTTTTGTTTGCTCAGTCGCAAAATAACCAGGACCGATTCCGTTAATCTGAACATTGTATTTTGCCCATTCCGTCGCCATGTTTTTAGTCAGCATTTTCAAACCGCCTTTTGCAGCAGCGTAAGCAGAAACAGTATTACGACCTAATTCGCTCATCATTGAACAAATATTGATAATCTTTCCTTGTCTTCTTTCGATCATTCCTTTGGCAACATGCTTAGAAACAATAAAAGGACTTACTAAATCAATGTCAATTACTTCCCTAAAATCAGCAACTTCCATTTCCAATAAAGGAATTCTTTTAATAATTCCGGCATTGTTGATCAAAATAGCAATTGGTCCAACCTCACTCTCAATTTTTTGAACAGCAGTTTTAACTTCTTCCTCTTCTGTTACATTAAATCTATACCCAACCGCATTAATACCTTCACTTTGAAGTTCTTTTACAGCATCATCAATTTTTTGCTGAGATGAATTTCCGTTCACCACAATTGTTGCACCTGCCTGACCTAATCCTTTTGCCATTGCCATTCCCAGTCCGTGTGTACTTCCTGTAATAAGGGCAACTTTTCCTTTTATATCGAATAAATCTATCATGATTCTTATCTTAATTCATTGATTTTACAAACATCCATATCACCATAATCTAAATTTTCACCGGCCATTCCCCAGATAAAAGTATAATTACTGGTTCCTGATCCTGAGTGAATAGACCAAGGCGGAGAAATAACTGCCTGATGATTGTTCATCCAGATATGTCTTGTTTCCTGAGGCTGTCCCATAAAATGACAAACGGCCTGATTTTCCGGAATATCTAAATAAAAGTAAACTTCCATACGACGGTCGTGAACGTGTGCAGGCATGGTATTCCAAACACTTCCGGGTCTTAACTCCGTCATACCCATTTGTAACTGACAAGTAGTAACCACGCTTCCAATAATCATTTGATTTACGGTACGGTGATTTGCCGTTTCCATAGTTCCCAATTCTAATTTATTCGCTTCAGCCAAACCAACTTTTACTGTTGGATATGTAGTATGAGCCGGAGCCGAATTCAAATAAAATTTCGCAGGATTGTTTTTATCATCACTTTTAAAAGTCACTTCTTTATTACCGCTTCCGATATACAAAGCATCTTTAAAACCTAATTCATATGCTGTTCCTTCAACAACCACTGAACCGCTTCCTCCAACATTGATAATACCTAATTCTCTTCGCTCTAAAAAATAAGGCGCTTTAAGAGGGTCTATTGTTTCTAATGCTAAATCACCTTTTACAGGAACTGCAGAACCGGCAATATATCTGTCATAATGAGAATAAACCAGTACAACTTCATCTTCCTGCATTAAATCATCAATCAGAAACTCATTTCTCAACTCCTGAGTATCATATTTTTTTACAGCTTCTGGGCTCGATGCGTATCTGGAACTATATTTTGTCATAATTTTTATTTTAATGTAATCGATTGCACAAAATTATATTTTTATATTTACTTTTCATAGGCAAAATTAAAAATTATTGGTGTGCTTTTTACACTTACAATCTTTTTATTTAATTTTTATCCTAAAGATCTGTAATCGGGGCATATTTCGGTACCAAAGATTTCATAACAATCCAGCCGGTTAGATAACAAACTGCGCAAATTGAAAAAATGATAAAATATCCGGCTTCAATTCCGTTAAATCCCATAAAATCCATGTTAGTCTCTTTACTGTAGTCAAACAACATTCCTGACCCCTTATTTATTAAAGTTGATCCAATTCCGCCAGCCAGGCCTCCAATACCAGTAATTGTTGCAATTGCTTTTTTAGGAAACATATCCCCAACTGTGGTGAAAATATTAGCAGACCACGACTGGTGAGCTGCACCCGCAATACCAATAATTATTACTGGCAACCAATAACTGATATGCCCTAATGGCTGAGCAACTAAAGCCAGTAATGGAAAAAATGCAAAAATCAACATTGCTCTCATTCTTCCTTCGTACGGATTCATTCCTTTCTTTTCAACAAAGTAAGTTGGCAGCCATCCTCCAATAATAGAAAGCAAAGTAATCATATACAACACAAACAATGGAAGCGCAGCTTCAGTAGAATCCATTCCGTAAACCGAGCTTAAATAAGCAGGAGTCCAGAATAAAAAGAACCACCAAACACCATCTGTCATAAATTTCCCAAAAGCAAAAGCCCAGGTTTGTTTGTATTTAAAACAATCTACAAGAGAAACTTTTGTTTTAGTTTCAGGTATATAACCCACTAATTTACTATCTGCAATATCATCTTGTTGAATGTATTCTAATTCTGCAACACTAACTTTCGGGTGTTTTTCAGGCTTATCATACATAAAAACCCAAAATCCCATCCATACGAAACCTAAAGCCCCAATAATAATAAAAGCCATTTCCCAACCAAAAGCCTCTGCTATAAACGGAATAGTAATTGGTGCCGCTAAAGCTCCAACTGTAGCTCCCGCATTAAATATACTTGTTGAAAATGCCCGGTCTTTTTTAGGAAAATATTCTGCTGTTGTTTTAATAGCTGCCGGGAAGTTTCCAGCTTCACCAACTGCCAAAACAAAACGGGCAAAAATAAACAAGGTAACACTCACGTTAATTACCATTGCAGTATCGTTTACAGTACTAATTGCCTCTTTTGCACCTTCAAAGCCCACAAACCAATCGCCCGTGATGATTCCTGCAGTTGCGATACCACAAAATGCATGCAGACAGGCACCTACTGACCATATTCCAATTGCCCATAAAAATCCTTTTTTAGTATCCAGCCAGTCTACAAATCTTCCTGCAAACAATAAAGAAACAGCATAAAAAATAGAAAACAAAGCAGTAATGTTTCCATAATCATTGTTTGTCCAATGAAATTCAGGGGCAATAAAATCGCTCCATGTCAACGAAAGAACTTGTCTGTCTAAATAATTAATGGTCGTTGCAAAAAAGAGTAATGCACATATACTCCAGCGATAATTTCCAATAGATTTGTTGGTTTGACTCATAGTAACTATGTTTGTTTTTGATTATAAAACCTTTTAAATTAATTAAAAAAGATTTTTTTAAATAAATTCTGTAAATCGATTTCATTATAAATAATAAATTTCAAAAGTATAATTAATTATAATAGAAACCTAAAAATGTAATCGATTGCACAAATATAAGTTTAAATACTTATATTCCAAATAAATTACTTAAAAAATTATTTCATCTCAGAAATTAAACGTATATAACAAAAAAATACGTATAAAATTACATAATGAATAATACTTTTGTTAAATCACATAAAACTAAAACTATTGATATTATATCAAATAAAAGTTATTATTGTACAGTTTCATTATTGATTTGTTATTAAATATTTCTTCTTTTTGAATTATATATTAACAAAAAAAATATGCAAACACTGCAAAATATTTATACACAAAAATCTTATACCAGTTAAATTTCAAAACACTTATGAAAATCAGTTCAGAAAAAAAATTTTATTTATTCTTTTTATTATTTGGAATAATCACTCATTTACATGCACAAAATGAAACTTTAGCTCTTTGGAATAAAATTCCTGATGAAATTAGCAATCCTGATTACAAAGAAAAAGAAGTTGTAAAAGAAGGCAGGATTCAAAGCACAAGTTTGGTTACAATTCCAACATTAAGTGTTTTTCTTCCAAAAGAAATAAAGCTTAACCAGACTGCTGTCCTTATTTTTCCCGGTGGAGGATACTCTCATTTATCAATGGATAAGGAAGGAACTAAAGTAGCAGAATGGCTAAATACTTTAGGAATTGTCGCTTTTGTTTTAAAATACAGGCTACCCAGCGATTTAATAATGAAAAACAAATCCGTTGGACCTTTGCAGGATGCCCAGGAAGCTGTTCGTTATGTCAGATCTAATGCTGCCAAATGGAACATTAATCCAAATAAAATTGGCACAATTGGTTTTTCTGCCGGTGGACATTTAGCATCTACATTGGCAACACATTATGATGACAAAGTATATGAAACAAAATTAAGCAGCAATGCACGTCCTGATTTTTCCATTTTAATTTATCCGGTAATATCTATGGAGAACGGCATTACCCATAAAGGCTCTCAAACAAATTTATTAGGCAAAGACCCATTACAAACACATATTGATGACTTTTCTAATGAAAAAAAGATTACAGCAGAAACTCCTCCAACCTTTTTGGTACATGCCTCAGATGATAGCGCTGTTTTACCTGAAAACAGCATCAATTATTATTTGGCTTTAAAGAAAAAAAACATCCCTGCTGAATTACATATTTATGAAACAGGCGGACATGGCTTTGGCCTGGGAGTAAAAGACACGAGTCAGTTTTGGATAAATGACTGTAAAGAATGGTTGAAAATCAATCATTATATTTTCTGAACTTAAATCAACAGAAATCATAAAGTTATCTCAAATTACTTTTTATTAATTGATATATCGGGAAAAGTCGATATATTTGTGTTATGGAACATATAGAAATATTTAAGGCACTCTCCAATAAATCCAGATTACAAATGCTGGAATGGCTAAAAGAACCTGAACTCAACTTTCCGGATCAACTCCAGCATGCAGGATTTGAACACGGAGTTTGCGTTGGGCAAATACAAGCTAAGGCAGGCCTTACACAATCGACAGTTTCTGAATACTTGTCAATTTTACAACGCGCAGGATTTATAGAATCGAAACGAGTTGGACAATGGACATACTACAAACGTAACGAAGGTGCCTTTGAAGCACTCAGTAAATTAATTCAAAATAATTTGTAAATTACTATGAGTACAAACAACCTGTTTTCGCCATTTAACCTAAAAACGTTAAATCTTAAAAACCGAATCGTAATGGCGCCTATGACGCGCTCCTTTTCTCCTAATGGAATTCCAACAGACGAAGTAGCTGCTTATTATCAAAAAAGAGCTGAAGGCGAAGTTGGTTTAATACTATCTGAGGGAACTGTTATCGACAGACCTTCATCATCAAACGATGCAAATGTTCCTCATTTTTACGGGGACGCTTTAAAAGGATGGGAAAAAGTAATTAAAGAAGTTCACACAGCCGGTGGTTCAATGGGACCACAAATCTGGCATATGGGAATTATGGACAACCATCATTCAGGATGGGTGCCGCCAGTTCCTTTTGAAGGGCCTTCAGGCTTAAACCGACCTGATTTCAGCAACGGAAATACCATGACTGAAAAAGATATTGAAGATACTATTCTGGCCTTTGGTAAAGCAGCTGCTGATGCTAAAAGATTAGGTTTTGATACAATCGAAATTCACGGAGCACACGGTTATTTAATTGATCAGTTTTTTAGAGCAGAAACCAATTTACGTACGGATATTTATGGTGGGAAAACATTGCCTGAACGTAATCGTTTTGCTGTTGAAGTAGTAAAAGAAATCAGAAAACAAGTCGGTGATGATTTCGCAGTCATCATGCGTTTTTCTCAATTCAAACCCTCTGATTATAATTATAAACTGGCCAAAAATCCACAGGAATTAGAAGCCTGGCTTACCCCTCTCGTTGATGCAGGAGTAGACATCTTACACTGTTCTCAAAGAAGGTTCTGGGAACCTGAATTTGAAGATTCTGACCTGAACTTTGCCGGCTGGGCTAAAAAAATAACCGGAGCGCCAACTATTACAGTAGGTTCCGTTGGACTTTCAGGCGATTTCTTCGGGGCTTTTGCCGGAGAAAGTTCTGAGCCAACTTCATTAGAAGAATTAAACAGACGTTTCGACAGAGGTGATTTTGATTTGGTTGCTGTTGGAAGACCTCTTTTGTCTGATCCTAATTGGGTTGCGAAAATCAAAGAAGGAAAAGCGGAAGAGTTGAAGGGTTTTAGTAAAGAAGCTTTGGGAGAATTGGTTTTGGAATAAAATCAAAATAGTATCAAATTATAGACCTGCATAATCGTAGAGACGCACAGCAGTGCGTCTACACAATGTATATCGACAAAGAAATAAAAGAATGAAAAGCATTATGTTTGGTCCCTTTATTATTTAATTATCATTTAAAAAATCAATAAATCCTAATAATCTCTGGCACAAAAAAATTCAATTCATCATGTAATTTATAATCTTTGTTGATATACTGGAAGTAGATGCACTACTGTGCATCTTTACAATTTAGGACTAAATAATTATTAAATATAAAAAGGGATGAAAACATCTGTGTTTCATCCCTTTTTGAATATCTACTACTAACAAGGATAAAAATTTAATATTGTTTATTCCGTAACAATAGTTTTTCTTTTTTTAAATTTATTCCGAAGCCAGTTTCGAACAGGTTCATCATACAATTTCAAACATACATACGCCATTACAATGCTGGCAATTAATACTCCAATTCCAACTCCATATCCATCTGCCAGAGAAACTTTGTTGTCCACAACCCAAGCTGTGTACCAATAAATAAGCGGATAATGCGTAATATAAAGCGGATAAGAAATATTACCTAAGGATTTACATATTTTTAGTGAAAACGGATTTGTTATTTCTCCTCCTGCACCGATTGACACTATTAAAGGAAATATCAAAATAATACAAAATGATTCATATAAACCGTTCATCCAAATACTGGTTTCATCTCCAATTCTTGGCATAATCAATACTGCCGAAATCATTAAACTACAAATCCAGAAAGCACCTTTTACGTGAATTAGTTTTCTTAAACGGGAAAGCAAAACTCCTGCAAAAAAAGGATATAGCAAACGCGTAAATCCAACATTCATTTGTTCCAAATTTAAGGACCAACCGCCTATAACATCCCCTTTTGGACCAAAAACAGTATAATTAATCAGCATTGCTGCGAAAATTAAAACAAAGAATCCAAGCACTTTATTGGAGAATTTTCTAAAGAATAATGCGTAAAGAATATTCGCAATATATTCGAAAAAAAGTGACCATGCTGGACCGTTAAGCGGATGCATTTCACTCCATCCTCTTATCTCCATTGAAGGTGGAATTGGCAATAATGTAAAACCAATAATCATGGTTAGAATTACTTTCCAGACTTCCATTCCGGCAATCATCGGAAATAAAATATCCGAAGCCTGGAAGTAATAGAAAAGTGCTCCGATAATCATTCCCATAATTACCATTGGCTGAAGGCGAATTAAACGGCGTTTGTAAAACTCCCATTGTGTCATTTTAACCCAGCGATCATCATATGCATAAGCTACTACAAACCCTGATAAAAGAAAAAAGAAATCTACTGCCAGATAACCATGATTGATGATCTGTACAAACCGATTCCCTCCTGAAAAAGCTTCAAAAATGTGAAAAGCAACGACTAATATCGCCGCAACTCCTCGTAAACCGTCTAAAATTTCGTAATGTTTTTTTGGTTGAATTTCAATAGAAGTTGAACTCATAAAATGGTATAGTTAATGGTTAGTTTTTTTGGTTGAGATTGTTTAACCGAAAAGATTCGCAAGGTTTTACGCAAAGATCGCAAAGTTTCAAGCAAAGCTAAACAATTATCTAATTTTCAAATTATCTCATTATAATTATCTAATTAAATCACTTATTCTTTTAAAAAAAAAGCTGCAACTTTTTATCATTGCAGCTTAATTCACAACCAATTTAACTAACGAATTTATTTAAGCGAAAAACTCACTTTAGACTTTATATCTGTAGATGATGCTCCAATGATGGCTTCAAAAGCTCCCGGCTCAGCAACCCAGTCGTGTTTTTTATCATCAAAAAAGCTTAATGCCGTTTTATCAACCTTAAACGTTACTGTTTTTTCTTCTCCTGCTTTAAGCGAAATTTTTTCAAATCCTTTTAACTCTTTTATAGGACGTGGCAATGAAGATTTTAAATCACTGATATAAAGCTGCACTATTTCTGAACCTTCAAGGCTTCCGGTGTTTTTTACTTTTACAGAAAATGTAATCTGATCATCTGCCGACATTTGCTTTTTATCTGCTGTCACTTTTCCGTATTCAAAAGTTGTGTAACTTAATCCATGACCAAAAGAGAACAATGGTTTTGCTTTTTGTTTATCCGCATAACGGTATCCTACAAAAATGCTTTCTTTGTACGTTACCTCATCTCCGCCTGGAAATTCCCCTAAAGCATGAGCCCCATTGTCAGATAGTTTTACAGGAAAAGTAAAAGTCAATTTTCCGGAAGGATTCACATCACCCACCAAAACATTGGCCAGAGCAGTTCCGGCTTCTGTACCTAAAAACCATCCCTGAACAATTCCCGGAACTTCTTTTACCCACGGCATTGCCACGGCATTTCCTGAAATATTTACAAAAACTATATTTTTATTTACTTTAACTAATTCACTGATTAATTTATCCTGATTGTATGGAAGTCCCAATTCTTTTCGGTCTGCTCCTTCAGCATCCTGATGATCGCTTTTGTTTAATCCTCCGATAAAAAGAACGATATCCGCATCTTTGGCGATTTTTAAAGCTTCTGCAGTTAATTCAGCAACAGAACGTTTGTCTTCTAAACTCACTTTTGCCACAACTCCGTTATAATTACTGGTTGGATCTCCAACATAACCACGAGCGTACAAAATTTCTGCCTGATTACCAATTCTTTTCTTCAATCCTTCAAGAGGCGTAATTTCATACCTCGCTTTCAATGAAGAACTTCCTCCTCCAACTGTCATCATTTTGATGGCATTTTCACCAATAACAGCGATTTTTTTAGTTTTGGTAAGATTGATAGGCAATATATTATTGTTGTTTTGAAGCAATACGATTCCCTCTTCGGCAATTTTTAAACCTGCTTTAGCGTGTTCATCTGTACCAAAAGATCCGAAAGGTCTGTCTTTGTTCATATTGGTTAAGAAAGACAAACGTAAAATACGGCGTACTTTTTCATCTAATTCCTTAGTTCCCACTTCGCCTTTGGCAATCATTGTAGAATATGGTTTTGCCAGATAATAGTTGTCATAAGCATTACTGGTTCCCCAGGATAGACCGTTTGTCCAGGAACCAAATTCCATATCCAAACCGTTGTGAATGGCTTGTTTCGTATCATGAACACCACCCCAATCTGAGATTACAACTCCTTTAAATCCCCATTCTCCACGAAGGATATCATTCAATAAAAACTCATTATGGCAGCAATGCTGTCCTTTGTATTTGTTGTAAGAACCCATAATTGCCCAAGCATCACCTTCCTGAACAGCAGCTTTAAAAGCTGGTAAATAAATCTCGTATAATGCACGATCATCTACAATTACGTTTACTGAATTACGATTGGTCTCCTGATTGTTCAGCGCAAAATGTTTAACGCAGGCAGCCACTCCATTTGACTGCACACCTTTGATATAAGGAACCACAAGTTGTCCTGCCAAAAAAGGGTCTTCACCCATATATTCGAAGTTACGGCCATTTAATGGCGTTCTGTAAATATTAACTCCAGGTCCTAACAATACATTTTTATTACGATAACGTGCTTCTTCTCCCAATGATTTCCCATATAAGGAAGCCAATTCTTTGTTCCATGTTGCAGAAAGTGCTGTTAAAGCCGGAAATGCAATACAGGAATCATTTGTCCAACCTGCCTGATCCCACTCGTCCCATAAAACTTCCGGACGTATTCCGTGTGGTCCGTCTGTCATCCAGTTTTCCGGAATTCCCAAACGCGGTACTCCTGGCGAACTGAATTTAGACTGCGCATGAATCATGGCAATTTTTTCTTCGGTTGTCATTTTTGAAAGTGCATCTTCTACACGTTCATCTATCGGTTTTTTATCATCCAGATAAACAGGAACTTTGCTTTGTGCAATAATTCCAAATGAATTTAGCAATAGCAGTACAACTACTACTTTAACGTTTTTAAACATAATTATGTATTTATTAATCATTACCTTATTCTCAGATGCTTCTTCAAATAATATGGTAAAACTAAAACGTTATCGTATTCGTAAAATTTAGGAATATAAAAAAGTAGTAAACACAAAATACAAAATACTAAATATCAGGTAATTAAATATATTTTAGTATTAAAAAAAGTAGTGATTTTAAAAGAATAAATCAGGATTTCACGGAAATTAAACCGATTTTCATAACCATTTCTTCGAAATCATTTCGGGAAACCACAGCTTTATTCCTGGCTCTGGTACGGTAGTTATAAATAGTGCTTAATGAGTAGCGAAGGAAGGCCGCAATTTTTACACTGTCTGTAATTCCAAGTCGGATTAAGGCAAAAATACGAAGTTCTGTATTTAGTAATTCTCCCTGTTTCAATACAATTTGCTCTTCGTTAATGAGAAGTGCGTTAAAGTCTTTTACGAATGTAGGATATAAATTTAAAAAGATACTATCGAAATTTTTATATAATTCTTCAAGTTCATTATCAACCAGAGTAGTCGATTTCAACATTCTGTAAATCTCATCAAACTGTTTGGCAGTTGCTTTTTTGTTTAATATCACCCGATAATTTTCAAGCTTGTTGATGTATGCCGAACATAGGTTAAAAAAATGTGCAATATATTCTTCCTTAATATGATTAGATTCTGATAATTGTGAATTTCGTTCCTGAAGCTGCTTATTGGCTTTTGTAATCTCTTTGTTCAGTCCGGCTAATTTTTGACTGTTTTCATACAACTCTCCACGAATTCTAGATACTTTTTTCATTTGTTTGTAAACGTAAATAACGGCCACAATCAAAAAAACTGAAAGCATGCTAATACATAACAGATAAAACTTAAGGTCTGATTTTCTTTGGGCTTCACGTTCTAAATAAGCGGTATTGATAATAGAATACACCTGGGACATGAGAAGCGTACGAAATTGCACATTGCAATACAAGGCATCCTCTATGGCAGATTGCGTGAGTTTATAAGCCATATCAACATCTCCCAACTTATAGAAAACCATGGCCAATTCCTGCAGGGAAGCATTATCTTTAATGGCTTGTTTTATATCTGAAATCGCAGAAAGGGCATAATATTTTTTAACTGAATCTACATGCTTTCTTTTCCCTGAGATGTTGCCTAAAAGATAGGTAATCATCGCATACTGCGGATTATCATCTTTTCTGCCTTTCAATAATGTGAACAGTTCTTTCTCGGCAACATCCAAATTTCCATGGTAAATATTGCTTTGGATTTTATTGATTTTATAGTCTAAGGAATTTGAATTTAAAACTCCTAACAATGAATCACGGTACTTCCCTATTTGATTCACAAATTCCTTGCTATTACTGTTTGCATTATAATGCTCATAAAATTCGCGATACGCAATATAATAATTAGGCAGTAACGATTTATGAAGTTCCTTTTTATTGATATTTTTTAGAATTGCTTCAGACTCCCGGTACTTTCCTGATGAAGAATAAAGATTGGCTAATTGCAGCTGTGCCAAATCCAGCCAATCTTTTTTCTGAAGGTTTTCTGAAATTTTGATGTTTTTCTTTATATATAAAATAGCGGAATCTGAATTGAATTTCTGGTATTCTTTATAAAGAGCCAAATTGTAATTATACTCCTGCTCTTCTGACAAATCAGCGGATTTTATCTTTTTGAAATTGGAAATCCGTTCTTCTTTTAGCTTAACATAATGCTGTTTGTTTTTAATGGCATCATTTAGTTTTACCAGAATAGTATTTGTAGTATCCGATGAATAAACAGGACAGTAAGCCAGAAGAATTAAAAAAAACAAACAGTAATTTCTCAAGTTGATTGAAGATAAATGTGACTCGCAAATATAATAAAGTGACGTTAAAAATTTAGTTATTGAACAGCAATTGGAGCTGCCAGACAACTTTCAGGAATATCAAATGCATTGACCAATGAAACAGCATCCGGTCTGATGTCCCAACAAAGCTGATTCACCATTTTACGAATCGCTTTTGTTTTTACAGCTTCCATATAGCCATCTTCCAAATACCATCCTTTGTTTTTTTCAATCTGCGAAAGGGCATACAACTGATTTAATTTAACTAATATTTCTTTTGTTTGTTCATCTTCCACTTTAGTGATTGCTGTTTGAAATTGTTCCAACACTACTCGTTCCAGATAGGCTTCGGCAACATCAATCATTTGGTGTTGTACGACATTAAAGGCATCATAAGCTTCCAAACCACCATCTACTAATTTTTTGATACGTCTTGCCGCAGATGCCAAAATTGTTTTTTCCCTATAAATAAACGCCTGCAAATGAAAATCTGAATCAAGCAAATGTTCATCATCAGTTCTTCGGGTTACTATTGGATTTTTTTCGGAGAAAGCCGTTTTGGCATTTTCAAAAACGTAAGTAATGATTCCGAAAGAGCCCATTTCACCAAAAGTTTTTCTAAATTCTGCCAAACGGTTTTTTGCTACCAATTGCATCAGAACCGTATTATCTCCTTCAAAAGTGGTATAAATCTCTGTATCATTTTTCAGGGCATCAATTCGGTTTTCAGACAAATATCCTTTTCCTCCACAGGCTTCCCGGCATTCCTGTAAAACATCTCTGGTACTCCAGGTAGAATACGATTTCATTCCGGCAGCCAAAGCTTCGATTTCCTGCATTTCCGATTCGGTTTTGTTCAGAAAACGATTGGTAAGATACTGCAGACCAAAATGGACCGCATACGTTTTTGCCAAATGAGGAAGCAGTCGACGCTGATGCATTCTGTAATTTAAAATTGGAACTTCAGAACCGCCTTCTGGTCCAAATTGTCTGCGTTGATCACTGTATCTAATAGCAATCGTAAGTCCGGATTTTGCTGCGGCCAAAGCGGAACGCGGAATCCCGATTCGACCTCCCACCAAAGTACCTAACATTGTGAAGAAACGTCTGTTATCACTCGGAATCGGACTTTCGAATTCTCCTTTTTCATTTACCGAAGCAAATCTGTCCAGCATATTTTCTTTCGGAATTACAACATTATCAAAACTGATTGTACCGTTGTCTACACCGTTAAGCCCCATTTTATGTCCGCAGTCGCCAATTGTGATTCCGTTAAGCGTTCTTCCGTTTGTATCACGCAACGGCACAATAAAGGCGTTTACTCCGTAATCATGACCATCAATAATCAATTTTGCAAAAACAGTTGCCATTTGACCGTGAACGGCTGCGTTTCCTATATATTCTTTTTGTGCTTTTTCGTGCGGTGTATGAATGGTAAAAGTCTTATCGGTATGATTGTAAGTTGCTGTTGTTTCCAATCCCTTTACGTTAGAACCATGATGGGTTTCGGTCATGGCAAAACAACCCGGAATTTTTAGGGAACCAATATCTTTTAAATATTTTGCATAATGTTTTTCGGTTCCCAAAGACTGAACGCTCATTCCCCAAAGTCCAAACTGAACACCAAATTTTATCACCAGACTCAAATCGTGATAACTCAGCGTTTCCATAATAGCAAAATAATCGGCTATATTTTCGCCTCCGCCATGTCGCTTTGGATACGCCATATTCCCGAGATTTTCATCTGCCAGGATTTTACACCAATTGTATACAGTTTCACGATAAACATTAATATCAGTCGAATTTTCATAAGCAAATTCCGGTCTGGCAATAACTTCTTTTACTTTTTTGATAATGCTCGCCTGCTCTCCATCCAGAATATCAGTCAACTTTTGAATGTCAAAATTATCGGTAGTTTTAGTAGTAGCGGTAAGGGAATCTCCTTTGGTTTTGAAGTTCTGAATTAATTCTTCACCCAGAACTCCCAAATCATTCTCCAGTTTTGTAAAATCGGATTCTAATGTCGAAATGTCTAGGTCTTTACCTGAAAGAGCTGTTGCGATATCAAAAATCGATTTTATAGACGATTTATCGTTTATACTTTTCTCCACATCTGATTTCCACTGTGCGAGTTCATTTCGCGAAGGTGGATTAGAAATATCCACTTTAGAAAGAAGATATTGCTTTTGCTCAGGTGAAAGTAACGATAAGGAACTGATGAATTCCTTTAGAGTATCAAACTCGTTTTCAGTTAAAAGATCATCTGACCAAACAAGATATAAAAGCGGTATAAAAGCATTGATTTTTGAATTCTCCATAGTAAAGTAATTATCGTTTTGTCTGTGGTTAAATTACTATATTTAATTGAGGTGTTCTATAAATTTTGCTCAATTAGGATTTTTTTCACATTTAAAAAAGGAGCGAAAAATTAAATCCAAATCTCCATTATGGTAAACTCCTGATCTAATTTATTGAAAGTTTGGAAAGTATCTTTCATACCCAGCTTTTCATAAAAAGATTTTTTATCGGTTCTGGCATTACACCAAATTCTTTTTAAATCTCTTTCTTTGGCCAGCTCAAAAATGTGTCTCAAGAGTTCAGAAGCTATTCCTTTGCCTTGGTATTTGCTTAAAGTTGCCAGTTTCCTGAACTGCATTTCATCGTCAAAAATGAAGCACGACACAATTGAAACCAGTTTATCGTCTGTTAAAAACCCAAAATGCAAACCTGAATCATCCTCTTCCAGCTGAACAAATTCAAAAGGCTGATCCGGCCACATTACTTTGTGCCTGATTTGCCAGGTGTCTGATGCTTTTATTGATTTTATCATCATTATATAAATAAAAAAAACCGTCTGATCATTGCGATCAGACGGTTACTAAATTACTTCAATTATTTATTTAATAGGTATTCCTTATTTAATTTCTGCTAATCCACGAGTCAGCCAGCCTCTTTTATTTGCTGTAATTAATGCGTATGGAGCAATCCAGAACAATGTAAAAGTGTAAAAAATGCTATATGAATAGGCCCAAAAAGCTTCTCTCAAACTATATTTTTTTGCATAAAACAGAACTGGGAAACTTGAAACGATCAATATTCCTAAAAGTGTTGAACTTAAAAATAATAATGGATGTGTAACGATTAGGAAAAACATAAAAAGCAAAAACGGAATAGTCAATAGGATTCTTAAAGATTGGTTCATAAACAATAACCTTGCGCCAAACTTTGATTCATTTCTAAAATCTTTGAAAACATATTTTGCCATCATAATATTTTCACGCACATTGCTTCTTCCCCATCTGATAAACATTTTGTACAAACCTGTATATTGTTCAGGAACACTTGTTAATACAACTGCATTTTTTTGAAACAATACACTAAATCCTTGTTTTAATATCATGTTTGTCATTGCCCTGTCTTCACCAATGTCAGAAGGCTGCCCCATAAAAGTCTGGTTGATCCATTCGTCAAGACAGCCAAAAACTGCTGTTTTACGGTAAGCTGCTGCGGCTCCGGGTGTACAAAGCACAGAACCTAACATACTTTCTGCAGAACGAACGAATTCAAAACTCATTACAAAACTTACATTCAGCATTTTTGGAAGTATGGCTTTTTTATTGTTTAAAACGTGAACGTTTCCAGCAACTGCGCCACATTTTTCATCTGTAACAAATGGGCTAACTAAATTTCGTAAAGTATCTTTTTTCACGATTGAATCGCTATCAACTGTTACAAAAATCTCTCCCGTTCCAAGTTCAAATCCACGATAAAGTGCATGTCGTTTTCCTTTGTTTTCAGGCTGTTGAAAAATAGTCAGACGATCGCCTAATTTTATTTTTGCCTGCTGCATCCAGTACCAGGTATCATCTTTGCTACCATCATCAATAGCCAATATCTGCATTTTTTGTTCCGGAAAATCACTATCAGCCAGACTTAATAAAGTATCCCAAACCAACTTACCTTCGTTATACGCAGGAACAATTATGGTACAGGTGGGCAACAATTCATCAGAAACTGATTCGATAGGTTTGTAACGAAGATACAGGTATAAATTATATAGAAAAACACCAGTTTGAAAAAAGAATAATAAAACGGTAATAATTAAAAATGGAAAGCCCCAGTTAGAATTAATTCTCTCAATATGAAACTGATCGAAATCAGGCTGAAATTCAAATACAAAATAAGCACCTGTCAGCATCAGTACGAAGCTGGATATTAGTATTCCGAGGCCTAACGCACTTGATGTTTTCTCACTATTGTTTTTTGATTTTCCCTGAAAGTTAAAAATGGAACTCTTAACAGAATGTTCATCGTTATAGGTTTTATTGAGGCTTGAAGTATAAAATTGTTCTGAAGTTATTGTTTCGCTTTTCATTCTGGATTATGTTTTATTAACTAATGGCTTAAATTATGATTCTGTCTTTATCGAGACAATTACATAATCATAGTTAGCAATGTACGTGCCATTGGATCCTCAAGCTGATTGTAAGCATTTTAGAGCATTTACACCATTTTTTTATGTGTATTTATTACACACTTTTAGAAACACTATACACTTTTTGGGAGTCCTTAAACAATAAAAGCAATCACTTTTAAACATCCGAAACAAAAGAAAAAACCGTCTTACTCAAAAAGAATAAGACGGTTTAGGAAATTAATATATAACCTTTAAAGAATTATAAAATATAATCGGTATTGATGAAATTGGATTCCTTACTGTTTAGCAATTCCTGTAAAATTTCATTGTTTGAAGCGATATCCTTAGATGCCACAAATGTTCTGATTGAGAACGAACGCAAAGCATCCGGAATACTCAATGTTCCTACAGCAGAATCTTTACGACCTGTAAACGGGAACGCATCAGGACCTCTTTGACAAGAACTGTTTAAATTCACTCTGCATACTAAATTTACTAAAGCATCGATAAGCGGTGCCAGTGTTTTGATATCCTTCCCGAACAAACTTACCTGCTGACCATAATTGGACTCAGCCATATCTTCAAGAGGTTCATTTATATTCTTAAAAGAAATGATGGGCACTACAGGTCCAAATTGTTCTTCGTGGTAGACTCTCATTTCTTTGTTTACAGGATATAAAACAGCTGGAAAGATATAATTTTCAGTATGCTTTCCTCCTTTTTCATTCAGTATTTCAGCTCCTTTGCTTTTAGCATCATCAATTAATCCCTGAATATATTCCGGTTTATCTGCTTCAGGAAGCGGAGTTAAAGAAGCTCCTTTTTCCCACGGATTGCCAAATACCAAAGCATCTACTTTTTCAGAAAAACGTTTGTTGAATTCTTCAACAATAGATTCATGAACGTATAATATTTTTAGAGCAGTACAACGCTGACCGTTAAATGATAATGATCCCGTGATACATTCCTGAATTGCCAGATCCAGGTCGGCGTCAGGTAAAATAATCGCAGGGTTTTTAGCTTCCAAACCTAATATTAAACGTAATCTGTTTTTGTTTGGATGCTGATCCTGCAAAGCAATCGCAGACTTACTGTTTCCAATTAATGCCAAAACATCAATTTTTCCTGATTTCATGATTGGAGAAGCAACTTCACGCCCTCTTCCGTACACAATATTGATAACTCCTTTTGGAAAACTGCTTCTAAATGCTTCCAACAATGGCGAAATACATAAAACACCATGTTTTGCAGGCTTAAAGATAACAGCATTACCCATAATCAACGCAGGAATCAATAAAGAGAAAGTTTCGTTAAGTGGATAGTTGTAAGGTCCCAGACACAACACCACTCCAAGAGGTCCACGACGAATCATGGCATTTACTCCCTGAACTTTAGAGAATTTTGAACTGCGTCCGTTCAATTCTTTATAGCTGTCGATAGTATCTTCAATATATTCAACAGTTCTGTCGAATTCTTTTTGCGAATCGCCAAGATTCTTCCCAATTTCCCACATCAAAAGCTTCACTACTTCCTCACGGGTCTCTTTCATTTGTCTTACGAAATTCTCCATGCATTTGATACGGTCAATCACTTTCATCGTTGGCCATAAGCCCTGACCTTTATCATAGGCAGCAGTGGCGGCTTCAACTACCTCATCTGCTTCTTTTTCAGCCATGAAAGGAATTGATCCTAACAATGTTGGCGCATATTTTTCTGTAGAAGAAATAGTAGAAAACACAGGAGTTGTCTGTCCTGTCCATTGCTTCAATTCTCCGTTTACAAGATATGTATCCTGATTTATAAGGTCTTTAATTTGATATTCTTCGGGTATAAAACTCATAATCTGGTAATTTTTTGTTTGGTTATTTAATAGTTTTAAATGAAAAAAGAGGCTTTTTTGCCTCTCTCTTTGATATTATGGATTTACGGTTTCGCCTTCCCAATCCAGGATTCCGCCCAATAAATTGTACGCGTTTTCAATCCCTAATTCATTCATAATCTGGCAGGCTTTTGCACTTCTCGCTCCAGAACGGCAATATACGTAGTAGTTTTTATTTTTGTCCAGCTCTTCTATTTCGTAAATAAAAGCCTGACCTTTATTGATATCGATATTTACGGCATTCTCAATATAGCCGTCATTAAATTCGTCTTCAGTTCTTACGTCAAGTATAACTGCATTTTCGTCAGCTTCAAACTGAGCAACCCAATCTTCTTGTGATAAATTCATAGTATTGTGTTTTTTGTAAAATTAAAGGTTTTCACTTTATAAAATACGTACGGCTTACGATTTCGATTATTATTCTCAGAAAACGTTTTAGGGAACGTAAAATTGTCAACGTTTTACAAATTTACTCACTATTTTTAAAAAATCAATCCATAAAATCAATAGAAAATAGGATTTTTTCATTTTAGGATTATGCATCTTAAAAATGGTTTTCTGATATTATACCTTTCAATCTGCTATCTTTGTATTAAATGAGATGTTTTTATTTCATTTTGATAATTTAAGTTTAACCGCAAATTTTCCCAAACTCCCTATCATCGCTTTGCTCTTGGTGAAAAAATTGGCTGCCGATTAAATGATTTTTATAAAAAGTCAGGAAAATTAATTTGTGTAATTTGTGGCAAAAACATACCCACAGAATTAAATAATCTTAATCTGTAACCGTTCAACCAGTAAAATCTGCGTCTACTAATTTCTATAAATAAACGAATGCAAAATTCATTAAAAGATATATTTCCGAATTTCTCCAGCGAACTTATTTCGACTATCGAAGAAAACGGAAGCGCTCAGGATTTTAAAGCCGGGACTATTTTAATGCGAACCGGACAATACATTAAAAACACCGTTTTGATTACCAAAGGAAAAATCAAGATCTATCGCGAAGGCGAAGACGGCGGTGAGTTTTTAATGTACTATTTACAGCCTGGACAAGCCTGCGCCATTTCGATGATCTGCACTGCAAAAAGCGAAAAAAGCCAGATTATGGCCAAAGTTGTTGAGGATGTTTCGGTTATGATGATTCCGTTGCAAATGATGGATAAATGGATGATGGAGCACAAAACCTGGTACGAATTTGTAATCGAAACTTACCGAAGCCGTTTTGAGGAAGTTCTCGAAGTTGTGGATAATATCGCTTTCCGGTCTATGGATGAACGTTTGGAGTTTTACTTAAAACGTCATTCGGATGCTTGTGGCTGCTCTGAAGTCAAATTATCTCATCAGGAAATTGCATCCGAATTAAATACCTCCCGAGAAGTCGTTTCGAGATTACTCAAAAAAATGGAACAGCGCGGCCTGGTAAAGCTAAACCGAAACCAAATCGAGCTTTTAAAATAGATTAAAAACACTAATTTCACTAATAACACAGATTTTTTTGTCACATCGAGCGGAGTCGAGATGCTTTATACGTTCTCGACTCCGCTCGAACTGACAATGAAACCTATAGCTTACAAATTCATTCGTGCTAATTAGTGAAATTTGTGTTTAATAGCTCTTATGTGATAAATGTTACTGTAGGTTTCCATTTTACAAAGCATCTTTACAAAAAATACTACAATGGAATATATAGGTTATTTTGCATCCATAATTATTGGAATCTCACTTGGCTTAATTGGCGGTGGTGGGTCTATACTTACGATTCCAATTTTAGTCTATATATTTAAGGTAAATCCTGAGCAGGCCACTTCATACTCCTTATTTATCGTGGGTATAACCTCGCTGTTTGGCAGTTACAGTCATTATAAAATGGGAAATTTAGAACTCAAATCGGCATTGTATTTTGCGATTCCGTCTGTGGTATCCATTTTGATTATTCGGGAAGTTATTTTCCCTCAAATTGCTTCTACCTTATTTTCAGTCGCATCTTATTCGGTTTCCAAAGATTTCCTGATTATGATTATCTTCTCTATATTGATGATCACAGCAGCGATTTCGATGATTCGAAAAAACCAGCCGGAAATAAAAGCAGCAGAAACTAATTATATACAATTAAGCCTGATTGGTTTTGTGGTCGGAATCGTAACGGGATTTCTTGGTGCGGGCGGTGGATTCTTAATTATTCCTGCCCTGCTTTTTTTCGCCAAATTACCAATGAAACAAGCCGTTGGAACCTCATTATTGATTATCACTATCAATTCTATAATAGGCTTTGGAGGTGATTTATATATTGGAACCCCAATAGATTATACTTTTTTATTAGGTATTTCGGCAATGGCACTTTTAGGAATGTTAATTGGAAGCTATCTTTCCAAAAAAATTGACGGAAGCAAACTAAAACCTGTTTTTGGCTGGTTTGTTTTGGTAATGGGACTTTATATTATTACAAAAGAAGTTTTGTTTTAAGGGGTAAGATTGATGTTTTGGGCGTTCCCTACGGTCGGGCTATCCGCTATATTCCCGATTAACAAAAACTACGGCTGAAAAAGCCTTGTTTTTCTAAATCGGGAGATGCCGCTTCTATCCCTAACGCATACTTGGTTAAATAGAAGTTTTTAGGTTTAAACATACTTTTTTCAAAGCACATAGACAAGGTGTAAAACATTGGGTAAAATTGTTTTATATTAGCCTAAGAAATGCTTTTCTTTCATGAACATTATTTGTAAGTAAATGTATTTCAACATCTTTCTGTATAAAAAAACAATTAAGCATAGACAAAATATAAAACAATTACAATGAAAACTATAGTATTTATATGTGGACTTTATAACATTGCATTTGCACTTTTCCACACTGGTTTTTGGAAAATATTTCATTGGAATACCGAGTTGAAAAAATTAAGTTTTGCCAACAAAGCGATAATGCAAATTCTAAACATCCAAATCATTTATTATTTTGTTTTTACTGCAGTCATTTGTTTTGCTTTTCCAACAGAGCTTTTAACAACAAAACCTGGGAATTGTTTTTTCGCAGGAACTTCAATATTCTGGCTAATTAGAACAATACAACAATTCATTTTTTTAAGAGCAAATCACTACAAAATACATGTTTTAACATTCATTTTTTTAATAGGAACCATTTTATTTTCCCTGCCTGTAATTTTAAAAATATAAATAAAGGCGCCGCAAGACAACTAAAATCAACTAGTAAAAAATGAAATAATGGAAAGATCAGTAGCTGAAAAAATGGGCATAAAAGAAAACACTAAAGCAATTTTTGTTAATTCTGATGAAGAAGCTATCAAAAATATTAAGCTTCCTATACTTGATATTGCGGCCAAATTAGATAGTGATTTCGATTATATTCATCTCTTTGTAAAAAAGCAATCTGAGTTCATTAAACACTTCCCAAAACTAAAAGAGCATTTAAAACCAACTGGAATGTTATGGGTTTCCTGGCCAAAAGGTGGAAAACTGAAAACAGACCTCAACATCAAAACCGTAATAAAACTAGGATATGACTTCGGACTTGTTGAAAGCACTTGTTTAAGCATTAACGAAACCTGGTCAGGATTGAAATTTACACATCCTAAAAAAGGAAAAGTATATAATAACAGCTACGGTAAATTGAATGATAGTAACAAAACCGACTGATTCAAAAAATTATGACAGAAAACAATCCTGAATACAACAACTTTAGAATCCCGGTGCCAACCAGATTTGAAGAAGTATTTACTCATTTTTATTTTGCCGAAAACAAATCAGGTGAGCTCATCAACAAAACATTATTACCATCTTATCAAACCATTTTGATTTTCAATTTCGGAACAAAACCCTATTTACTTACCAAACAAAATACCCGAATAGAAGTAGATAAATACCTTATGATTGGCCCAATAAAACAGGCTTTTGATTATGTATTACCGCCAAATACTGAAATGCTTACTGTCAATTTTAAAGATGATGCCTTTTATCGTTTCTTTGGCAGCACTGCTATTTCAGAAAATTTGCCAATGAATCCTGAAGATTTGGTAAATGATGATTGCTTTGGTATTTTGTGGCATGAACTTAGCAAAATGAATAACACTAATCAAAGAGTTGATCACATTCTTAAATTTAGTGAACCTTACCTGGTAAACAGAAATAAAATTGCCGAACAATTATCCAACTTTAAGGAACAATCCTTAAATCCTATAAAATGGGTTGCGAGTCAAAACAGCCAGACCGAACGCAATATGCAGCTCCAGCATAAAAAACACTTTGGCTATTCATCCAAAGAGCATAATCGCTACGAAAGATTTTTAAAAACTATCGAACTCATTCAAAACCTGACTGCCTCAACTTCAAAAATAGACTGGTTAGAAATTGTAACCGAATGTGGTTATTATGACCAAAGTCAGCTCATAAAAGATTTTAAGTACTACCTCAATCTTAGTCCGACTAAATACCTCAAATTCCAACAGGATATTTGTAATCCAATATCCTGATTTCGTTTTCTTACAATTCCAATAATGGCATCCTACATTTGTTTCATCAAATTATAAAAATATAAAACGATGAAACATCTTATTATTTATTCCCATCCCAATCCAAACAGCTTAAACAGCTATTTAAAAAATGTTGTAACAGAACATCTACAGGAAAACAATCACGAAGTAGTAATTCGGGATTTATACGCACTGAACTTTAACCCTGTTCTTTCCTTCGAAGACATGGCAGGTCAATTAAGCGGATTAGTATCCGAAGATGTAAAAAAAGAACAAGACTTCATTACCTGGGCAGATTGCATCACATTTATTCACCCCATTTGGTGGACAGGCTTACCTGCCATACTGAAAGGTTATATCGACCGCGTTTTCAGCTATGGTTTTGCCTACCGTTACGATCAGGGCATTCAAAAAGGACTACTGGCTGGCAAGAAAGCAGTTATCATCAACACCCATGGAAAATCAAAAGCAGAATATCATGAAATCGGAATGGATAAGGCATTACTGCTGACTTCTGACAAAGGAATTTACACTTACTCAGGACTAGATGTTTTAGAACATTTCTTTTTTGACAAAGCAGACAAATCCGTTACAGAACATTTGGACAATTGGACCAATCAAATCAAAAACACTTATTAATCAGTATTTATAACTTTTAAAAAACAACAATTATGGAAATTTTAATTCAAATAGAAGAACTAATAATGTTTCTTGGATGCATCTATTTATTTTCACGTTTAAACCTGAAATGGTGGTGGTTTCCTGCCCTTTTGCTTCTACCCGATCTGGCAATGATAGGTTATGCTTTTAATTCTACAGTAGGAGCAGTTGTCTACAACATAATCCATTTTAAAGGAACTGCCGTAGCCATTGGACTTTACGGATTGGCAAAAGAAAACCGAAAACTAATGCTTATAGGAATAATATTGCTGGCACATGCAACGATGGACAGAGCAATTGGCACAGGCCTAAAATACTTTGACGGATTTTGGCATACAAGTTTAAGTACAGAATCTTTTTTGTAGTTATCAGTTTGTAATTACAACCGATTTTATTTCCAGTAATGCTCCCGAAGCAGGATTATAATTAACAAAATTGAATTTGCAAAGGTTATGGATATTCAAAAGTTTTCCGTTTGGTAATCCGTCCTGCCTGAAATGAGCCCATGGAATTTTTATGGTTTTGAATCTATTGGGAGATGCAGGCAAATCAACTCTTGGGTGAGATCCTCCATGAACACAGTCGGTTCCTGTTACATCTGCTTCGCGTGCTTGTAATTTAATGTGTTGGGTCGATTTATACGTAATCTTTACAAAACGGGAATTATTAGATAAAGTAGTAACAACTTCATCATTAAATGCTGATGATGTGATTACTACATTCAGTTCAATTTCGCCAACAGGATTGTCATTAGCAGTTACCCTGATAACACCTTCTTTTTGCCTTATAGCATTAATTATTTCGTGATTTTCCTTTACAGGTCCTGCAATCTGCCAAACATTTGATGGAACAAGATCTAAATCTGATTTCAGGATTGCTTCAGGAAGAATAAAACCCGAAGCCATAAAAAAAATTGTAATTAAGATGATTGTTTGCCGAATCATAAGGAGTAAGTTGTTTATTTATTAAAACCAAATTTACTTTTTTATAGTCTAATTTGAATAGCATGGATTACAAATCCGCTATTAGAGTACAATAAATGAAAGAAATAAAGTTGTGAAAAGTTACTGCGAATCACTTTCAGGATTCAAACGTTTTAAAATAACAGATCGTAAGTGTTCACCATTTTCATCACCCCAATTTCCTAAAACAGAAATAAC
This sequence comes from uncultured Flavobacterium sp., assembly GCF_946478785.1. The sequence continues at coordinate 172,889 of NZ_CAMLDD010000008.1, forward strand.
CGGAATTAATGTCTTCCCAAATTCAGTAAGACTATATTCTACTTTTGGAGGCACAACAGGATAAATTTTTCTTGTAATTAATTCGTGATCTTCCAATTCCTTTAACTGAATATTCAAAACCCTACGCGAAGCATCGGGGATTTTCCGCTGTAATTCACTCGGGCGTTTGTGTCCTTCGTTTATAAACCACAGCAAACGGATTTTCCATTTGCCATACAGCACTTCGCCAATCAGGTCAAGGCCGCAATTCAGGTTCGGTAAAATTTTTCTCTCGTACATATCGTAAAATTATAACTATGTTCGAAATTGTGCAATAGGGGAAAAATTTATCCCTATGCAATTCGTATTTCCGTACTTGTGCAATCTGCACATATGGCTGAGATTTGTAAAAAAAACAATTATGAATCAGTATTTTAATTTCAACAACGAGTTATCAGGACAGGTTGCCTTGGTAACAGGAGGTACAAAAGGCGCTGGAAAAGCTATAGCAGAACGACTGCAGAATGCCGGTGCAACAGTAATCATAACCGCAAGAAACAAACCTGAGAAGGAAATCGCCAACCAGTATTTTATTTCGGCAGATTTGAGTAAACCCGAAGGAACCAAAAAAGTAGCTGAAGAAGTTTTAGCAAAATTTGGCAAACTTGATATCCTTATAAATTCTCTTGGAGGATCCGAAACCAATGCCGGCGGTTTTGCAGTGCTGACAGATGAAGACTGGCTACAAACTATTCAAACCAACTTATTGGCACCCGTTCGATTAGACCGAGCTTTTTTACCACAAATGCTCGCAAATAAAAGTGGTGTTATCATTCACATTGCATCCATTCAGGGAAGACTGCCTTTATACGATTCGACTTTGCCTTATGCTACCGCAAAAGCAGGACTTATCAACTACAGCAAAGGTTTGTCAAAAGAAGTTTCGCCTAAAGGAATTCGGGTTTTAACCGTTTCGCCTGGCTGGATTATGACGGATTCTTCCAAACGAATGATGGAAAGAATTTCTGAAAGTTCAGACATTTCAATAGAACAAGCCACGCAAAGCGTAATGGATGCCTTAGGCGGAATCCCTTTTGGACGGCCTGCAAAGCCTGAAGAAATTGGCGAATTTGTTGGCTTTTTGGTGTCGCCAAGAGCTAACTATCTCACAGGAACTGAGTATGTAATTGACGGTGGAACGATTCCCACCATTTAATAACTTTAAAAACAAATACTATGAACTTACCCAATGTAATCGCAGATTTAGCAGCAGCTCAAAACAATTTTGACAGTCTGGCGTATGCAAATTGTTTTTCTGAAACAGCTATGGTTTTTGACGAAGGAAAAACACATACAGGAAAAACAGCCATAAAAAACTGGATTGAAAAAGCCAATCAGGAATACAAAGCAGTCATGAAACCACTGGAATATTCAGCAGGTGAGCAGACTTTAGAAGCCGAGATTTCAGGAAATTTTGCTGGTAGCCCTATTGTGCTTACCTATCAATTTGAACTTAAAGACGGACAAATCCAATCGCTTAAAATTGGCTGATCAAATGTTTAAGGAAATAGAGCTTTAAAACTGATTTCAAGGAAAACCATATTTAAATTGTAATGTTTTTTAATTTTAAATATGGTTTCCCTACGAAATACGTAACTTTAATTACTGCAGCTGTACAATTTATTTTTTCAGGCTCCATCAAAAAACAATTACAGCAAACAGAGAACCCTAAAGAGAATGTTATGACTTTTCAAACAACCAACATTAGCATATCAATTGACAATTCGAAAGAAAAAGTATATCAGTTTGCATCCAATCCTGAGAATTTTCCAAAGTGGCTGACTTTTTTAAAATCGGTTTCAAAAAAATCGAATACTATCTGGAATGCCGAATCAGATTTAGGAAATATTGAAATAGAATTAACTCCGGAAAATGAATTCGGAATCATCGATCACAAAGTGAAACTGCCTGATGGCACACAAGTGTATAACCCATTACGAGTTATTGAAAATGGAAAAGGAAGCAAAGTCATATTCACTTTATACAAAATGCCGGATAAAACAGAGGAAGAATTTAACGCAGATGCTAATTTGGTAAAAACTGATTTAAAGGTTTTAAAAGATATTTTGGAAAAGTAATTTAAAAACCTTCTTTCTGAAATAATCTAATGCTCTATGCTCTCTCATTTGATAAATAAAAAAGAATGCTATTTTGGGCGTTACCTACGGCCGGGCTATCCGCTATATCTTTTTGTTTTTAAAGGAAAAACAAAAAGGATACCGCTGCTATCCCTAACGCATATCAGGCATAAGAGAGTTTTGATTATCTATTCTTTCCAATGCTTAATTACATCTTTATTATCCAATATAAATTTTTCCTTATTTCTATATACTGTAATAATTGTTTCTCCCTTTTTCTTCACAAGAGAATCTCCCCTTTTTATTTTAGACCAAAACTCACCTGTAATACTAATCTGGAATTTATCTTTTAAATATAAAGTTGGATTATTATGATTATTCTTATCGTAATCTTTAAAAACTACAATTCCATGATAACTTTCATCTAAAATATTTTTGAGTGATATATTGATTCTGTCTTTTTCAGAATCTAAAATAACAAATTTCACTAAAAGAAACAGTGCAAATATGCCAATAACAATATTTAAAAGATATTTTAGCTGCATATTTGACAACTCAAAAGCTTCATTTTTCATTATAACTTTTATTTTGTTTAAATAGTCGATAATTCACAAATCAATTCGTGAATTCGTAGCTAAAATCAATGCTCCCCATACCCAACATCATCCATCTTCCCACTAAAAACACGATACTGAATAACGAAATAAACAATCACCAAAAACAAAGCGATAAAAAACCAGTTAAGTCCTGCATTTAATCCATATTCTCCCGCAGCAGTGTTATAAATCGTTAACGAAGGATTTACTTTATTCGTCGAAGGCAAAACATTCGGGAAAATTGAAACGGCTGTTGAGGCAAATCCTCCCACTAAAAACAAACTTGAAAATAGAAATCCCAAACCGTCTTTTTGGTACGAACGCACTTTGAACAATCCTATAATTCCAACAAAAGCCATTAAAGGAAAAAACCAAAGAATCGGGTTTTCTACAAAATTATGAAACGGTTCCGGCTCGATAAAATGCCAGATCTGCAAAGAAATGCAAACCAAAATCAACAAGACGATATTCAGTTTAAAAACTACATTTTTAAGCTGTGTATTTAAAGCCGAATTGGTTTTAAAAATAATCCAATTTGCCCCGTGAATGGTTAAAGCCACAACACTAACAACGCCTAAAAATATAGTAAACCAATCGATAATACCCAATTCATTAGCTTTTGGACTAAAAGTTGGATTCCACAATGGCAAAAAGAAAAAATGAGGTTCCTGAGTCGAAACGCCATTTTCAACCATTCCGAGGTTGACACCACGAACGATATTTCCCAAAGCAATTCCGAAGAATAAAGCCAAAAGCAAACTCGCTATTCCAAAAGCCTTATCCCAAATTGCTTCCCACATGTGATGATGAACCTGACCGCGCATTTCTAATCCGATAGCACGGAAAATCAACAGCCATAAAATCATAATCAAAGGCAGATAAAATCCGCTGAAAGATGACGCATATAAAGTAGGGAAAGCAAAAAACAAAACACCTCCGGCAGCGATAATCCAGACTTCGTTGGCATCCCAAAATGGACCAATGGAGTTTGTGATTGCTTTTTTATCTTTTTCGGTTTTGGCCAAAAACAAATGAATAATTCCTGCTCCAAAATCATAACCGTCCAATACAATATAAACGGCCAGAATTCCCATTAAAACTACGTACCAAAAAAATTCCATACTTATATTTTTTCTGTTGAAAGTTCCACATGATGAGGCCCTTTATTGATAATTTTCCCAATCAAAAGCAAAAACAGCATTCCGAGTAAAAGATACAATCCTATAAAACCCAATAAAGTAAACAAGGTATTCCCGGAAGAAACGGTTGGCGAAGCGCCCGAGGCTGTTCGCATTAAATTATAGACCAGCCACGGCTGTCTGCCTAATTCGGCAGTGTACCAGCCTGCCGTGTTGGCGATATATGGAAACGGCATCATAAACATTAGCGACCATAAAACCCATTTGGTTTGGTATAATTTCTTTCTGAAAAGCTGAAAAACGGCAAAAGCCATCAAACCAATAAATATTGTTCCGAGTCCCGCCATGATATGATAGGAATAATATAATCCCGAAATATTGGTAGGATGAACATCTTCTTCAAACTGATCCAAGCCTTTGATTTCCCTATTCCAGCTTCCGTAAGTCAGGAAACTCAGAATTTTGGGAACGGCAATCTTATTATCTAACTTTTTGTCTTTTACGTCTGGCTGACCAATCAGGACAATTTCTGAGCCCTCTTTTTCGGTATGGAAAATTCCTTCCATCGCGGCAAAAGTAACCGGCTGGTATTTCACAACATTTTTCGCCAGTAAATCTCCGGTTGGAACCGCAACCACAATACTCGAAATCAATCCAAAAATAACGCCCGTTTTAAGAAACAATCTCCCAAAAGAAACATTCTTCTGACTCAAAATATAAAAAGCACCAATTCCGGCCACAACAAAAGAACTCGTCACCAAAGAAGCTGCCTGATTGTGCAAATAAGAAGGCCACAACCACGGATTCAAAAATAACGCTTTGAAATTCGTCAAAACAAATTTTCCGTTTTCCAGAATTTCATAACCGACAGGATTTTGCATCCACGAATGTGTCGCTATAATTAAGTAACCGCTGGCCCACGAGCCAATCATAATCAATAATCCGGTTACAAAATGCCACTTATGACCAATTATTTTTTCTCCAAATAAAAAGATTCCCAGAAAGGATGATTCGAGAAAAAAGGAAAACATGCCTTCCATGGCTAATGTCTGACCAATGATTCCTCCGGTCAATTCAGAAAATTTCGCCCAATTGGTTCCAAACTGAAACTCCATTGGGATTCCGGTTACAACACCCATGGCAAAATTCAGGGCGAAAATCTTCATCCAGAAATGCGTGGCGTGATTGTATTGGTCATTTTTAGTTTTGAGATATCTCCACTTAAAGTAAACAATGATCAGGGAAAGTCCCATTGTAAGTTGTGGAAAAAGATAGTGAAAAGTAATGGTGAAGGCAAATTGCATTCGGTCATAAAAGAGCATTTCTTCCATAGAGCGATATTTGTTTATGAAGTCCAACAAATTTACCCATTAAAACCCGAATTGCTGTCCTGTAAAACCAGTTTATTTGTAAAGTTTTAAACCATATAAGTGATATAAATAAATATAATTTTATTGCAAAATTTGAATTGAACTTATATGACTTTTATGGTGAAATCATTTTTTTAGAATTCCTTTTGAAACACTTTCGTCTATTAATCCTTCCGCATAATTCCACAACGTTTTGGAACCTTCTTTTATAACACTTTTTTTCTCATAAACCTTTTTATAATTCACGCCAAACTCTTTCCATGTTCCTCCTTCGTTAGATGTATTTTGTAATAATGGCTCTAATCTGTCCATTGATTTTGCAAACTTCGCCTCATTGGTTTCGCCCGCTTCAAATTCTTCCCAAATCGCAATCATTTCATCGGCTTGTTTCTGCGGCAGCAATCCAAAAATACGATTTGCTGCCAATCGTTCTTCATCGGTATTGCAATGATTTTTTTGTTCATCATATATAAAAACATCTCCCGAATCGATTTCTACAATATCATGTATCAAAACCATTTTTACCACTTTAAGAATGTCAATCGGCTCATCTGAATGTTCTGCCAGAACGATTGCCATTAATGCCAGATGCCAACTGTGTTCCGCATCGTTTTCGTTTCGGTCGCTATTAAAGAGTTTTGTTTTTCGCTGAATATATTTTACTTTATCAATTTCTTTTATAAAAGCAATCTGGTTCAATAAATCTTCTGTGTTCATATTCGTTGTTTTTGTAAAGCTGTAAAATTACGTAGATTTTTTTTCCACCATATAAGTTATGTAAGTTCATTTTACTGTTTCGCATATACGTCACTTTCATTTAGATCATATAAGTTTAATTATCGAAAATCCTTATTTAATTTAGAAGATGAATATAAAAACATATAGATTATATGAGCTGTTATAATTTGGCACGATTTAAAACCCAGCTTATAATTGCTTATATCACTTATATGGTGAAAACCGTCAAACAGTTTTTTCGGAAAAGTATAATTTCTGTAACATTAGTCACTTAGTTAACCGAAAAACCGGGTTATCTTTGTACAACATCATTTAGATTACCTATCATGAAAATTGAACAAATTTACACCGGATGTTTAGCGCAGGGTGCTTATTATATTACTTCAAATGGAGAAGCTGCCATTATTGATCCTCTTAGGGAAATTCAGCCTTATCTGGATCGTTTGCAACGCGATGATGTAAAATTGAAATATATTTTTGAAACGCATTTTCACGCTGATTTTGTTTCAGGCCACCTTGATTTGAGCAAAGAAACTGAGGCTCCCATTGTTTACGGACCAAATGCAAAACCAGAATTTGAATGCATTATTGCTAAAGACGGACAAGAATTTAAAATTGGGGATATTACAATCAAAGCACTGCATACTCCGGGTCATACGATGGAAAGCACAACCTATTTATTGATTGACGAAAACGGAAAAGATCATGCGATTTTTTCAGGTGATACACTTTTTATTGGAGATGTTGGCCGCCCTGATTTGGCACAAAAATCAGCTTCGATGACGCAGGATCAACTGGCTGGAATTTTATTTCATTCTCTTCGAAATAAAATCATGACTCTGGCTGATGATGTTATTGTTTATCCGGCCCACGGTGCAGGAAGCGCCTGCGGAAAAAACATGAGTAAAGAAACCGTTTCAACAATCGGAAATCAAAAAGCAACCAATTATGCTTTACGTGCCAACATGACCGAAGCCGAATTTATTAAAGAAGTCACCAACGGTTTATTACCTCCCCCAGCCTATTTCAGCATGAACGTGGCCATGAACAAAAAAGGATATGAAAGTTTTGAATCGGTTTTGCACAACGGAATGAAAGCAATTAAAGCAGAAGATTTTGAGGCTGTTGCCGAAGAAACCGGCGCATTAATTTTAGATACCCGAAAAAGTGGCGATTTTTCGAAAGGATTTATTCCACAGTCAATTAATATTGGGATCAACGGAGATTTTGCGCCATGGGTCGGAACTTTAATTGCCAATGTAAAACAGCCTATAATATTAGTGACCGAACTTGGTCTGGAAGAAGAAACCGTAACGCGTTTAAGCCGTGTGGGTTTTGACTCCATTATCGGACATTTGGAAGGCGGCTTTGAAGCCTGGCAGAAAGCAGGTTTTGAAATTGATACGATTAACCGAATTTCGGCAGAACAATTTGCAGATAAATTTAATATCAAAGAAGATAAAGTTGTTGACGTTCGCAAAGAAACTGAATATGAATCAGAACATATCGAAGATGCTTACAGTAGACCTTTAGCCTATATTAATGATTGGGTAAAAGATATTGACCCAAATGAGCATTTTTACCTTCATTGTGCAGGAGGTTATAGAAGCATGATTGCCGCATCGATTTTACAAGCCCGTGGTTTTAGAAACTTTACCGAAATTGACGGTGGTTTTGGAGCCATTGCAAAAACGAATATCCCAAAATCAGATTTCGTTTGTCAGAGTAAAGTGCTGAAAGGATAAAAACATATTTTTTTTTCACCATGTAAGTTATATAAGTTCATTTAATTACGTTGCGTTTTAACTCTAAACTGGTTAAACTTATATGAGTTCAATAAGTTCAGCCCAATCTAAACTCCAGCTTATAATTACTTATATCACTTACATGGTGAAAAAAACATTTAATATTAAAACATGAGTATACTAGAAATAATAAAAGAACCTTGGCCTTGGTATGTTGCAGGCCCGTTAATTGGATTGACTGTGCCTGTATTATTGATTATCGGAAATAAGTCATTCGGGATTAGTTCATCTTTACGACACATTTGTGCAGCTTGTATTCCTGCTAATATTTCGTTTTTCAAATATGACTGGAAAAAAGAAAGCTGGAATTTATTTTTCGTTTTCGGAATTTTCCTTGGCGGAATTATCGCTGCTTACTTTTTAGCCAACCCAAACCCGGTTGAAATCACTCTGGAACTTTCAGCACAATTGGCTTCTTACGGAATTACAGATCATTCCGGATTATTACCAAAAGAGCTTTTTTCGTGGGAAAGTTTACTGACGCTTCGTGGCTTTATCATGATTGTCGTTGGCGGTTTTTTAGTAGGTTTCGGAACGCGTTACGCAGGCGGATGCACGAGTGGACATGCGATTATGGGAATTTCAAATTTGCAGTGGCCTTCATTGGTAGCCACCATCTGTTTTATGATTGGCGGTTTTATCATGGCCAATTTGATTCTGCCTTATATTCTTTCACTTTAAAATTTCAAAAATGAACAATTTAGAAAATAAAAATACCGATACAGAAGGAATAAACGGAAGTCAATTGAAAGATTCAGGTTCAACCAATTTAAAATATCTTTTGGTTGGAATCTTCTTTGGAATCGTATTCGTAAAAGCAGAAATCATCAGCTGGTTTCGTATTCAGGAAATGTTTCAGTTACAATCCTTCTTTATGTACGGCGTGATTGGAAGCGCTGTTGTCGTTGGAATAATCTCTGTTCAAATCATTAAAAAATTCAACATCAAAACCATTCACGGAGAAAAAATCGAAATTCAGCCAAAGACTTTCAATAAAGGACAAATCTATGGGGGATTGCTTTTTGGTTTTGGATGGGCGATTACAGGAGCATGTCCCGGACCTCTGTTTGCTCAAATCGGCACCGGAGTTACGGTTATTGTGGTTACTTTATTAAGTGCGATTGCAGGAACCTGGTTTTATGGTTTGATTAAAGACAAACTGCCTCATTAATATTCGTTTAATATAATACAACCCGACTAATTTTTTAAAAATTCTGTCGGGTTTACTTTTAAAATTAAAATCGATACTCCGATTCTAAATTTAGATCAGGGCGTGCCACCATCCCGATAAAAAGGGTAATGCTCTTTGCGTTTATACCCCTTTTTATCGGGATGCTGTCGGGCTATCCATGCTACTTCGGTAGCTAATTCCTATCCCTCACGCGGTAAACGGACTTTCAATCACCTTTCAATTTAAAAATCGGAATTTCGAATCTTTATTTAAGAACAATATCCAGTTATTCCCATTCCTTTTGTTATGTTTGTTGTAAGCCAAAAACTTCCCAAAAACAAGCCTCAAAGACTATATGAATCGCACAGAACAGTTATCAAAATTACAAAACACACAAAATTGGGACGTTATAATCATTGGCGGAGGAGCAAGCGGTCTTGGAACTGCTATTGACGCCGCGAACCGGGGTTACAAAACAATTTTACTTGAAGCCGTAGATTTTGCAAAAGGAACTTCAAGCCGAAGTACCAAATTAGTTCATGGTGGCGTACGTTATCTGGCACAAGGCGATGTGCATCTGGTTCGGGAGGCATTAAAAGAAAGAGGCTTATTGGCTCAAAATGCTGGTCACTTAGTTAAAAACCAATCATTTGTTATTCCAAATTACAATTGGTGGGGCGGATATTTTTACACCATCGGATTAAAGATTTATGATTTATTGGCCGGACGCTTAAGTCTGGGAGCTTCAAAATATATTTCAAAGAAAAAAACTGTCCAAATGCTTCCTAACGTACAGGAAAAAGGTTTGGTCAATGGTGTAATTTATCACGACGGACAATTTGATGATTCGAGATTGGCCATCAATATGGCACAAACCGCTGTAGAAAACGGAGCCTGCGTTTTAAACTATACAAAAGTTGTCAATTTATTAAAGGATAATAAAAACCAGGTTATTGGTGTTCAGCTAATAGATCAGGAAACCGGAAATAAATATGATATAAAAGGATCAGTCATCATCAATGCGACAGGTGTTTTTACAAATGCCATAATGAAAATGAACGATAGCATCTACAAAAAATATATCGTTCCCAGTCAGGGAATTCATTTGGTGTTTGATAAGTCTTTTTTACCCGGTGATCACGCACTGATGATTCCGAAAACAAAAGACGGAAGGGTTTTATTTGCCGTTCCATGGCATAACCGTGTTGTAGTAGGAACCACCGATACCTTAATTAAAAGTCATAGTTTAGAACCTATTGCTTTAGAAAGCGAAATTGAATTTGTGCTTGAAACAGCCGGACGTTTTTTAGCAAAAAAACCAACCCGGGCAGATGTCTTATCCGTTTTTGCAGGATTGCGACCGTTGGCCGCACCGAAAGAAGAAGGCAAAAGCACCAAAGAAGTTTCCAGAAGTCATAAAATTCTTGTTTCTGAAACTGGCCTCATAACCATTACAGGAGGAAAATGGACAACCTACAGAAAAATCGCCGAAGACATCATTGATAAAGCCATCACTACCCGCAAACTATCTAAAAAGCCTTGTAATACAGAACATCTTCCCATCCACGGAAACAAACCCACCACTACTGCGGATCGTGAAAATTACCTGTATATCTATGGTACTGATATTTCAAAAATAATTGATTTACAAAATAGCGAACCTGAATTAAAAGAAAAACTGCATCCCAATCACGAATTCACAATGGCTGAAGTAGCTTGGGCAATTCGTTATGAAATGGCCAGAACTGTTGATGACATTCTGGCAAGACGTGTGCGTTTATTATTTCTGGATGCAAGAGCGGCAATCGAATCTTCTGAAAAAACAGCAAGATTAATTGCTAAAGAACTTGGATATGATGAAATTTGGATTGCTAAAGAAATTCTGGACTTTAAAAAAATTTCGAAAGGCTTTCTTTTGCCTGAATTTCAATAATATCATTAACCTCACCTAATTAAACTACTTTATTTGTAAAACTTTTAAAAACTGTCGGACTAGTCTTTACAGCTCAAAAAAGTAAATCCAAAAAAATATTTACAACTTTCAATAAAAAAAATAGTAGATCTTTACATTAACCACATAGGTCATAAATTTTTATTCAGAATCAATTAACACAAAATTAACAAGACACTTGTATATACAACAATTAAAAGCTATACATTTGTATATACAAATTATACACTTACAACTATGACAATTGAAGAAGTTATAAAAAGCACTGTTAAGATGGATAATGCGAAAAAAGTTATTCTGAACATTATGTACACACAAAATGTGATTCTGGATCGTTTTAACGAGATAATGAAACCGTATGATTTATCAGGAGAGCAATATAATGTACTGCGTATACTAAGAGGACAAAAAGGAAATCCTGCAAATATGTGCGTCATACAGGAACGTATGCTTGCAAAAACAAGTAATACAACACGATTAGTAGACAAATTATTATTGAAAGATTATGTTACACGAAATGTCTGTCCTGACAATAGAAGAAAAATTGAAGTTTCAATTACACAAAAAGGATTAGACGTTTTAAAAGAACTAGACCCGAAAGTAGATGAACACGAGCGTTTATTTGCTTCGAATATAAGTCCTGAAGAATTAGAATTATTAAATCAATTATTAGAAAAATACCGAACCCAACAAAATTAATATTATGAGTACATTACTAGAAAATCTTAATTGGAGATATGCAACAAAAAAATTTGATGCAACCAAAAAAATCTCCGAAACAGATTTAAATACTTTAAAAGAAGCTGTCAGATTAACTGCTTCTTCCTACGGATTACAACCTTTTAAAGTGGTTATCGTAGAAAATCCGGAAATTAGAGAACAGTTAAAAGCGGCAGCTTACGGACAAACTCAAATTACTGATGCATCTCAAATTTTTGTTTTTGCAAACGACTTAAATGCAGGACCAGAATCAGTAGCTGCTTACATTAAGAATATTAGTGAAACAAGAGGAGTTCCTACTGAAGCATTAAGCGGCTTTGAAGATATGATGAACGGAGTAATTTCAAATTTATCACAGGAGGCTAAAAATATTTGGACAGCAAAACAAACTTACATCGCTTTAGGAACTCTGCTGTCTGCTGCAGCTGAATTAAAAATCGATGCAACTCCAATGGAAGGTTTCAATGCTGCTGCATTTAATGAAATTTTAGGTTTCGATAAATTAGGTTTAAATGCGTCTGTTATCGCCACTGTAGGATACAGACATGATGAGGACGACACTCAGCATTACAAAAAAGTAAGAAAATCACAAGAAGAATTATTTATCACACTATAATTATTAATAACAATCAAAATCAATTTTACAACATGAAAAATTTAAAAACAATTGCATTAGCATTATTCGTAGCAGTAGCGTCAGTTTCAGTAAACGCACAAACTAAAACAATTGACGCAAAGTCAAGTACTATCAAATGGGTAGGTAAAAAAGTAACCGGAGAACACTCAGGAACTGTAGATTTTAAAGACGGAGCTGTAATTTTTAAAGGAAAAAAATTAACTGGTGGAAGTTTTACTGTTGACATGACTTCATTAAACGCAACGGATTTAAGTGGAGAATACCAACAAAAATTAAACGGTCACCTAAAAGCAGATGATTTCTTTGGAACTGACAAATATCCAACTGCTAAATTAGTTTTCAAAAAAATTGGAACTACTAAAACGGCTAATGTTTATAAAGTGACTGCTGATTTGACTATCAAAGGAATTACTAAACCTGTAATTTTTGATTTAACCGTAAATCCAAACAGTGCTACAACTGCATTTAAAGTTGACAGAACTAAATATGATATCAAATACAACTCTGGTAACTTCTTCGAAAATTTAGGAGACAAAACTATCAATGATGATTTTGAATTAACAGTAGCTTTAAAATTCTAATATTTCAAACTTACTAGTTCTAAATTCAGCAAGCCCCAACAGTCTTAGATTGTTGGGGTTTGTTTTTTTATTAAAAAAAACATCGAAAAAACGTAAAAATAACGTTCTTAATATTCTAATAACCCTTTCATAACAAGGCATCGCATTTTGATTAACACTCGGCTTATAATTTTGGCTTTATTAAAAAAATCAAAAGCTAGAAATCAAAATTATAGTTATGAAAACTAAAATCAGTATTGCCTTTATCATTTCCCTCAGCACTTTTCTTCTACACGCACAACAGCAAAAAGGAATTTTCGGAACAGCTAACTGGATGAATAACTGGACCAACTTTAAACCCTACGCTGTTGAATATAATGAAGCAACCAATATAATAGCGGGTACAATCGATAAAGACACCAAACTAACCAAATGCAACACCTACCAATTAGTAGGGATTGTGTATGTAACTAATAATGCTACACTTACAATTGAACCCGGCACGGTTATTAGAGGAGATGATAAAACCTGTGGCACTCTAGTAATTACAAATGGTTCTAAAATTATAGCCGAAGGTCTGGAAACAGATCCTATAATTTTTACATCGAATAAAGAAAACACTGCAAGACGACCTGGTGATTGGGGGGGAATTATAATTCTTGGAAAAGCACCTATCAATAAATTGGGCGGAATAAGCACATTACCTTTCAATTTGGAACCTATGCTAAATCATTATGGAGGAGAGGATACAGAAGATAATTCAGGAATCTTGAAATATGTCCGTATTGAATATTCAGGAAGAAAATTAAGCGCTTTGAAAGAACTTAACGGACTTTCATTAGCCGGTGTAGGAAGAAAAACCGTTTTAAGTAACATTCAGATCAGCTATTCTAATGATGATTCTTTTGAATGTTACGGTGGTGATTTGAATATGAACAACTTAATTTCATACCGAACTACAGATGATGACTTTGATTTTACACAAGGAGTTCAAATCAATATCAGCAACAGTATTGCTATTCGGCACCCTTATTCTTCAGATGTTTCAGGATCAAGATGTTTTGAAGTGGACTCCTATGACAAAGTAGAAAACACTGATATGACCAAGAAAATGACCAAAATAAATGCCAGCAACATTACTTTAATCAATTTGGAAGAAAACAATCAGGGACTGGTCAGAGAATCATTATATGTTAGGGAAGATACCTTCTTTAAATTGACGAACAGTGTCATTTCCGGCTTTACGCCTTTTGCTTTATTAGAAGGAAATATTGGAAACGGAGATGTTAATTTATCTAAAATTGCATTTCAAAACCTGATAATTAACAATTGTGGTGGAGGAATTACCAGCGAATCTGCAAGCGGAAATTCAGCTATTCAAAGATATTATGGAAACCCTTCATTCTTTTTGGAATTCACAAAAATTAAAAACAGCATTTTGTTTGCAATGCCTGATATAAAAGGAAATCCAGATTTTAGAAGAAATATGAACAACACAGTTGCAAGTGGAAATTAGGGGATTCAAAACACCTTTCAATTTTAGATATTTAACAAATTTCTAAATTAGGAAAAGTTTTTTTTTGCCTTTAGTGTATTTTAATTCAAATTACATTTATATATTTGCCATATCAAAATAAGATTATGAAAATTACAATGAACAATACTTGGTGGTGGAAGAATTTACGTCAATCGTCGTGAACAAAGCTTCCTATGGTATTATAACTATAAATATAAAAGGCTTGTCATCACGACAAGCCTTTTTTTTTGGTCGCAATTGAATCAACAGAAATATTAAAAACATAAAAACGAAATACTTTGAAACCTTTTATACTCAACACACACTACAAACAAATTCTGGCAGATACCATCACGCCGGTAAGTATTTATTTTAAAATCAGGGATAAATTTCCAAATAGTTTATTACTTGAAAGTAGTGACTATCACGGAAATGACAATAGTTTCTCGTATATCTGCTGCAACCCGATTGCGACGATTAAAATCGAAAACGAAATCATTTCTAAAACTTTTCCTGACGGAACGACGGAGCAAATTAATATTGATACTTCAACTAATATTCCGGAAGTAATTCAGGAATTTTCAGGTCAGTTTAAATCGGAGAAAAATGATTTTAAATTCATTAATAATGGGTTGTTCGGATACATTTCGTATGATGCAGTTCGTTATTTTGAAAAAGTTTCAATTGCCAAAAAAGATACTGCGACTTTAATTCCGGATGTATTTTATGCGGTTTATCAAAACATTATCGCAATCAATCACTTCAAAAACGAAGCGTATATTTTTTGTCATAGCGTGGATGGAAGAAACAATATTTCTGAAATTGAGCAATTATTACAATCCAGAAATATAGCTTCGTACAAATTCACGAAAGAAGGCGAAGGCTTTTCAAACCTGACCGATGAGGAATTTAAACACAATGTGGCTTTAGCCAAAAAGCACTGTTTCCGTGGTGATGTATTCCAGTTGGTTTTATCCCGTCGTTTTACACAAGGTTTTAAAGGTGATGAATTTAATGTTTACCGTGCTTTGCGAAGTATTAATCCATCTCCGTATTTATTCTTTTTTGATTATGGTGATTTCAAAATATTTGGGTCTTCGCCCGAAGCACAAATTATCGTAAAAGACAGAAAAGCAGAGATTCATCCAATCGCAGGAACTTTCAGAAGAACCGGTAATGATGAAAAAGATGCTGAATTAGCAAAAAAACTATCCGAAGATAAAAAAGAAAACAGCGAACACGTAATGTTGGTCGATTTAGCTAGAAACGATTTGAGTAGAAACGGTCATGATGTGAATGTAGAAAGATATAGAGAAGTTCAGTTTTTCTCTCACGTGATTCACCTGGTTTCTAAAGTTACCGGACACTTACACGATAAAGCGACTACGATGCAAGTAGTTGCAGATACTTTCCCAGCCGGAACTTTAAGCGGAGCACCTAAACACAGAGCCATGCAATTGATTGAAGATTACGAAAAAACAAATCGTAATTTTTACGGCGGAGCCATTGGTTTCATGGATTTCGAGGGGAATTTTAATCACGCCATTATGATTCGGACTTTCCTAAGTAAAAACCATCAATTACACTGCCAGGCTGGTGCCGGAATTGTTGCCAGCTCAGATGAAGAAAGCGAAATGCAGGAAGTTTACAATAAATTAAGAGCCTTGAATACGGCTTTGGAAATGGCTGAAAAGATCTAAAAGATGGGACAAATTAAAATATTTGGCATCAGGGAAGAACTTCATCCGATAATGGAAAAGTTATCCCATATTTTAAGCGAATGCATGTTTGAAGCATTTCAATTTCCAAAAGAAAAAAAAGCACATCGTTTTATTTATGTTGATGAAGACAGCTTTTTTTATTTTGAAGGAAGAACAAAAAAGCATACGATTATAGAAATTAGCTGTTTTGAAGGAAGAAGCATCGAATCAAAAAAGAAATTATATCAATTGATTTTTGAGAAATTCGAAACGCTATTAAATATTACACCAATGGATGTTGAAATTACCCTATTCGAAACTCCAATGCATAACTGGGGAATCCGGGGTAAAAGCGCAGATAAACTTGTTTTAAATTATAAAATTAACGTATAGATGAAAAAATATATTCCTTTTTTAATTGTCATCCTGCTTTTAGCTTCGTGTGAAGCAAAAAAAGATTCAGATACACTCCCATTAACAGGAACCTGGCGTCTTATCTCAGCTGAAACAACAGAAAAAGATTCTACGTTCTCGACTTTTAATCCAAAGACCAAAATGATTAAAATTATAAATGACAGTCATTTTGCTTTTTTCAATCATGATTTGAATAACGGTAAAGACAGTTCAGCAGTATTCTTTGGCGGAGGCGGAAAATATACTTTGAAAGATAGTGTTTATACTGAAAATCTGGAGTATTTCAATAACCGTCAGTGGGAAAACAACAAATTTGAATTTGTCGTAAAAATTGAAAATGATACACTGATTCAAAAAGGAATAGAAAAAATAGAAAAATTAGGAATCAATCGAATTATTACAGAAAAATACGTTCGAGAAAAATAAAAAAATAGTTTTAAGTCGCTGTTTTCAGAACAGATAGAAAAACTTAGCAACTCAGAACCTTAGCAACTTAGCACCTCAAAAAAAATGAAAAAAATATTAGTTATAGACAATTACGATAGTTTTACTTATAATTTAGTACACTATCTGGAAGATTTAAACTGCGAAGTAACCGTATACAGAAACGACGAATTTGATATTGACGAAATCGATTCTTTCGATAAAATTTTACTTTCACCAGGGCCAGGAATCCCGGATGAAGCAGGACTATTAAAAGATGTAATTCGAAAATATGCTCCAACAAAAAGCATTTTAGGCGTTTGTTTAGGCCAGCAAGCCATTGGAGAAGTGTTTGGAGGAACGCTTTCAAACCTTGATAAAGTATATCATGGTGTGGCGACAAATGTAAAAAAAGCAGTTACAGACGAATCACTATTTGAAGGACTGGAAGATGAATTTGAAGTTGGCAGATACCACTCATGGGTTGTGGATGCTGATTTGCCGGATGTTCTGGAAGCTACTTCGTTTGAAGAGCACGGTCAGGTAATGTCGTTACGTCATAGAACTTACGATGTGCGCGGAGTACAATTTCATCCGGAAAGTGTTTTAACACCAAACGGAAAAAGAATTTTAGAGAACTGGATTAAAGGATAATTATTTTGTTTCAGGTTTCAGGTTGCTGCTGTAACGTAGAACTTGAAACCTGAAACCTGAAACAAACGAACAATGCAAATAACAATTTTAGAAACCAGGGATATCAAAATTGAAGATATATTATCATTGTATAAAGCCAATGAATGGAGTTCAGCCAATAAGCCAAATGAATTATATAATGGTCTTTTAAATTCTGAAACTTTGATTACAGCCTGGGAAGGAAAAAAGTTAGTGGGATTAGGCAATGCAATTTCTGACGGATTTTTAACAGTTTATTATCCACATTTATTGGTACTACCGGAATATCAGGGAAAAGGAATCGGAAAATTGATTATGGACAAAATGCAGGAGAAATACAAACACTTTCACATGCAGATGTTAACTGCTGACGGAAGATCAGTTGATTTCTACAAGAAAAACGGATTTGAAAGAGCCGGAAAAACAGAACCCATGTGGATTTATCAGGGTAATGAACATTAAGAAAGTTTCAGGCTTCAAGTTCTAAGTTTCAAGTTCACACAGAACCTGAAACCTGAAACTTGAAACAAAAAAACAAAAGTAAAAAAATGAAAACTATATTAAACAAATTAATCAATCACGAAGTGCTTACCAAAGAGGAAGCAAAAGAAGTATTGATTAACATTTCAAGCGGAAGTTATAACCCAAGTCAGATTTCGGCATTTTTAACCGTATTTATGATGCGAAGCATTACGATTGATGAACTTTCAGGATTTCGTGAAGCTTTATTGGAATTATGCATTCGCGTTGATTTATCAGCGTACAACACCATCGATCTGTGCGGAACCGGAGGTGACGGAAAAGACACTTTCAATATTTCAACCTTGGCTTCATTTGTTGCTGCCGGAGCCGGAATAAAAGTAGCCAAACATGGAAATTATGGCGTTTCATCGATTTCAGGATCAAGCAACGTAATGGAAAAAATGGGCATTAAATTCAGTAATGATCCTTCATTCTTGGAAAAATGTATCGATCAGGCGGGAATTTGTGTTTTACACGCTCCCCTATTTCACCCGGCAATGAAAAATGTTGGCCCAATACGTAAAGAACTTGCAGTAAAAACCTTTTTTAATATGTTGGGACCAATGGTAAATCCGTCTTTTCCACAAAATCAATTGGTTGGAGTTTTCAACTTAGAATTAGCCAGAATCTATGCGTATTTATACCAAAGCACCAATGTGAATTTCACGATCTTACATTCGCTTGACGGTTATGACGAAATCTCTTTAACTGGTCCAACCAAAACCATTTCAAATCATATGGAAGGCATGTTAAAACCCGAAGATTTTGGTGTTCGCCTTTTATCGCAAAGTGAAATCGAAGGCGGAAAAACGATAGAAGAATCGGCTGAAATGTTCACCAATATCATTTCAGGAAAAGGAACAGAAGCGCAAAACAATGTGGTTCTCGCTAATGCAGCAATGGCAATTGCAACAGTTACAAAATGTACTCCTTTGGAAGGATTTGAATTGGCAAAAGAAAGTTTATTTTCCGGAAAAGGATTAAAAGCATTAAATAAATTGAAAGATTTAATGATTTAAAAATTAAAAAATTATGACCAAATCTTTTGAAGAATTTGAAGTTTATAAAAAAGGAATTTATTTAGCTAAAATAATTTTTGAATTAGTAAGTAGTAAAACTTTTGAAAGAGAGTTTGGTTTTAAGGATCAGATTAAAAGAGCTGTAATATCAATTACAAACAATATTGCAGAAGGTTCAGAATACAATAATAACAAACAATTAATAAGATATTTAAAAATTTCAAAAGGAAGTTGCGCAGAAGTTAGAAGTATGTTAGTTTTATCAAGAGAACTTGGTTTCTGTAATCAATTAGAAATTCAAAAAGGGTATGACACAACTATTGAAATTTCTCAAAACCTTTCAAATTTTATAAAATATTTAAACACAAAAATCAAAGAATGATTTTTTGGATTGAATTTTTCAATCTTTAAATTTTTCAATCTTTAAATAATATTTATAATGAATATATTAGATAAAATAATCTTCGATAAACAACGAGAAGTTGTTCTCAAAAAATCTATCATTCCGGTCTCACAATTGGAAAATTCAGTATTTTTTGAAAGAGAAACTATTTCATTAAGTCAGAAATTAAAAACAAGTTCAAGCGGAATTATTGCAGAACATAAACGCCGTTCTCCTTCAAAATCAGTGATTAATCATAGTTTTACAGTTGAAGAAGTCGTTAAAGGTTATGAAGATGCCGGTGCTTGCGGAATTTCGGTTTTAACTGATGGCAAATATTTTGGAGGTTCTTTAGACGATTTACTTTTGGCAAGAGCGAGCGTGAATATTCCGCTTTTGCGAAAAGAATTCATTGTTGACGAATACCAAATTTTAGAAGCAAAAGCTTCTGGAGCCGATTTGATTTTACTAATCGCTGCGGTTTTAACACGTGAAGAAATCAAATCATTATCTGAATTTGCGAAGAAATTAGGTTTGGAGGTTTTATTGGAAGTTCACAATCAGGAAGAACTGGAAAAATCAATTATGCCGAGTTTAGACATGATTGGAGTGAACAACAGAAATTTAAAAACTTTCGAAGTAAGTCTTGATTTCAGCAAACAATTGGCTTCTCAAATTCCGGATGAATTTGTAAAAGTTTCCGAAAGCGGAATCTCATCAATCGAAGCCATTTCAGAACTAAGACCTTACGGTTACAACGGATTTTTAATTGGAGAAAACTTCATGAAAACCGACAACGCCGGAAAAGCTGCAACAGAATTTATTAAATCGCTTTAAGCTAACAAAAATGAAAATCAAAATCTGCGGTATGAAATATCCTGACAATATTCTCGAAGTAGGCGCGCTCCTACCCGATTATATGGGATTTATTTTCTGGGAAAAATCAGCCCGATATTTTGACGGTCAGATTCCTGAACTGATAAAAACGATCAAAAAAACAGGGGTTTTTGTAAATGAATCGGTTGAAAATATTATTGAGAAAATTGACAAAC
Organism: uncultured Flavobacterium sp.; assembly: GCF_946478785.1. Next base: position 193,393 of record NZ_CAMLDD010000008.1, read on the forward strand.
ACGATTTACAAGCCGTTCAGTTACACGGAAAAGAATCAGTTGAATTTTGTCAAAATTTAAAAAATAATATTGATGATAACATCGAAATCATAAAAGTATTTTCAGTAGGCGATAATTTTGATTTTGATGTCCTGAAACCTTTTGAAAATGCCTGTGATTATTTTCTGTTTGACACCAAAGGAAAATTACCAGGCGGGAACGGAACTACTTTCGATTGGAAAATATTAGAAAATTATGACTCTGATAAACCATTTTTTTTAAGTGGCGGAATCGGAATTGAAGAAATTCCAACCATAAAAAATCTTAAATTGCCAATTTACGCTATTGACGTAAACAGCCGATTTGAAATTAAACCCGGATTAAAAAACATCAATCTTGTACGGACAATTCGCGAATTGTCCCTATGCGAAAATAAAAAATAAAATAAATTATGTCATACAACGTCAACGAAAAAGGATATTACGGAGAATTTGGAGGAGCTTATATTCCCGAAATGCTCTATCCAAATGTAGAAGAATTACGCCAGAATTATTTAAAAATAACGAGCGAACCTGATTTTAAAGCAGAGTTTGATCAATTACTAAAAGATTACGTTGGCCGTCCCAGTCCGCTTTATTTCGCAAAACGTTTATCTGAAAAATACAATACTAAAGTTTATCTAAAAAGAGAAGACTTAAACCATACCGGAGCTCACAAAGTCAACAATACGATTGGACAAATTTTGGTTGCCAAACGTTTAGGGAAAAAACGAATTATTGCCGAAACCGGTGCTGGTCAACACGGAGTTGCAACCGCTACAGTTTGTGCGTTAATGGGAATGGAATGTATCGTGTACATGGGCGAAATTGACATCGCACGCCAGGCACCAAACGTGGCACGTATGAAAATGTTAGGCGCTGAAGTTCGTCCTGCACTTTCAGGCTCAAGAACTTTAAAAGACGCTACAAACGAAGCGATTCGTGACTGGATCAACAATCCGGTTGACACTCATTATATCATTGGTTCTGCCATCGGACCTCATCCTTATCCGGATATGGTAACGCGTTTTCAAAGTGTCATTTCAGAAGAAATCAAATGGCAATTAAAAGAAAAAGAAGGGCGTGAAAATCCTGATTACGTTGTCGCTTGTATTGGTGGCGGAAGCAACGCTGCCGGAACGTATTACCACTTTCTGCACGAACCGGAAGTTGGAATCATTGCAGTCGAAGCTGCCGGAAAAGGTGTCAACAGCGGTTTTAGCGCTGCTACCAGTAAATTAGGTAAAGTGGGCGTTATTCACGGTTGTAAAACCCTTTTAATGCAGACTCTGGACGGACAGATTACAGAACCTTATTCGATTTCTGCAGGTTTGGATTATCCAGGCGTTGGTCCAATGCACGCACACTTAGCGCAATCGGGACGCGGAGAATTTTTCTCTGTTACTGATGATGATGCCATGAACGCAGGTTTACAGCTTACAAAATTAGAAGGAATTATTCCGGCAATCGAGAGCGCACATGCTTTTGCTGTTTTGGATCAAAAGAAATTCAAACCAACGGATATTGTGGTCATCAGCCTTTCGGGCCGTGGCGACAAAGATTTAGACAATTATATTAAACATTTTAAGTTGTAATTTAGACGAATAATTTGGGCGTTACCCAAGGGTCGGGCTGTCCGCTAAATTCCCGATTAACAAAAACTACGGCAAAAAAGCCTTGTTTTTCTAAATCGGGAGATACCGCTCCCATCCCTAACGCAAATGAATAACGAGAAAAATAGTAGTATGGAACAGATATTCTCTTACGGGACATTACGGTCTAAAGAAATTCAGATGCAGGTTTTTAATAAATTATTAACCGGGACACCTGACCAACTGATGGGCTATAAAATAAAAGATTTGCAGATAGAAGAAGAATTTGGAATGGAAGATTATTTTGTGGCAACACCAAGTGAAAATCCTTCAGATGCAATCGACGGAATTGTTTTTACAATAACCAGTGAAGATCTTGCGAAAGCAGATTTATTCGAATCTAATGCATACAAAAGAGTGGAAATAACACTGAAATCTGGCACTACTGCCTGGATTTATGTTGAAAGTTAATAAAAAAAAGACATTTACAATTCTAAATACCTACAAGGTTTTGAAAACCTTACAGGATTAAAATATACAACAATGAACAGAATAACTCAAAAATTACAAGAAGATAAAAAAATCCTTTCGATTTATTTTTCTGCTGGATATCCTAACCTAAATGACACCGTTCAAATCATTCAGGATTTAGAAAAAAACGGAGTTGACCTAATCGAAATCGGTTTGCCTTTCAGCGATCCTTTGGCAGATGGTCCAACGATACAGGCGAGTTCCACTCAGGCACTGCATAACGGAATGACCACTGAAATTCTTTTCAACCAATTGGCCAACATCCGCGAAAGCGTAACAATTCCGTTGATTATCATGGGCTATTTTAATCCAATGCTACAATACGGAATCGAAGAATTTTGTAAAAAATGTGCCGAAATCGGTATAGATGGATTGATTATTCCGGATTTACCTGTAGATGTTTACGCCGATAAATACAAGGCTATTTTTGATAAATACGGATTAATCAATGTGTTTTTGATTACGCCTCAAACTTCAGAAGAGCGTATTCGTTTTATCGACAGCGTTTCAAACGGATTCATTTATATGGTAAGTTCGGCGAGTGTCACGGGTTCTCAGGCAGGATTTGGAAATATACAGGAAGATTATTTCGAAAGAATTTCTAATATGAACCTGAAAAATCCACAAATCATCGGTTTCGGAATTTCGAATAAGGAAACTTTTAATCAGGCAACTAAATTTGCAAAAGGCGCTATTATTGGAAGTGCTTTTATCAAACATTTGACAGAAAACGGTTCAGGAAAAATTAAGGAGTTTGCTGGAGGGATTAGATAAAGCCATATGTACTTTTAAAGAATAAATCGTCAAGTGCGTCATTCCGACGAAGGGGGAATCTCCGTTGCAAGATCGACAAGGATTGAAACATTTGATTGCGGAGCTACTTGCGAAGATTCCTCCTCGTCGGAATGACAAGATTGTAGAAAATTATTAGCTGAAATTACATTTCAGCTTTTTTTATACCTTAAAGCAACCATAAGATATCTGTTAATATTCTGTTAAACAAAAATTAAACAAGTGTTTAAATTAAACAGTTGTTTAATTTTGTATTCGATTAGAAACACTACCATGTCACACATCGAATTAAACGACAAAAAAATTCAGATTCTTGAGGTTGCCGAAAAGCTTTTTTCTGAAAAAGGATTTGAAGGAACCTCGATACGGGATATCTCCAAACATGCAAAAATAAATATTGCCATGGTTTCGTATTATTTTGGCTCAAAAGAAAGGCTTTTAGAAGCTTTAATTCTTTATAAAACTTCTGATTTAAAACTACAGCTCGAAAATTTATTACAGGAAAATCTGGAACCGATTGAAAAAGTCAACAGATTAATTGAAATCTACATCAACAGGATTAGTTGCAACAAAGGGATTTTCAGGGTTTTACATTTTGAGATCAATTCAGAAAAAAGAGAAAAAAGCATGATTGCCTTTACCGAATTAAAAAAAGGAAATCTAAAATCTGTTGAAAGTATTATAGCACAAGGCCAGGCCAAAGGCGTTTTTAGAAAAGACGTTATAATTCCGCTTCTTACACCTACCATCATCGGAACCTTTTTTCACTTTCATATGAACAAGCCCTTCTTCGTAGAATTACTGAATTTAAAAACCGAAGAAATGTATAATAATTACATTAAAACCAGTCTTACAAAGCACATTCAACAAACTATAAAAGCGCTACTTGTTTATGAAAATTAGTCAATTAATGCTCTTTGGTATTTTCTTCATCGGAATTTCATCAATAGAAGCACAAGAAAAAACAAGTTTAACCTTAGACGAAGCCGTTAAAATGGCGTGGGAGAAAAGCAACGAAGTTTCGCTTGCCAACACTAAGGTAAACACCAAAAAGTACGAATTACAGGAGGTTAAGAATAACCAATATCCGGATTTAAAGATTTCAGGCCAATACCAAAGACTGACAAAGGCTTCCATCGAAATGCATAACAATAATGATCAGGCAAGCGCAGAGCCAATGGCTTCTCCGGATCGTGCGATGATCGGAATGGCAAATCTTAGTTTACCCTTATTTTCGGGATTCAAAATCCAAAACAGCATTAAGGCTTCTGATAATTTATACGAGGCAGAAAGTGCTTATGCTGCCAAAACAAAAGAAGATGTTGCGCTCAGTGTTATCACGTATTATACGGCTTTATACAAAGCGCAAAAGACGTTAGATTTATTAAACGAAAATCAAAAACAGGCCAAACAGCGTGTAACTGATTTTACGGAATTAGAGAAAAATGGAATCATTCCAAGAAATGATTTATTGAAATCACAATTGATGGTTTCAAAAACGCAATTATCTATTGATGAAGCCAATAATAACATCAATAACATTAATTTTTATCTAACAACTTTACTAAAATTAGATCCAAGCGTAAAACTTCAGGTAAATGAAGATGACTTTTTTAATTTGAAAACAAGCAATGCACCAACATCTGATACTCTGGCACTTGAGAACAGAAAGGATTTAGAAGCAATCCGTTTTCAGGAAAAAGCCAGCGAAGCTAATATCAAAATTGCAAAAGCAAACTATTATCCTACTCTTGCTTTATTAGGTGGTTATACTGCTTTAGACCTTAAAGATTTTATTACGGTTAAATATGCGATGAATTTTGGAATTGGGCTATCATATGATCTATCAGCTTTCTACAAAAACAGCGCACATGTCAAAGAAGCGGAAAGCAGGGCATTAGAAGCAAAAAATACTGAGGCTATCATGACCGATCGCATCAAAATTGAAGTTCAGAAATCTATTGAAGATTATGACTTAGCGATCAATCAAAGTGTGGTTTATGACGAAGCTTTACAACAAGCAACTGAAAATTACAGATTGGTAAAAGATAAATTTGATAATGGCTTGTCCGACACTAATGATTTGGTTGAGGCTGATGTTGAAAATCTTAGCGCTAAAATCAATACGGCTGTTTCAAAAGCAAATATTATTCAAAAATATTACGAATTATTATCCGTATCAGGACAATTATCACAATCATTCAATCTTTCTAAAATATAATCGACAGCTCTCATGGAAAAGAAAAAGACAAATAAAAAATTCATCATCATAATAACCGTTTTAATTTTAGTGGGCGGAATTTACGGAATTTCAAAATACATGCATTCTTTATCTCACGAAGAAACGGATGATGCTCAGATTGAGAAGAAAATGAACCCGATTATTCCAAGAGTATCAGGATATATTAGCAAAGTATATGTAAAAGATAATGACTTTGTAAAAAAAGGAGACACTTTATTTACGATCGATAAGAGAGATTATCAATTGAAAATTGATGAAGCAACCGCAGCTTTATTAGGTGCGGAAGGTCAATATGAAGCTGCAAAAGCGGATATTGGAAGTGCATACGCAAGCATTAATGTTTCTGATGCTCAAATGAGATCTGCAGGTGGTTCTATCGAAAGCGCGAAAATCAGATTGAGACAACTTACGAATGATTTCAACCGATACAATAATTTGTATAAAACACACACCATTACAAAACAACAATTTGAACAGGCTCAGACTGCAAAGGACGAAGCTGAAAATCAGGTACGAGTTTTAGAACAACAGCAAAGAGCAAGTTCTTATCAAAAATCTGTAATTCAGTCTAAATCGAAAGTTTCAGATAAACAGACTGAAGTTGCTGCAGCCAACATCAAAAGAGCCAAAACAATGCTGGATGTTGCCAAATTGAATTTGACTTATACGGTTGTAACAGCAGCAATTGACGGTCAGGTTTCTAAGGTTGATATCCAGCCGGGACAATTGGTTCAGCCGGGACAGTCTTTGTTTTATATCATCAATAATACAGAAGCCTGGGTTGTAGCTAACTTTAAGGAAACACAATTAAACAAAATGGTTGTAGGTCAGAAAGTAAGTTTAAAAGTAGATGCATATCCTAACTATGAATTTAAAGGAACACTGACTTCATTCTCTCCTGCAACAGGATCCCGTTTTTCATTATTGCCACCTGATAACGCAACAGGAAACTTCGTAAAAACAATTCAGAGATTACCGGTAAAAATCAGTTTAGATGAATCAAACGACCCTAAAAAAGTAGCATTATTACGTCCGGGAATGAATGTGGATGTAGATGTACATTTAAAATAAGATGACAGCAGTACAAGGAGAAGACGATTTAGTAGAATACGGTTACAGACGTGTCATTATTACGATCACAGCGGTACTTTGTGCCTTGCTGGAAATTGTAGATACCACGATTGTAAACGTAGCGCTGACGCACATGAGAGGAAGCCTTGGTGCTACTTTAACCGATGTGGCGTGGGTTATTACAGCATATGCAATCGCAAATGTTATTGTAATTCCGATGACGAGCTGGCTGTCACAGCAATTTGGTCGACGTAATTATTTTGTGGCTTCCATAATAATTTTCACGGTCTGTTCTTTTTTATGTGGTAATGCCACCAATATTTGGGAACTGGTGGCTTTCAGGTTTGTTCAGGGTATGGGCGGAGGTGCGCTTCTGGTTACAGCCCAAACCATCATTACCGAAAGTTACCCGGTTGCAAAACGAGGAATGGCTCAGGCCATCTACGGAATGGGCGTAATTGTGGGACCTACCTTAGGACCGCCCTTGGGAGGATATTTGGTTGATACTTATTCATGGCCCTATATTTTTTATATCAATATCCCACTGGGAATCATTGCTGCCATTCTATCGATAAGTTTTGTAAGAAGCCCTAAATACGGAGAAAAATTAAAAGCCAATCAGGTGGACTGGTGGGGAATTATATTATTGACGGCTTTTATCGGATCATTACAATTTGTTTTAGAACACGGCCAGCAGGATGACTGGTTTAATGATTCGCTAATTGTTTTGTTAAGTGTAGTTTCGGTTCTTGGTCTGTTACTTTTCATCTGGAGAGAACTTACTTATGAGCATCCTATTGTAAATTTAAGTGTGCTAAAAGACGGAAATCTTAGAATTGGGACCATAATGTGTTTCATTCTTGGTTTCGGATTATATGGATCAACTTTAATCATTCCGATTTACACACAATCCATTTTAGGGTGGACGGCCATGGATGCTGGATTATTACTGATTCCAGGCTCGATAACCACGGCTATTATGATGCCTTTTGTTGGTAATATGATTCAGAAAGGTGTTCCGCAGGCCTATATGGTAGGAGTTGGTTTTTTAGTTTTCTTCTTTTTTACCTTCATGATGCACAACAGAATTACACCTGATACCGGAACGGAACATTTATTCTGGCCTTTGATTTTAAGAGGAATCGGATTGGGATTACTTTTTGTACCGATTACCACATTGTCACTTTCGACGTTAAAAGGAAAGCAAATTGGTGAAGGAGCGGCTTTTACCGGAATGATGCGTCAATTGGGAGGCTCATTTGGTATTGCCATTATTACCACTTTTATTACCCGTTTCAGCCAGGAACACAGAGTAAATCTGCTGACCAATCTGGATCCTGCCAACTATCAGGTACAACAGCGTATTTTAGGAATGCAAAAAGCTTTTGAAGCCAAAGGATACAGTGCCGATGTTTCCCTAAAAAAAGCCTATCAGGCTATTGATTATTCCATTTTAAAGCAAAGTACAGTACTTTCCTACATGGATATTTTTATGTACTTAGGAATTATGTTTTTATGCTGCATTCCAATTATTTTCTTTATTAAAAGAGGGAAAAACAAGATTAATCCTGCTGATGCAATGCATTAATAATAATTGATTTATAATACGAAAAAGCCGGGCTACTTTGTTTAGCCTGGCTTTCTTGTTTTTTTGCTATAATTAATTCTCACGCATAGATAGGAGGGATTAAAATCCCTGGCTACAACATGAAACGAGTCTACGACTCTTTAAAATCTTTAAACCTTTCACACTTTGAGATTACAGGGATTGAAATCCCTGCCTACAACATAAATCGAGTCTCCGACTCTTAAATACAAAACTTAGTACCTTAGCAACTTAGCTTCTTAGAAACTTCAAAAAAATCATCTCGTAAAAACCAAATGATTCCCTTCAGAGAGATTAGCGTCAAACTGATATCCTTCGTAATTGAAACCTTTTAAATCGCCAATTGTTTCAGCATTTGTATCGATGATATAACGAACCATCATTCCCCTTGCCTTTTTTGCAAAAAAGCTGATTATTTTTAGTTTTCCGTCTTTATAATCTTTAAAATCAGGTGTTATTATCGGAACTTTTAATGCTTTTACATCAACTGCAGAAAAATATTCATTGCTGGCTAGATTCACAAACAGCTCCCCTTTTTTCAATTCTTTGTTTAAAGCTTTTGTTACTGTTGGCTTCCAAAATTCATGCAGGTTTTTATAATCTCCAACAGGCATCTTTGTTCCCATTTCCAAACGATACGCCTGCATTAAATCCAATGGTTTTAAAATACCGTAAAGTCCTGATAAGATTCGGAGTTTGTCTTGTAAATCTTTTACTTTTTCAACTGGAATTGTATAAGCATCCAAGCCGGTATAAACATCACCGTCAAAAGTATAAACTGCGGGACGTGCATTTTCAGGCGAAAAAGGTGTTTTCCATTTTTGATTTCTTTCCCAGTTTAAATCGGATAATTTGTCTGAAATAGACATTAATTCGGATAATTCAGCTGGCTTTTTAGTTTTTAAGATTTTATGAACCTGACGTGCTTCCTTTAAAAATGAAGGTTCAGTATATTGGGTAGTTGGTAATTCTTTTTCGAAATTCAGTGACTTCGCGGGAGATATAACAATTTTCATTTGTATGTTTTTGTATGATTCAAAAATACAAATTGAAATTTTAAAAATAAGCGATATGAATTGATTTGTTTGATAGCGTTATAAATGCTTTATTTTACCACAAATTGCACAAATTTTCACAAATTATATTGAAATTTAAAAATAGAAATTTGCGAGAATTTGTGCAATTTGCGGTTGTCTTTTCTACTTTGACAAAATTCAATACTTAAAAATTTCAATTTCTTTAAAAAAGTCAACAATAGATTATAAAAGGCATTTTCTATGTTGTAAATTTGCACACATTTCAATCTCTTCAGAATAGAAATGATTATTAAAAAATTCGTGAATTCGTGGCTATACAAACAAACTATAAAACAGCTTTACAACATAAAATCTTCGGAATAATTTCGCAGGCATCACAGCAACTAAACGTTGACAGTTACGTTATTGGCGGGTTTGTTCGGGACTTGCTTTTAAATCGCGGTTCTAAAAAAGACATTGATGTTGTTGCCGTTGGAAGCGGAATCGAATTAGCTTTGAAAGTATCTGAATTGCTTCCAAAAAAACCTAAAGTACAGGTTTTTAAAACTTACGGAACTGCAATGCTTCGTTTTGAAGATACAGATATTGAATTTGTTGGAGCCCGAAAAGAATCTTATAATTTCGACAGCCGAAACCCAATTGTTGAAAACGGAACTTTGGAAGATGACCAAAACCGTCGTGATTTCACTATCAATGCATTGGCTTTATCTTTAAACAAAGAAACATTCGGAAATCTTTCTGATCCTTTTGATGGATTGGCAGATTTGGAGAATAAAACAATCAAAACACCTTTAGATCCAAGTATCACCTATTCTGATGATCCTTTGCGAATGCTTCGTGCCATTCGTTTTGCAAATCAGTTGGGTTTTGAAATTGAAAAAAACTCTCTTGATGCCATTACTAAAAATGCAGAGAGAATTAAGATTATTTCCGGAGAAAGAATTGTTGACGAACTGAACAAAATTCTTTCGACAGATAAACCTTCTGTAGGGTTTTTGCTTTTATACCAAACTGGACTTTTAGATATTATTTTACCTGAATTAACCGCGTTGAATCAGGTAGAAGAAATTGAAGGTCATACTCATAAAAATAACTTTTACCACACGCTGGAAGTTGTTGATAATATTTGCCCTAATACTGATGACGTCTGGTTACGCTGGTCTGCTTTATTACACGATATTGGAAAAGCACCAACAAAACGTTTCAATAAAAAACAAGGCTGGACTTTTCACGGACACGAATTTTTAGGGGGGAAAATGGCTAAAAAGATATTCGAACGTTTGCATATGCCGTTGAATCACAAAATGAAATTTGTGCAAAAAATGGTTATTATGAGTTCACGTCCTATTGTTTTAGCACAGGATATTGTGACCGATAGCGCTGTTCGACGTTTGGTTTTTGATGCCGGTGAAGATGTCGAAAATTTGATGACATTATGTGAGGCGGATATCACAACTAAAAATCCATCAAAATTTAAAAAATACCATAAAAATTTTGAAATCGTCCGTAAGAAAATTGTTGAAGTAGAAGAACGAGATCAGGTACGTAATTTCCAACCGCCAATTTCGGGTGAAGAAATTATGGAAATGTTCGGTTTAAAACCTTCACGTGAAATTGGAGTTTTAAAAGAAGCGGTTAAAGAAGCCATTTTAGAAGGTGATATCCCTAATGAATACAATGCCGCATACGAATTTATATTAAAGCGTGCTGAGAAATTAGGACTTAAAAAAGTTTAAGCTTAGGTTTTAAAAAATTGTAAAAGATTTATTCTAATTTTATAAAAATTTATAAGTTATGACAGCTTCCGAATTAAAGCTTTGTTTAATACAAAAAATAATAGAAACTGACAATCCTGATTTGCTGTTAAAAATAAAATCTTTATTGGAAGAAAACAATTATTTGAAATTCGAAGAAAATTCATCTTCAGTAAATGAACCTGCTGTAAAATATGAAAATTTAGAGAATTCAAACATCCGAATTTTTACTCCTTCAGAACAAAAAAAAATAGACCAGGCTTTAAGAGAATACGAAAACGGAGAATGTATCTCTAATGAAGAAGCTCAAATCGAATTGGAAAAATGGTTCAAAGAACAAGAAGAATAGTCTGGACTACGTTTGCAAAAGATTCAAAATACACCATTTTTTTGTATTGGAATCAAAGAAATAAATCGACATCTTACAGTAGAAAGTTAAACGTTTTATTTCAGGAAGCCTTAAAACAAATTTTGAAATTTCCTGAAAGTTCAATTGAATCAAATAATTTTAATATCCGACTTAAAATTGCTAGTCATTTTGAAATAATTTATAAAATAACTCCAACCGAAATAATTGTTCTTGACATTTGGGACACTCGGCAGAATCCAAATAATTTTCCAATAAAATAAAACTTAGAACCTCAGCAACTTAGAATCTTAGTTACTCAAAAAGAATGAAAAAACATTTCCCTACAATCGCAAAAACAGCATTAGTTTTAGTTTATTTAGTAATTGTTGCAGGCGCTTTGGTTCGTATGACCGGTTCCGGAATGGGCTGTCCGGACTGGCCGAAATGTTTTGGTTATTACATTCCGCCAACAGATTTAAAAGAATTAACATGGGAACCAAACCGTGTTTTTGAAAAGGGTCAGGTAATTATTAAGGACGAAACGCTTTTTGTTGCAAAAGATAATTTTACGACTCAAACCACTTTTGATGCTTCGCATTGGGAAAAATACACCAAACATGATTATGCAATTTTTAATCCGTTACACACCTGGATAGAATATATTAACAGATTGTTTGGCGCTTTGGCAGGAATCGCTTGTTTTGTTATGGCTATTGCTTCATTTAAATTTTGGAAAGAAAACAAAAAAATCACGCTGCTTTCGTGGTTAGTTGTCTTTATGATGGGATTTCAGGGCTGGTTGGGAGCAAAAGTGGTTTATTCTGTCTTGAATCCAATCAAAATAACTGTTCACATGATTATGGCTTTGGTCATTGTTGCTGTGATTTTGTATATTATTCAGTTGGCAAGACCCAAAATAGCTGCAGTACGTTATAATACAAACTTTAAAAATGTATTGTTGTTTTCGCTTTTACTGACTTTAATCCAGATTGGGATTGGTACACAGGTACGTCAATTTGTAGATGAGCAGGTAAAAAATGGTCTGACTGAAAGTATTCTTTGGTTACAAAATCCGTCCGTTACTTTTTACGTTCATCGCTCGTTCTCAATATTGGTTTTACTGGTAAATGTTTATCTATATATCAGAAATACAAAGCTTGGTCTGGGCTTTTCGAAAATGAATTGGGTACTTATCCTGATCGGATTTGAGATTATCACCGGATTAGCTATGGCTTATTTTGATTTCCCTTTTGGAAGTCAGGCGATACACCTGATAATAGCTTCTATTCTATTCGGAATTCAGTTTTATATGATTTTGGAAGCCAAGAAACCTAATCCAGCCAACTCTTAAAGTCCTGTACTTTTTCGCGGCTTACAATCACCTCATCTTCTTTATAAGTAGGTAAAATTACTTTTAAGCGGGAATTGGTGTATACCTGAATTTCTTTTATAGCCTGAAGAGGAACAATGAATTTTCTGCTTACGCGGAAGAAATCCTTCATATCTAATTCCTGCTCCAGGATTTCTAATGTCGAATCGATTAAATAATTTCGATTATCGAAAGTGTGAATGTAAGTTCCTTTGTTTTCACTAAAGAAACATTCAATTTCATCTGCAGTAATGACTTTTAAATGCTGACCAATTTTAACGGTGAATCTCTTTTTATAATTCTTTTCAAACGGATTTGAAAGCATTCGACGTATTTGTTCAAAATCAAGCTGAAGATTTTGGTTTTCTGAATTTGATTTCGGAAGACGTAATTTAAATTTGGCAACTGCTACTTCAAGTTCATCTTCGTCAATTGGCTTTAGAAGATAATCAATACTGTTCAGTTTAAATGCTTTCAAAGCATATTCATCATACGCGGTTGTAAAGATGATAGCACTTTTAATATCTATTTTTTCAAAAATTTCAAACGATAAACCATCAGACAATTGGATATCCAAAAATATCAAATCCGGATGTTCATTATTGCCAAACCAATCAATAGATTCTTCAACAGAATGTAACATGGTTTCTACGGCAATCTCCAGTTTTTCCAGCTTTCGCTGTAATAATCTTGCTGCCGGTTTTTCGTCTTCTATAATTAATGTGGTCATGTACTAAATTGAAAAAATTAAAGGTTAATGCAAAATTACTTCCATTTATTCTGACTGTTTTTATTCATATATTCCTGAATCTTTTTTTCTTCCCACCCATCACCAAAGAATATATCTCTTCCAAAAACAGATACTCCGTGAGCCAATAGGCCGATTCCCCAAAAAAAGGCTGTTGAGTAGGTATGCCATTCAAATAATCCATTTTCATTAAATGAAGTTCCAAAAAAGTTAATGTTCAGATTAGAAATAATGATCAATATATTTATAATCAGATATATTTTAAGATGAGAATAAAATCCTTTAATTCTTTTTACTTTTTTGTACGCAATATTATATTGTTCCTCAGAACTAAATTTATGTGCATGTTCTTCATACATACGTTTTCTAAATTGTCCCATTTTATTAATGATTTAAAGTTATTGCCATTTGTTTCTGTTCTCTTTTTCTTTATCCATGATCTCTTTAATTTTTCTTTCCTCCCAGCCTTTTCCTAAAACCGGAAATACCTCAAAAACTTTTAAGCCATGAAAAACAACACCGAGTCCCCACCACATTAAGGGCCAGAAAAACCATAAATAATTAGGTGATGTGTATAAATTAATAAAAATTAAAACTATGTTAACACCAATGTAAGAAGTCAAATTACTATAAAAACCTTTTATATTTTCGACTTTCTTTTTAGCCATGTAATATCTGTCCTCTTCGTTATAATTTATTTCCATGATTACTCCCATTTTTGTTTTTTTGTTTTTTTCTCTAAAATCTTTTTTAGTTTTCGCTCCTTCCATTCTTCATCAAAAATTTTAAAAGAAACTATTAGATCAATTATTGAAATTAAAAATACAGCTGTCCAGATTATTATGACTACATCATTCAAGTATTTGAATGGAAAGAAATTCAAAGGAACACCAAAATATTCTTTTAAAACATAAACAATTAATCCGCAGGCATAAATAAACGTATGCACATAAAAGGATTTGAGTTTGATTGTCTTTTTGCTAAAGATTTGCTGAAACTCAAATTTTTCTCTGTCATTATTACAATCTGTTGTCATGACTATTCCCATTTTTGATTATTGTTCTCTTTTTCAAGAATCTCATCTATCTTTCTTTTTTCCCATTCATTATTAAGAATTGGCGAAAATCCGAAAGCCTGTAATCCATGTATAACTACTCCTGTTACACCTCCCAACAAGCACCAAATAAACCATAAATGTTGTGGGGAAGTCATAAAATTAATAACAATCAAAATGAGACTTATGAGGATAAAAGCAATTAAATGCATATAAAACATTCTAATCTCTCTAACTTTTTTCCTGGTTTCATGATAATGTTTTCCTTCAATATAATCTTGTGCTATCATTATTCCCAGTTTTGTTTGTTCTTTTCTTTTTCTAAAATCTCTTTAATTTTTCGTTCTTCCCAGTCTTTATTAAAAATTGGGGAAATCCGAAATACTTTTAGTGCATGCATAACAATAGCGAATCCCCAGCCTAATACGCACCAAATAAACCATAAATATCCCGGAGAGGTCATTAAGTTGACAACAATTACAATTGGATTACAAAGCAAATAAACTGTCAAATGTTCATAAAACTCCCTAATCTCTTTTACTCTCTTTTGCGCTTCATAATAACGCTCTCCTTCAGCATACTTTGGTTCCATAATCATTTCCAGGTTTGTTTGTTATTCTCTTTTTCCAGAATCTCCCTAATTTTTCGTTCTTCCCAATCTGAGCTGTAACCAAAAACTTTAAAAGCATGCATTACAACTCCAAATCCCCAGCCTAAAGCCGAAAACCAAAACCACTGAAATCCGGGAGAATACCTCAAATTTATAAATACTAGAAACGGAATTACACAGCAATACGATATTATATTTCCATAAAATCCTTTTAATTCTTCTACTCTTTTCTTTGCTCTGAAATACGCTTTATTTTCATCGTTATAATCTGCACTTGTTTCCATAACTGCTATTTGTTTTGTTAAAATCGGAATCTTAACTGTGAATGTCTGTTCATTTTGTTCAATCAGAACCTTTCTGTTGGTTATAATTGCGTATCGGTTTACGATATTTTGTAATCCAACGCCTTGCCTGTCCTGCAAAACTTCTTTTTTCTGAAAATCATTTTGGATCGCCAAGCAATCTCCATCAATAAAAATTCGGATATGCAATGGCTTCTGTTCGCTTACCACATTATGCTTGACTGTATTTTCAAGTAAAAGCTGTAACGATAACGGAACCACTTTTGCATCCGGATTAATTTCTGTTGTTGGCAATTCGTAAAACAAACTATTTTCGAAACGCATTTTCAACAGATTCATATAGGTTTTGGCGAACGACAATTCATCTTCAACGGAAACCAGTTCTTTATCTTTTTGCTCTAAAACATAACGGTAAATTTTAGATAAAGAAGTAGTGAATCGCTGTGCATTATCCGGATTTTCCTCGATCAAAGAACTTAATACATTTAGGCTATTGAAAAGAAAATGCGGGTCGATTTGATTTTTTAAGCTTTCGAATTTAGCATTTGCCGTTCCAGCGATAATCTTTTGCTGTGTGATTTCAAATTTTGATGCCTGTTTCCACTTTACCATAAAGCTTCTGGCCTGCATGAAAGTCGAAACTCCAAGAGATAAAATGATGTAAAACAAATGGATCCAGATCATTCTCTCGCTAAAGAATTTATCTAAGGAAACATTTTGCAAAACCACATAAATATAATAATTGATGCCTAAAACTACCGGGACAGTGTATAGGACAGTAACCATTATTCCGTAGTAAACCCTCAGGTTTGTCTGCTCTAACCAATCCCATTTTTTGTCTAAAAGAACATTAATATACCCGTTGCCAAAGCCTACACCGAAAGAATAAAGACAGCTTATAAAAAAAGTTATAAGAACATTTTGAATATTTAAATCATCTCCTAAACAAGCTGAAAATATCACTGTAAAAATCATGGAAATCTTAAACGAAACTATTGTTCCGCTTTTTAAATCTGCATATGTATTTCCATTATTTTTCATTATAATCAGCTTAAATAAGTTTTATTTTTTACAATTTTTTTGTGCTTCCAAAGCTCTTTCCAATCCCCATTTTGGAGAAAATTGTGTTTCAGGTTTAAAAGTAGCAAAAAGTTCGACAGCTTTATCAACTTCTACACAAAGGGGTTTTGTATCAACGCCTGTCCATTTTGCACCTCCTAATTGATAATCAGCTTCTCCAAAAACAGCTCTCGGATTATTTGGATCTATAGCTTTTGCTTTCGCGTAAGCTTCCATTACTTTAGCCGAATATTTCATTCCGTTAGTCATTGGATCAGCAACTACCCAAGCCGTATAAATTAAAGCCTGCAATACATGTAATTCAGCATTATTCTGATCTTTAATCATTTCGACATCCAAAGCGTCCTGTGCTTTTGTCAGCATTAAATCAAGCTTTGTTTTGTCTTTTTCAGTAAAGGCTCCTGTTGTATTGATTAAGGCCACATAATAATTTGGCAAATAACTGGTTTTGTCCGCTGCTGCGATTCTTTCGAACATTGCCGAAGCTTCAGCATTTTTTCCTTCTTTCCAAAGCCCAAAAGCTTTTCCCATTCCTTGTTCAAATTGTGTTTGTGCAGATAATAAACCGCAGATAAATAATGTAATGGCTGTGATAATTTTGGTCATGATTTCTTTTTTTTAAGTTACTAAGTTGCTAAGGTTCTGAGATTCTAAGTTTTTTTGTTGATGATTAAAACTCTTTGTTATTGTTATTGTTATTGTTATTGTTATTTCTAATTATACTTCAAAAGTATGTTGGTTTTAGTTGTTTTAAAATTAAATGATACTGAGTTGTCGAATTTTGCGACTGAATTGTTTTTTTCTGAGGGACAAAGGTTCAAAGTTGCAAAGGTTCAAAGGTATTCTCTAAATTCTTGAAATTTATCTTAAAAGCTGGGGAAGCCTCTGTTCCTTTGAAGCTTTGTCACTTTGCACCCTTTCTCTAAAGATTTTTCAACTGATTCTCATTCTTATTCTTACTGATGGTCCAGAAGAAACCTACGAAGAAAAATCGGTCTGCGGTTGGTACAACGGCCTGACTTTTATATACACCATTTGCATCCGGTAATTTTGCGTAATCGTATCCAAAAACATTTTGGCTTCCTAATATATTTGAAACTGAGAAATACAGGATTTTTTGAGTAGTCAATAAATAAGCCCAGTTAAAACTCAAACTGTTATATGCTTTTGTTTTTCCATTCATAAATTGCGCCTGGTTTGGATCGTTATACGGACGCCCAGAACTATAACTGTTGGTGAAACCAATTTGCGATTTCCAATCGGTGATGAAATATTTTGTTACAATTGATAAACTGTGATTTGCAATAAAATTGGGTGTCGCCATTGTTGGAAAATTCTTGTATTGTCTTTCTGAATCGATGTAAGAATAGGATATCCAATATTCTAAATTTTTATATAAATTGCTGTCTCTCCAAAATAAATCCAATCCTTTTGCATAACCTGAACCGTTATTATTAAAAACCGAATTATAAACAATATCTCTTGTATCATATTGAACCAAATTGCTGTAATCTTTATAATACGCTTCGGCTCTAAAAGTCTGGCCTGGTTTTGTAAACTGATAGTTTAAGATATAATGTCTGGCTTTTTCACTTTCAAATTGATAATATTTCGAATACTTAATATAATCAACAACTGGTGTTTGCGTAAAATCTCCGTACGCAAATGAAAACTGACTGTTTTTAGAAACTTTGTAAGCTAATGAAGCTCTCGGTGCAATATTAGTTTCGCTAAGTAAACTATTATTCGAAAGTCGGAAACCTACTTTTGCTGCGAAATTTTTCGAGAACAAAATATCTCCTTCAGTATAAAAAGCAGCAATATTCGAATCGTAACCGTTTGCCACTTTAATAGAAGCATTATCATCGAAGTTTTCATTGAATTTGGTAATAAAATAATCGGCTCCAAAAGACAACTTAAAATGATCTGAAACATTTTTTCTCAATTTCAATTTCAATTGCGCAGCATTCTCATCATTATCAACATCATTGATATCATATTTTATTTTGTTTATGCTGTATCCATAACTAAGTCCTGAGGTTAATTGCCAGCCTGTTCCAATTGTTCCTTTGTAAGACGCATTTAAATAGAAATTATTATTGTTTAAATCGGTTCTGATTTTGTCTTCGAAATTTACATTTTTCTGATTCAGATCGAATTTAGAAGCATCAAAAGCAGCATATAATTTGAAAATTCCGTTTGTAAAATGATAGCGATAAACGGTTTCTCCGGATAAAGACTGATATGGACTATTCCAATCTACATTTTGTGGAATCACAGCTTGGTAAGGCGCCAAATTAATATAAGCCGTATTTACACTTAATGAACTTTTTTTCCATTTTTGAGTATTTCCCAAACCTAAACCAACAGTCATCAAAGCAATTTCGGTTTTGTTCATATCCGGTTCATCCTGGGTATTCAACAATAAAACACTTGATAAAGCTTCCCCATATTCTGCTGAATAACCTCCGGTTGAAAAAGCAATTCCACTGAATAAAAAAGGAGAAAAACGACCTCTTGTCGGTAAGTTATTTGTGGTTGCTCCGTAAGGCTGTGCTACACGAATTCCGTCAACAAAAGTCTGTGTTTCGCTCGCTTCACCTCCACGTACAAACAAACGCCCGTCTTCGCCTACAGTCTGTGTTCCAGGTAAAGTTTGTAAAGCAGCAATAATATTTCCGGCAGATCCTGCAGTGGTTACAATATCTAATGGTTTCAAAACAGAAACTCTTGCTTTATCTCCGGATTCTAAAGTTCCGGCAGTAATCACAACGGCATCTAGGGCATTAACATTTTCTCTTAATTTTACAGTTTGATCTTTAAAATTAGTAACATCAATTTCTTTTTTGAAAGTGTCGTAAATTAAAAAACTTACTATTAAAAATTGATTTCCGGCAGCAGTGGTTTCAAAAGAAAATTCTCCCGTTTCAGAACTTGTGGCACCATCATAAGTTCCGTCAATGTAAATGTTGGCGCCCGGAACCGGTTTTCCTTTTTCGTTAACCACTTTTCCCGAAATAGTGTTTTGAGCAAAGATGAAAGACGTTAAAAATAAAAGGACAATCGTAAAAAGTAGTTTGGTTTTCATACCTGTGGATTTTTATTTGATTTTGGTCATGTATGTTATCGCTTTTATTGTCTGTTTGCTTCGCAGATTTTTTTATTGGCGATTTCATTGTGTTGGTTTTTGATGAGGCAAATGTATTTTAACAGTTCTTGTTAAAAAAAATTAAATAACCCAATTGTAGAATTTCGTGGATGAGTTGTAAAATACTTATTTGTATCTTAGCTAACCATTCTAAAACCTTCTATTATGTCAGAAAGCAAAAGAATTTCGAATCTATATCAGTCCATCTATAATGGAAATCCGTGGTTGGAAGTCACCTTGGCAAATACTCTAAATGATATAACTGCTGAACAGGCTTACAAAAAAGCACATCCTAATCTTAATACGATTTGGGAAATTGTCAATCATCTTATCCAATGGAGAAGAAACATTTTAAAACGTGTTCAGGGAGAAGCAATCACCACTCCAGACCACAATTATTTCGTACCCGTTTTAGATCCATCTGAAGCAGCCTGGGAGCAATCCCTTCAAAGTCTGGCAAAATCACAAGAATCCTGGAATACTTTTTTTCAAGATTTTGATGATGCAGATTTAGCCAAAATTTACGTTAATAATAATCATACCTATTATGAACATATTCATGGAATTATTCAGCATGATGTTTATCATTTGGGACAAATTGTTATTTTGAAGAAACTAGTTTAAAACATTTTTACATGAAAAAATCAATGCTATTAGTCGCATTTTCACTTTTAACTACGCTTGGATTTTCACAGGAAACTGAAGCAAAATATGACGAAAAACTAGCGAAATCATTAAATGCAGACGAATACGGAATGAAAAAATATGTGTTCTGTCTTTTAAAAACAGGCACTAACACTACTGCTTCTAAAGAAGAAACCAAAAAATTATTTGAAGGTCATATGGAGAATATCAATAAATTGGCCACAGAAGGGAAATTGGTTGTAGCCGGGCCTTTCATGAAAAACGATCGAAATTACAGAGGTATTTATATTTTTAATGTAGCCACTATTGAAGAAGCAAAAGCACTAGTTGCAACAGATCCGGCAATAAAAGCAAATTTACTTGAAGCAGAATTAACCCCTTGGTATGCAACCGCAGCTTTGCAGGAAACATTGAAAATTCATGAAAAAATTACTAAAACTAAAATGTAAACAATTATATGACATCCGAAAAAGAAAAAATGATTGCCGGAGAATATTATATTGCAGGCGATCCTGTTTTGGTAAAAGAACGAAGAAAAGCAAAGAATTTATTACACCGCTTAAATGTAACCGAATATCGTTTGACAAAAAAAGCCAAAGAAATTTTGGCCGAACTAATTCCGAATACAGGTAAGAGTTTTTACATAGAGCCCCCTTTTCACTGCGATTACGGTTACAATATTACTTGTGGCGACAATGTTTATTTTAATGTCAATTGTGTTGTTTTGGACTGTGCGCCTGTAAGCATAGGTTCCAATGTGTTTTTTGCTCCAAATGTTCAAATTTATACCGCAACACATCCGCTTGACGCTGAATTGCGAAAATCTTTAGAAAATGCCTTACCAATTTCTATTGGAGACGAGTGCTGGATAGGCGGAAACGCTGTAATTTGTCCTGGTGTAACAATTGGAAAAGGCTGCGTTATTGGCGCCGGATCTGTCGTTACAAAAAATATTCCGGATAATTCTTTGGCGGTTGGAAATCCGGCGAAGGTGATTCGTAAATTAAATCAGAAACCTGAACAAAACTCATAATGCTTACCTTAAATAAAGTTCATCACATTGCCATTTTATGCTCTGACTATCTAAAATCTAAAACTTTTTATACGGAAGTTTTGGGTTTAACTATTATCAGAGAAATTTATCGCGAAGAACGTCAGTCCTATAAACTTGATTTGGCTTTGAACGGCACTTATATTGTTGAATTATTTTCGTTTCCAAATCCCCCGAAGAGACCATCCAGACCGGAAGCTGTCGGTTTAAGACATCTGGCTTTTGAAGTAATCAATTTAGATGAAACAATTGCTTTTTTAAACACAAAAAACATAGTATCAGAACCAATAAGAGTTGATGAAACGACAGAAAAACGTTTTACTTTTATCGCTGATCCGGATGAATTGCCAATTGAATTTTACGAACGATAATTTTAGCCTTTTTTCAAACAAAATACAATAACGTGGGAACTCTTGTTCTGAGAGATTTCATCGATATGTTAATAAAAACACAATGAAAGAATTTTCCTGTATTTACAATTTTAACATAATATATTGAGTATTTTTTATCAAAAACCGAATTTGATTATCTAATTTTGTGATCCACATAAAAATATTGTGGTTTACAAATTTACTTTCTGATGAACAAAACGGCGAAAATCAAAAAAAATCATCAATTCATTAAGTTCCGAAAATTAGTTATTGTTTCTATTTTAATTGGCTTTCTCTCTGCCTTTCTCGGAATTTCACTTAAAAAAATAACAGAATATTACGAAGAAATCTTCTTTCATGAAGTGTCGGTAAATCCTTTTTTTTATATCATTTTCCCCGTTTTTGGATTATCTGTAATTTATTTCCTAAGGCAGTATCTTTTTAAGAAAAAAGAAAACAAAGGAATCAAGGAAGTTTTTGAAAGTACAAAATCAACCTCAAAAAATCTTCCATCCTATAAAATTCCATCACACTTTATAAACGGATTGTTGACAGTGATTTTTGGAGGCTCAACCGGAATCGAAGTTTCTACGGTAGTTGCCACAGCCACAATTGGTTCGGTTGCACAACAAAAAGAAAACGTATTTCGTCAATACAAAACCGAATTGATTTGCGCAGGTGTTGCTGCCGGAGTCACCGCTTTATTCAGCAGCCCGATTGCCGGAATTTTGTTTGCCCTTGAAGTAATTTCAAGAAAAGTGACCAGAGCATTTATTATATCAAATGTGATAGCAGTTTCTATTGCTTTTGGGTTACTTTCTATTTTAAAAGAAGAACCTTTATTTTCAGTTTCAATTACCACCTGGCATTTAAAGGCTATTCCCTATTTTATTCTTTTGGGAATTATGGCCGGAATGAATTCTGTCTACCTTACACGTTGTGTTTTATTCTTTAAATCTCAATTTGGAAAAATTGATAAACATTATTATAAAATCATAATAGGATCAGCAGTTTTAAGCATTTCGCTGTTTATTTTTCCGCAATTATATGGAGAAGGTTATCATGCAATTAAAACCAGTTTCATTGCTCCAAATCAAATAATGACACTCACTTTAGCTTTAACTTTTGGTGGAATATTACTTCTCAAACCAATTGTTACTTCAATAACTCTGGCTTCCGGAGGTGATGGCGGTGTTTTTGCCCCAAGTCTTTTTATTGGTGCTTTTTTAGGATTATTATTGGCTTCGATTTTAAATACCTTTTTTGAGGCACATGTAATTCCGGTTAATTTCATGATTATCGGAATGGCGGCTGTTTTAAGCGCAAGTATCCACGCACCTTTTACAGCTATATTTTTAGTATGCGGACTTACAAACGATTACACCTTGTTTTTGCCTATTCTTGTAGTTTGTTTAATTTCAAAATATACTGCAAAAATGATTTATCCTTATACAGTGTATAGCTATTCTCCAGGTTTATTAAAATAATTTTAACGTAATGATATGCTACTTATTAAATTAAGGAGATTAGCAACCTATAGCGAAATATATTTAAAAGCATACCGGCTTAAATTTTAATTACATTTTTCACGATCTATAGGTCTGTTAAATAGAATAATCCGAGAAGTCAATTACATAGCAAAACATATTCCACAATGCCTGTTCAAAAAATAAAACGAAGCTACCGCAAAACACGTTATATTCTTTACAAAGAAACTTTAGTAGATTATAAAGAACATTTTTGGTCTTTTTTAGGCTCTTTTGCTGGTATTGGAATACTGGCTTATATTCAGTCGATACATTTTTCAGGAAATGATGCTGTTTATTTAATTGGCTCTTTTGGAGCCTCGAGCGTTTTGGTTTACGGAATTATTCAGAGTCCATTTTCTCAGCCCCGAAATTTAGTAGGAGGACATTTAGTTTCAGCATTGATTGGAGTTACCGTTCATAAACTCGCACCCGATATTATCTGGATTGCGGCACCTTTGGCCGTTTCGCTTGCTATAATTTTAATGCAGATTACCAAAACATTACATCCGCCAGGAGGTGCAACAGCTCTTATTGCTGTTATTGGTTCAGATAAAATAAAAGATCTGGGCTATATGTATGTGCTTTCTCCGGTGTTAATTGGCGTTTTGATTTTGCTTTTCACAGCACTAATTTTCAACAACATGACATCAAGTCGAACTTATCCCAGCCATAGCACCTATCATAAACATTATCATAAGATTAGAAAGAGACTGAGTAGGAAATAAATCCTATTTGATTTTTTTTGCCATTTCTCACATACAAATCGCAAATTCATCTTTCTAAAATGTTTTCAACAAATCGTATTTACTAATTCATAAATCATAATTTATATTTTACCTTTGGCTTTTCAAAAAATACAAAGATTATGGTTTATAAATTTAGAGTAATTCTAGACGCCGAAGAAGATATTTTTAGAGACATTGCAATCCTGGAAGACGATACTCTTGAGGATTTACATAATGCCATCTTCAACGCTTTTGGTTTTGACGGAATGGAAGTGGCTTCGTTTTACACGTGCGACGAAACCTGGAATCAGGAAGATGAAATTCCGCTTTTTGATACCGGAGACGTTCCCGGAGAACAGCGAACTATGAGTGATTATCCATTATCTTCTATCTTAGACAAAAAAAATACCAAAATCATTTATGTATATGATTTTATCAATATGTGGACTTTCCTTGTAGAATTGGCTGCTATTGAAGACCAAATTGCAGGAGCAACATATCCCGAAACGCTTTTCTCGCATGGAGAAATGCCTGAAGATTCAGGTGAAAAAAACTTTGAAGCCGATATGCACGATGATATCTACGGCGAATTTGAAGATGATCTTGACGAAGACGATCTAGACATGTTTGAAGGAGACGATAGCTTTGAAGATTTTGGTTTTGAGGAGAATTGGAATTGATCTAAGTTGCTAAGTTTCTTAGAACTAAGATTTAAAGCTGTAATGAAAGATTTTTCTTATTTTTGTATTTAATTTAAAAATAAGAAAATGAGTCATTTTAGAAAAATCTTAGTTTGGCAGAAATCAATTACCTTAGTTACCAAAATTTACAAAGCAACAAGTGCTTTTCCAAAAGAAGAAGTGTTTGGATTAACTTCTCAAATACGTCGAAGTTCAGTTTCCGTACCAAGTAATATTGCAGAAGGATCTGGCAGAGAAAGTAATAAGGATTTTTTGCGTTTTCTATATATTTCTCTTGGTTCCCTATTTGAAATGCAAACCCAGCTTGAAATTGCGAAAAATATAATTTATATAAAAGAAGAAGAATTTAACAATTTATACGAGGACAGTCGAGAGGTCGAAAGAATGTTAGCGTCATTGATCAGGAAATTAAAAGACACTAATTAAAAACTTAGAATCTTAGAGACTTAGAATCTCAGTAACTTAAAATATGATCAACCTTTTCAACACCCACATCGAGACGCTTGCGATACACCGCGTAGGAAATAAAAGCCGAAACGAAGCGATTTTTTTATCGGAACAGCCTTTTAATTTAAATGATGAAATTGTGCCTTTGATAAAAGAGTACTTTTTTAAGCCTTTTAGAGAGAAAGAAGAAAACTATTACCAGTTTGCACACGAAGTAGATTTGGATTATAACGACATGTTTAAATATGCCACGGAGATTTTTACCAATCCGGGCAATTTACAGGAGATTTCTAAAAAAATTACTACGCATTTATTCGAACAGTCCAATCATCCGCACATTAAAAACGGAGAGGTTTATGTGACTTATCTAACCAATTTAAGCATTGATAATAATGTTGTTGATGCAATTGGGATTTTTAAAAGTGAATTACAAGCTGACTTTTTACAATTTGAAGAAAAAGACAGCAATCTTGAAATGATTTTGCAGCAAGGAGTCAACCTGAGCAAATTAGACAAAGGGTGTTTGATTTTTAACTATAAAAAAGAAGAGGGATACAAAATTCTAACCGTAGACAGTAACCGATACGACGCTCGTTACTGGCTGGAGCATTTTTTATCTGTTGATGCTTTTGAAGATGAGAATTTCATCACAAAAAAATACCTGAAATTCTGCCAAAACTTCGCGAAAGATGTGGTTTTACCAGCAGAAGATAAGAAAGAAGAAGTAATGTTTATGAACAGGTCTGTGAATTATTTCGCTAAAAATGATCAGTTTGAAGAACAAAATTTCCTAAATGAAGTATTGGACAATCCAGACTTAATTCCTGAATTTAAAAACTATAAAGTTGATAAGGGAGAAAAATACAGCATCGAAGATGTAACCTCATTTCCAATTGCAAACGCAGCAGTTTCTGACGCACGCAAATCGATTAAAAACGTTATTAACCTGGATACACATATTCAGATTAAAATGGATTTTATCAATCCTGAAAGTGCAGAAAAATTTGTTGAAAAAGGCTGGGATGAAGAAAAACAAATGTATTACTACTTAGTGTATTTCAATAAAGAAGAAAAAAGCTAAGAAGTCATTCATTTTCTATTACTTACTTAAAACAAAAAACGGCAATTAAATTTATAATTGCCGTTTTTTTATAGCTCAATTTTATTTTTTAGATATTCAATCATTTGTAATGTTATGGGCTTAGAAAGAAAATCAATGATAATAGGATATTTCTTTGCTTTGGCTAAATCCTCAGGATTAATTGTAGAAGACAGAACAATAACGTTTACCGAATTAAACTCATCATAATCGGGGGATATAAAATGATCCAGAAACTCCCAGCCTCCCATGACAGGCATGTTTAAATCCAAAAAAATTAATCTTGGTTTTTTTACGGGTTGATCTTTACTATATTTTAGGGTGTTGAAATATGTCAAAGCTTCTTCCCCATTTTGTGCCGTTATGATTTCATCAGAAAAACCAGATCTTGCAATTACTTTTTTAGACAGCATTAACGTTATAGGGTCATCATCAATACATAAAATTTGTTCCAGCATATCTTAATTTTTAAATGTTATGACAAATGAGGTTCCTTTGTTTACTTCGCTTTCCACACTAATTGTTCCTCCCATAGTTTCCACCTGAGATTTTACAAGATATAAACCAAGACCTTTACTATCGGGATAATTATGAAACCTTTGATATAATCCAAAAACTTTATCCCCGTTTCTTTCTAAATCAATTCCGATTCCATTATCAGTAAAAGTCAAAAAAACTTTTTGGTCAACCTGCTCTGCAGTAATAGAAATTTTAAGCTTCCTGTTCTCAGATTTATATTTTAAAGAATTCGTCAACAAATTTAGTAATATACTTTCAATATATGCCTTATTTGTATTAAGCAAAGGGACTTTATCTAATTTAAGTTTAATTATTGGCTTATGTGCTTCTATTTGAAAGGATAGCTGACCAAATACATTTTCAAAAACTTCGCTCAAAGAAACTATTTCTTTTTGTATAGAAGGATTATCTTTTATAATAATAACCCTAACCAAATCATTGATTGTTTCATTTAATAGATTAGTAGATTTATAAAAACCACTTAGTAATTCTTCTAACTCCGGGTTTTCGACAGGAATATCTTCTATTAAATTTAAAAGTCCCATTAAATTAGAAAGTGGTGCTCTTAGATTATGCGAAGTTATATAAGAAAACTGTTTTAAATCCTTATTGTTTTGAGTCAGTTCATGAATTAATTGCTCCCTTTCTGTTTCTAATTTTTTTTCTTCTGTAATATCCTGCTGGATGGAAATCCAATGCGTTATTATATCCTCAGAATTAAAAATAGGAATCATTGCAAAACGCACCCAATATTCTTTTTCGCTTTTGCTGTAACTAATGGTTTCAATTACGCACTCTTTTTCATCTCTGATTGCGTTTATTAATTTTTTCAAAGCCTGCGAATCCGAATTGGGTCCTTCAAAAAAGTTTAGTTCCTGCCCTAAAATCTCATCCGATTCATATCCAGACATTTTAGTAAATGCAGGATTGACATACACAATCTGCGGGATTTTGCCTTCCCCTGAATTTGCTTCGGTAATCAAAATTGAATCTTTAGATTGTGTAATTACCGTCTCTAAAAGCTTAAGCCTT
This sequence comes from uncultured Flavobacterium sp., assembly GCF_946478785.1. Next base: position 220,814 of record NZ_CAMLDD010000008.1, read on the forward strand.
TGTTCTTCTTCTTTTTGTTTTGTAATATCCTGAATAGCACCAATCATTCTAATCCCCTTACCGTTTTCGTCCTTTAAAAGAAAACCTCTGTCCAAAACATACTTATAAGTGCCATCTGCACATCTAAAACGATACTGGTCCTGCCACTTTTCAGTTTTAAGCTCAATAAAAGAATATAATCTGACAGACATTTTGATAGTGTCTTCGGGATGAATTTTATCAAACCACCATTTTGAAGTCAGACCTACCTCTTCCTGTTTATAACCAAAAACATTTTCGATTCCTTTATTCCACGTAATATAGTCCTCAGGAATTCTCCAGTCCCATATTGTATCGCTGGTAGCTTTTGCAACTATATCATATTTTTCGTTAGACTCCTTGATCTCTTCATTGGTAAGCTGTATTTTATCTAAAATGGCAATATTTCTGCTTTCATTTTTTGATAAAATATAATTAAATATGAGGCCTGTAAAAAAAATAAAAATAATATCTTTTATAAAGCTGAAATAATAAAACTCTGTTCTTAAAACGTAGCAAACTAAGAATTTATGACATAGGATAGCCATAAACAACGAAATGATAATATATATCAGCGTAATTTGTTTGGGTTTGCTTTTCATTACTTCAAATATAGGCAAATAAACCAGATTGAACCAAATTGAAATACTTTAAAATCTATAGAAATATTACTATTTCGTTAAACTAATTCGTTGGCATTACGTAAACTATCTTCAAAACGTTTTTTATATGAAAATAAAGTGTACCTTTGCACCCATTAAAAATCACAGATGGAATCTATTAGAAACATTGCAATTATTGCCCACGTCGATCACGGTAAAACCACTTTGGTTGATAAAATTATGTATCACTGTCAATTATTTCGTGACAACGAAAACACAGGTGATTTAATTCTTGATAATAACGATTTAGAGCGCGAGAGAGGTATTACTATTACTTCTAAAAACGTATCAGTTCAATATAAAGGAACAAAAATCAATATTATTGACACTCCTGGCCACGCCGATTTTGGAGGTGAAGTAGAACGTGTATTGAACATGGCCGATGGTGTATGTTTGCTAGTGGATGCTTTTGAAGGGCCGATGCCACAAACTCGTTTCGTACTACAAAAAGCTATTGACTTAGGGTTAAAACCTTGCGTAGTTATCAATAAAGTTGACAAAGAAAACTGTACTCCTGAAGAAGTTCATGAGAAAGTTTTTGACTTGATGTTTGAATTAGGTGCACAAGAATGGCAGTTGGATTTCCCAACCGTTTATGGTTCGGCTAAAAATAACTGGATGTCTGATCATTGGGAAAACGTAACTGATAATGTTGAGGCACTATTGGATATGGTTGTTGAAAATGTACCTGCTCCTAAAGTATCTGAAGGAACACCACAAATGTTAATTACTTCCTTAGATTTCTCAGCCTTTACAGGTCGTATCGCTATTGGTCGTTTAGAAAGAGGAGTTTTGAAAGAAGGTATGCCAATCTCATTAGTAAAAAGAGATGGTACTATAACAAAATCACGTATTAAAGAACTTCATACTTTTGAAGGTCTTGGCCGTAAAAAAGTAGAACAAGTTATTGCCGGAGATATTTGTGCCATTATTGGAGTTGAAGGATTTGAAATTGGTGACACTATCGCTGATCATGAAAATCCGGAAGGTCTAAAAACAATTGATATCGACGAGCCTACAATGAGTATGTTATTTACTATTAATGACTCTCCTTTCTTTGGTAAAGAAGGTAAATTTGTAACTTCTCGTCATATTAGAGAAAGATTGACAAAAGAATTAGAGAAAAACTTAGCTATGAAGTTAGGTGAAACTGATTCTGCTGATAAATTCATGGTTTTTGGTCGTGGAGTACTTCACTTATCTGTTCTTATTGAAACCATGAGAAGAGAAGGTTACGAATTACAAATTGGTCAGCCACAAGTTATCATTAAAGAAATTGATGGTAAAAAATGTGAGCCAATTGAGGAATTGACAATCGATTTACCAGAAAGTCTTTCTGGTAGAGCAGTTGAGTTTGTTACTATGCGTAAAGGTGAAATGCTGAGCATGGAAACTAAAGGTGACCGTATGATTGTGAAATTTAATATTCCATCACGTGGAATTATTGGATTGCGTAATCAATTGCTTACTGCTACTGCTGGTGAAGCTATTATGGCACACCGTTTTATAGGATACGAACCTTATAAAGGAGAAATTGCCGGACGTAATAAAGGTTCATTGATTTCTATGGAAAAAGGGAAAGCTATTCCTTATTCTATCGATAAATTACAAGATCGTGGTAAGTTTTTTGTTGAACCAAATGCCGAAATTTATGAAGGTCAGGTAATTGGAGAAAACTCTCGTGGTGATGATATGTGTGTAAACGTAACGAAAGAGAAAAAACAATCTAACGTTCGTTCATCTGGAAATGATGAAAAAGCGAGAATCATCCCACCGATTATTTTCTCTCTTGAAGAAGCTTTAGAATACATTCAAAAAGATGAATATGTAGAGGTAACACCAAAATCTATTCGTTTGAGAAAAATCTATTTAACAGAAACTGATAGAAAAAGATTTAAATTCTAATTTTATCAAATTCAAATATTTTAAATCCCAAACTCCAATAATTGGAATTTGGGATTTTTTCTTTTCATAAAATCGCACTTTTAAAGCTTGAATTTGGATTTTTTTTTTAAGTTATCTTTTCAAACTAAAATGTCCTTTTGCTTCCCGTCCATCTTCAAATTTTGCCGTATACCAATAATCATCAGCTGGCAGCGGATTACCCTGAAATGTTCCATCCCAACCTAAACCAGAAGCAGAAATTTGTTTGATGAGTTTTCCATACCTGTCAAAAATATAAATGATTGTTTTGGAATAAAATCCTGCACTTACTCCCTTTATATTCCAAAAATCATTAAAGCCATCTCCATTTGGAGTGAGAAATTTTGGAGCACCAAGAACTGCAATTTCTTTTTGAGTTATCCCACATCCATTCAAATCTTTGATATAAACGGTATGAAAACCTATAGCTACATTTTCGAATAAATTTGAATCCTGATAAGGGCCATTTGAATCGATAATACTATAAACATATTGCCCAGGGCCTTTTATATTTATCAAAACCGAATTATCATTTCTTAAATCCCTAACTCCAATCGCTGCAATTTCAGCAATATCAGATGCCACAACTTTTACATTTCTGGTTCTGGAACAATTATTTTTATTGATTACATCTACACTATAGCTTCCCTGCCTGTTAACCTTTATAGAAAAAGTTGTGGCTTCCGGCATTACATTCCCATTCAAATACCATTGATAGCTATAATCATCTCGTGGTGTTCCATCATTAATACCTGCCTCAAGAGTAACAAAAAGTTCCGGCAAGTTACTACAGACAATTTCATTTTCGCCTCCCTCAATGTTTTGATTTATATTTGGAAGTGGACTTACAATTAGATTAAAAGTAGTAAATCCAAAACAATCATTAGATAAAGAGTTTTCGACTCTTGCCCATATTTTTTGATCATTTGGATATCCAATATTTCGATAATTTGAAATATCTGTAATGGCTAATAAATTTCCCGAAGCATCTGTTTCAGCCAGAAAATCAGCCTCGTTTTTATAATAACTTATCCTGTAATTTGCAGCCGGATCTGGAAGCATGTTCTTGATTTTCTCTGTTACATTACTAAAATCAAAACTTGAAATACCATCTTTGTCATTATTTGCCTCATCAATAAAATCATCACATACCTGATAATCCGGAATTTTAAAACTAACTGGAATTTGAGTTACAGAAACAACCAGATTCAACTGTGAAACACTAAAACATCCATTTGTATTTTCAATACGTACATAAATTGTTTTATCTGAAGTAATGTAACTTTGCGGATCTGTAATTAATAATGAGGTATCCTTTGCTTCCGCACCTGCAATAGTGGTGTAATAACTAAATTTTTCTACTGATGAATTTGCTGAAATAGCATTGTTTTTCTGTGTCAGATTAAATACTGAAACCCCATCTGTATCATCGTCACATTGCACTAAAGTTACTGGTGAATTAATTATTGGCAATGCTAATATTGTTAATGTCGCAGCATTAGAATACAATCCGCATGAATTTCCTGTTCGGCTTAAAAACACTCTATATTGATACAAATTCATCGATTGTGAAACATTTGATATAATCAAAAATGATGTATTTACTCCGGAATATATCGCATTATTAACCAAGTCTGTCCAGGCTACCCCATTATTGGAAACCTGCCATTGATAACCTGAAACTGAAGGAGCATCAACTATAAAATTCGCATTTTGCAATTCACAAACCGATTTGTTTTCTGGCTGATTATCGATAATGATTGGTGCAGCAATAGTATAATTTGAGTTTGGATTTGTATACCCTATTCCACTTGTGACAATTCCTTTTACATTTATTGTTGGAGGAGAAACAGCGCCCAAAAATTTATCATTATCAGAGTCCATGAATCCAGCTTCAATTACATCTGAACATAAATCATTATCACTGTCAAGTTCTATATAATTATAAATACCATCTAAATCGGTATCTAAGATGCTATAATTCAGTTTTCCACTATCAGGACTTGTTTCCACTAAATTTGCCAATCCATCTGCTCCAAAATTATTTCCATCAATTATACCATTTAAATTTAGATCTGCAGCATTACTTCCTGATTCTATTAGATCATAAATTCCGTCATTATCACTATCCAAATCTAAATAATCAGGAACTTTATCATTATCAAAATCCGCAGGTATGTGTCCGTATCCATAAGCATCATCAATCCCATCATGATTGGCGTCAATATTAGAGAAAACCTTAAAGTTAGCGCCTTGTGCTTCAACAGCATCCGGAACGCCGTCATTATCACTATCGAGATCTAAGTGATCAAAAATCCCATCATTATCAGAATCTTTCGGCACACAAGCCAAATAGAATCTTAGGGTTGTTTTATTTAATGCCGTTTCAGAAAGGTTTTGATGCTTAAAACTAATCGTTTTAGACAGATTTGTTAAAAACTTAAAAGTTCCTGTCCCAGCTGCTAAAGGTACAGCACTGTTTAACCTGAAACGAATTTCAAATGAAGAGAATTCAGTTACACCACTTTCATAAAAACCATCATAATTGGTATCAATCAGTAATTGATTATTTGGATTTAATAATGTTATTGTTTTGTTCGTTTCTGAATTCACAACATATTCAGCATTAGAATTCAGTAAATCAGTAGGGTTTGCTGTTGAAATATAATCCAGCCCAATTGAAACAGGCTGAGCAAAAGTCATTGTGTATTTCATCCAGTTTGTTTTGCCAGCAGGTAATTCACTAACAAAACTTCCATCATTATTTCCTAAAAATGGCGCAATCATTGCCGTTGTGGAAGTAGTAACCGTCCCTGTAAATGAATTTGAATAAGTGCCAATAGAAATATTTTTTGAACCTGAATTAGAAATATCTATATTTTGATTACCAAATGATTCCGTACAATTCGTTATTCCATCCTGATCATTATCCTGATCTATATTATCATTGACTTTGTCATTATCTATATCTGTCGGGCAATCACTCACAGGAATTTCATCAGAAAACAATTCTATACCGCAGGAAGACAACGTTGCTTTTACTTTATAATAGCCAGGCTGGGTGGGCGAATATGTATTTGAATTAGCACCAGAAATTGCAACATTATTAAAATACCACTGAAACACATCAAATCCTGTTAGTGAACTTACATTCAGTTTTACATTTGGAATACAGCCGGATTGAGATACATTTAATTGCTGAAAATTTACCTCTGGTTTAAAAGTAAAACCTGAATAATAACCTCCGAATGTTGCTGCGCCATCATTACCGTATGCTGCTAAATACAATTGAGAAGTAGAGAAAACAGATACATTTCCTTTAAGTCCTGTTAGCACATAACATTCATATTCTGTATTTCCTGTTACAGTAGTTGGCCCTAAAACTTTTACTTCCTTAGGGAGTGCCGCTAAAGCATAAGAGACTTTATCAATTACAAAATTTAAATCAGAACCCGCTTTTGTCGTCAGTGTAACTCTGCCTGTAAAAGCACGATTGCCAACTAGTTCTATTGAAGGGATATTATCTATTGATTTTGGAGTCTGACAGCTTAATGGCGGCACAAAAAACATTTCCTGGTTCGCTTCATCACCTCTTACATCATCACCTACGCTTTGATAGGCAAAGATATTTTTGCTGGAACGAACAAACAGATTCCCCTGAAAATTATAATCAGAACCTAAAAGTGAGAAGTATTCACCCGCATTAATCGTTTGATTTGGAGTCAAAGAACCATTTAAAAATATTTCAGTATTATTTTCATTTGCGATTAAAATCACTTTTTCAACATTTTGAGAACCTGTACTTTTGATAAAAATATAATCAGTGCCTGTTCTTTCTGCAGAAACAATTTGATCAATTCCTATATCTACATTATTTACAATTTCCCCATTAGAACCTGCGAATGAACCACAATTTACAGCAATTGGTTTGTTAGAGGTGATTAGTGCCCCTATTAGTGCATCATTATTAACTGCCATTGGCCCTTGCACTGCGATAGTATAACTCTCTCCACTATTTAAAGTTACACTTGGAGCTGAATTTCCGGTAATAAGATTATTAATCAAAATAGCTCCGGTTTTGATATCTTTAAAATTAACTATCGTATTGTTTTCTGTTGCTAAAACAGATGCAAATGTCAAATGGCTTTCTGAATACCCTGAGTTTAATTTATTTGTAAGTCCACTAATTCTAAAATGGGTTCCTAACGCAGCTAAACCTTTAGAAACTATCTCACTTGCCTGATTACCAGTTCTGTCAGTAATCCTAACTGTAGCATAAACAACATCTTTTGCTTCAATAATATAACCTCGATTGGACTTGATATTGCTTACTTCAAATTCATCAATAACCAATTGATTTCCATTATGTGTATCAATATCAAAAATATAGGGAACATCTCTGGAGACAGTTCCTGAAATAATAGCCCCGCCAATTTCGTTTATGCTAAAGCTGACCGGAGTTAAGCTTGGAGTAGAAATATAAATATATTGCGGACCTACAGGCACACCATTTGAAGCTACAATTGGCGGAATATAATGAGTCTTACTAAATTGCGCCAAACTCAAAAATGGCAATAGTATTAAAAAAAGATAAAGTTTTTTTAGCATATTTTAAAAGTAAATAATTTTTACATTACTTTTTAACTAAAATAACTTTTCTCATCCACACAATCCAGACACAATTTACAAAGTAGTTTAAAAACTACAAATCTCTCTTTTTTAATAATTTGTATGAGAAATAAACGAATAAAAATGTCCAGACTAATACTATTAAAACAGAAAAATAATCAACACTATAATCTTTCGTTCCTGCAACCCCTATTTGATTCCCGATTGTTTTTATAACAGATAATCTTGTGAATGGTTCAATAATTAAATTTGACATCGCTTCTAAAGGAAAAAACTTCATAATAGTATAGCCGATAGTGCTTTCCGGGAAAATTTTGAATACTAAAAGGCCTTTTGCAATTCCTTCTAAAATACTCCAGACTAAAAGAAACCCTAATGCAAAAGCCGATCGTTTTACTAAAATCCCCAAAAACAAACAGAAAGAAAAGAAACCAGTCAGTTTTACAAAAAAAGCTAACAGATAATCCAAATCGGTAAAGATAATTCCGAATTCGGTGTAAGATGAAAAGCAAAGTCCTAAAATCAAACTCATCACAAAAACGAAAATTGTAGAACATAAAGCAAAAACAACAACCGTAAAGAATTTAGACAATACAAATTCCTTTTTGCTCAAACCATCAATTAAATTTTGCTTTAAAGTACCGTAACTATATTCATTTGCCATCATAGAAACGATTACAATAGCAAGGAAGAATTTCAACCATGCCGCCACATAAGTATTGAAATGCCAAATAAACGGAAAATTAAAAATCCCCATTTCAGCTAAATGAAATTTAAAAACTCCCAAATCAAATTTTATCGAAGCTATTAAGGCGATAAAAGAAAGTAAAATGAAATAAGTAAGTGTCAATACTTTACTGGCTTTATTTTTCCAGATTTTTTGTAATTCTATAGAGATAAGTCTGTTCATGGTTAGTTATTTTGAACGCTGGCGTTTTTGGTTAATTCTAAAAATTGAGCTTCTAAGCTATTTTTACGTTTTACTAAATGACTTAACGCAATGTTTTTTGAAAATAGAAATTTATTTAAGTCAGAAGCAGATAATTCTGATTTTAAGTAAACCAAAATTTTACCTTCCTCTTCAGTCATTCTGTCAATTGCCGGGTGTTCAATTAAAATAGATTTCAAAGTTTCATTGTCATCCGATTGGACTTCGAAAAAACCTTCATTCGCTGACATTCCATCCACAGAACCTGAGTATAACATTTCTCCTTTTCGTAAAACAACTACATGCGAACAAACTTTTTCGACTTCATCCAATAAATGCGAAGCCAGCAAAATAGTCGTGCCCTGCGAGGCAATTTTTCTAATAATATCACGAATCTGATGAATTCCCTGTGGATCCAATCCATTTGTGGGCTCATCCAGAATTAGAATTTCAGGATCATTTAAAAGCGCCGAAGCAATTGCCAGACGCTGTTTCATTCCTAACGAAAAAGTACTGAACTTACTATCCTTTCTTTCTGTAAGACCAACCAAATCAAGCTTTTCATTTATTTTAGAATAATCAATACTTTTAATTTTACAAACCAGCTTCAGGTTTTCTTCAGCCGTCATGTAAGGATAAAAATTAGGGCGTTCTATAATTGCTCCAACTTTTTTCAAGGCTTCATGCGTTTCCATTTTGCCGCCAAACCAACTATAATTACCTGATGTTCGATTTACAACATTCAGTACAATTCCTAATGTAGTTGATTTTCCGCTTCCGTTTGGTCCTAATATACCATAAACGCGTCCTTTTTGTATTTCAAAAGATATATTTTTCAGGGCCTGAATTCGCCCATATCTTTTGTGAAGATTCTCAATTGTAAGTATGGTTTCCAAATTTATTTCGGTTTTAGTTTTTTAGTAAGACGTTTCAACTTGCTTTTTGTTACTCCTAAATATAAATTAATGTAAATTTGCATATAAAGATATTGAAAATGAGCGAGCCATTAATGCTGTTAAAAAAACCTTCTTACCCTTTAACACCATCACTTTTAAATTATTTAGAACGATACGAGAGAATATCAAAAGTTTCTGTGTTTTATGATGATTTATTACGCTTTTCAGGTTCAATAAATGTTTACGATAAAAACGATGTCGACACCTTATGGATTAGGGTTTACTATAATGAATTTGAAAGAAATGAAATAGATCTGAACCTTAAAAAAATCTATTCTCTTTTACATTCTGATGGAAATAGCGAAATTATTCAATTCCTTAATATTGATGCCATTGACTACTGTACTTTTGGAAATTCGAAACCTTTCCGGATAAAAGTCAGAAACATCCTCAATGATAATTACGTTCACTTTTACATCAAAAAAGCTGATGCTTCCAGAATTTACGGACTCGAATTAGAAGATATTTTATCTCCTGACAAAATCAACTTTTTGGTTTACAACGATACTTTAATAGAAGAACATATTATTGGGATTCCGGGCGATGTTTTCATGGATAGCCTACTGGATTCCTGTACCGAAACGGAAAAGTCACAAATTGCAAAAGAGTTCGTGAAATTTAATGAACGCTGTATGATCAGGCTTTTAGGCGATATGCGTGCTTATAATTATGTAATTGTACCTATTCACGATTTTGACCAGGTAGTTTATAAAATTCGTCCAATTGATTTTGACCAGCAATGTTATGAAGGCAATTTTAAAGTATATCGCCCCCAGTTTTTCAAGGAAAATTATCCGATGATAAAACTGATTAAGGAAAAATTGGAAGAACGTTCTATTTTTCAATATAAAGATGAAGAGCGTGCCATTTTGGCAAAACGTATTCATTCAGCCGAAAACAGAATTAAAAAGCTTTTAAATATAATGTGTCATGATACCATATCTACTGAGGAACATTTGAATCAGCTAAAAATGGAATTGTACCGTTATACCAATGATATGAAATTTAAAAATGCTAAATCTATGGGGCATATTATGTTTGCTGCCTTTGAATTTATTACACGCAACTTTAAAAACACCAATTTGATTTAGATTTTTCCCATAAGTGATTCAAGGGAATTTAAGAATTAAAAACTTTATGAATTATTTACTGCTATGTTATTTAAAATAAAAAAAAACAAATCTTATGAAAAAGCCTTTGTTAATCGCAACTTCTCTAGTTTTACTGGCTTGTCAACAGCAATCAAATAGCGATTTAAAAACACTTTATTCGCTTCCAAAAAAGCTTAAGGAAGTTTCAGGAATCACTTACTTTCCAGAAACAAATCTGATTTATACTTTGGAAGACAGTGGAAACAAGAATGAAATTTATGCCCTAAATTCAGAAGGAAAATTAGAAAAAACTATCGCCATTACTAATGCTCAAAATGTAGATTGGGAAGACATTACAAAAGACAAAGAAGGAAATATCTATATTGGTGATTTTGGCAATAACGACAATGAGCGTCAGGATTTGTGTATTTACAAAGTAGCCAAAGAAGAATTAAATAAAGAAAATACAGTTTCAGAATATAAAATTTCTTTTTCATATCCTGAACAGACTGAATTTCCTCCAAAGAAAAAAGAATTATTCTATGATGTCGAAGGCTTTTTTGAACACCAAAATTATTTTTATCTTTTTACAAAAAACCGAAGCAAAGATTTTGACGGAACTGCTTTTATTTACAAAATATTAAATGCACCCGGAACTCAAAAAGCTGTCAAAATAGGCGAATTTAAAACTTGTGATAATTACAATCATTGTGTTTTGACAAGTGCAACCATTAGTCCTGATGGAAAAAAAGTCGTTTTACTAAGTCATGATAAAATTGTTTTATTTAAAGATTTCAACGGAAACTCTTTTAACAAGGGTACTCAAACCGAAATTAACTTAAATCATTTTTCGCAAAAAGAGGCTATTGTTTTTAAAGACGATAACACCTTGTTAATTGCTGATGAAAAAACAAATAAGGTTGGTGGTAACGTTTATGAATTTGAAATAAAGTAGTTTTTTACTTATATTTTTATTTATTTTGCCATTCTCCAATACTATTTGGAAATTGAGCTATGAAAAAAATCAGGTCTGTTATCGTATCACTTTTTTTATCCTTTGTGTCCTTTTCCCAAAGTGGCAGCATAATTAATAATCAAGCCACACACTTTAACATCAAAAACAATGACGATAGCATAGATTTTATTGTGATTGATACTCTATTAAATACAAAAAAGCCAATTTTTTTATTTTGTCAGGGCTCAATGCCAATACCTCTTTTTATAAAACCTGAAAAAGAACCTATGTGGATGATCGGTGGAGGAATTACAAATTTCAATATTGAAGAAATAAAAAAAAAATATCATTTAGTCGTGATCTCAATGCCAAAAACTCCAATGATAGTTGAAGAGAAAAAACTTAATGAATCCTATTGCTATATTCCAAATTCTGAAGCTCCTGAAAAACTGGATAAGGAATATATAAAATCAGATTATTTGGAAATGTATCGAAATCGTGCTAACACAGTGATTAAGTACTTACAAAAACAAAAATGGGCAGATAAATCAAAACTAATTATAGCAGGACATTCACAAGGTTCAAAAGTTGCTACTGCTGTTACAATTTCTAATAAGAACGTAGCTCATCTAGGATTGTTTAGTGCTAATCCATTTGGTAGAGTGGATCAATTCATAAGAAAATATAGAAAAGAAGCAGAAACTAAAAAAATCACCTGGCAAGAAGCGGATGAAAAAATCAATGAGGAATATCAAATACTAAAAAATGCTTATAACAATGATTCAATAAAAAAAAATCCTTCATTATTATCGTGGAAATCCTTTTCAAGACCTCAGGTAAATGATTGGTTAAAAATAAAAATCCCAACTTATTTAGCATATAGCACAAACGATATTGCTTCAGATCTTTGTGATTTGGTTCCGATATTTTACATCCAGAATTCTAAAAATAATCTAACTTATAGACGATATTTAAACTTAAACCATAACTTTTTGGAAATAAATGATGACGAAAGCACTAATTATGATAAAGAACATTGGCCTGAAGTAATGAGCGATTTTGTAAAGTGGACTTTACAAAAATAAATATTTAAATTTGTAGCTTAAAAACTATAAGCAGCTCCTAAAACAACCCTTCCTCTTTCATCCGGGGATTGGAAATAGGATACCCTTGCCGTGATTAAATTTATTCCGTTAAGCCATATTCCGCCACCAAAATCATTATGCCATTTTTTTGAATTTTCGCCATCCAGCCAAATACGACCATAATCAAAACCTGCGAGAATTCCATACGTTAGCGGAATAATTGATTTACGAATTTTTCCAATAGTATAACGCAAATCACTGCTTTGAGAGTAAGAGGTATTTCCTAAAAATCGCTCGGTTCTGTACCCGCGTAAATCATTATCTCCTCCTAAAGTTACTCCCTGATAAAATTCGTAATTATTATTCAAAATCGCTTTTGTTTTGAATAAAGTGGCAAAAACTAATTTTCCTTGTGAATCGATTTTGTGTACAAAACTTAAATTACTTTCAATAGTCGGAAAATTTTGTTTGGTATTATCCAAATTTGTTAGCCAGCTGCCTGAAATCATAAAGCCCATTCCTAAAGAAGGTTTTGAAGCAAAATCTGCATTTTTAAAAGTGTATTTTATTGTTGCACCTCCATAATACTGATTTTCAAAAACTTCAGGATTTATTATTCCCGCAGTATTAATAAAACGTCCCTCAGTATTCTCAACTTGCATCTTTTCAAATACTGGCTGAAAGCTCATCTCACTTCCGTAACGACCAACATTTCTCACAGCTGGTGCAATTCTCAATTTCTCGATACGAACGCGATTATAGTCCATTCCTACATCCCGATCATCATTTATGGTCTCATTACCATATCCAAAATAATTGATTGCGAAATTAGGTGTCGTATATTTTGCTTCCACATCAATTACCCAATTTCCCAGTAATCCCGGAAAATGAGAAGTATAATCTAACTCAAAACCTCCTGTTGCAAAATAATAATATCCATTTAAGACATGTCTTTGGGTATACGGGTTTTGTTTAAAATTATTAACTGTATAATTCAGATTGATTCCTAATTTCACTCCATCATCAGGATTATAGCCTGCTGTTGGCAAACCTGAAAAAACATTATATTTTGGCTTTTCAAAATTATACAAGTTCACGTCATAATCATCTGTAAGTACTTTTTGAGCTTTTTTATCAAGATTATAAGTATTGTTTTTTGATTTAAAATCGTAAATTCTCACTCTTTTACCATTATCAATAGCGTATAGATCATTGTTCTGACCACCAATTAACCGAATTAAAATTTTAGAATTATACATTCCTTTCACTTCATAAATATCATCATCATCTAAACCGTAGATCCACAGATTTTTAGTGGTTTTATCATTATAAACTTTCGTGTAAAGTAATTCTTCTCCATTTTTTTTAATACGATAAACCTTGAGTTCAAGGCTTTTTTTTGCATTATGATTTACAACAAATTTATCTTTTTTGTCTGTTCCGGCTACCATTACAGTGCGGGAAAGAACATCAAAATAAACAGCGGCATATTTTTGAAGTTCCTTTTTTCTATTTTTTAATTTTCTTTTAATGTCATCGATGGTTTCATCCTGAACTTCTTTCGGCAGGCTTTTAAAAGCGTTATCAATATCAGCATCCGAAAGATGTTCCTGAATATATTTTGCCTGTGCAATCCAATCATTTTTATCAGAAACCCGAACAAAAGCCAGATCTAACGGATAAGGTTCGCGATTAAGCCATTTTACATTATCTATTTTGTTTTTAAAACTTCTCATATGCCGCAACGCAGGAATGTTCATTAATAAAGAAAGTAAAGTACCATCGTATTTTGCAAAAGCCTGATCACGATCACGCGGTATTGGTTTATAAACGATTTTATTCCCTTCTTTATATTCTCCCCAGCGCCACTGATCTTCATGCCTGTCCCAATCACCAATGAGCATATCAAACAATCGGGCTTTCATATATTCTTTTTCATCAACACTATATTTTTCATCCTTATGGAGATTCTTCATCATATCATCTGTACTGATAATATCATTTGGTTTTCCAAAACTGTGGGCATCTTTTTGATTATCTGCCGGTCGTTCTTCCACCATATATAATGCATCTCCAAAATTCGAATTGAATTCTTTTAGGGTATTGTGTTTCGGAATATAATACAAAACCGGATTAGTATGAGATAGTCCTAATTTATCAGCCATAAATCCTACAGAAAAAGGCGCATACGGATGTGCTGTCGTGTAAAAATCAAGCAGAAAATCCTCAGCATAAGTGTCCTTAAAATCTGTCTCTACATATTGGTCCTTAAATGCGACTGATTGAAGAAATTGAGTGGCGCTCTTTTTTAAGGCACGCATAACATATTCCCTTTTTTTAGAATCAACTACTCTTAATGACATTGATTGATGCCCCCCTCCTTCTCTTATGGGTTTCAAACCACCCAAGAGTGTGTCAAGAGTTGCTGTTTTTGCTTCGATAGGCAAACTGTAATATTTTCGATAATGATTTCCAAAAAGAAATTTATGAAAACGGCTCTTTTGGGTCATTTCTTGTGTATAAATAGAAGTCGAAATAGTTTTAGGAAAATCATCAGGAGAATTTTTAGCCCAGTTAAACTCCTTTGCTTTTATAATTTCACGTTCAAAAAGCAATTTTTCCTTATTATTTTCATTCCCAAAAAAAGTCACCTTTGCATCTCCGCTCTTAAACAAAGTTAATATTGCATACCCATTGCCTCCATAGGAGAAATCATTTGGGTTAATAGCCCTTGCCGCTTCTGATTTTGATCCTGCACCACTAATGATCTGATTGATATTTTCGTTATTTATGAATTGCAAATTATGGTCGTGCCCGGAAACCACAATAACATTTTTTTGTCCCTGAATAAGTGCTTTTATTCTTTTGGCATAAATAGTATATTGCTTATTTTGAATATCCTGTGGACTAATTCCTGAAGTTTTTCTAACAAAATTAATCATCGATCCAATGATTGGAAGCGGTATTTTATTTTCCAGCGGAAATAACTGTTTTTCTAGTGAAAACTGTCCCCCATGCGTACCATTACTCATTAAAGGATGATGAATCGCGACTACTATTGTTTTTTCCTGATTTTTATTTAGAATATTTTCAAGTTCATCAAAAAAGTCTTCACGCGTCTTGATGTCGCAATTATCGTTTATAGTAGGATGATCATTCCAGTCTTCTAAAAACCACTCGCTGTCAATAGTAACCAAAGAAGTAATACTATCCATTTTCACCTCTTCAATTGGACAATTTTTTCTTGGCAAAAAAGCCTTTTTATCATTAAGATATTTCGTTACAAAATCAGACTGGCTTTCTAATCCTTTGGTACCATTATACCAGTCGTGATTTCCTGGAATAAAAATGGTTTTCCCTTTAAATCCTTTAGTCAGTTTAAGCTGATTAGTAAGTTTTGTTTCGGCAGCCTTTACTTCAGAAGCCTTATCATTAGCCGGAAAACCTTGAGGATAAATATTATCCCCTAAAAATAGCAATGTAGACCTTTTATTCGCTTTTTTTAATTTATTATGTAATAATTCCAAAGTTTGCTGTGCTTTTTCTTCGTCTGCATTTCCTGCATCTCCTACTAAATAAAAAGTATGTGCAATTTTTATAGTGTCAGTTGCATTTTCGTTTTCGTTGGCACTTACATTTTTTCCAAATTGTGCATGCCGTGTAGCGCACGAAGAGATCAAACACAAAAGTAAAAATGATACAATTTGGCTTTTAATCCTGACAATAAAATCATTATCCAGAAACAATTTCATAATTTAGTGGTGTAAAAAATATTCTCAATGAATTTAATAGAACAATCCGAAGATTTCGTTACTAATTTACTCAAAGATAAACTATCTGCCTTATATTCTTACCACAATTTTAATCATACTCAAAGTGTGGTTAATGCAACTAAAGAGCTTTGTGAAAAAGAAAAAGTTAATGCTGAAGACAGGGAGTTTCTTTTAATTGCCGCATGGTTTCATGATACCGGCTATATTAGCGGTTATGAAAACCATGAAAATGAAAGCATAAGGATTGCTTCTGAATTTTTAAAAGAAAAAAATCAATCAGACGAATTCATAAAAAAAGTGGCTGCTTTAATTTCGGCTACAGCCAAAGAATACATTCCAAAAAATCATCTGGAGAAAATAATCAAAGATGCTGATTTCATTCATATCATTAGTCCCGAATATGTAAGTACGTGCGAGTTATTACGCCTTGAATTAAAAAACACAGGAATTATCGATTTCTCGAATTTGGAATGGGCGACAGAAAATTTCAAATTTTTAATGACAAAACATCATTTTTATACGGAGTACGCACAAAAAGAATGGCAGCCTTTAAAAGAAAAAAATCTGGTTAGAATCCAAAAAAAAATCAACAAGCAGGAAATAAAAAAAGTCGGACTTGAAGAAGAAAGCAAAAAGAAAGACAAATCAGAAAAAACAGACAGAGGTGTAGACACCTTATTTCGTGTTACTTTAGGAAATCATACCCGTTTAAGCGGGATTGCAGACAGTAAAGCGAATATTTTGCTGTCTGTAAATGCTATTATTATTTCAATTGCACTATCTACTATTATCCCAAAACTGGATAGCCCTAAAAATGCTCATTTGGTACTTCCTACCTTTATAATGCTAATCTCAAGTGTAATTACCATTATTTTCGCCATTTTATCAACAAGACCTAAAGTAACTTCTGGTTTTTTTACACGCGAAGATGTTGAAGCCAAAAAAGTGAATTTAATGTTTTTTGGAAATTTTTATAAAATGCCTTTACACGAATATGACTGGGCAATGAATGAAATGATGAAAGACCGCGATTATTTATACTCTACTATGATAAAAGATTTATATTATCTAGGCTTGGTTTTGCAACGAAAATATAATTTACTGCGAATTGCCTATAACTTTTTTATGATTGGAATTATCATTACAGTAATTTCTTTTGTAATTGCATTCAAATCTATTTAAGTGTAACTAAATTTATTTAAGCTCATCCAATAAATCCTGATAGGTAATTTTTTTAGAGATTGGGTTTTCGGTATTATTTATAACTTTTACCCGAATTGCTCTTAGTCCTGAAACTCCTTGTAAATCCTCGACTTCAAATTGTTCAATTGCAGGTTCCAGTATTTTTTTGTGCTGCAGATATTTAATGTATTTTAAATATTCAGCCTCTTCACTATTTTGTGAATAGACAATTGTAATTTTTTCTTTTTCTGTAATCCTATCGTTTGTCCCCTTGATATTTGATTTATCAATTCGCTTTTTTACCACTTCATAACGTGCATTATAGGTTCCGTCAACGTCAAAACGCTTTTCATCCATTCTAAAACGAATTGAAAGAGGAGCACTAAAAACCAAAATCAATGAAGTTACATCCAATTCATATGGCAAAGAAGTTTTGAGCTGATGATGCTCTAATTCCATTTCGCACAAAGTCTGCAACTGCCACAAACGCAGATTATGCAAATACATCACATCAAAAGGTTTTGAAGGCGTAATAGAAGCTCCAATATATAAATTATGCTCAACACCATCGGTTTTGAAACGTTCGTAATAATGCGGATAAATTTGCTGTGCTTCGATTTGTTTTTTATCTAAAATTGAAGCCAATCTTTTATTTATAATAGACATTGCATTATCAAATTTCTTTCTTTCATGATAAAACAATCCTGATTTCTCATCCAGACTCTCAAAATATAATCTTTCCAGCTTTTCGTTTCTAGCTGTGTCTTTTGTGTTTTTTAGAATAGGATGAATTTCCTCTTCAATATAATGCTGAATATGCTGTTCTGTGTCCGCTTTTAAAGGAAAATCCAATTCCTGAAGCAATGACTCCAGTTCAAACTTTCTCTGCTCCAGAAGCACCAAATTAGTATCGGATTTCTGGTTTTCGAAAATTTCCAAAAGGGCAGTAAGCTGATTTTTCAGATCTTTTTTTACTGTATCATTCCGGTGTTCAGAAGACCCCTTAATATCAATTTGTCCATATAACGGAAACACATCTTTAAAAACGATTTCCTTGAAAATATAATCTTTGGAATGATTAATATTTTGGAAATAATTCTGTGATTCTTTTTTAAATTTCCAGTAAACACTAGGATGTATTGTAGTATATTCACGCTGAATAATCGCTTCCACCTGATTTTGCATATCTGTATTATAACGGTCAATCGTATCTGTTAAATACGGCAAAATTAACTCAAGCTTAGTTGCATTTATACTATTCAATTCTCTTGGGTTTCGAGAAACGATTTCTAAAATGCCTAAAAAATGATCATCCTTGATAATTGGGGCAAAAATACAACTGCCTATATTTTGACGAAGTAAATGTTGTCCCAGTCTTTCATTTCCTGATTCCTGAGAAAATCTTTCAACATTCGAAATTACAAAAGGCTCTTTTTTTTCTAATAAATTTTCAAAAGAGCATCCAAATAAGGCATTTTTACAATCTACTTCCTGATTATCCAAAAGCAAAAAACTATGCATTTGGGTATCAAATTTGACTGGTCTGTTAAATTTTTCCTCTTCAGGATTATAAACTATAAAACCAAATCTTAAGCCGGGAATTTTAAATAACGATATAAAAATAGATTCAATAATTTCGGTTGGAGTAACAGTATCATCCGGTTTTAATAAATTGCTTTTCAAATTAGAAATAGCATTTTCGGTAGTAGCATCAAATAAAGAAACAATTCCAAAACCTTTTATGACCCAACTGCCCACCGGAAATTTTGATTTCCAAAGCTCGATATCCGTATAATTATCAATAAGCAAATCAATATCATCTTTTGTAAGATGAACTGAGTTCTCAGTAGGAATTATTTCAATAAAATCAGCATTGTACAAAATACGATAATGTCTCATAACGCCTTTTTCATCTGGAATGTCATAGAAAAAAGGCCTGTTAAAATCTATATGTTGTTTGTAGTAGCTACTTAATATCAGACAGCAGTTGTTGATATAAAATTGATGGTCATCAAAATCACGAATTTCCATATCAAATTCTGAACCTGCATTGTTCAAAATTTTTCTGAAACGTTCTGTATAATTAAAAGTCAAATTTTGAAATGGGATTGTAACCGCTTTAATTTCATTATGCGTTAAAGACGTCGGAAACAAATCTGCCAATAGGTTTTTTATCAGGTCTTCATTTTTTTGAATAATCTTATAATCTTCTATCCCCGTCTTAAATTCGGGCAAAGGCTCAATTTCTTTCAGTATTGCTTTTGCATAGTTTGATCGATAATCAACATCTGACAAGGCAATTTCTTCGAAAGATTCTATTAATTTATGAAATGATATTATAGTTCTGAAAGGACTTTCTTTAAACAAATGAGTATTCATCTGAAATGTAGTTTAGAGTACAAAATTAGCAATTATGTTAATCTAATCACTTATTTAGTCCATTTATTGGATCAATACATATTGTTGTGGGGAAATATTAAAATAACGATTTTTGCATTCCA
>NZ_CAMLDD010000009.1 GCF_946478785.1 uncultured Flavobacterium sp.
GAGGGATTCGAACCCCCGGACCTGTTACAGTCAACAGTTTTCAAGACTGCCGCATTCGACCGCTCTGCCATTTCTCCAGTATGTTGCTATCATTTGCTGATTGCGAGTGCAAATATAGTACGCTTTTTCGATTATAAAAACTTTTTCTAACCTTTTTTGATTATTATTTTAAATTAATTTTCAAGTATCTAATAATCAGTATTTATTGAAACAATATTTTCAGGTTAAATAATGTATTAATCCAAAACAGGAATCGGTTTTTTGTTTTCATCAACGGCTACAAACGAAAAAGTTCCTGAAACTACAGTTTCGCGAAGCTCAGAATACATTTGTTCCATGAAAATATCAACGTGAATTTTACAACTTGTTCTTCCAACATTAATAACTTTTGCTACTAATTCTATTAAGGTCCCGGCCGGAATTGCTTTTTTAAAATCAATTTGACCTGTTGAGATAGTTACAACTTTCTTTCGGCTGAATCTGGTAGCGCAAATAAAAGCAACTTCATCCATGAGATGCAATGCAGTTCCGCCAAACAATGTGTCATAATGGTTTGTGGTACTGGGAAAAACGGCTTTAAAAATATGTGTTTCTGACTTTATGATTCTTTCTTCTATTGTACCCATATTAATAGTTTACATATTCCGTAATTTCTAATCCGTACCCTATCATTCCAACACGTTTTGTTTGTTGTGTGTTAGAAACTAATTTAATTTTTGAAATATCGATATCATGTAAAATCTGGGCTCCAATACCGTAATCTTTTATATCGATAACCACTTTTGGGGCCTTCATTGTCCCTTGCAATTGCAATGCCTTTAATTCTGAAATTCTATTTAAAAGGTTTACTGCCTGCATGTCCTGATTAATGAAAATTACCGCTCCTTTTCCATCTTCGTTGATAATCTTAAACATATCGTCTAATTGTTGATCAACATTGTTAGTTAAAGTTCCTAGTAAGTCATTATTAACTTGAGAAGAATGGATACGGGTTAATATTGATTCTCCTAAATTCCAGATTCCTTTTGTTAAGGCAATATGTATTTGTTTGTTGGTTGTCTGCTCGTAGGCCCTTAATCTAAAAATTCCAAAACGGGTTTCTATATCGAAATCTTCTTTTTTAACGATTAGGCTGTCGTGCTGCATTCTGTAAGCAACTAAATCTTCAATGGAAACCAATTTCAGATCGAATTTTTTCGCTACTTCTGCCAGTTGCGGCAGACGCGCCATAGTCCCGTCTTCATTTAAAATTTCACAAATTACTCCGGCCGGCTTAAAACCGGCTAACCTCGCAAAATCAATAGCTGCTTCTGTATGGCCAGTTCTTCTTAAAACGCCTCCTTGTTTGGCGACTAAAGGGAAAATATGTCCCGGGCGTGCTAACTCATGTGGCTTGGTATTTAAGTCTACTAATGACAGAACTGTTTTTGCCCTGTCTGCGGCAGAAATTCCAGTAGTAACTCCATTTCCTTTCAAATCAACTGAAACCGTAAAGGCCGTTTCCATATGATCCGTATTATTGGTTACCATTGGGCGCAAATCAAGTTCTTTGCAACGACTTTCAGTAAGAGGGGTACAAATTAATCCGCGTCCATGCGTAGCCATAAAATTGATCATTTCCGGAGTAGTTTTTTCGGCTGCAGCCAAAAAATCACCTTCATTTTCACGATCCTCATCATCGACTACAATGATGACTTTACCTTGACGAATATCTTCTATAGCTTCTTCAATGGTATTGAGTTGTATTTTAGTTGTTGACATAATTATTTTGGGTTTTGAGAAGGAAAAAACTTCTCGGAAATTTTTTGAAATAATTGTTGAACCGGAGTTGTTATCACATCAAAATTGACTAAACTATTATCATTAGTTGCACGATAAGTCAATAAAACTGCCAATGGCAACAATATAAACGAAGACATCCATGCTCCCATAAACGGAGTCATTCCGCCTTCCTGTGAAAGTCTCTTTCCAAAAGTATTGATGAAATGGAATGTAATAAAAATTAAAACTGCAAATACAATAGGCAAGCCTAGTCCTCCTTTTCGGATAATTGCCCCCAAAGGTGCACCGATAAAAAACATTAAAAAGCAGGCAAAAGCAATAACAAACTTTTCGTAAAGTGCCGTTAGATGCTTGTTGATATCACGCTGTTTGTCTTTTAATTCCTTTTGGGTTGACTCTATAGAATAAATGGTACTTGTCATATTACTGCTTGCCATATCTAAAATCGCCTTTTTTTGTTTGTTGTCATAAAGTGACAAAAGGTTGTTGGGCAATGACTTTTTTTTCTTTTTCTCTTTTGAAACTGCTGCAAATTTTGATAATCCTACTCGTTGGTTTATGTTTTCAGTAAACGAAACAACTTCATTGTCTCTGTTTTTATTAAGTGAATCAAGTGTGTAGCGTAGTTCGTTAACATTAAGCATACCGCTAGTGCTGCTAATATTATCGTTTTCAGTATCATCTTTATTTAATTCAGATAAATCAATATTGATGATTTGTTTTTTAAATGCTCCTTTTACAAAAGGTAATTTAGCTCTGTCTTCGTATTTTTTTGGAGTAACATCCTGATAATAATAACCATTGTTAAGTACTAATTTTAGGATACTGGACTCTTTGCTGCTTATCAGTTCTCCATCCTTAGCTTTTATGACCGTCTTGTTTTCGCCCATATTTGAGGGTTTTTCATGAATAGTAACCCCTGTTAAAATATTGCCGTTCTCTCCGGATTTTTTATTTACCTTAATATTATAAAACCCGACATCATTAAATTGTCCTTCTGCTATTGCCATTGCAGGTTTTGCCTGAGCAATATTTTTTCGGAAATTGACAAATTTATATTCGGCAAAAGGAATTACATTATTAGAAAACCAAAAAGCAACTATACTTAATAAAAAGATAAAAACAATGAGGGATCTCATAGCACGCTGAAGAGAAATACCAGATGATTTCATTGCTGCAAACTCATAATTTTCGGCCAAATTACCGAAAGTCATGATTGAAGCAAGTAAAACCGATAAGGGCAAAACAAGCGGAATGATCCTTGGCATTGAGAAAAGAAGGAATTTTATAACTAATATCAAATCCAAATCCTTTCCGGCAAGTTCAGAAATAAAAAGCCAGACTGTTTGAAGTATGAATATAAAAAAAAGGATTACAAATACCGTAGTAAATGTAATCAGAAATGTTTTTAGTAAGTATTTGTCTAAAATTTTCAACCTTGTAATTAATCTAATTTATTGATGTAGTACTTTGGATATTTACTCGCTGCAAATGTAAATTGATTTTTTGATAAAGGCTGATTGGTTTTAAAAGAATTAACGGTTAAAGTGGTTTTTGTTCCATTTTTTCCGGTTTCAATCAAATTGTAGATATGTTTTGTTTGTACATCAATTCCCAAAAGAATTTCTTTTCGCTGATCTTTTGTATTTGTTGGAGTCAGTTTGATGTATTGAATTTTTCTTCCCTTAACATTTTGCACGATGTCCATGTTGTATTTGTATCCGGAATTAAAGAAGGTGAGCATTTTTGAAGGCGTAATTGCGCTGTCGTCATTTTCGTTAACTTTAGAAATAGTAACTTCTTCGTCCTCAGGAACAATTGTATATGTTTTTTGTCCATCAAATATTTTAGTTACTCCCATGAAATTCAATACATATTGATTACCTTTCATAATTACATTCCCTTTACTGTCCTGATTGATGTTTTCTTTAGCGTTGTTTAAGGAGTATTTAAAATCAATAGAAATATTTTTGTACGTTTTTATTTTTGCTGATACCTGGTTCAATAAATCTTTGGCTTTTTTATCTTGTGCCTGAATAGAAGTAAAGCTCAAAAGCAATAAAATTGCCATTTGAAAATACTTTTTAGTCATGTTAGTGATAGAATTGATTTTGATTTCCTGAATTTTCGTTTTCATGATGGTTTTAATTTTGTTCATTATTAAAAAATTGATCAAGAGCACTTAAATCTAGAATATTTACACTTCGGGCTTTACTGCCTTCAAAAGGGCCAACAATTCCGGCTGCTTCAAGCTGATCAATCAAACGACCCGCTCTGTTGTAGCCTAATTTTAATTTTCTCTGCAATAATGAAGCTGAACCTTGTTGAGCATTGACAATAATCTCTGCAGCCTCTCTAAATAAAGTATCTCTTTCAGAAATATCCATATCAAGATTAATGCCAGTATCTTCTCCAATAAATTCCGGAAGCAAATAAGCCGTGGCATACGCTTTTTGCGAACCAATAAAATCAGTAATTTTTTCGACCTCCGGAGTGTCAATGAAAGCACATTGAACACGAACCACATCGTTTCCGTTTGTGTATAATAAATCTCCGCGTCCAATTAACTGATCAGCTCCCTGAGTATCCAAAATAGTTCTGGAGTCAATTTTCGATGTTACCCTAAAAGCAATTCTCGCAGGGAAATTCGCTTTAATCAAACCTGTAATGACGTTTACCGATGGTCTTTGTGTTGCAATAATCAAGTGAATACCAATAGCACGGGCTAACTGAGCCAGACGCGCAATCGGAATTTCTACTTCTTTACCGGCAGTCATAATCAAATCGGCGAACTCATCGACAACTAATATAATATAAGGTAGAAAACGGTGTCCGGCTTCCGGGTTTAATTTTCTGGCTTTAAACTTATCGTTGTATTCCTTAATGTTACGAACCATCGCATCCTTCAATAATGAATAGCGGTTATCCATTTCAACGCATAGTGAGTTTAAGGTATTCACCACTTTTGCATTGTCTGTAATAATAGCGTCTTCAGTATCAGGGAGTTTAGCCAAATAATGTCTTTCAATTTTATTGAAAAGTGTAAGCTCAACTTTTTTCGGATCCACCAAAACAAATTTCACCTCGGCCGGATGTTTTTTGTACAATAAAGAAGTTAAAACAGCATTCAAACCAACCGATTTTCCTTGTCCCGTAGCACCTGCCATTAATAGGTGAGGCATTTTGGCTAAATCAACAACGAAAGTTTCGTTCGAAATTGTTTTACCTAAAGCAATTGGCAATTCCATTTCAGCTTCCTGAAACTTAGCTGACCCAATAACGCTTTTCATAGAAACCATTGTCGGATTCTTGTTCGGAACTTCGATACCAATTGTTCCTTTTCCTGGAATTGGAGCAATAATACGAATTCCTAAAGCGGATAATGACAACGCAATATCATCTTCTAAACTCTTAATTTTGGAGATTCTGATTCCGGCTTCCGGTACAATTTCATATAAAGTTACCGATGGACCAACAGTTGCTTTAATTTGCGCAATTTCGATTTTGTAGTTACGAAGTGTATCTACAATTCTGTTTTTATTTTCTTCTAATTCTTCCTGATTAATTGTAATTCCGCCAGTCGAATATTCTTTTAATAAATCTATTGTTGGGAATTTATAATTGGATAAATCCAAAGTGGGATCAAATAATCCGAAGTCGGCGACCAAACGCGATGCCAGATTTTCTTCGATAATATCTTCTTCTTCCGGTTTCTCGATAACTAATTCTTCACTGTGAATAATAGTTTCTGTTATCGGATTTATATTCATTTGAACAGGTTTTAAAACCGGATTCAAATCAATTTCTGATGCATTCGAAATAGTAGGTTTTAAAGCTTCTTTGTTGATTTCGAATTTTGTGTCTTCGGTTTTTAGATGGATATTGTCTAATTCAGGCTCCTCTTCCTCAATAGCAAATTCTTCTAAATTATAAGCACTTTCAGGTTCTTGAGGTGTTTTTATGGATTTTAATTCCGATTTTAATTCATTTTTAGTGGAATCGAAATAAGACTGGATTTTCTCCGGAGAAACTTTGATTTTGAAAATCAGATACACGATTAACCCAAAAAGGAGTGTTAGTAAAGTTCCTGTTTTGCCAATGTAATCCTGTAAAAATAAGTTAAGTTCATATCCAATTGTACCGCCTAATTCGGGTGCTGATGTAGCAAAAAAGCCAAATAGAACAGAAACAATTATGATTGCAAATAAATCCCAGAACCAAGTGCTTTTTAGTTTTTTTGTTGACATCTCCAAAGCCAAAAATAATCCGGTGAGGAAAAACAAACGCACAAAAATGAATGAAGCAATACCAAAACCTTTATATACAATTAAGTCTGCAAGATAAGCCCCGAATTTTCCGAGCCAATTTTGCACAACTTCAGTACGGTCTTCTAAATGACTAACAGCACTTTGGTCTGTTTGCCATTGACCGTTGATATAAAAAGAAATGAATGCAACTAATAATGCAATTGAAAATAGTACCAAAAGGCAGCCTAAAACAAATTTTTGTTGTTTGGATAACTTCAAGGACCTTTTAGTATCCGCTTTTGGTTCGTTTTTTTTGTCTGTAGTTTCTTTTTTGGTTGTTTTTGCCATTCTTGCGTATCCTGTTTTGCCTATATAAATTTTGGTATATAAATAATCAAGCCTATTGCTATTGCTGTCATTGCGGCAAAAAATACTGCTCCGGCAGCAATATCTTTAATAAATCCGATTCGTTTGCTGTAATCAGGATGAATGAAATCGGCAATTTTTTCAACCGCCGTATTCAATCCTTCTACACTTAAAACCAAACCGATGGCTAATGTCTGACAGAGCCATTCGATTTGAGAAATATGGAAATAGAACCCGGCTATTATCATGATAATTCCCAAGGAGAATTGAACCATAACGCTGTGTTCTGTTTTGATCAATTTTACCGCTCCTTTAAAAGCATAAGTTGTGCTTTTTAAACGGCCAGTTATAAAAGTATTATCTTTTTGAAATTCCATTTACTGGTATTATAGTGCTGCTAAAGCCGCTTCGTAATTTGGTTCGTTTGCAATCTCAGCAACTTGTTCTGTGTGTACCACTTTTCCGTCAGCATCTACTACAATGATTGCTCTTGAATGTAAACCTGCTAATGGTCCGTCAACGATTTCTAAACCATTTGCTTTACCAAAATCTCCTGCCTGAAAATCTGACAAGTTTACTACATTTTCTAAACCTTCAGCTCCACAAAAACGTTTTTGTGCAAATGGTAAATCTCTTGAGATACATAAAACGGTTGTGTTTTCTAAGTTACTGGCACTTTCGTTGAATTTTCTAACAGAAGCTGCACAAGTTCCTGTATCGATACTTGGGAAAATGTTTAAAACTAATTTTTTACCGGCGAAGTTACTTAATGAAGCTACTGATAAATCGTTTTGTACTAATTTGAAATCAGCTAATTGTGATCCAATTGTTGGTAATTCTCCTGAAGTATGAATAGGATTTCCTCCTAAAGTTATTGAAGCCATGTTTTTTGTTTAAATTAATGAGGCTCAAAAGTAAGGATTAATATTTGAATCTAAAAGTATTTGTTACGGGTTTAAGTATAGATTAAGGCGTGAATTTGTCTTTGCGAGGAACGAAGCAATCTCATGTAGTTTGTCTATTTATGCTTTTCAGAATTTGCTTTTATTAGTGTGATTGCTTCGTTCCTCTCAAAGACTTTAATTGTGTCTTTTCTCTATTCTTTTACTCTATGTTCCATTTCTTCCGCGAGAGGGATGGAAGCAGGCTACCGAAGTAGCGCGGACAGCCCGACAGCATTAGAGAAAGGGGCAAATAAAGACAAAGCGGAATAGCCCCTTTTTCTAATGGTGGCTCGCCCAAACGGTAATTTTAATGCATAAAAAAAGCGTCTCTTAATTTAGAAACGCTTCTTCAGTTGTTTTTGTTTTTTTGAAAGTGCCGATTATTTATCGATGGAACCTAAAACACGTTTCATGAACGCGTTTAAAGCTTCTTTTTTATCTGTGCCCTGAACTACCATTTTGTGTACTTCAAGCGCACCGTACATGTTTGAAATCAATTCGCCAATTACATCTAATTCTTCGTCTTTTAGAGAAGGAATCTCAGTCATAGCTTCCAGAACTTCAATCGTTTCTATGATATAATCCTGATCGTTTTCTTCGATGAATTGGGTCAATTGCTTTATTACGGGTAATTTCATTTTTTAGATTTTTAGATTACTGGATGATTCGATTTTTAGATAAGATTCGAAAAATCTAACAGTCTAAAAATCTAACGATTGATTTACGCGATAGCGTTTACCAGGTCGATTAAAACTTCTTGTTTGTTGGTTTGTGTTTCACCAACCAATTTTCCATTTACGAAAGTAGCGAAAGTAGGCAGGTTGCTTACATTGGCTAATTTTCTTGATTCAGGAGAATTCTCAGCATCAACCAAAACAAAAGTGATAGCTTCGTTTTCTGTGGCTAATTTTTTGAATTTTGGTTTCATAATACGGCAATTTCCACACCATGAAGCTGAATATTGTACTACTACTTTTTCTTTTTTAGCAACTAAATCTGCTAACGTATCTTCGTTTAAGTCGATTAACATGTTTTTTAAGTTTCTAAGCCGCTAAGGTTCTAAGATTCTAAGTTTTTTGATCTTAGAACCTTGAGACTTGTTATTAGATGTAACTTATTAAAATTCTATTGATTCAGTTTTAAATCTTAATGACTTAGCAACTTAGAATCTCAGAATCTTTAAAGAATTAGTTTGCGCTCAAGTACTCAGCTGTACTTACTCTGTCTGCAGACATCGCTTCTTTTCCAGCTTCCCAGTTTGCAGGACAAACTTCACCTTTAGTTTGAATGTGTGTGTAAGCATCAACCATACGTAAGTACTCGTTTACGTTACGGCCTAATGGCATGTCGTTAACACTTTCGTGGAAGATTTTTCCAGTTTCGTCAATTAAATAAGTAGCTCTGTAAGTTACGTTTGAACCTTCAACGATTACTGAATCAGTTTCTTCGCTGTAGCTTGTAGATTCGATATCAAGAATACCTAAAATGTTAGCTAAGTTACGGTTTGTATCTGCTAAGATTGGGTAAGTTACACCTTCGATTCCACCATTATTTTTTGGAGTGTTTAACCATGCAAAGTGTACTTCATTTGTATCGCAAGAAGCTCCGATTACGATAGTATTTCTTTTTTCAAATTCTGGTAATGCAGCTTGGAAAGCGTGTAATTCAGTTGGACATACAAAAGTGAAATCTTTTGGATACCAAAACAATAATACTTTTTTGTTGTTATTTACTGCTTCTTCAAAGATGTTGATTTTCAAGTTATCACCCATTTCTGAGATAGCATCTACTGCAAGACTTGGGAATTTTTTTCCTACTAAAGACATATTTTTCGTTTTTAAAGTTAAAATTTATTTCTGGTGCAAAAGTAGGGTATAAGCAATGTTAGTTACAATAAGATGTAATTATTAATATTTATCAACTGATAGTATTTAGTTATGGGTGTAAATAATTTTTTTGTAACTCATTGAAGTTGAGATTTATATTTGGATGAAACACAAATCTTGCTTTTAAATAATTCAAATTAAAAAAATAGAAAGATTGCTGCATACCGATTGGTATTTAAGTTATATTTGTATTATATTTTAATTTCAAGCCATAATCATGGATACATCAGAATTTATATTAGATAAAGTTGCACCAATTTTCAACAAGCAGGGATATGTTGGAACGAGTCTGAGAGATATAACTAATGCAACAGGGCTTACAAAAGGTGCAATATATTGCAACTTTGCTAACAAAGAAGACTTGGCTCTCCAGTCATTTCAGCTAAATATAAATTTAGCAATAACACCTTTATTCAAATTAGTTGCTACTCAGGAAGGAAGTATCAATAAGTTATATACCATAACAAATTATCAGCGAAGTTATTATGATTTAGTTAATGATAGAGGTGGTTGTCCCATGTTGAGAGTAGGAGTTGATGCAAAATTTATTAATCCAGTTTTATTTGAAGCATCTCAAAAATTATCAGGTAAATTTATTGCAGGACTAATTAATATTATTAGCGAAGGCATCACCAATGATGAGATTAAAAGTAGCATAGATCCAGTTAAATATGCGCAAATAATATTATCATTAATTGAAGGAAGTTCGCTTTTGGCATTTACCCATAATGATAAGACCTATATAAACAGTTCTATGGATTTGATTGATGAAACAATAATAAAGAGTATCGTAAAGTAAAATTTTTTAACCCTTCAAATACCGATTGGTATTTGAAACAATATTTAAATAATGGAAAAAGTATTAAGAACAAAAAGAAAAATTAGATTTCAGGATTGCGACCCATTTAATCATTTGAATAATTCAAAATATTTGGAATATTTTATCAATACCCGAGAGGATCAAATTGCAGAATATTATGATTTGGATATATTTAAATATCTAAAAGAAACAGGACTTAGTTGGGTCGTTGCATCAAATCAGATAAGTTATATAAGACCTGCTTTTACAATGGAGACGGTATTGATTGAATCACAATTGATTCAATATAGCGATACTTTTTTAGTAGTTGAAATGAAAATGTGGAATGAAAACGAGACAGAATTAAAGGCGATCTTATGGATAAAGTTTATTCAGTTTAATATTCAAACACAAAAAGTAGCCAACCATTCTGAGAATTTGATGCAACTGTTTCAATCGGTTGTTGTTCCTGTAGAACAATCTGTTTTTGAAAATAGATATTTAGAAATTATTCAGAAATTGAAAGCTGGAATGGCCGTCTAAAAAAATCCAAGTAATTTTTCTAAAGATTATACGGTGTTATTTTTAGCTAATAAAAAGTAAAGTAGTCAAATGAATTTTTGGCTACTTTTGCTTTTATTCTAACAGGATTCGCTTGTATTTTGTGATTTGTAATAAGTTGATGGTGTTTATATATCTTAATTAAGTTCAATATGAACAGGTAAAGTCCCGTTACAATCTAAATTTTCTAAAAGCTGAGTACCTGCTGTTTTTTGAAATTCCTCGAAATCCTGATACACCTGAACCAAACCAAACGCATTTTTTAAATTCGGAATAATAGGTAAAACATATGGGTTTCCGAAAACATAAACGATACATTCTTTGGTTTCCAGAAAATTCGAAAGCAATGCCAAAACTTCGTCGTCAATTTCGAAATTGTTCATAGGTTTGGCTTTTGGAACAAATAAAGAAATAATAATAGCATCAAAAGGCTGCAAACTTATTTCGATAGCCGAAATATCAGAGTCTTCCAGATTTTCAAATGAAAAATCAGGACAGTTTAAATCTTGATTCAGAGTTGAAAAAAAGGTGTTTTCGGTAGATTTATATAGACTTAATTTTGCTAAAGTATTATTTTCAAAACAGTCAAAAACAAATTCGGTATTTTCATTATCAATGATTTTCGTAATGGAATTTTCGGCTATTTGCAGATTTAACGCAGCAGTATGATTGAAGTTTAATTCTCCAGAAGTAAATTGGTTTCCGGATAAAATGCCCACTTTTTCTTTGGCTTTCATGATTCGGTCATAGCTTTCAAATATGCGATCCGGTGAAGCATTTTTAAAGATAGCTTCAATTCCTTCAGGAACATTTTCAGCGAAACATAAAATGTCGTTGCCAGCGTTAAAGGCTTCCCATTCCAGTTCACCTTTTGTTTCATAGAGTTTTGAAACGCTGTGCATATTCAAAGCATCAGAAATTACCAAGCCATCATAACCCAATTTCTCACGTAAAAGTGTCTGAATGACTGCTTTTGATAACGTAGCAGAAGTATCTTTTCCATCGTTTAAAATCGGAACCGCTAAATGTCCAATCATAATGGAGTCGACATTATTTTCGATTCCTTTGATGAACGGATATAATTCGTTTTCTAATAATTCTTCTAAAGTTTCTTTTAAAACCGGCAATCCCAAATGTGAATCGACATTCGTATTTCCGTGTCCGGGAAAGTGTTTCAGACAGCCTAAAACGCCAACTTCAGACATTCCTTTTAAATATTCAACAGCAAAATCAGCGACTTTTTCTTTGTTTTCGCCAAAAGAACGATAACCAATAACTGGATTATTCGGGTTGTTATTGATATCTGCCAAAGGCGATAAATTATAATGGATTCCGGCTGATTTTAAGTCTAAACCAATTTGTTTTCCCACTTCATAAACCAACTTCGATTTACTTTCCGGCAAAGCGCCCAAAGTAATAGCATACGGATATTGCGGTGTTTTTTCGATGCGCATGGCTAAACCCCATTCGGCATCAATACTGATTAAAAGTGGAGTAGAAGCAGACTTTTGGTAACGAACAATGAGTTCTTTTATTTTTTGATAACTGTCATCATTGAACACTACTTTTTTCTTGCTTTCATAATTTGTTGCAGCGCTCGCACGACTATGGAAAAAAGTCAATCCACCAATATTATGTTCTTTTATCAAACGTTCGGTTTCCTGGATATTTTCTTCGGTGTCGTTGATGAAAACTGCGGGAAAGAAAAATTGTCCTATTCTTTGTCGTAATGCTTCGGCTGTCATTTTCATTTTTATAAAGTCTTTTTCATGCAGACACTATTATCAATTGCTTCGTACGGAGGATAATTCGGAATTATAGTGTAATCTTGTTTTTGGTATAAATTAATCGCTTCGGGCTGGTTTTTTCCTGTTTCTAAAATCGTGTAAGCGTAGCCAACTTCTTTCGCCCAAATTTCCAGTTCTTTTAAAACAGCTGATGCAATGCCTTTTTTTCGATGATCAGGATGAACATACATTCTCTTGATTTCAGTCTTGTCACTTTCTTTTTCACGAAAAGCGCCACAGCCAACAGGTATATGATTTTCGTAATAAACGATGGTATGTTTTATTTTATCGGTTTTATTAAACTGATTGTAAAAGGCATGATCTTCTCCGTCTCTGATGGCTAAATCCTGATCTAATAAAGCAACAAGATTTATAAAATCAATATCGTCTGAATTTGTTCGTTTTAAAGTAATCATGATACAATTTGCGAAAGTGTTTTTATTTCAGTTTTGCCTTTTTTTGTTTAGCCAATTGTTTTTTGGTTTCAATTGCTTTTTCCAGTCGGTTTTTGAAACGAAAGAGTTTTGGTAATCCTTCTAGTCGGTCTTCGATTGTAATTTCTTCAAAAACTATAATCGCTTTTTCTAATACCCGAATTTCGTTTTCAATATCATTGTTGTTTTTGTAGATTATTGCCAATCGATCATAAGGATGATTTCCTTTGAAGCCTTCTGCAACATTTTCTTCATACAGCTCAATTGCTTTTTCAAGATTTCCGGATTTTTCGAACTCGCTTCCTTTCAGATTGCGTTCGGCCTGCAAATTTTCATTGATTTCCATAGGTTAAGATGTTTGTTTGGGGTTAAACTTCTTCTATTTTTTTTCCAAAATCTTTTGGAAAAAGTAAAAAACGTGATAAAATAAGACCTGGAATTGTAGCCAGCAAAACCCAAATAAAGAAGTTTTGATAGCCTAAATATTGCTGTATATAACCGCTTACCATTCCCGGGAGCATCATTCCTAATGCCATAAATCCGGTTGCGAGTGCATAATGTGCTGTTTTTGATTCCCCTTCGGCAACATGAATTAAAAACATCATGAAAGCAGTAAAACCAAATCCGTATCCGAATTGTTCCAAAATCACAACAGCGTAAATATAATAAATTGATGTTGGATGGAAAAAAGCCAATAAAATAAATCCGATAATGGGAAGATGCATGGCCAGAAACATAGGCAACATCCATTTAGTAAGACCTTGTTTCGAAATTGCAATTCCGCCTAAAATTCCACCTAAGGTTAAAGCTCCAACGCCAAAAGTTCCGTAAATTATTCCAACAGCTTCGGTATCCAGTCCCATTCCGCCTATTTCTTTTCCGTCCAGTAAAAACGGACTTAGCATTTTAAGCAGCTGCGATTCTCCCAATCTGAAAACCAGAATAAATGCCAATACCAATCCGATTTGTTTTTTCTTAAAGAAACTTGCAAATACAGTTCCGAAGTTTTGATTATGATGCGCTTCCTTAGTATTTTCTACAGCGTTTATTTCGGTTTTTGGTGTAAAAATGAAGTTATAAAGCGTAATAAATACCATTAACAAACCAACAGCAATCATCGTATACGACCATGCTTTGGTATTGTCTCCGTATTTGTGTTCCAGATATCCGGCAAACAAAACGATTAGTCCGTTTCCTGCTAAAAGTGAAAGTCGGTAAAAAGTACTTCTGATTCCAAGGAAGAAAGATTGCTGTTCTTTTCGCAATGCCAGTAAATAAAAGCCATCGCTGGCAATATCATTCGAAGCCGAAGCAAAAGCGGCAACCCAGAATATCGCCAAAGTCATGATGAAAAAACCGCTTGTCGGAATCGTAAAACCGACTAATAAAAATGCAATTGAAATTAGCAGCTGCATCGATAAAAACCATTTTCTTTTGGTTCCGTTCAACTCAATAAACGGACTCCAAAGCGGTTTTATAACCCAGGGTAAATACAATAAACTGGTATAAACGCCAATGTCTTCATTAGAGATTCCGAGATTTTTGTACATAATCACCGAAACCGAGATTATAACGGCGTAAGGCAGTCCGGATGCAAAATTTAGAAGCGGAATCCAAAACCACGGTTTATTGTCTTTATTATCTGTTTTCATCAGGTTGTGCTGGGGAATAGATTTTAAATGTCTTTTTTAAGTCGATAATAGTAGGTGTACTTTCGTTTGCAAAATAGTCAATAAATGTCACAGCACAAGCTTTATACTGATTCATTTTTGCAGCCGGAATTGAAAATGAAATTGTTCCTGTATTTTCGCACACTGTTACCTTTTCAACAATTTGTCTGGCGTCATTAATATCGATTTTCGAAATATGTTCAGCTCCGTAAACCACCATATATCTCACTTTTGTATTAAAAGGATATTTGATATTAAACGAATACTTCATGCTGTCTTTTGCATATTCATTCACTACCGGTGTATCGATAATAATGTGTTTTAAATTGGGAACCGCAGCCGGAAGGGCAGGATATAGGTATTGGTTTTCTTCTAAATGGCGTGCAATGTCAAAGTTATTGTTCATGAACCATTTGGCACTGAAATAAGCACTTCCGCTTACGTTTTTGAAACTTCTCAAATAATCAATCTGATTAGGGATTTCAGACATGAAGTTCCAGCTTTTGTCACTGTCAGTTCTGATTTTATAAGTAGCGTGGCCTATGTAAATTGCTGTGTTGTTTGAATTCTCAGACCACCATTTTACTAATTTTGAGTAATTGGCAACACGATTATTCATGCTCCAATACAACTGAGGCAGGATGTAGTCAATCCATTTTTGATCCATCCATAAAATAGGATCAGCGTATAAATCATCGTAATTAGAAGTCGACTGTGTTTCAGAACCTTTTGGATCAACCGATTTGTTTCGCCAAACCCCAAACGGACTGATTCCAAACTGAACCCAAGGTTTGCTAGCTTTTATAGTCGTAGAAATCGTGTGCACAAAATTGCTCACATTCGCACGGCGCCAATCGGCAAGCGATAAACCATTTCCGTATTTTTTGTATGAGGCTGTGTCGTTAAAAACTTTTCCGGGAACAGCATACGGATAAAAATAATCATCAAAGTGAATCGCATCAATATCGTATTTATCAACGACTTCTTGCACCACTTTCGTCAAATGTGACTGAACTTCAGGCAAAGCCGGATCATAATATAATTTTCCGCCGTATTCAATCATCCATTCCGGGTGTTTGAAAATATCGTGATTTGGACTCAATTGCTGTTTGTTTAAATCGAAAGTCGCGCGGTATGGGTTCATCCACGCATGAAATTCAAAACCTCTTTCGTGCGCTTCCTCAATCATCCAGGCCAAAGCATCATAATAAGGGAGTGGCGGCTGACCTTCTCGGCCGGTTAAAAATCGTGACCACGGCGCCAGTTCAGTAGGATAAAAAGCATCACCCACACTTCGAATCTGAACGATTACGGCATTGTAATTCAGTTTTTTATACGCTTCTAAAATCTCGATATAGTCTGCTTTTTCTTTTTCAACGCCGTCAATGGCTGTTTTTGGCCAGTCAATATTTACGACAGTTGCAATCCAGACACCTCTAAATTCGTTTTTAGGATGTTTGGTTTTTTCCTGCGAATTGACGTTCCATCCAAAGAAAAATAAATATATGATAGAGAATATTAGGTGCTGATTTTTATGCATTTCAATCTTTTTTTAACAGAAACCAAAAATAGTTTTTTTAGCTGATTATCGTAAATAATTAAGTGATTATAATTTTAACGGTATTTATTTGAATTTCATATATTTTTTTTGCCACGAATTGCACTAATGTTCACTAATTTTTTTGCTCAATGTTCGACAAGAATAATTTTTGGCAATCTTTTTTATACACATAGAAGCATAGTTTTCTTGGCTTATAAAGGCATTTTATTTGTTTGAAAAATACATCAGCTATGTGCTTCAATTTTTTTCTACAAATTAAAGATTAAAACATTGAATACTAATCTATTTTTTTACCACAAATTGCACAAATTCCCACTAATTATTTTCGCAATATCAAGCAAAAAATTTGCGAAAATTTGTGTAATTTGTGGTGGACTTTTTTTTTCAAACAGAATGATTAATCCTTAATCTGTGGTATGTTTTTAATAATTCGTGGCAAACCCTACTAATCCGGAAAAGAAATTTTCCCCATTGTGACAGAAGGAATTCCTTTGTTGGTGCCAAAATTATAATTTCCGCCGGCAACCGTTCCATTGGCTAAAACAGCAAATAAAACCGCTTCTTTCGCATCGCTTAAAATACCCAAATCATCACTTTTTTGAAATTCGCAAGGCAATAATTCTTTTAACCATTTAACCAATAACGGATTGTTTGTGCCGCCTCCCGACATATACACTTTGAATTCCCCAACTGATGTTCCGGTATTTTTTACCACAAACTGAATCGCTTCGGCAATGGTTTCTGCGCTCAGACGTGTTAAAGTAGCCAGCAAATCTGGTGCCGAAATGTTTTCGAGATTCGTTTTTGAAAGTGCCGAATCGACAAAACCTTTATTGAACAATTCCTGACCGATGGTTTTTGGAAAACTTTTCCGGAAGAAAGCATCGTTTTTTAGTTCCGACAAAAGAGTTTGATTTACGGTTCCGCTTTGAGCGATTTCGGCATCTTTATCGTAACTTTTTTCAGGGAAAAAGTGTTTAGTGAAAATGTCGATTAAGGTATTGGCAGTTCCGGTATCGGTAACGAAAACTTGCTCAGCATTTAGGGAAGCAGGCAAATACGTGAAATTCGCGATTCCGCCCATGTTGAGCATGATTCGGTTTTCTCCTTTTTTACTGAATAACAAATAATCGCCATAAACCGCCAAAGGCGCGCCTTCGCCACCTGCAGCAACATGTTTTTGCCTGAAATCAGATAATGTTATAATTCCGGTTTTTACTGCAATATGATCGCCGTCGCCAATTTGCAAAGTCGCATTAGGGAATTTTTCCTGCTGATGCAAAAACTTCGGAGCATGCAAAACCGTTTGTCCGTGCGAGGCGATTAAGTCGACTTCGTGCGCGGGAATATTCCATTTTTGAAGACAATCGTTGACCATTCCGGCGTGCAAAAGACCGATCCATTCATTTAATAAAGCCAAATGCTGAAAATCGATTGTTTTCTGTGCAAAGACTTTACGGATTTCGGTTTTAATGTCTTCATCATAATTGATGGTTTCGAATTCCAGAATTTTTACAGCAGTATTTTTGCCCGCTCCGGAAATAGCACAAAGCGCAATATCAAGCCCGTCAAGCGAAGTCCCGGACATTAAACCTATTATTTTTCGGGTCTCTTTTTGAGCGATATTGTAGAGAGCGGTAATATTTTTATTCATTTGTTGGATGAGATAATAAATTAAGGGATAGAAGTGTTGCAAAAATTTATGATGGCTGCAATATTTATCAGAAAAAACAGGGGTTGAAATCTGGATGTTTTATATTTCAACGAAGCTTTTAAAATTTGGTAAGACAATTTAACTTAGCGATAAATTAACAGATCTATAATTATTCAATTGATTCAAATAAATGATTATTTAAAGCTAATTAATTTTAAAAGATAGATTTTAGTATGCACAAATCGGAGAAATTACACAAAATCTAATATTTTATTCATTACAAAAGTTCTTGCCTCTTCTAATTCGGGAGCTTTTGTAATGTTTTTTGACAGTACTTCATTAACCCATTTTGGACCATGCCCACCCACACTTTTATCAAAAGCTTCAATTTCTCCTAATTCTAAAATGTGTATGTTTTTTTCTGCAAGTTTTAATTGTATTCGAATAAAAGCAGCAGTTTGTTCTCCAGAGGGTAAATAACTCTTGCCAGAAGCTTTGGCTTGACGCCAAGGAGAAGCCTTTTTTAAAGATGCTTGTATGTTTTTAATTTTATTTTCAGGCATTATTTTGTCATTAATCGAACTAAATATTTGCTCAATTTCGATCTTGAGATCTTCAGTTTTTAATCCAGAAATTTTTTCATCGATTGACTTTTTTACTTTATAAAAATCCGTTTTAATATCATTCCAATTTCCATCTAATTCCTCATATGTCTTCCTAAGGGGATTTTCATTATGATACCAATCAAAATCTCCAATAATTTTCAATGGTACTTCTAAAATTCTTAGTGCTCTAATGATTACGGGGAATCTCTCTTTTCCACCAGAAGATACAAATAAAATATCTGGTGATGGCAATTGATTTTGTTCAATTAATGCTGTTGTAAATGCATTATAAAATCTACAATCAGAATCACTTTCAGTAACAACAACTTTTTTATGAAAAAGACCATCTAAGACATTTGAGTGACGTAAAAGTGTATCACTCCAAAACTTATTGATTTCTTGATTCTTTAAAATATTTATTTTATTTGTATTACCTGCCCTTTGAATACGAACAATAATTAGACGATCAGCTGCATTGTCTAAAAGTCCTTTAAGGAAATGTTCACTATGAGTAGCCGCAAAAATCTGTTTATTGTTGTTTAGTTTTTGTGTCATCATTTGCCCCAATAGTGCGCTTTGAGGTGGATGTAAGAAAGCTTCAGGTTCGTCTATCAAATTAACCGTAAAATCCTCAGCAAATAGACTAAGAAAAACCCCTGCGAAACTTTTCATACCGTC
Source organism: uncultured Flavobacterium sp. (assembly GCF_946478785.1). The sequence continues at coordinate 18,975 of NZ_CAMLDD010000009.1, forward strand.
ACCTTGTTCGTGTAAAAAAGGTAATTGCCTAAGTTGTGATTGGTAAATACTAGACACTCTATCGTTTTCTTTTGTTGCTAAAGGAGGTACTCCAATGTGTAGTGGAACCATTGCTCCATAAGAATGATTAATAATCGCATCTTCTCCGAAAGCTATTTTAAAATATCCAGAAAAAAGTTTTTCTTTATTTGAATCTTTTTTTAATTCATGTATTGGATGTGTCTTTAATTCAGTCATAATGTCAATATTACCAGCAGGATTGACAAGGCTACGTCTTGCTATTGTATCAAGTTTTTTTATAAAAAAATTTGAAATAGCTGGAGCTCCTGACTTACTCTTTTTATTCAAAGCACTATCCCAATACTCTTTCAAGCTATTTTCACCCATTCCTGTATTATCATTTGAATGATAATGATAAGTAGCTCCTTTACGACGGTGTTCAATTCTTGATATAAAATCATCAGAACTACCTTCGACACAAATTTCAACAGTATCGACTATGATTGATGAAGTATTGTGATGATATGACATATCATGAATTTCTTTAAGTATTAGACTTTTACCACTATTGTTTGAACCAACAAAAACTACAATTGAATCTTTTTTTAATGTGATATTTGTTCCATTTTTAAAGTTGATTTTGTCGATCCAAAAGTTAATGCTATTTGTCATTTTTTAATGATTAAATTAGTTCAATTAGTAAAAGAAAAATGTTTCTTGATGAAATTTATCAAATATAAAAAAAATAGACCAACTAGAACTCGTTTTTACTACAACTCAAATCCGCGCCATCGTTGTATCAATTAGGATAAAAAAGAATGTTATCATCTGATTGAAAAATATTTTTCTTAAATTAGAGAAACAGTTAAATACAAAAAACATGAATTCATCAAAAATAATAGGAATAATTCTGATCGTTATTAGTCTGTGTGTAGGTTATGTAGGTGCCAACAAAATAGCTGATAATACAAAAGAAATCAATTTATTAGGGCTAAAAATTGACGCATCCAACGAATCCGGTAAAGAGCAAGGATACCTTTATTTAGGGCTGGCGGTCATTTTACTTGCTGGCGGAATTTACACGGTCAACAAATCAAAGTAAAGTGTTGTAAATAGATATTGTAAATATTCAGTAGAGCGTATGTAGTAATTTTTTCCGCATTTTACAGACGCTTTATTTAGTTTTTAAGAAAGTAGGTATCTGATGTAATCAAGCGGGCAGAGGAGTATAGCCAAGGTTACTATCAATTTTTTCAACTCATGGTAATCTTGGCTAAGTTGATTTATTTTTTATTGAGTAAATGCCATTCAAAATCTATAAATCTTTTACTTTTTATGTAATATTTATTGTTCTCTTTTTTGATTAAAAAAGAACTTTCTTCTAAATCTGAAGTACAAGTACCTTCATCATTATATATTAATTTTGAAACTCCTTTGTTTTGGGTGATAGTATAAGTTCCTTCACAGTATGCTTCTAACGAATTATTCGTTCCTATGCTTAAAATAGCTTGAGAAGTCCCAATACTAAAATAAAAGGTGATTTCAATTGGATCTCCTGTTTCGATACTTGCAACTTTAGCCTTAATAGTATAATCACCTTTTAATTCTATACTTTGGTTGTTTTCTTTTGTATTTGGATTATTTGATTTTATCAAAGTGTAGTTAACATTCCTGATTACTACTTCTTTTTTACAAGCAGTAGTTATAAAAAATAAAAGAAAAAATAAAAGAAGTGTATTGATGAAAATGTTTTTCATAAGTTCGAGTGTTTATATCATTCAATTTTTTTTAAAGGATATTCATCATTACCTGGATTTATAGTTGAAATAGGTGTTCCTGAGATAATGTAATCATTTTTATCATTTTGAAGATATATTATACCCATTTCATCGTATTTTTTATTAAAGACAATTTCTATTTTATTTTTGTCTATCATTTTCCCAACTATACCATTGTAAATTTCTGGTTTTTCTCCATCGCTTGCATAAATAATACTTATATCATTTAGATTGTTAATAGTTATTTTAAAACTGGTTTTTAAATCATCTCTATTTGATTTTTCAAAGTAATATTTACCTGTCCAGTTATTACTATTTTTATTATTACTTGCACTTGAATTATTAAAAATATTGTTATTACTTAAATTAATTTTGCCACTTTTATTATCAATTTTGTATTGATTCCATGATATGACTTTTATACCTTCTTCATCTTCACTTATTTCTAAAGTCCATAAATTCAGAGTAGAATCTAAATAAAAATATTCATTTATTGCAACTAATGCTTCTGAGTAGTTTTCTTCCTTGAAAACAATTAGTTCATCTATTTTTTTATTATTCTTATAAGTGTAAAGACTAATATGGGTATAAATATCAGTATCTGGTTTTTGTTCTTTATTTTTTTTAAATTTTAAATTAATATTTTCTACGTTAAATTCTTCATTAATATTTAAATCCCATTTGTTAAACTTTTCATATTCAAATTTTATTTTAGATAAATTAATACGTTGCGATTTTATATCTGTGTTGTTTTTTAGCTGATTAACAAATTCATAATTTGATATCAACGAATCACCGAATGTGAAATTATCTATAAAACTAATTGTAGTGTTTCGCGTGTTATTTGATGAAGGGTTGTCGTTTTCTTTTCGACAAGAAAAGAATAAAGCAATTGCTAAAAGTAAAATTATATTTTTCATTGATTGTTATTTTTTATCAACTCCTTTTACATCCAATATTATAAAACGTAAAATAAGGCAGGAAAAATATTTTTGTTTTTCACGATTTAGCTTTTCAAGTTTTATCTTAATTTTAAATATGTAGCGTGAAAATTCTAATTATATACTTTCTCCTTATAATATTGTATGGTAGTTTGGATGTACAATCTGAATTATTTTAGGAAAGCAAAGAAGAGTTACAATACTTTATTAATTAATCCTTTATCAGTGATTTGATATTTTTCAAAAGGTTTATTTACTTCTAAGTTGCCCTCGTATTTTTCAATTGATAAATTGTTTAATATTTTAAAAGTTATTGGGTTTTCCTGACCAATAGCACCAATTTCAATGAAATCCAATATATTATTTGCTTTTGCTGTAACTAAAACAAAATAATTTGAATCTCCTCTTGAGATTGATACAACGGTATTTACATAATTATCTTTGGTAGTAATGATAAAACATTTATAAGTTTCCCCGTTGTAATCTTTAGAAATTAAAAAGTCAATAAGTTTTTGAGATGGTGGATATGACGGATATTTTTCGTCTGAATATTCATCTTTAAAATAATTGTAAAAACCAAAAGGTAATTTAATTTTTTTTAGATCTCCGTCTACTAAAATTAAACTATCATCATTAACCTGATTTATGGTTTTTCTCCATGATGAAAGTGAGATTGTATTTCCTTCAATTGGATCTAATATTTTTATATTTTCACAATTGCCTTTTTCAATAAAAAAAGTATAATAGATTTCAAACCTTATTTCTGAATTATAGCCTGTTTTTATTTCGTAATATTTTTTTCCATCAATATCTAAAGTATCGGACATTAAAGATATTCCTTTTTTATGATTAGATATTGAATCAATAAGTTTCTCTTTGATTTTTACTTCATCTAAATTAAGGATTGTATTTTCCGCTTGATCTAATAAACATTTTTTTGATTCAACTTTTACAATTTCTACAATATCTTTTTCTTTTTCTGAGTTGTTATCCTGCTTACAACTTATAAAAGATAAAAGAAGTAGATAAACGAGAATTTTTTTCATATGTGTTTGCTATTTATTTTATTCAAGTTTTATCTTAGTTTTAAATACATAGCCTTTATTTCCGGATTTTGATTCGACAAACCACCAGTCAGTTGAATTGTCTAATACTTTTACAATCTCTCCAGTTTTAATTTTTTCTAATATTGTTGAAGTACTATTTTTCTCTTTTCTCAAATTAGTAAATCCATCAAGATCATTAATTTTTACCGAGTATCTAAGGTAGGTCTCATAATTGTGGTAATCAAAATCTTTTAGAGAAGTTTTACTAATTGGCGTTATTTTTACTTTAAATTGAGAATTGACAGTTAAATTTGAATTCGTGATAGTAACTTTATTTAATGAAAAATCACTTTCTATATTTAAAAAATTATAATTTATTTCATAGATTTTTGAATCAATTATTTTAAATTGAGAAAAACTTAAAATATTATTCTGAAAAACTAAGTCACTATAAGCATCTTCACCTCCTGTACCTCCAGCACATTTTATACAAGGAATAACATTTGGGCTTTTCATTTTTAGGGAATAACCTTTATTGCTGTTGTTTAGCAAAAGCAAAAATAATCTAGATTCGTTATTTTTAAATTCTTGATTGTTTGCTAATATGATTATTTTATCTAAAAACTTATCGTTGTCTATATAGCCAGGCAAACTGTCTAACACAAAATATCCTTTTGGGATAAAATCAATAATTAAATTTAATTTATTAGTTTTATTTTTAGTTGTGATTTCAGAAACTAAATTTTCTTTTTGAATTGTCTTAATTTCTTTTTCTAATGAAAAATATACTTCTTTGCAGTTAGTTTTTAAGTTTTTTAAATAATCGGGAACTGAAGTTAAAGGTTGTGGAGAATCTAAATAAAAATGCCAAAAACTATCTATTTCTTGAGATTTTCTGTTTTTTAGAAGTTTGCAACTCAAGTTTGGGTTTTTTATAAAGAGTTTTTCAATATTCATTTTTAAATAACTCACTCCATCTGCTTGATATTTTCCTCCTAAACTAATGTCTACAAGTAAATCTAACGATTCCTGGTTTTTGTCTTTTGTAATTATATTAAAGAATTTATCTATATATTTTGTGCTTTCTTTATATAAAGGATATGGTTTATCTAAACTGTCATTCCATCCAAAATAGGAAACAAATTGATTATAGTTTTTTGGAAAATTTTCTAAAAAAAGTTTGTCATCATTTTTAGCAAAGGCTGATTTTAAATTGGTTATTGTTTCCTCTGCATTTTGCGATTTTAAGGAACAAGAGATAAAAATTGATAAAATTATTATGGTAATATATTTATTCATAATCTTGAGTTATTATAATTTTTGCATTTTCAATTCCAACTGACTTTACATATTCGTTTATTTCTACTAATTTATCCCTACTATTTGATACCCAGTCTAAGCTTTTCGAAGATCCGGGTAAAAGACAACCTTCTGTAGATTCAGCAGAATTTCCAGAGTGGATAAGTATTGCTCTGTCTATACTAACATCGCTATTATATAATTTTAAAACATTCTTAAATTTTGTTCCATTATGCCAAACTAAATTATACGTACCAATTGGAACTCTTTGTTCAATTCCGGATATAGTAGTGTCCGGACCTTTTTCTTCTAATATGTACCCTGTTATATCTGAATCATCTATTGTGAATTCACCTATAGTTGATTTTTCTGTTTGCCATTTTCTAATTAATCTAATTGTGACGCTTGTCGATGTAGATTCTTTGGTTGTTATATTTTTACATTTATCCAATTGATAAACCTCTTTTGCTTTAACAAATGTTTTTCTTCTTTTTTCATAGTGACTTGCGTCTAAATTTTTATTTATAATTTTTGTAATTGCATCAACATTTGCTGGTTTAAATCCAAGATCGGCTTTGATATTAAGGTTATTATTGATCCAATAGCTAAATGCTGACATTGCAGCATATTTCGGTTCTTCTAATAGCTCAGGATTTTTTATTAAATCACCTTTTCCGGGAAAAGCTTTTATAAAATCTTTATTAATTTGAGAATAATTATATTTTCCAGTCAATTGGATTAATCCTCTTCCAATGTAAGTATATCCTTCTTCCTTGCTTTCATTTCCTAAGTCATTACATTTTCCGCCAGGAGTTAAAACGCAAGACACTATATCTTCTTCTTTATCCACTTTTCTTAGACCATATGCTCTAATAGCAATTTCGTATAAATTGCCTTTATAGGTTTCAGCTTCAGTTGGATTCCTTTTAAAATATCCAAATAAACTTTTAAGAGTCGTTACACTATATCCATCAATCTCTTCTATTAATGTATTGAAACCTGTTTCAGATCCAAATTGATTTATTAAATGAGCTTTTCTTAAACATGTATCAATTTTGTATTTGACTCTTAATAAATTTATCTCCGTTATCAGTTTATCAGCTAAAGATTTATTTTTTGAAGCTGCTGGAAATATTGTTAAAATATCATCATATTTAAAGTCTTCATTACATTTTAAACATTCTCCTTTTTTCTTATCTTTCTTCTCATCCTCCTCATCCGGCACAAAAACCTTCATAACACTATTCGTAAAATCCATTGGATCAGGTAAAAATATGGGTTTTATTTTGAAAGCTTCTTCAACCCAATCGTACTTTTTACCAGCTGCCGGCGGTTGTATTCCTTTTTGGTCTTTTTTGGATTCGCCTTTTGTTTCAGCAGGAGGTGTTTTTTTGGCTGGCTGTTTTTTGGATTCCGATTCGTAATCAGAATTGTTTACATTCAAATTATTGCTGCTAACCTTTTCTTGTTGAAATATTTCGGCGGTTACGTAATATTCATGGGTTTTTCCTTCATTAGCATTTCTTGCATTGGCTATTTTTTTGAAATCTGGTGTCAATATAAAATCAATATCAGCAATTCCGTTCCTTACAATGCCTGGAAGCGTTTTCGCCTTATTTTTTTCATTCTGCTTATCGTGTCCACCTCCGTCTGCATCATCCTCCCAAAGAGTAGCATGTACTGTCCTTCTATCCATGTGCAGGCAATGAACCCTTGCCTTGAGGGTTTGTCCGTAGGCTAATGGCTGAGTTGGTTTTTTACCGTTTTTGTCAAGTAATTCAACAGATTGAATTTTTGGAATTTCTGCCGGATGTGACTTGATATCAAGTCGTGCTATTTGTTCTCCTCGTTTTGCTAAAATACGAATGCCTTTTCTATCAAGGCTTCTTTGTAAAAAGGTAAAAGAAACAATGTTTCCTGTTTTTTCATTCCCTTTTGCTTTTCTCCATTCACCACGTTCCAAAAGATAAACTTCCCATGTAACAGGATATTCGAAATTGTTATAAGTGGGAGAAGGAATGTGGTTTGGATAATAAGGCTCAATTTTAGGAAGCAGCGTGTTTACAGAATAAAATTCTTCTTTACCAACTTCTGGATTAGGGTTTCCTGTTATTTTAAAATCTGACATTTATATCGTATTAGGGGCAATAATTGTAATAAGAGTTTTCTTTAATTTTTTGACGAATATAATTATTAAATCACTTAAAAACAATTCAAATAAAAATAAATTTCTTACAAATTTTATTTATAGCCCTGATGGCAGCGGCATCCTTTTGTGCCGGGGTTCGGCATAAAAGATACAGCGTACAGCAGGAAACAGCTCCTGATTATTATTAGAATAAATAAAAAACCGCCTCAAATAGCACTTTGAGGCGGTTTTTTTTATGATGAAACAGAAATGGTTTTTAGAATTTGTATGTTACACCTACTCTAAAGTTTCTTGGTGGTTCGGTTTGCCAGTAATAGACTCCATTACTAACCCATTGGTAGAATGAACCGCTATACAAATATTCATCTAAGATATTAAAGACATTGGCCGTGACTTTAAATTTTTTGGTTTCATACGACAATCCGCCATCTAATTTAAAATAATTAGGTAATCTTTCTAATCCTTCGCTCCAGGTATCCGTTTGACGTCCTGCAAGATATGTTCCTCCAATAGATGCACCTAAACCTTTTAATATTCCGGTAGGAACAGTATAGTTTAACCATGCATTTGCTACGTGTTTAGAATATCCCGGAACTATATCACCTTCACTAAAAGTGCTGACATTAGCTTCGGTTACTTTTGATTCCGTAAAGGCATAATTAGCAATTAAGTTTAAACCATCAACTATTCTACCTCTTAAATCAACTTCAAAACCTTCAGCTGTTTTTTCTCCTAATGTTGTACTGTAAACAATTCCAGGTACATAGAAATCGTCGTCAGGTCCTGGCTGAACAGGATCTGAAGTAAGTTCATTTTGTTTAATGATACTATATGCAGAAACGGTGGTGCTCCAGGTACCGTTAAACCAGTCTTTTTTAATACCTATCTCACGGTTTGTACCTGTAAGTGGTTTTATGTTTTCTGTTGGTCTCACTCTTCCGGACTGTGGTGTGAATGCCTGATCGTATACTCCATAAACAGCCAAAGAAGGTGTTACTGACCAGCTTAATCCTATACGAGGCGTAATGTGGCTATCTGCAGCGGGATCACTATAACTGCTGGTTTGCTTAATCCAGGTGTAACGTGCTGCTAAAGTAAGTCTTACTTTATTTTCAAAGAAACCTAATTCATCCTGAACATATCCGGCTGCAAATTGCTGGCCATATAATCCAGCTGCCCTCTGGCTTAAAGGTGTGCTTTCATCAAAATTTGGCAGCCCATTTGCCGGTGTTTCATAATCAGGATTTAAAATATTAAAAGGATCTTCTAAAGTATCTAATGCGTGAGTTTGTCCCCAATCGGCCATATAATCTTTTCTTCCTAAATCCATACCTCCTAAAAGTTTATGACTTACAGGACCTGTATTGAATTTTCCATTCAGGAAAATCTGGCCTAAAAACATATCGCTTTCTGCATCCCAAATACTAACACTTCTGATAATTTCTCCCTGAGACAAAACTTCAGTATCTAAAGAACCATTTGCATCAGTATCAATACTTACGGGACCAACCGCTCCTGGCCAGGAGCTGTAACCATCCATTAAATATTTAAAATAAGAAGTCTGTGCTGTTAATTTCCAATTACTGTCAAAATTGTGTTCAAACATTAAATAACCACTGTGGTCATTAATTTTTGTATCAGGTAAACCTGGCTGAGTCATAGTAAAATCAACAGGTGTAGTGGCATAGCCTTCATTTGCTGAACCAAAAACATAATACGAACCTACTTCGCTCGTATTAGCAAACTGTCCGTTATATTCTAATGTTACTTTTGTTTTATCGCTTAATTGATAAGAAAAAACCGGGGCTATAACGTAGCGGTCATTATGTTCAAAAGGTCTGTGAGATCCCTTTTTTTGAAAAGCACCATTAAAACGGTAAAGGAATTTTCCGGCTTTATCAAATTTTCCGTCTAAGTCAATACTGGCACGATAAAAATCGAAACTTCCTGCTAAAACGCTGGCCTCACCTTTAGTAATTCCGGTTGGTTTTTTTGTTACCACATTGTACAGACCACTTGGGTCACCGCTTGAAAGCATAAAACCTGCAGGACCCTTTACGAATTCGATATGATCTACGAAACTCATGTCTTCTGTAAGTGGTCCCCAGAAAGAAGATACTACATTGAAGCCATTTCTAAATGCCTGAATTTGTGATCCACGCATACTAATATTAGTATACATATCGCCCCAGTGCTCTAAACGAACAGCACCACTCACGTTACGAATAACTCCGTCGCTCATACTGGTAATTTGCTGATCTTTTAACGTTTGAGAACTAACAATTTGAATATTCTGAGGGATTTCTAATACCGGAGTATTAAGACGCAACGATAAAGAAGGTTTGTCTTGTTTGTATTTGTTTTTTGTGATAATTACTTCATCAAGATCTTCCTGACTTTCAGAAAGTGTGAAGTTTTTTGTAGTCGTTTGATTTGCTAAAATCTCTATTTTTTCTTCTACCGATTTAATTCCGATAGAGTTGATTGCAATAACATAGCTTCCCGGTTTAACATTTCTGATTTCATACTGACCATTTGTAGTGGTAACAGCTGTATACTTTGTTCCTTTAAGTTTTATCGAAATATTTCCGGCAGGAAGATTTCCGCTTAAAGAGACTTTTCCGTTTACTTTTCCAGGTTCCTGACTTAACATGTTTAGTGAACTTAAAAACAGTAAACTAAATAACAGTTTTTTGATGGTATTTATATTCATCTTTGGTAAGGGTTAATTTTTAATGGGGCAAAAGTAATGTCAAAAACTCTTTTATCCAAATTATTTTTACTTATTCTAAATAAGAATTGTAAAAATGATATTAAAATATTAAGTTGATTTTTGGAAGATTTAAGCTCTGTTCTCTGATGTAAAAGTTTAAATTTCTTTCCTGTATTAATTTATTAAGTATGAAAAATACACTTATAGCAGCAGTAGCCTCAAAAAACAATGTATGAGCAGAGGGTTATTAGATTTACATTGCAAAACGGGTCTCTAAATTTTCTTAATTTAGAATAAAAACAAGTGAAATAACAGTATTTTTGTAACCGAAAAAAAGGTTAAATCAGTTTGGTTAAAATTCAGTATAATGTCAATACTTAAGGAATTACAACAATTATCAGCATCGTTGGAAGGAACACTTTTATACGATGATCTTCATAAAACGCTTTATTCGACCGATGCATCGGTGTACCGAATCAAACCCAATGCGGTGGCAATACCGAAAACGAATGCCGATATTACCAAACTGATCAAATTCGCAGCCAGACATAACATTTCGATTACACCAAGAACTGCAGGAACTTCACTGGCAGGTCAGGCAGTAGGAGACGGATTGGTGGTGGATGTTTCGAAGTATTTTACCAAAATCATTTCGTTTGATGCCGAAAAGAAAACCGTGACAGTCCAGCCGGGTGTTATTCGTGATGAACTGAATTTATTTTTAAGACCTCACGGCGTATTTTTTGCCCCGATTACATCAACGTCAAACCGCGCGATGATTGGCGGTATGGTAGGAAATAATTCATCCGGAACCACTTCGATTCGATACGGTGTTACGCGTGATAAAATTACTGAGGTAAAAGCAATTTTAAGCGACGGTTCCGAAGTGGTTTTTAAAGATTTGACCCCTGCTGAATTTATAGAAAAGACCAAAGGAGATACTTTAGAAAGTAAAATATACAAAACGATTTATGACGAACTTTCAGCAAAAGAAACTCAGGACGAAATTGTAAAAGAGTTTCCGAAGCCCGAAATTCACCGAAGAAATACGGGTTATGCGGTTGATATTCTGCTGAAATCGGAATTATTTGGCGGTACAGAACCGACAATCAACCTTGGAAAACTGCTTTGCGGAAGCGAAGGAACGCTGGCTTTTACAACCGAAGTTACACTAAAAGTGGATGATCTTCCGCCAGCACACAGCATTATGGTCGTAGGACATTATCATACGATTCAGGAGTCTTTAGAGTCGGTTGTGGTGGCGATGAAACACCATTTGTACACCTGCGAAATGATTGACGACACCATTTTGGATTGTACGAAAACGAATCGGGAACATGTAAAAAATCGTTTCTTTTTGCAGGGTGAACCAAAAGCAATTATGATGTTTGAAGTAGCTGCTCATACTTTGGAAGATGCCGAAAAACAGGCTGATGCACTTATCGCCGATTTAGAAAAACATAATTTTGGTTACGCCCGTGTAAAGATTTATGGTGCTGATATCGATAAAGCAAATGAACTCAGAAAAGCCGGTCTTGGACTTTTAGGAAGTATTGTTGGGGATAATAAAGCAGCCGATTCTATTGAAGATACAGCAGTTGAATTGAGTGATTTACCAAATTATATTGCAGAATTCTCTGCGATGATGTTAGGCCACGGCCAGGAAGCGATTTATTATGCGCATGCCGGTGCCGGAGAATTGCACCTTCGTCCGGTTTTGAATCTGAAGAAAACAGAAGATTTAAAACTATTCAGAACCATTGCAACAGAAGTGGCTCACTTGGTTAAAAAATATAAAGGTTCACTAAGCGGGGAACACGGCGACGGAATTGTGCGCGGAGAGTTTATTCCGTTTATGATTGGTGAGAAGAATTACGAACTCTTGAAAAGAATCAAACTGGCTTTTGACCCGAATTCGGTTTTGAATATCGGGAAGATTGTCAACGCGCTGAAAATGGACGAAAACCATCGTGTAGTTTCCGGCAGGGTAGAACCTGATATTAAAACATTTCAGGATTTCTCAGATAGTTTAGGGATTTTACGTGCAGCCGAAAAGTGCAACGGTTCCGGAGATTGTAGAAAATTGCCATCGGCAGGAGGAGCGATGTGTCCGAGTTATCGTGCGACCAAAAATGAAAAAGAAACAACGCGTGCGAGAGCGAATGCGCTGCGTGAATATTTGACGTATTCTGAAAAAGAAAATAAATTCGACCAGAAAGAATTATATGAAGTTTTTGAATTGTGTGTGAGCTGTAAAGCCTGCGCCAGCGAATGTCCGAGTAATGTGGATGTTGCCACCTTAAAAGCCGAATTTTTATACCAATACCAAAAAGCAAACGGATTTTCAACCCGAAACAAAATTTTTGCTAACAACGCAAAACTGAATAAGATGGGAAGTTTGTTTCCGTCGATCACCAATTTTATTTCGAATCAGCCATTCGTTAAAAAAAGTATGGGAATTGCAACGGAAAGACAAGTTCCGCTTTTGGCGAAAAAGACTTTTAGAAAATGGTTTGAAAATCATAAACCTGCAATTACGGATTTTCCCAACGGAAGATTGTATTTGTTTGTGGATGAATTTACTAATTATTATGATGTTAATATCGGAATTGATGCTTTTGAATTATTGACGAAATTAGGGTATCAGGTTCTGGTTATCGACCATGAAGAAAGTGGAAGGGCTTATTTATCAAAAGGATTTTTGGAAGAAGCCAAGAAAATAGCCAATCATAATGTGAACGTTTTTAAAGATCTGGTTTTAGGAAATGCGCCTTTGGTTGGTCTTGAACCTTCGGCAATTTTGACTTTCAGGGACGAATATTTGCGTTTGGCAGATGATAAGGAAGCTGCTGAGAAACTTTCGCATGATACCTATACAATCGAAGAATTCTTTAAAAAAGAAATTATTGATGGTAAAATTACATCGGATTCTTTTTCAGAAGAAAAGAAAGAAATCAAGATTCACGGACACTGTCACCAGAAATCATTGAGTTCAGTTGAAGCTACTTTCTCGATGCTGAATTTACCAACAAATAATACAGTTACGATTTACAATTCGGGCTGTTGCGGAATGGCAGGTTCTTTTGGTTATGAAAAAGAACATTATCAGGTAAGTATGCAAATGGGAGAAGATACTTTATTCCCAAAAGTGCGAAACACCGCCGAAAATGTAAAAATTGCTGCGGCGGGAACGAGCTGCCGTCATCAAATTTATGATGGAACGAGCAGGGAAGCACAGCATCCGGTAAGTATTCTGAGAAGCTGTTTAAAGTGAGGGTTGGCACGCTGATGACACGGATTTAAACTGGTTTACGCGGATTATTTTTAATCATTATTATCTGTAATTGGTGGCAGAATTTTTTCACGCAGATTTGGCAGATTTGAGCAGATTTAAAAAGATTTTTTTAAGCTTAGCAAATAAATAATCTGCGCATATCTGCTAAATCTTTTTAAAATCTGCGTGAAACAAAAACTCAGCGTTAATCCGCATAAATCCGTGTCATCGGCGTTCTAAAAATTAAGTGCGACTTTTTTGCCAGTTTCAGCAGCTTTGTAGATTGCATTTATGACCCTAATATCTTTCAGCCCTTCTTCTCCTGTAATATGGCTGGGCAGTTTTTTGTTTTCCAGTAATAATTTCGCAATTTCATCCATTTGCGTTTGCTGCTGGTTGATAACCGGAAATTTTAATGGTCCGTTTGATGATTTTCCTTCAAACGGTCCATAGCTTAAAGCTGGACTTAATTCAAATGACCCTTCATCAGCAGAAGCATAAAGCCGGTCAATATTGTAGCTGACAGATGTATTGCAATTGGCCATAGCGCCACTTGGAAATTCCATTTGCCATGAAATACTTTCCTCTGTCTCAGAAAAAATTTGTTTGTTATGTATAGTGCCAAATTGTGCTGTTACGGCAATTGGCTCTTCCCCCAAAATATAACGACTTGCCTGAATACAATAAACTCCCAAATCCATTAATGGGCCTCCGCCTAATTTTTTGTTAAGCCTCCATTCGTTTCGATCATTTAAATTAACAGTGCTTTTTGTGTCACGAGGATCATGTATTTGATAACCAAGAGAGGCTTCAATGTAACGAACTTGTCCAAAAACTTTCTGCTGTCCTAATCGTTTTATTTCCAAATGTGTTGGTTCGTAATGCAGGCGATAACCAATCGCCAATTGAACATTCTTGTCATTGCAGGCTTTTATCATTTCTTCGCAATCTTTTACAGTAACCGCCATTGGTTTTTCGGTAATTACATGTTTGCCGGCTTTTGCTGCGCGAATGACAAATTCTTTATGAAGTCCGTTTGGAACAACAACATATACTAAGTCAATGTCTTTGTTTTTGATGATTTCGTCAAAGTTTTGATAATTATAAATGTTCTTGTCAGGAATATTGTATTGACTTTTCCATTTTTCAGCCTTTTCTGGAGTGCCGGTCACTATTCCCGCAAGATTACAATATTCAGAAATCTGAATTCCTTTTGCCAGCATTGAGGCATAATTTCCAAGACCGCAAAGCGCGACATTTAATTTTTTTCCAGTGTATGGAATTTTATTTTTTAGCGGTTCCTCTAAAAAAGATGGGAGCGTTGTCATAATTACCGAAGCACCAACTCCAACCCCAAATTTATTCACAAATGATCGTCTTGAAATTTTTCCCATAATAATTTATCGCTTAGTTAAATTGTAATTTATAAGTAAGCTTTTTTGATAAATGTTACATGTTTTATGGATGTATGATAATTGGATTCCGATGTTACTGATTAGGCAGGTTGTTGCGGATTATTTGTAGATTATTTAATCTTGTAATCTGTTGCAAAATTTTCACGCAGATTTTGCAGATTAGAGCAGATTTAATTTAGATTGCTATAAATAATCTGTGCTTATCTGCTTAAATCATTTTAAATCAGCGTGAAACAAAAACTCAGCGTTAATCCGCTTAAAACCGTGTCATCGGCGTGCCAAAAATTATGTCAAAGAGACTTTTTTTCCGGTTTCAGCAGCCTTGTAAATTGCATTAATAACTTTAATGTCTTTCAGTCCTTCTTCTCCGGTAATATGATCGGGTAATTTTTTGTTTTCCAATAGTACTTTAGAAATCTCATCTAATTGTTTCTGCTGTTGTTTGATGGGAGGAAATTTTAACGGACCTTTTGATGTTTTCCCTTCATACGGCCCGTAACTCAACCCCGGACTTAATTCAAAAGAACCATTATCTGCTGATGCATAAGTCCTGTCAATATTGTACCCGACGGAGCTATTGCCATTTGCCATTGCACCACTCGGAAAAACCATTTGCCAGGAAATGCTTTCTTCTGTTTCTGAAAATCTGTTTTTATCATTTATAGTTCCAAATTGAGCCGTAACCGAAATAGGTTCTTCGCCTAAAATATACCGGCTTGCCTGAATGCAGTAAATTCCCAAATCCATTAAAGGACCACCACCGGATAATTTTTTGTTTAGTCTCCAATTGGCCGGACTATTTATATCCACGGGAGTTTTGGCAATGGTATCATACGTTTTATAGCCGAGGGATGATTCAATGTAGCGTACTTGTCCAAAAACCTTTTCTTGCCCTAATCGCTTAATTTCTAAATGCGTTGGTTCGTAATGCAAACGATATCCAATAGCCAGCTGAACCTTATTATCGTTGCAGGCTTTGATCATTTCTTCGCATTCTTTTACGTCAATTGCCATTGGTTTTTCAGTAATAACATGCTTTCCTGCTTTGGCAGAGCGGATTACAAAATCTTTATGCATGCTGTTTGGCAGAATAACGTAAACCATGTCAATATCCTTATTTTTGATAATTTCATCAAAATTTTCATAATTATAAATATTCTTCTCGGGAATATTGTATTTCTGTTTCCATTTAACGGCTTTTGAAGGTGTTCCGGTCACTATTCCGGCAAGGTGGCAATATTCAGAGCCCTGCATGGACTCAGCTACTATATTGGCATAAACTCCTAAACCGCATAATGCAAGATTTATTTTTTTTCCGGTATAGGGCAGGCTATTGTGTTCAGGTGCAGATAAAAATGAAGGAAGTGTAGTGACGATAACTGAGGCACCAACCCCAACGCCAAATTTATTTACAAATGAACGTCTTGAAATTTTTTCCATGTGGTTTGGTTTTTTAGTAATAGTGGTTTATTAATAGGTGATTTTTTGAGAAATATTACCTGCGTAATTTTTGTAAAATGCTCATTCAAAAATAATTATAAATAACATTGTTTAATTCAGATTTCTCAGAATGTAACAAATGTAAAAAAAAGAAGAAAGATTTCTTGTTAAGGTTTCAAACAAAAAACTGTGAGAATTTTTGTAATTTGTGAAAAAGAGCAGCCTGTTCGAAATAAGAGATGGAACGCCGATAACACGGATTTAATGGGTTAACGCTGATTTTTTTATTTAGTTTTTAACCTGTGGCTTTTTCACACAGATTTGGAAGATTGAGCAGATTTATTTCTAACCAATATCAAAATTAATCTGTAAAAATCTTTTAAAATCTGCGTGAAACAAAAACTCAGCGTCAATCCGCATAACTCCGTGTCATCAGCGTGCCAAAATTCCCAACAAAAAAATCACATTTAAACAAAATGGGTGTATAAATTTGAAATCAGGATATTTTTTGTATTATTTGCAAAATAAAACCCACTAAGTCTAAAATATATTAATTTTTAATAGCAAACCACATATGGCATTATCAGGTTTATTTAGAAAAAAAACAGTACAGGATATTCTCCAGCAGGTTGCAAAAAATGAAGCAGATGGTCATAATGCATTAGGAAAACATTTAACAACAAGGGATTTAACTGCATTTGGAATAGCAGCGATTGTGGGAGCAGGGATTTTCAGTACTATCGGAAAAGCAAGTGCTGATGGCGGGCCGGCTGTTATTTTCCTATTTTTGTTTACGGCATTGGCTTGTAGTTTTGCTGCTTTTGCTTACGCAGAATTCGCTTCAATGGTTCCGGTTTCAGGAAGTGCTTATACCTATTCATACGTGGCTTTTGGAGAATTAATTGCCTGGATTATCGGCTGGGCTTTGATTATGGAATATGCCATAGGGAATATAACGGTTGCAATTTCCTGGAGCGATTATTTTACGGGACTGCTGCAAAGTGGTGGTATCCGTTTGCCGCAATGGATTCAGATGGATTATTTAACCGCTTCAAACGGTTTTAAAGATGCGATGGCCTTAATGCAGGGAGGGAAAACTTTCGAAAATTTAGATTCAGGGTTGCAGGCTGCTTATATGGCGTGGACTACCGCTCCCACCATTGGTTCTTTCCATTTCGTAGCCGATTTGCCTGCTTTATTTATCATCATTTTAATTACAGCATTGGTCTATAGAGGTATGAAAGAATCCCGTAATGCGAGCAACATAATGGTAGTGGTAAAACTTTGCATCGTACTTTTGGTAATTGCTGTTGGAATATTTTATGTAGATACAGCCAATTGGGATCCGTTTGCTCCAAATGGAGTTAGCGGTATCTTAAAAGGAGTTTCGGCTGTTTTCTTTGCTTATATTGGTTTTGATGCGATTTCTACAACTGCCGAAGAATGTAAAAATCCACAGCGCGATTTACCACGCGGAATGATGTGGGCGATTATCATTTGTACGATTTTGTATATTGCCATTGCTTTGGTTTTAACCGGAATGGTACGTTATAATGAATTGAATGTAGGAGATCCTCTTGCGTTTGTTTTTGAAAAATTAGACTTAAAATGGATGTCCGGAATTATTGCTGTAAGTGCAGTAGTGGCTATGGCGAGCGTTTTATTGGTTTTCCAGATGGGTCAGCCGCGTATCTGGATGAGCATGAGCCGTGATGGTTTATTGCCGAAGAAATTTTCGACAGTGCATCCGCGATTTAAAACACCTTCATTTGCAACAATTGTAACAGGTTTTGTGGTTGCAGTACCTGCTTTGTTTCTAAACCTAACTATGGTAACGGATTTATGCAGTATCGGAACTTTATTTGCCTTTGTATTGGTTTGTGCAGGTGTTTTGGTGTTGCAGAATAAGCCTGGTATTCCAAGAGGAAAATTCAAAACTCCTTATGTCAATTCTAAATATATATTGCCGGTCTTAATCATTGCAGGATTGTATTATGCATTTGCTTTTAATAATAAAGCAACAATGGGCTTCATTAATAATGAAGCGCAAATAAATGACGCTACGACAATTATTACCTCTTTGGATAAAGAAGAATCTGAGAAGGTTTTTAATTATTTAAAAAGTATTAATACTCAAAATAATACTGCTGAAACTGCCGATTTAGAGCATTTATTAAGCCAATATCAGGATGATGGCACTAAGTACGCTGCCGTTGTAAAGGGTTTGCCAATCAATGATTCTCTAAAATACGAATCAGGTTTCAGCTTGTTCAAACATAAAATCCCAATGTGGATCTTCCTTTTCGTATTGGTTGGATTAGCCGTTTGGGCTTTCAGAAAAAATCTGTCTTTGATTCCACTTTTAGGATTAATCTGCTGTCTGTACATGATGGCCGAATTAAGCGTTTGGAACTGGATTTACTTCACGATTTGGTTACTAATAGGATTGTTTATTTATTTTACCTACAGTAGAAAGAATAGTAAACTGAACTTCACTGAAACGAGTAGAAGTTAAAAGTCAAAAGTTATATGTGAAAAGCCGTTCTGAGATTGATCAGAATGGCTTTTTTTATTTTTATATTTTCACGCAGATTTTGCAGATTTAAAAAGATTTTTTATAAATACATATCTATAAAAAATCTGCGCTGATCTGCTTAAATCCTTTTAAATCTGCGTAAAATAACTTAATGTATCTTTTACGAAAGAAACCCTCCGCGAATCTCTGTGAAATATTGATCAGAATGGCTTTTTGTTTTGCCAAGATTAAAAAAATTAAAGATTTGTCTCTCGCAGATTTGGCAGATCAGGCAGATTTCATTCTTTTAAAATTTTTAAAGATCTGCTTAATCAGCAAAATCTGCGAGAGAAAGCAAAAAAATCTTTTGTGTATCTCTGCGAAAACTCTCTGCGAATCTCTGTGAAATAACACAATTACAAAATTCCTAACTCAACCATACAAGCCTTCATCATCTCATAAGTACGCTGAATATCATTATCCAACCCAATCGAAAACCGAATCAATCCATCTGTCAAGCCCATTTCAGCTTGTTCCTCTAACGGAATCTCGCTCGAAGTCGAAGTCCCAGGCGCACTGAATAACGTTTTATAAAATCCTAAACTGACCGCCAAATACCCAAGATTTCTGGCTTGCATCAATTCCATTAATTCGTTGGCTTTTGCTAAAGTTCCAACATCAATTGTCATCATTCCGCCATACCCATATTCCAGATTAATCATTGTTTTGTAAAGCTCGTGACTCGGGTGGCTTTTCAATCCCGGATAAACCGTTTTCAAACCATCCGCTTCAAATTGATCCGCCAGAAAATGTGCATTGTGACTATGCTGTTTAATTCTGATATGAAGCGTACGAAGGTTTTTCATTACCGAAGCCGAGCGCAAACTATCCATTGTTGGCCCCAAAAGCATACTCGCCCCGGAGTTTACATTTTTTAGCGAATGGATAAATTCTTTCGATGCACAAGTCACACCACCCACCGTATCACTGCTTCCGTTAATGTATTTCGTCAAACTGTGAATTACTATATCAGCGCCTAATTTAGCCGGAGAAACGGACAATGGCGAAAAAGTATTATCGACAACCAATTTCAAATTATGCTTTTTAGCAATTTTTGCCAAGCCAGCAATATCAGCCACTTCCAATAAAGGATTACTTACTGTTTCGCAATAAATAACTTTTGTTTTTGGTGTAATTGCAGCTTCCACAACATCCAATTTTGTAATATCTATAAAGTCCGTTTCAATCCCGAATCGAGGCGTAAAATTCTTCAAAAAAGCATAGGTTCCTCCATAAATAGTACGGCTTGACACAATGTGATCGCCTGCACTGCACAATTGCAATAAAGTAGGCGTAATCGCCCCCATTCCCGATGCCGAAACATTTGCCATTTCGGTTCCTTCCATTGCTGCCAAAGCCTGATCTAAATACAAGTTGCTTGGCGACGAATGGCGTGAATACAAATAACAGCCTTCCATGTTTCCTTCAAAAGTATCAAACATGGTTTTCGCCGAAAGAAAAGTATAAGTCGAAGAGTCAGAAATCGACGGATTCACACCTCCAAATTCCCCAAAGTACTGCAAATCCTGAATTTTATCTGCCGGATTAAAGTTTTTCATTTTTATGTCATTGCGAGGAACGAAGCAATCGCCCTCAGGTTAGTATTTAGTTTATGATTTGAAATTGAAATTGATTTTTGATATTCCTCTGGAGCTATTTCCTGCTGTCCACTATATCTTTTATGGTGAACCCCACCATAAAAGGATGCCGTTTCCATCAGGGCTAGGGCACTCGTTTTCAAAAGAAATCCATTTCAAAATAACATCTATTTAGAATATTAATCAATAATTAAGTTTATAATTAGATTTTAAAACTACATATGATTATTAATTAAGATTATTAATCTAAATTTGTTGTATGAATTCCAAATCAATAGATTTTTTTTCAGCAACCACCAACCAAAAACGATCAACTAAAAACATGACCTTAGACGCCACCGATAAAAAACTACTAGTTCTATTGCAAACCGACAGTAAAAAGACAACCAAAGAATTATCCTTAAAATTGAATCTTTCGGTAACGGCAGTTTACGAAAGAATCAAAAAACTAGAGCGAGAAGGAATTGTCAAAAACTATGTAGCATTAGTAGATAAATTAAAAATTGAAAAAGGTTTCGTGGTTTTCTGCCATTTAAAACTCATTCAGCATACCAAAGAATTTCTAACCAAATTCGAAAGCGAAGTCATCAAACTTAACGAAGTGTTAGAATGCCATCATGTAAGCGGTGATTACGATTATATTTTAAAAGTTTTGGTAAAAGACATGGAAGCATACAGAGAATTTTTAGTAACCAAACTAACCACATTACAGCACATTGGGAGTACACAAAGTACGTTTATGATTAGTGAGGTCAAGAATTCGACAATTATTTCTTTTTGAGTTATTTCTTTTCTGAGATTCTAAATTTTCGAAAGAGAAAGGGATAATTAAAATAAACTTGGTGAATCTCTGCGAAAACTCTTTGAGTATCTTTGCGAAATGAATATTTTAGAATAACAGTCCAATCCATTATTCAAAAATCAAAAAAGAATCACTTTCTTTTCAAAAATTAAAGAAATCATAACAAAAAACCTTAAGCATTAAACTTTAAACAAAACTTTATTCCTTAATTTTGTATCGCTAAAAATAAAATAAATAAACTATGAGTTCATTTGACGTAGTCATTATAGGTTCAGGTCCTGGCGGATATGTATCAGCAATTCGTTGCGCACAATTAGGTTTCAAAACAGCAATTGTAGAAAAGTATAACTCTTTGGGCGGAACTTGCCTTAACGTTGGTTGTATTCCTTCAAAAGCATTACTTTCTTCTTCTCATCATTACGCAGAAATTGCACATTTCGCAGATCACGGAATAGAAGTTTCCGGAGATGTGAAAATCAATTTAGAGAAAATGATTGCCCGCAAGCAAGGGGTTGTAGATCAAACCGTAGGCGGAATCAACTACTTAATGGACAAAAATAAAATCACTGTTTTTAACGGTTTAGGTTCTTTCGTCGATGCAACACACATTGCAGTTGCAAAGGCAGACGGAACATCTGAAACTATTGAAACTAAATATGCTGTAATTGCAACAGGATCAAAACCATCTTCTTTGCCTTTTATCAAAATTGATAAAGAAAGAATCATCACTTCTACTGAAGCTTTGGCTTTAAAAGAAGTTCCAAAACACCTGGTAATTATTGGTGGTGGTGTTATCGGAATCGAGCTTGGACAAGTTTACTTACGTTTAGGAGCTCAGGTTTCTGTAGTAGAATTCATGGACAGAATCATTCCTGGAATGGATGGGGCTTTGTCTAAAGAATTGACTAAAGTATTGAAAAAACAAGGAATGAAATTCTACGTTTCCCACAAAGTAAAATCGGTTGAAAGAAACGGTGATGCTGTTGTCGTTCAGGCTGAAAATGCAAAAGGAGAAACGATTACTTTAGAAGGAGATTATTCATTAGTTTCTGTTGGCCGTCGTCCGTACACAGACGGATTGAATGCTGACAAAGCAGGAGTGAAAATTTCAGATAGAGGACAAGTTGAAGTAAACGATCATTTACAAACTAATGTTTCTAATATTTATGCAATTGGTGACGTTGTTCGTGGAGCAATGCTGGCACACAAAGCGGAAGAAGAAGGAACTATGGTTGCTGAAATCTTAGCGGGTCAAAAACCACATATCGATTATAACTTGATTCCTGGTGTAGTTTACACATGGCCGGAAGTGGCTGCAGTTGGGCAAACAGAAGAGCAGGTTAAAGCTTCAGGAACTGAATATAAAGTGGGAAGTTTCCCTTTCAAAGCGTTAGGCCGTGCAAGAGCAAGCGGTGATTTAGACGGATTCGTAAAAATCATTGCTGATGCTAAGACGGATGAGGTTTTAGGAGTTCACATGATTGGAGCGCGTACTGCTGATTTAATTGCTGAAGCCGTTACAGCAATGGAATTTAAAGCTTCTGCCGAAGATATTTCAAGAATGAGCCATGCACATCCAACTTTCGCGGAAGCGATAAAAGAAGCAGCTTTGGCAGCTACAGATAACAGAGCATTACACGTATAATTAATTTACGTTTTTATATCAAGCCCAACATTTTTTAAGTGTTGGGTTTTCTGTTTTATAAGAGAATTTATTTAATTCCAGATGTAAAAAACAACAATAATTCTGTAAAATGATTTATTGCCCTCATGGTATCTTTGCTTTAATAAAAAGATAACATCATGAAAAATAGATATATAATTCCGGTTTTAATTGGTGCAGGAGTCGCTTTTGTGCTTCACTCCTGCGGTTCGACTATTCCAAAAAAAGCAACTGCAATCAGCAATTTTGATAAAACAAAATATTTGGGAAAATGGTATGAAATCGCCAGATTAGATCACAAATGGGAAAAAAACCTGAACAACGTAACTGCCGAATATTCCTTAAACGATGATAGCACTATAAAAGTCGACAATAAAGGTTATAATGTGAAAAAAGACAAGTGGGAAGAGAGTATTGGAAAAGCCAAATTTGTTGGAGAAGATACTGTAGGAATGCTTAAAGTATCCTTTTTCGGGCCTTTTTATTCCGGATATAATGTAATTTCCATCGACACGGAATATAAATATGCTCTTGTTGTTGGCGAAAGCTTAAAATACATGTGGATACTTTCGAGAGAAGCAAGTATTCCGGAGAGCGTGAAAACCGATTTTCTGATGAAAGCCCGTGAAATTGGATATAAAACTTCGGAGTTGGTATGGGTAAAGCATGACAAAACAAATTAAATTTGAAACCCGGCATTTTGAAGTGCCGGGTTTTGTTTTAGTAACCTTAAGGGGTAAAAACTGTTTTGTAATTATCCCAATATCTGTAAATCAAAAATAGATTAGCAAGCAATAATAATATGGCAATTGGTAAGCCTTCGGGAGCCAGAAAGTAATTGATAAACAAAATATTGATAGTAATTGGTAAGATCAATATGTTGGCTAATGTCACAAAACGGCCTGTTACAAACGAAATACCGCAAAGTAATTCTATCGTTTTTGCTAAAGGCAACAAGTACGTTGAGGCCACTAACCCCATATTAAAAGCCTTAAAATTACCGGTTGTTTCTGGTTCCGGAGCAAGTTTAAAGAAAAAACTAATTGAGGCAAAGAGCAGTAACAGACCAATCAAAACGCGGACAATAATGGTAGCAATTTTCATAATACTAGATTTAATAGGTTAAAATATAATTTATTTGCTGGTAAACTTTTTTTAAATCTAATCTTCAATAAAAACGTAAATCTGGTTTTTACGTGTGTTTTATTGATAATTTTATAATCAAAGTAATCCAATTTTAGGATTAATGAAATGGTATATCAAATATAATGAATTTTTTCTTATGAAATCATTACTTATTAACAGTTTTAGTTGGCTTATTGGATTGCTTTCTAAAGCTTAAGTTTTTTCTATTTTAGACTTTCGTTAATAAGTCGTTCCATTAACTTATTCAAAAACTCAACCTGATAATTTCCAACAGATGCTACAAGATGATCATTTCCAATACCACTATCATTCGTAATGAAAACATATGTTCCATTCGTTGCAATTGCCATATAACGCATCAAAAACTCTGTTTCCTTGTCGATGCCACTAGCAGTAATTGGAATGATTCTTATTCCTTTTTTACTTGCTTCAGCAATTAAACTGTGAATTTCTGAGATTATTTGATCATCATAATGAGGGGGAGCATCCAATACTAAAAAAAGGATTCTTGAAGTAGCATTTTCTGACCATTCCAAATCATTAATTGATTTGCTTAAAGCAGTTTCGACAGCCTCAGGAAAATCACCTCCGGCTTCTGCAGATTGTTCTTTAATAAATCCTATGGTATCATCAATATCTGTAGAAAAATCAGATATTTTAGTAACATAATCTTCGCCTTTATCTCTATAAAAAACAGCTCCCATATTTATTGTGGTGCCTTGATTATTGCGTTTTACTTTTGAGATGACATCTGTCAATTCTTCTTTCAAATAATCTATTTCATCTCCCATAGAGCCTGTTGCATCAACCATGAAAGCAATGTCGATTTTCTTTTCCTTATTATTTGATTCATTATAATTTTTTAAAACTATTCTGTTGATTTCTTTGTCTTTATAGTTTTGGATATTTTGAAATATCTGATTTCCAATTTTTATTTTTAGATTTTGATTATCAGATTGATTCTGATTGTCTACTGAAGGCCATAATTCGGCATTTCCTTTATTGTTTGTTTTGGAAGACCAAATGATATTGTTTTGAGAATTAAGCAGTAAAACAGGTGCATCAACTACATTTTCAAAATTCGATTTTACATTCACAGAAATCCTGTTTTTTAGATCGTATCTCCAGTAAGTACTCATTTCGGAAAATTCTGAATTTTCATTTAAAGATTCCCAAAATGACCAATTGCTTAAATCATTCCATTCACCGGCAGTAATTTGTCCGGCCTGAATTTGTTGTTTGTCTTCGCTTTCTGAATATTCAGATTTTGAAGATTCTGCATCTGCACGATCTTCTGTGGCCGAAGATTCTATTGTTACATCTGCAGAGGATGTAGAATCTGCTTTTTTACAAGAAAAAAGGAATGTGATAATTAGCAAGGTAATTAAACCTAATTTTGCAATTGTTTTCATAAAAGTTTTAAAAATTGATTATTAAAATATTTACACCATGTAAATACAATTTTGTTAGAAAAAGCGTGAGTAATTTTTTAATCAAATAGGCAGGAAAAGTTTTAATAATTAGTTCTAATTCGATATACTAAAAAGTGTGCCAATATTTTTTTAAGATTACTTTATTGAAGGAATTTTTTTGTCGTAATTTTGAAGTCTAAAATTCATCCATTTTTGAGAGTTTCCATTCACAAGCACATTCAAGATCCAGAGCATTTTAAACAGCAGCTTTTAAGTTGGTCCCAACAATTTCGCGAAGTTGTTTTTTTGGATAGTAATTCTTATCCGCAAGAATATTCCAGCTTTGATTGTATAATGGCTGTGGATGCTTTTACATCTTTAAAAACTGATTTCCATAATGCTTTTGAAGATTTAAAGCAATACCAGCAAACTACAAAAGATTGGCTTTTTGGTTATTTGTCTTATGATTTAAAAAATGACACAGAATCTTTGGAATCTTCAAACTTTGATGGTCTGCATTTTCCGGATTTGTTTTTCTTTCAGCCCAAAAAAATATTTTTATTGAAAGGTAATCAACTTGAAATTCAGTATTTGTTATTTTGTGATGATGAGGTTGAAACAGATTTTGAAGAAATTATAGAAAGTCATTCTGAATCATTTGTTACATTGAGCGGAGTCGAAGTGCAGCAGCGAATTTCTAAAGAATTATATGTTCAAAAAGTAAATAAAATGCTGGAACATATTCATGCAGGAGATATGTATGAAGCGAATTTTTGTATGGAGTTTTTTGCTGAAAATGCAGTTATCAATCCGTTGGAAAAATTCCAGAAACTGAATGAGATTTCAAAAGCACCATTTTCAGTATTCTTTAAAAATAATAAGCATTTTTTACTTTCAGCTTCGCCGGAACGTTATCTGAAAAAAACGGGTGATACAATCATTTCTCAGCCCATAAAAGGAACCTCGAAACGATTTTCAGATATAAATGAAGATGAAAAGTCGAAGCGAAATCTTGAAACCGATGCTAAAGAAAGAGCGGAGAACATTATGATTACTGATTTGGTCAGGAATGATTTATCACACACAGCACAAAAAGGATCTGTAGAAGTTGTGGAACTTTGCAAAATTTATTCTTTTTTGCAGGTACATCAAATGATTTCTACGGTAACCTCAAAATTAGATGCCCAATATTCACCTGTGGATGTTTTAAAAACTACTTTTCCAATGGGAAGTATGACGGGAGCTCCAAAAATTTCGGTAATGAAAATTATTGAAAATCTGGAAGAAACCAAACGTGGTTTGTATAGCGGCGCTGTTGGTTATTTTACACCCGATGGAGATTTTGATTTTAATGTTGTGATCAGAAGTATTTTGTACAATCAGGAAAATAAGTACGTTTCATTTTCTGTTGGTAGTGCTATAACTGCTCAGTCCGTGCCTGAAAAAGAATATGAAGAATGTTTGTTAAAAGCCAAAGCAATGTCTGAGGTATTATCTGGTTCAAATTGAAAATTATTTTAAAAGTGTTTATATGAAGTTAATCTTAAGAACTTATAATTTAAAATTAAAACACACTTTTAGAATTTCGAGAAAATCAATTGATTTTCAGCCTTCACTTATTGTAGAATTGCAGGAAGATGGATTTTCCGGCTTTGGTGAAGCTACTTCAAATCCGTATTATAATATTACCGTTGAAATTTTGCAGCATGATATTGAGAAAATCCGTGATATTGTAGAAACAACTTCTGATGAAACACCCGAAGAATTCTGGTCAAAAATAAATGGGTTACTTAGCGCAAATCCATTTGCCTTATGTGCTTTGGATAATGCGTATCATGATTTATATGCTCGTAAAAAAGCAAAAAAATTATATGAAATGTGGAATTATGAGATTTCAAATAATTCGTTAACCAATTATACAATTGGAATTGATAACATTGAAAATATGGTTAGGAAGTTAAAAGAATTTCCTTGGCCTATTTATAAAATAAAGCTCGGAACTCCCGAAGATATCGCCATTGTAACCGAATTGCGGAAACACAGTGATGCGATTTTCAGAGTCGATGCCAACTGTGCCTGGACGGTAGATGAAACTTTATCGAATGCAGAAATCTTAAAAGAATTAGGAGTTGAATTTATAGAGCAGCCTCTAAAAGCAAATGACTGGGAAGGGCAGCGAGAGGTTTTTAAGAACTCAGTTTTGCCTGTAATGGCAGATGAAAGTTGTATTGGAGAAGCAGATGTTCCTAAATGCCATGATCATTTTCACGGAGTAAATATAAAACTCATGAAATGCGGCGGAATAACGCCTGGCAGACGAATGATTGCCGAAGCTAAAAAACTAGGTTTAAAAACAATGGTGGGTTGTATGACGGAATCAACTGTTGGTATTTCTGCGATTGCACATTTACTCCCCGAATTAGATTATGTAGACATGGATGGTTCATTATTATTGGCTGAAGATATTGCCAGTGGCGTTACGATCAAAAACGGAAAAACCTATTATGCTGAAGGAACTGGCACCGGAGTGATTTTGTTCTGACTTTCGTTTTAAAATAATGTACCTTTGTAAAAAATTAAACGATGACGAATAACGATATCTTAAAAAAACTTCGCGTGGCTTTGATGCTCCGTGATGACCAAATAGTTGAAATTTTAGAGTTAGTAGATTTTAGAATTTCAAAATCAGAATTAGGTGCTTTTTTCAGGGCAGAAGATCATGAAAATTACATGGAATGCGGTGATCAGGTTTTACGTAATTTCCTAAACGGATTGGTAATTCATTTAAGAGGAACCAAGGAAAATCCGAAAAACCCAAATGATGTTTTAGCAAAACATAAAGCAGAAATTCCGAAGAAAGAAACTTCTAAAGAAAGACCTGAATTTAAAGCAAGTCCAAAAGATTCAGAAAAAGGAAGAGGGGATCAGAAACCTAAATCTGCGACAGGAGCTAAAAAGCCTTTCAAGAAAAACAACGCTAAAACGGCACCTAAAGTACAGGTTGTAGAAAAAGTAGTTTACAAAAACGGCAAGAATAAGAAATAATTGATATTACGAAATCATTATTTAATAGATCCCTTTGAGAACATCGAAGGGATTTTTTATTGACAAAATTTACTGTAGAGACGCACAGCAGTGCGTCTAACTGTCCGTGAATCTATATAGAATAACGTTGCGTACACGCACTGCTGTGCGTCTCTACGATATACGGACTAAATAAAAAACAAAAATCCCTCCGAATATCGAAGGGATTTTCTATATAACTAATTTCTTATTTGATTAAGATAAAGCAGCTTTAACCTGGTCAGCAGCTTCCTGAAATTGAACAGCAGATAAAATTGGCATACCTGAATTGTCAATTAATTCTTTTGCAATTTCAGCATTTGTTCCTTGCAAACGAACGATGATTGGCACATTGATAGCGTCTCCCATGTTTTTGTAAGCATCAACAACACCTTGAGCAACACGGTCACAACGAACGATTCCACCAAAAATATTGATCAAAATAGCTTTTACGTTTGGATCTTTTAAGATAATACGGAAAGCAGTTTCAACACGTTTTGCATCAGCAGTTCCACCAACGTCAAGGAAGTTAGCAGGCTCAAAACCAGCATATTTAATTAAATCCATGGTTGCCATTGCAAGACCTGCTCCGTTTACCATACACCCTACAGTACCGTCAAGATCTACATAGTTCAAACCAACTTCTTTAGCTTCAACTTCGATTGGGTTCTCCTCACGAATATCGCGCATTTCAGCATATTTTGGTTGTCTGTATAAAGCATTATCATCGATATTTACTTTAGCATCAACAGCCATTATTTTGTTATCAGATGTTTTCAAAACCGGGTTAATTTCAAACATAGAAGCATCAGAACCAATGTAAGCATTGTATAATGAATCGATGAATTTTACCATTTCTTTGAAAGCATTTCCTGAAAGACCTAAGTTAAAAGCAATTCTTCTTGCCTGAAAACCTTGTAAACCTACAGAAGGATCAACTTCTTCAGTAAAGATTAAATGTGGTGTGTGTTCAGCAACTTCTTCAATATCCATTCCACCTTCAGTAGAATACATGATCATATTGCGACCTGTAGCTCTATTCAATAAAACAGAAACATAAAATTCAGAAGTTTCACTTTCACCAGGATAGTAAACATCTTCAGCTACTAAAACTTTGTTTACTTTTTTACCCTCAGCAGAAGTTTGAGGTGTAATCAATTGCATTCCGATGATTTGTCCAGCGATTTCTTCAACTTGTTGCAAGTTTTTAGCCAACTTAACTCCACCACCTTTTCCACGGCCACCTGCGTGAATTTGTGCTTTTATTACATGCCATCCTGTTCCAGTTTCGGCAGTTAATTGTTTTGCAGCAGCCACGGCTTCAACTGCATTATTAGCCACAATTCCGCGTTGAATGCGTACTCCGTAACTTGCTAAAATTTCTTTTCCTTGATATTCGTGTATGTTCATAATATAGAATTTGTCTGGTTCTGAATTTATTTCAGAATAAAAGTGCGACAAAAGTAGCAAAATTGAACTGAAAAGTAAAATCTTTTTTAATTAATAATAAACCAATCTCAGTTTGTTAAATAAATCCAAGACAAAGTCAAATAATGGTTAAGCAAATATGTTCTTAATGTTAATTACAAATCACTATATCGTTTTAGAATTAACAAAAAAGCTACGTGTTTTAGTTACATAATGTCGATTTTTCTTAATATAATTTAAATGCAATTGTCATTTTGTCAATTCACAATGCGTTCTATAATATTATTATCATTTAAGAACCCTTTTTCTAATATTCCTATAAAAGTGTAAGGCAAAGCATAATTTTGGTACATTATATTTAATGAAATCTTTATTTTTGTAAAAAAAAAATATCAAGAATGAAACTAAAAGAACAAGGCCTTTATTTGCCAGAATTCGAGCATGAAAACTGCGGAGCTGGTTTTATCTGCAATCTTAAAGGAGAAAAGACAAACCAAATTATTCATGACGCTCTTGAGATTCTAGTTAAGCTGGAACACAGAGGTGGAGTGAGTGCTGATGGTAAAACAGGAGATGGAGCTGGACTTTTAATTGATATTCCTCATGATTATTTCAAGAGGATATGTGATTTTGAATTACCTGCTGCACGTGAGTATGCTGTTGGAATGGTATTTATGCCAAAGATTAAGAATCAATATGATTTTTGTAAAGATATTTTTGAAAAAGAAGTCAAAGCACAAGGACTTTCTGTTTTAGGATGGAGAGAAGTGCCGGTTGATTCTTCTCAACTGGGTGAAATCGCATTGGCGTCAGAACCAAGTATCCAGCAAATATTTATTGGAAAAAATGAAGAAATAGAAGATGCTGTTTTTAAAGCTAAATTATACGCAGCACGTAAGATTACGGAGCATATAATCAGAAATTCTAAAATTTCTCAAAGCTCGTATTTTTATCTTCCAAGTTTATCTACTACGACTATAATATATAAAGGTATCATTATGCCTGAAGATATTGGTCCGTATTATACCGATTTACAACAAACGGATTTGGTTACTCGTCTTGCATTAGTACACCAGCGTTTCTCTACCAATACAATGCCTACATGGGAATTGGCTCAGCCATTCAGATACATGTGTCAGAATGGAGAGATCAATACGTTGCGTGGTAACGTGAGCAGAATGCGTGTTCGTGAAGAGATTATGAAAAGTGAGGTTTTCGGACCGCAAATCGATAAATTATTCCCAATCATTTTACCTGGAAAGTCGGATTCTGCTTCTATGGATATGGTGGTGGAATTGTTAACGCATACCGGAAGATCATTGCCTGAAGTAATGATGATGATGATTCCTGAAGCATGGGAAAAACACAAAACAATGTCTCCTGAGAGAAAAGCATTCTACGAATATAATGCTTGTATCATGGAACCTTGGGATGGTCCTGCTTCTGTTCCTTTTTCAGATGGGGATTATGTTGGAGCTTTATTAGACCGTAACGGACTAAGACCTTCAAGATATACAGTTACCAAAAGCGGTAAATTAATTATGGCTTCAGAAATTGGAGTTGTAGATGTTCCTGCTGAGGATGTGGAAAGTCATGGTAGATTAGAGCCGGGAAAAATGTTCCTTGTGGACATGAACAAAGGCCGTATCATTAATGACGAGGAAATCAAAAGCAAAATTGTTTCTGAAAGACCTTATCAGGAATGGCTGGATCAATACAGATTACATTTAAGAGATGTTCCTGAAACATCAGATGTTTGTCCGGTTGAAACTGTCGATTTACCAACAAGAGAACGTCTTTTTAATTATACATTAGAGGATATTCAGGATATGATTACGCCAATGGCCCAAACAGGTAAAGAAGCCTTAGGATCAATGGGTATCGATACACCTCTTGCAGTATTATCAGACAGACCACAGTTGATTCCGAATTACTTCAAACAATTATTTGCTCAGGTAACCAATCCGCCTTTGGATGGAATCCGTGAGGAAATTGTAACTGATATTGCTTTGAATTTAGGTCAGGATCGTAATATTTTTGATATTTCAAGCAAGCAATGCCGTAAGTTAAGAATCCAGAATCCAGTTATTTCTAACGGAGATTTGGAGAAAATCAGAACAATTTCTATAGATAATTTCAAAGCGGAAACTTTCAAAATTTTATATCCTAAATCAGAGGGTATGAATGGTTTGGAGAATGCTTTGGATGCTATTATTGTTCAAATCACAAAAGCGGTGGAACAAGGTACAAACATTATTATTCTTTCTGACAGAGGGGTAAATAAAGAATTGGCACCAATTCCTGCTTTATTAGCTTGTTCCTATGTAAATCATCAAATGAACCGTTTACGCAAGCGTTCTTATTTTGATATTATCATGGAATCTGCTGAGCCGCGTGAGCCACATCATTTTGCTACTTTATTTGGATATGGTGCCAGTGCGATCAATCCTTATATGGTAAATGAAATTATCCGTGTTCAGGTTCAGGAAGGATTCATTACCGGAATTTCAGAGCAAAAAGCAGTTGATAATTTCAATAAAGCGATTGGTTCAGGAATTTTAAAAATCATGAACAAAATCGGAATCTCAACTTTACATTCATACAGAGGTTCTCAAATTTTTGAAATTGTTGGATTCAATTCTAAATTCGTTGAAAAATACTTCCCATACACGGCTTCAAGAATCGAAGGTATCGGGTTGTATGAAATTGAAAAAGAAATTACAGAAAGATATAAATATGCTTACCCTGATAAACTAATTTCAAGCAGATTAGGTTTGAATATTGGTGGAGAATACAGATGGAGACGTAATGGAGAAAGACACTTGTTTAATCCTACTACGATTGCCAAATTACAGCAGGCTGTTCGATTGAGTGATCAGGATAGTTATGATGTGTATTCAAATGCAATTAACGATCAGGCTAAGAGTTTAATGACAATTCGTGGATTATTCGAATTTGATAATTTAGATCCGATTCCATTAGACGAAGTAGAACCATGGACAGAAATTGTAAAACGTTTCAAAACGGGAGCAATGTCTTACGGATCTATCTCAAGAGAAGCGCATGAGAATTTAGCGATTGCCATGAACCGTATTGGAGGAAAATCCAATTCAGGTGAAGGTGGAGAAGACAGAAAACGTTTTCAGCCGGATATCAACGGAGACAGTCGTAATTCAGCTATCAAACAAGTTGCTTCGGGACGTTTTGGGGTTACTTCTCACTATTTGTCAAGTGCAAAAGAAATTCAGATTAAAATGGCTCAGGGAGCTAAGCCTGGAGAAGGTGGTCAGTTACCTGGGGAAAAAGTATTGCCGTGGATTGCAGAAGCACGTAATTCAACTCCTTTCGTAGGATTGATTTCGCCTCCGCCTCACCACGATATTTACTCTATTGAAGATTTGGCACAATTGATCTTTGACTTGAAAAATGCCAACAGAGAAGCCCGTATCAATGTGAAACTGGTTTCTGAAGTAGGTGTTGGAACAATTGCTGCCGGTGTTGCGAAAGCAAAAGCAGATGTTGTTTTGATTGCAGGTTATGATGGTGGAACAGGAGCTTCTCCTTTAACATCATTGAAACACGCAGGTCTTCCTTGGGAACTTGGATTGGCAGAAGCACAGCAGACTTTGGTATTGAACAACTTAAGAAGCAGAATCGTTGTAGAATGTGACGGTCAGTTAAAAACAGGTCGTGACGTAGCTATCGCTGCTTTATTAGGAGCTGAGGAATTTGGTTTTGCAACCGCACCTCTTGTAGCTTCTGGTTGTATCATGATGCGTAAATGTCACCTGAATACTTGCCCTGTCGGAATTGCAACTCAGGATAAAGAATTGCGTAAAAATTTCAAAGGAACACCTGAGCACGTTATTAATTTCTTCTACTATGTTGCAGAAGAATTAAGAGGTATCATGGCGCAATTAGGATTTAGAACTTTAGGAGATATGGTGGGACAAACCCATAAAATCAATTCTAATAAAGCGATTGATCATTACAAAGCAAAAGGATTAGATTTATCTTCTATTTTATACAGGCCAGCTGCGTACAAAACAATGCCAGTTCGTAATACTGAAAAGCAGGATCATGGTTTAGAGGGTGTATTGGATTTCCAAATCCTTAGAGATTCTCACCGAGCTTTGTACAGAAAAGAAAAAATGACTTTAGAATATCCAATCAACAACATTAACCGTTCTGTTGGTGCTATTGTTAGTAATGAGATTTCTAAAATATACGGTCACCTTGGATTGCCTGAGGATACCTTAAATATTAATTTTACTGGTTCTGCAGGTCAGAGTTTAGGAGCTTTTAGTGCTCACGGACTAACATTTACTGTAGAAGGAAATACTAATGATTATTTAGGTAAAGGGTTGTCCGGAGCTAAATTGATCATTAAAAAACCTGCAAAAGCAACTTTTGTAGCTGAGAATAATATCATTGTTGGAAACGTTTGTTTATTTGGTGCAATCGAGGGAGAGGCTTATATCAATGGTATAGCCGGAGAGCGATTTGCAGTACGTAATTCTGGAGCGATTGCTGTAGTGGAAGGTGTTGGAGATCACGGTTGTGAGTACATGACCGGAGGTAAAGTAGTAGTATTGGGTAGTACCGGCAGAAACTTTGCTGCAGGTATGAGTGGTGGTATCGCTTATATCTATGATCCTGAACACAAGTTTAAAAACGGATTGTGTAATACGGAAACAATCGAATTTGAAACAGTGGAAGGCGATGACGCTGACGACTTGAAAAATTTGATCCAAAGACACGTTCTGTACACGAACAGTACAAGAGGAACAGAATTATTAAACGATTGGGAATCGAGCTTAGACAACTTCGTCAAAGTGATGCCTACAGAGTACAAAAAAGCGTTAAAGCGTCTGGAAACAGAAGAACAAATGGTAGAAGAATTAACAGCATAATACAATGGGAAAAGTAACAGGTTTTAAAGAATTCGAAAGACAAGACGAATCATATCAAGCGGTTAAAGATCGTGTAGAAAATTATAATGAATTTACGATTCCTTTGAGTGAAGCTGAAATTACTACTCAAGGAGCTCGTTGCATGGATTGTGGTATTCCTTTTTGTCACAGTGGCTGTCCTCTTGGGAATTTGATTCCCGATTTCAATCACATGGTATACCAGGAAGAATGGCAAAAAGCCTCATGGATTTTGCATTCAACCAATAACTTTCCTGAATTCACAGGACGTTTATGTCCGGCACCATGCGAAAAAGCATGTGTATTGGGACTTATTGAAGAGCCAATCACTATTGAAAACATAGAGAAAAATATTGTGGAGCGCGCCTTTTTGGAAGGATGGATCAAACCACAACCGCCAAAAGTAAGAACTGGTAAAACAGTTGCAGTTGTAGGATCAGGTCCTGCAGGATTGGCAGCAGCTCAGCAATTAAACAGAGCAGGTCATACTGTTACTGTTTTTGAAAGAGACAATGCAATTGGAGGTTTATTACGTTATGGAATTCCGAATTTCAAATTAGAAAAAGGAATTATCGACAGACGTGTAGCTATTTTAGAGGCTGAAGGAATTAACTTTAAAGTAAATACAAACGTTGGTGTAAACTATTCAATTGAAGATTTAAAAGCATTCGATTCTATTGTACTTTGTGGAGGTGCTACAGAAAGAAGAGGTTTGCCTACTCCTGGAGCTGATGCTGATGGTGTGGTTCAGGCAATGGATTTCTTAACACAGCAGACTAAAGTAGTTTTTGGAGAGAAAATCGAAAATCAGGTATTGGCAACTGGAAAAGATGTGATCGTAATTGGTGGTGGAGATACAGGTTCTGACTGTGTTGGAACATCCAACCGTCACGGTGCAAAATCGGTAACCAACTTTGAGATCATGCCGAAACCGCCAGTTGGCAGAAGCGCATCAACTCCTTGGCCTTACTGGCCATTGCAGTTAAAAACATCTACTTCTCACAAAGAAGGTTGTGAAAGAGACTGGTTAATCAATACAAAAGAATTTATCAAAGACGAAAGTGGTAAATTAATAGCTTTGAAAACTGTAAAAGTAGAGTGGAAAATAGTTCCTGGACAGCGTCCTGAATTAATCGAAGTAGAAGGTTCTGAAAAAGTTTGGCCTTGCGATTTAGCTTTATTGGCACTTGGTTTTACAGGTCCTGAAAAAACATTAAGCAGCCAATTAGGATTAGAAATTGATTTCAGAAGCAACTATAAAGCGAATAATTATCAAACCAATGTTCCAAACATATTTACAGCAGGAGATATGAGAAGAGGACAATCCTTGATTGTTTGGGCTATTTCTGAAGGTAGAGAAGCTGCTCGTCAGGTAGATATCTACTTAATGGGTAAATCTGATTTGCCTACTAAAGAGGGTGGAGACTTACCTGGAGTTTAATAATTATATTTATAAAATTTTAAACGGCTGTCATTATTGATAGCCGTTTTGCTTTTTTTATAAGTTATGTTTAATAATTTTTCTAAATGTTTGAAATCTAAATAAAACTCACATAAAGTTTAAAAAACAAACAATTTGTTATAATTTGTTATTTTTCTACAATTAATTTTTTTACTCTCAAAAGAGTAATAAATTTGCTCAAAATAAGTTTAACAATGCAAGCAAAAGATTTACTGCAGTTAGCAGACCAATTTGGAAGTCCATTATATGTTTATGATGCCGAAAAAATCCAATCACAGTACAACAGGTTAACGAAAGCTTTCTCTAAGGTAGAAAACTTGCGAATTAACTATGCCATGAAGGCTTTGTCTAACGTTGCGATTCTTCAGTTATTAAAGAACATGGGGTCTGGCTTAGATACTGTATCAATTCAGGAGGTTCAATTAGGGCTTCATGCTGGCTATGAACCTGACAGAATCTTCTTTACGCCAAACGGTGTTTCTCTTGAAGAGATCGAGCAAGTTGCCGAAATGGGGGTTCAGATCAATATTGACAACCTTTCCATATTAGAGCAATTCGGAACAAAATATCCAACCGTACCCGTATGTATTCGTATCAATCCGCACGTAATGGCGGGTGGAAACGAAAATATCTCGGTAGGACACATCGATAGTAAATTTGGAATTTCTGTACATCAGTTACCTCATTTAGTGCGTATTGTAGAAAATACAAACATGAATATCGTAGGTATCCACATGCACACAGGATCTGATATTTTAGATATTGAAGTGTTTTTATATGCAGCCGAAATATTATTCGACGCCGCTAAAAAATTCAAAAACCTGGAATTTTTAGATTTCGGAAGCGGATTCAAAGTACCGTACAAAAAAGACGATATCGAAACCGATATTGAGGAATTAGGTAAAAAATTATCAAAAAGATTCAATTCTTTCTGTGCCGAATACGGTAAAGATTTAACCCTGATTTTCGAACCGGGTAAATTTTTGGTGAGTGAAGCAGGTTTCTTTTTGGCAAAAGTAAACGTAGTAAAACAAACAACTTCAACGGTTTTTGCCGGAATCGATAGTGGTTTCAACCATTTGATTCGTCCAATGTTCTACGGTTCACAGCACCATATCGAAAACATCTCGAACCCAAAAGGAAAAGAGCGTTTTTACTCCGTAGTAGGATACATTTGCGAAACTGATACGTTTGCCAGCAACAGAAGAATCCCTGAAATTGCAGAAGGCGATATCTTAGCGTTCAGAAACGCAGGAGCGTATTGTTTCTCAATGGCTTCGAACTACAATTCAAGATACAAACCCGCTGAGGTTTTATGGAAAGACGGTCAGGGAATCCTGATTCGCCAACACGAAACTTTCGAAGATTTGCTTAAAAATCAAATTCCGTTGCCAGTAGAAGCAACAGTTTAAAAATAAAAAAAAAGAGAATATCAATGATGAAGTCCCGTTCCCGAAAGGTGAACGGGATTTTTTTTGTTTTTAGATTACTCGAAAAACAATTGTCAGGCTGAGCGGAGTCGAAGCTTCGACTCAATCTTGTCATCCTGACGAAGGAAGGATCTCCGCAAGAAACTCCATAAAGTAAAGCAACCATCAACCAACAACCAAAAACCAGCAACTTTTCTGGGCGTGTCCCTCCGGGTCGGGCTTTCGGCTATATCTTTTATTGCGCTCCGCTTCATAAAAGGATACCGCCTCTATCCCTCACGCAATCTTGGTTTCATGAGAAATAAAATTTATTTTAACGGTAAAAATATTATATTTGGTGATAATACAAAATCAACTTCGCTAATCTATTTTAAAAATAGGTGTGTATATGAAGTTTGTTCGCATATGTAAAAGTTAGAGCTAATTTCTATGAACCTCAAAGAACAATACGCGTTAAAACAATGGTTAGATATCAAGGAATGCCAAAAATACACTGTACGTTTACTGGCGAATCATAAAAATATTTATAAAATTCATGGAACTGGAGTTCTAGTATCTGTAAAAAATTCTAAGTTTTTGTTAACAGCTTCACACGTTGTAGACAAATATGATAAATTAATGATTCCATTAGACTTGTATAATGTTATGATACCTGGTGGTACAGTTAAGTTTTCACTTTTTGAAGGGAACAGAGAAAATGATTCAATCGATATTGCAATGATTCAATTGGATAACGAAACAATAAAAGAGCTTAGTCCATATTATAGTTTTTTACCAGAAACAAGTATTTTAACAAACCATAAATCTCAAGAATCTCTTTTTTACACTTACTTGGGTTATCCTTCAACGTATTCAAAGCTTTCCTATTCAAAAGATTCATTTCATTCTAGAGTGTTTTTTCAATACAACTTCCAATGTAAAGAAGACACTTATGCCAAACTAAATCGTTCACAAAAAACAAATATCATTGTCAAATATGATAAACAAAACTCGATTAACACTGAGGCTGAAATAATATCTGTTGGACCAGATTTATATGGCATGAGCGGATGTGGATTGTGGTTCACTGATCCAATGGATATTTATTCAGAAATTCCAAAACCAAAATTAGTAGCAATAATGACGGATTGGCCAATTAAAAATAAAAAATGTGTCATTGGAACAAAAATCGACATAATAGTAGATGCAATTGCAAAAGAGTTTGGTTTGTGAAACGATAAGAAAACTATCTATAACTGCGATTGTGCGCGAAAACTGGTTTTTATCTTCTACGCCGAAAATTACTTCCTCAAAGTCGGGCTTTCGGCTATATCTTTATTCTGCTCCTCTTCATAAGAATATCACCTCTATCCTCACGCGCCATGATATCTGGTGCTCGTTTGCAACGACTACCTAAGTAAATTAAAAAATAAATCGTAGCGTTTGTAACGCGGATCAAAAAACAGAAGTATTTCTTAAAAACAAATACTTCTGTTTTTATTTTGTAATTGTCTCACAAATTATAAATTTGAAGAAAAGAATGTCTCAGAAATATAAACTTGTATAAAGCCGCGTTGCAAACGCTTTATTCACGGTTAAAAGTAAGTAGGCACTCGTTGCAAACGAGCACCAGAGGGGGACATGCATAAAATAGACCTTATGGAAAATTGGAAAGTTGATAGAATATATGTAATGCTTTCTTCCGCATTAAATTTCAATTCTGATCATAAGATTAAATTTTTCTTTGATCGAAAAGACAATTTATTTTTTCAATTATATAAAGAGGAAGATGATTTTCAAGTGATAAGCAGAGATAACTTGCTAAGTCAAGGTGAGCGCGAAATACTTCTAAAAAAAATTGATCGATTAAAAAGTGAAGATTTTGAAATCATTGAAATTCGCAAATTACCTAAAACTTTTCACATTGACAGAAGCAAACCAGCAAAAAATCAACAAGAGTATGATGAACGAGAAAAACTTTATCATTCCCTTGGCTTAAGCATAAAAATTTTTTTAGATCAAAACAACATTTACATTAATAAGTGTGACCTTATCGAGGGTAATTGAATAAATTCTAGCTTCTAACAGCTTATAATTAATTCAATCTCGCATAGCAAAATCACATATTTCCAACCCATTTTTAAACTTTTACAAAAAATGAAAAGAGAAAATTCAATTGATATAGTGCGAGGAATTGTAATGATTATTATGGCATTAGACCACGTTCGTGATTTGATGCATATTGATTCTATTACCCAAAATCCCCCAGCTGGCGCGAGCGTCCCGCTCGTGAACACAAGCCATGTAAACATTGAAATTAAAAGCAAATAATGAGATAACTTTGAAGGCACGAGCGGGACGCTCGCGCTAGCACGGGAAATTGGTGAAAGTAAGCAATGCGACAATAAACCTATTGGTAAATAATACTGATAGTGCACATTTGCAACCCGATAATGCGGATTTGCAATCCGTGAAAAAATATCAAATTGCTCTAATGCTTAAATTAGAATTATGAATTCATTTGAGATAATTTATGATTTCGCCTCTGGAGATGGGATCAAAAAGTTTAAAATGTCGCTTATACCAATTGGTATTTTTTTAGTGTCGCGTTTTTTTTTATTCTTGATCAAAAATGATAAGGAAGGAAATATGTTTAAAAATCCTTTAAAGCAAAAACAAATTGCACAAATAATTCAATTTTGTGCTATATCTTTTTTTCTACTCTTCTTTGTACTTCTCGTTAATTCAACGAATGATTTATACAATAATGATAAATTAAAAACTGAGGGATTTGTAACTAATTTTCATCCAATGCCATCTGGAGGTCACGATACAGAAAGATTTATTGTTAATGGAGTGAAATTTGAATTCTCAGATTTTGAAGTATCCGGGTTTGGATACAATAATGCTAAGTCACATGGAGGAGCAATTGACGAAAATAAATATGTAAAAATAAGTTATATAAAGATGAAAAATTCTAATCAGATTCTAAAATTAGAAGTGAGAAAATAAATTCTAATAGTGTGTATTTGCAATCCGTGTGCCCGCAAAAAGTGTAATATATTTTTAGCGTACTTTTTGTATTAGAACTTAAGAAAAATTTTATCACAAATATATTCAAAAATAAAGTTGCCCACAATTATGAACAAAGTACGAGTAGTCATTATATTGATATTTTTATTTGGAATCCAAACTCTAATCGGACAAGTCCATATTGACCAATCAAACGATTGGGATAAAATTATTATTATGGATGCTCAGTCAGGCTGGTCTAACTTTGATAA
The DNA here is from genome assembly GCF_946478785.1 of uncultured Flavobacterium sp. The sequence continues at coordinate 59,803 of NZ_CAMLDD010000009.1, forward strand.
TAGATTTCAAATAGAAAAACGGAATCTTTTTGTTACTTCACTAGACAAAACAGATTCAATATTTAAAAAAGCTAATCCGGAACAAATTGAAGAATTAATCAGTTTAATTAAAAAGAGTAATGATTCCGCTTATTTTAAAGAACCACTACTGTTTTTTGAAAAAGACTCTTTATGGCTTGCTCTAAATGCAGAAACCCTATGGAAAGATTATACTAAAAAATGGAAAAGATCTAATGAAGTAAATACAATTGCAATCAATACTATCAAAGATGTAAAAAAAGCAAACCAAGCCGCCTGGTCTCTTCAGGGATCACATTGGACAGACGATTATCCCTTAGTAATAGTAAAAATAATTAATAAGAAAGATACTTTGTCTGCGTATACAAGTGGACAATATCCATACATGCTGCCCTGGAGAATAAATAAAAAAACGGTTTATGATTCTAGAATTTCCCAATTAATTGCTCAGTTAATACCATATAATACTTCTACCAACAAGGAGCGATTAAGCGGAAAAGACTTTAATAGTTATTTTATTAAAGAATTACATAGAACATTTATTTCGGATAAAGAAAATTATTTAGAAGCAAAAAATAAGTTCCCAAGAAGTTTTCGATCGATAGAAAAGGAATTTGAAATTACAAAAGCTGAGATTGTAGATATGTCTTCGATTGAGTGGGGCGGAGATATGGGGTATGAATGTCTCGAGATGTCGCTAAGGGATTCCACATTATCAAAAAATATTGAATTTTCTACAATTTCTGGTATAAATGAGATGTTGAATACAAAAAAATCAATTCTTCATAAAAAACGCAAATTAATAGATTCATTAAAAGACAATCCTGTTTATAAATATACTCTAAAATGCGAAAATTGTTTAGGTGAAATACATTGGGTCAAATCTAAATCCTTAAGCCAAAAAGCAAAAGCTAATTTCGTAGAAGATTTAGAAACTAATGGAATAGATAAGCATAAATACGACAAGAAATATAGCGATGCTATTTTCTTTGAATTAACCGAAAATAGAAACGATCAAAAAAGTTTTTCCCGCTGGATATTTTTTAAAGACGGGACTCTTCTATTGTGGGAATTAAGAGGGAATTATCTTATGGATTTGCCTGCAGATTCATTTCAAAATCAAGGATATATCTGTAAAGAAGTTCAGTTGTAAGATTTTAATATTCTAATGAAAATTAAGTCGCTCTAATGTCTCATAAATTATTAGTGTGAAAGTAAATTTTTATAAAAAATGAAAAGAGAAAATTCAATTAATATTGTACGAGGATTTGTAATGATTTTAATAATGATGGATTACTCATTTGTATTCGCCAGCTTTTGTTTTTCTGGCACACGCTGCTATTAAGTAAAGTTTTTACTAATTGATAAGAACTTTCATTAAATCCAAACAAACATTTAAAGAATTTAGCAAACCTATTGCTTCAAAGTTTCTTTTAAAACACCAAACCAAGTATATTTACATAAATAAGAAAACTTCGGGGAAAAGTTACATTTATGAATTGAATCCGATACTAAACCGATTATATCTTTAAAATAGATTTTAATGAACATCAAAACATTAATACTGATCATAATTAATAGTTTAATCGCATTGGTAATTGCTTTATTGTCTTTTTCTTCATATAAGCAGTTTTCAAACGTTTTAAATGATCGTATTTTACTGCAATTGAATTCTATTAAAACACTGAAGCAAAACCAGATTGAAAATTTATTAAAATCAGAATGGGAGCGATTTGAAGCTTCCGAATTGTACAGCCAAAACATTGACACAACTGTATTAAAGCTTCCGGATAGTATTAAAAACAACAATGGAATTTACGATTTTACAGCGTATCATGTTGATAAAAAAACAACAATAGGTTTTATCTCCAATTCGAAAAGAGGTACAATAATTAAAATTTTTGATTACAACAAAATTAAAAACATACTCCTTGAACGTACAGGAATGGGGGACAGTGGCGAATCCTATCTGGTGGGTGAAGATTTCCGAATGCGTTCTCAATCCCGTTTTTATCCAAATAAAATCCCTTTTACCATAACTGTTAAAACAAAAGGTGTGACCAATGCTTTTAAAGAGATAAACGGCAGAGGCGTTTTTGAGGATTACAGGGGTATTGAGGTATATAGTGTGTACAGTCTGATAGTAGTTGGAAACTTAAAAATGGTTATTCTGTCAGAAATAGATGTGGATGAGGTTACGCTTCCTTTAAAAAAACTGAAGGAAAGACTGGTCGGTTTAACTCTTGCTATTTTTTTACTGGCTGTTATGCTTTCTCTTTTTCTGACAAGATTTATTACCAACCCAATCAAGAATATGCAAAAAAGTCTCCGGGTTATGGCACAAGGAGACTATAACCAAACCAATGAATTTATAAAAAACTCTAAGGAAATAAAAGAAATGTTTGATGCTCTGGCAAATTTGAAAGCTTCTTTGCAGGGTGCCGTAAAATTCTCTGATGATATTGGCAAAATGAATTTGCATACCGATTTTAAACCTAAAAGTTCTAATGATCTGCTGGGAAAGAGCCTTTTGGCGATGCGTGATAAGCTGATAGAGTTTAGAAATAAGGAAGAGAATACCAGAATACAATCAAAACGGATGTTGGTAAATGGCTTAGAAGATGAAAGACGCAGACTTTCGAGAGAGCTACATGATGGTGTAGGCCCATATTTAACTTCTTTGAAACATTACATTGAGAATCGTGTAAAAAATGAATTGAAGAAAGCAGAAATGAAAAAAATAGTGGATGAGACCATTTCTGAAATCAGACTGATGTCAAATGCCTTAATGCCTGCCTCAATTGATGATTTTGGAATCGGGGTTACCTTAACCAACTTTATTGAAAGCCTGAAAAAATCAACCACTGTAACTATTGAGTATGAAGATTTAACCCAACAGGAAAGTTCTAATATCACGAACCATCAGGCCATTAATCTTTTTAGAATAACCCAGGAGCTGATTAATAATTCATTGAAGCATGCTAATGCAAAAAATATCCGAATTACACTTTCGGAATTTGATGAATTTATTTCTCTTTTTTATTTTGATGATGGAATTGGGTTTGACATGAGCACGGTTAAATTAGGTTTAGGAATTATTAACATCAAAGAGCGTGTAGAAATTTGCAATGGTACCATTACAATCAATGCAGCTCCCGGAAACACAACCTTTGAAATTGAATTACCCGTAGAATTATGAACGAAATCAAATTAATAATAGCTGATGATCATGAGCTTTTTCGAAAAGGACTTGCTGAGCTTCTAAGAAAGCATGACGATATTAAAATAGTCAAAAGTGTTGGGGATGGTTTGGAGTTTATGGAGCTTGTGAACAGCCAGTTTGAGGCTGATATTGTATTGCTGGACATTACAATGCCCAACAGGGATGGTTTTCAGGTTTTAAAAGAATTAAAAGCTTCAGCTTCTGATATAAAACCTATAGTAATTTCTATGCACAATGATGGTAATTACATCGCAAAATGTGCTAAAATGGGTGCTTACGGCTATCTCTTAAAAAACACAGATGAAGCTGAATTAATTCTTGCCATAAGAAGCGTTAATAATGGGAAAAAATATTTCAGTGCTGAAATTTCTGAAAAAATGATCAACTTTATGTCCACACAAAGCACAAGTGAAAATGTGTTGTCTAATAAGGAAACCGAAGTTTTAGGGTTGATTTCTAAGGGGTTAACGACTAAAGAAATCGCTGCTAAACTATTTGTGAGTTCACGCACCATAGAAACTCATCGTGCCAATATTTTAAAAAAGTTAGAGGTGAAAAATACCGCCGAACTCATTAAAAAAGCAACAAAAATGAATTTAATATAACGAATTTAAAGCAATAAACATCCGTATAAATACGGATGCAAATTGGGTAGATTCACATAATTCCAAAAGGCTGTTACTCATTGTAAATTTATAAAAAACAATAAAAGTAAATAGTCATGAAAAATATAGCATTGATTTTAGGAGTTTTATTAGTTTCTTTTAGTGCATTCGCACAAGAGAAACCTAATGTAAAACAGAATGATTTAAAAGGTCCTGCTTTTAAAAATTATAAATATTGGATGCACGAAACAACGCCAATTAAAATATATTCAGAAGAGAATAAAACAGCACTGCAAGGACCAGCATATAAAAACCAGCAACCGGTAAGAGAGACACCAACACAAGACCTGGTTGAAGTGAAAATAGGGGGTTCTGAAAGACAAAAGTTAACTGGACCAGCATACAAAAACTATGGCCCCTGGACTAGAAAAAGTAATGTTTCTACGAACTAATCAAATAGTCAGAAATTTTACTGTCTAAAAACCTGATTTAAAATAGATTAGAAAAGCTAAAGAGGCTGTCCGAAAATTACTTTCGGACAGCCTTTATTTTTTTTTCGATAGGATCCCATAGTGTGAATCAAATCATCTTCTACATAACACAATTTCCTCCATCAAATAATAGCATTCAAACTTAATATCGCTTTCTGAATGATTTTGAAGCCGAATTTTGATACATCTCCCAAAATTCGCTAAATTTATCCTTCAACTCTAAATCTGTAAAATGAAATTATTTTAGGATTTATATTTTTGATTTAAATGGACAAACATCCAAGAAACTGATAGGGAAGTGCAATTAATAAAAGAACCAGGAATACTAACAATGATAAGCAATAAAGATTTTTACAACCCTATTTCTAACGAAAATTTTGACAGCGTCTATAAATTTATTGAGATGCAAATAAAAGAAGAGCCTGCTCAATTTTTCAGTTATAAAGATTACGAACTTCATTTAAATGACGATTTGGAAATTATAATCAAGAAAAATGCTTACACTTTATCGAAAATCTCAAGGGGAAATGGCATTTTTTCTTTAGTCAAAACAGAAAAAGAAAATAAGGAAATGGTTGTAAAAACCGATAAGCTGTTTTTGGAAGTTTTAGCATTGTCCAATAAGAATTTCAATAATCAATAAACAATCCGGTATTCAAATAAAATGAACAAATTTTTCACAGTTCTCATTCTGATTATATTCTCAAAATCTACTTTTGGCCAGACACAAAAAACAAACAAGACAAAGCCTTTTGTCCTGGGTGTAATTGAGGAAATTCAATCAAAAGAACTATCGGAGAAACGCATATTGAACATTTATCTTCCGGAAGGGTACAACTCAAAGGATTCGATAAAATATCCTGTCATATATCTCTTGGACGGTTCGGCAGATGAAGATTTTATTCATATTACCGGACTGGTGCAATTCAATAGTTTCGAATGGATCAATCAGGTTCCAAAATCAATCGTGGTAGGTATTGCCACAGTTGACAGAAGAAGGGATTTTACGTTTCCTACCACCATCGAAAAAGATCAGAAGAAATTTCCAACTTCGGGACATTCAGCTCCATTCATTTCTTTTATCGAAAAAGAACTACAGCCTTTCATCGAAAAAAAATACAAAACAAATGATTCCAAAACAATCGTTGGCCAGTCATTAGGCGGGTTATTGGAAACTGAAATTCTATTAACAAAGCCTGCACTTTTTAATAAATACATCATTGTAAGTCCGAGTTTGTGGTGGGACAATGGTTCCTTACTAAATCATGGTACTGATAGTTTTCAAAAGAATTTTAACAAGCAAACCGATATTTATATTGCAGTTGGCAAAGAAGGTGCTACTCCAACCGATATTCCGAGAGTTATGGAAGAAGATGCCAGGTTATTATTTGAGAAAATAAGCCAAATGAAAAGAAAAAACGTAAAAGTATATTTTGAGTATTTGCCTAAGGAGAACCATGCTACAATATTGCATCAGGCAGTTTCAAATTCCTTTAAGGTTCTATATCCCATAGAAAAGAAGGAATAAATTTGACTGACAATAAAAGTCACGCTAAAATCTCCAAAGTGCCTCATAAAACTATTTTTCTGACTTCGTAGCTGTTTGTTCATAGAAGCAAATGAGTACATAAACAAGAACATTTATGCTAGTGATCTGTAGTTGATGTCTCATTATCAATTTTTTTTTAAACAAAATAATTTCGACTCCTTTTGTTGTATTAGTTATTCCTAATTAAATTAGAATTTGTTTGGTATTTAACATTTTAAGTAAAGAGTTTTCATAAGTAGCGGATGAAAATTCAACACCTGCCAAACCATACAATTTTTTCATTAAAAACAATACTCGGTTTATTCTAATTTGTAAGATAAAAATTTATAATTTCTTTATAATTTTTACATCATTTTTTCTTATATTTGAGATAGGTGCTTGTTTATTGGTTTCAAGACATTGATTTTTAATGTTTTGTATGTGGGTTCTTTGCTTGTAAATAAACTTGACCTAATAAATATGTTTCAAATGAATTTTAATATCAAACCGTTTTATTATGAAGTTTTACACTGTAATCATTTTTAGCCTACTATCGATTTCGTGCTTTTGTCAAAATGATACTTTACAAGTAGAAAAACAAAATGACAGCCTAAAGATAAAAAAAGAAAATAGATTCAAAGTAGCCGGTACAGTACTTGCAGACAGTTTTCTTAGTGTCCCGGGTGATTTTTCGGCAATGGGACATACCATTTCAAGTGACTGGAAAAGAACCGCTCTTTATACTGCAGGAATAATTGGTTTAATAGCGGTAGACAAACACACTACAGGTTTTTTGCACGATGAAATAGAGCCTAGAATTGATTATCATTTGCCTCATATTGAAAGCAACATACCGCATGTAATTGGAGCAGATTCCTATATTGTATACCCAATTATTGGACTTTATGCGGGTTCCTTAATTATTAACAATAAAAAAGGGCAGGTTGTTGCTGTAAATGCTGTTAAATCTTTAGCGTATTCTTATGTGATAACCCAAATAGTTCTAAAAAGTGTGGCGGGAAGAAACAGGCCTCAAAGAAGCATTAATGATGACAACCCTGTAGTGGAGCCGTGGACAAAAGATCCATGGGATTTTGGAAATTTTCATGGAATTCGATTTGAGCACGGAGGGCGTGGTACTGCATTTCCTTCCTTTCACGCTACCTCTTATTTTGCTGTTGCTAAAGTATTTCAGATGGAATATGACAACTACTGGATTCCTTATACAGTGGTATCAGCGATATTTCTTTCAGATATAAAAAGCCATCATCATTGGGTTTCAGATTTGTTGGTTGGCGGATTAATAGGTACAATAATTGGGCGATCTATAGTGATTAGCAGTCGTAAGCAAATCGCAAAAAGAGAAGCGAATGCTTTTAATCCAAATCCAAAAAAAATTAGCATGCACAAACAATTGATTCCTCAAGTTTCAAATTCTATGGTTGGACTCCATTTTATCGGAACTTTTTAGGATCTAATTATGCAAAATTTATTTTAGTGATCTGTTCGTATAACATCAGTCCTTTCAGGATTTCCGATTGTCTTCTCGTGAAAGTAAGAGGTCATTCTATGTAAACTAAAAAGCCATAAAACTTATAGGAAATTATCTATGGAAAATATATAACTCCAGATTACAAATAATACACACAACGAAAGAATAATTAAGCCAATCGTTACAAGTATTATTATTTTATTTGTTTCCGGGTCGGTTTCTGCATGTTTTTGTAATATATCAAATTCATGTCTTCCTTTAATTTGGGGATTTTTATGAGTCATGATTTATAGGTATTAGGTTCATATATAGTTATTTACGAAAAATATTTCCAACAGGTTTTATCTTCAGGCGAAATTAACTTTTAACGCAAATAAAATACTATTTTAGCATAATGCAAATTCAATTATTTTAAAAAGTTATCAAATATTTTTGCACAGCCCTAATCCCATAATTAACCAAATCATGAAAATTACGATCCCCCTGTCGGTATTATTCCTGTTATTGACTACTAATTCAATCAGCCAGACAATTGCTGACTTAAAACTAAAAAGCAAAGAAATTCCCAAGAGCTACTTCTTAAGCGACGGTAATAACTGTGTTTCTGCTCAGGCATGCACTTTTTACAATGATATTGCAACTTACAATAATATTGTTGGAACCGTAAAAAGCAAGGCAATTCAAAGTTTTAAAAGTAAAACAGATAGCGGGTCTATCATGTATTTTGAATTTGAAAACAGATTTAAAGGCGATAGGTTCCTGCAAGGATTACTGTGGGGAAAAGAAGGTGAGCCAACTGATGAACACCCGGAAGAGTATATTGCAAAAGGAAAATTTCTGATCATCTGGAGTTTTCATCCTGATAGTACGATCAGAGAGAAGTCTGAAACAAAAATAGAGGCGATTTTACAATCGCTTGCAAATTAATTATTTTCACAAACTTTTTTACCAATTTAAAGATTAACAGTATGCGAATAGTGATGATTTCCGTTTTAGTGTTAATGGCAATAAATAGTTGTACGTCGATTAAAAAAACACCAAATAATGATGAATGGGTTAGACTCTTTAATGGCAAGGACATTAAGGATTGGTTTGTAAAAATCCATCACCATGAAATTGGTGAAAACTTTGGTAATACCTTTAGAGTAGAAGATGGCATTATAAAAGTACGTTATGATAAATATGGTGATTTTAATGATCAATTTGGACATTTGTATTACATGATTCCGTATTCATATTATCACCTCAAAATGGAATACCGTTTTGTGGGAGAACTTCAAAAAGGCGCACCAGATTATACATTACGCAACAGTGGCGTGATGTTTCATTCACAGGATCCCCGAACTATGCCTAAAGAGCAGGATTGGCCAATTTCAATTGAATTTCAATTTTTAGGAGGGTTAGGCGATGGCAAGCCACGACCTACAGGCAATATGTGTTCTCCTGGTACCAAAGTAGTCTATAACGGCAAACTTGATGAACGGCACTGCATCGATTCTAAATCGAAAACTTATGATGGAGAGCAATGGGTGAAAGCAGAAATAATTGTGTTGGGCGATTCGCTAATAACACATATCATTAATGGCGAAACTGTTCTGCAATATTCGAAACCTCAGATTGGCGGAGACGTGGTAAATCGTTTTGATCCTGCAATTAAACAGGATGGAAAACTGCTAAAGAGTGGTTTTATTGCTTTGCAAAGTGAAGGACAGCCAGTTGACTTCAGAAATATAGAGCTTAAAGATTTATCAAAAAAGTGATAATTGTCTACTGTCTTCAATGTTAAAGTAAATATTATAATTAAAAGTCTCATCTTACTTAAAACAGGTTTAGATTTTTTTATATGACTATCCGCTAAGCGGACTACTGCCCAATGAAGGACGCAGATGACACAGATTAGACGGATTTTCTCTGCTATCATAAAAATCCGTTTAATCTGTTTAAATCCGTGTCATCCGTGTGCCATTCTCAAAGTTGTACAAGTAGCGAATAGTCATATTTTTTTATAAAATTTTAAGTTTATGAAATCGCATAAGATCTAAAAATATATATTTACAGCTCAAAACCCAAATCAGGATGCAAAAAATTACCTTATTCTTTTTATTTGTTTTTTCAATTTTTTCCTGTGGCGTAAAAACCACACAATCGATGTTAAGCGGTGGAGATTATGATGGAGCAATAAACAGGTCTGTGGAATCCTTAAGAACCAACAAAGATTCAAAAGGCAAACAGGATTATGTGTTTTTATTGGAAGAAGCTTTTGCAAAAGCTAAGGAAAGAGATTTGCGTGATATAGAAATGATGGTTAAAGAATCGAACCCTGCAAATTTTGAACGCATTTATAATACTTATTTAAATTTAGAGGAACGCCAGGCAAAAATCCGTCCACTATTGCCTTTGCGATTGATAAAACAAGGTAAAAATGCCACTTTTGCATTTGATAATTATACGGACAGGATTATAGAAAGTAAAACAGCTTTGTCAAAATATTTATATGATAATGCGGCAGTACTTTTAAAATCGAAACTCAAAGGGGATTACAGAAAAGCATATGATGATCTGGCATATCTGGAAAAATTAAATCCAGGATATAAAAATGCAAAAAAAATGATGGAGGGTGCCCAGTTCAAAGGAACGGATTTTGTGAATGTTTATGCCCAAAACCAAACCAATCTCATAATTCCTAAGCGCCTGCAGGATGATTTATTAGATTTTAGTACTTACGGATTAAACGATAAATGGACAGTTTATCATAATGCTAAGCAAAAAAACATTTCATATGACTATAGTCTGATTGTGAATTTCAGGGAAATAATCATTTCTCCGGAACAAATTAAAGAGAAGGAATTTATTAAAGAAAAACAAATTAAGGATGGTGTTAAAACCCTTTTAGATTCAAGGGGAAATCCTGTAAAAGATAGTTTGGGACGCCCGATAATAGTAGATAAATTTAAAAATATCCGAATCAACATATTTGAATATAAACAATTCAAATCCTGTCAGATTATGGCAAAAATTGATTACGTAAATGCAGTAAATAATCAATTGCTACAATCTTTTCCTGTGGTTAGCGAGTTTGTTTTTGAGTCACTTTATTCCACTTACAAAGGAGACAGAAATGCCTGTGACGAAAGTTACCTTCCTAATTTTAATAAAAAAGCGGTGCCTTTCCCTAATAATGAACAAATGGTTTTTGATACAGGCGAAGATTTAAAAGTTAAGCTAAAAAATATAATCGTTCAGAATAAATTCAGGTAAAAACGCAATAAGAATACAAATTAATTTTTTTGAGATAAACAAAATGATTTCAAAAAATTATCTTTGATGTTAATGAAAGTATGTTTCTTAACTTATTCTTAACAGTTGCAGCACAACAATAATTGCTTGAAGTTGTTACTAAAGTAGCTAAAATACAGAAGATGATTATAAAAAGAATCAGCACGTTTGTTATTTTCCTCACTACATTTGTTTCATTTTCTCAGGAAAGATTTACGCTAAGTGGTACCATAACGGACTTTAAAAACAATGAAACGCTTATTGGGGTCAATATTTATATTCCGGACCTAAAAATAGGAACTACTACAAACAAATACGGATTTTATTCGCTGACGATTCCTGCAGGGGAACATCAGGTTGAAGTAAAGTATTTAGGATATCAGGACGTTCAAAAGACTATATTTCTGGATGAAGATAGTAAAGCTAATTTTTCCTTAAGCGAAAATAGCGAAGAACTTCAGGAGGTTGTAATTAAAAGCAACCGGGACAAGGTTAATATTAAATCTCCTGAGATGAGTATTAATAAACTGTCTATTTCTACTATCAAAAAGATGCCGGTGGTTTTAGGTGAAGTTGATGTTTTAAAATCTATTTTGCTTTTGCCTGGTGTAACAAATTCAGGAGAGGGAGCATCAGGATTTAACGTAAGAGGTGGCGGTGCTGATCAAAATCTAATTTTATTGGACGAAGCGACTATATTTAATTCTTCACATGTTTTTGGTTTTTTCTCTGTTTTTAATCCGGATGCCATCAAGAATTTAAAATTATATAAAGGAGGGATTCCGGCTCGTTACGGAGGAAGGGTGTCTTCTGTTTTGGATATTTATCAGAAAGATGGTAACAGCAAAGAATTTCACGTGAATGGAGGAATTGGACTCATTTCAAGCAGAATTCTCGCTGAAGGGCCTTTGGTAAAAAATAAAGGCTCATTTTTGGTGGGCGGAAGAATGTCTTACGCACATCTGTTCCTTAAACTATCAGAGGAACAAAAAGACAACGCCGCCTATTTTTATGACTTGAATACTAAATTAAGTTATAAATTAAATGATAATAACAGTTTGTTTTTATCAGGCTATTTTGGTCGGGACGTTTTTGAACTCAATAAAATTTTCAGGAACACCTATGGTAACTCAATATTAAATTTGCGTTGGAGTCATTTGTATTCGGATAAATTGTTTGCAAATTTGTCCTTGATCTATAGTGATTATTATTATGGGCTTGATTTAAATTTTGTAGATTTCAGATGGGATTCAGGTATTAAAAATTATACGATTAAATACGATTTTGAAAACTATATTTCGGATAAATTTAAATTGAATTATGGTCTGAACGGAATTTATTACACATTTAACCCTGGTACAATTGTTCCCTTAGGTGATGAAGTTACAATTAATCCCCAGCAGTTAGACAAGAAATATGCATTAGCAGTTTCTCCCTACATTGAAGCAGAAAACCAGCTTTCAAAAAAAATTACTGTTTACTATGGCTTGAGGTACAGTATGTTCTATCGTTTGGGTTCCTCAACCATTAATTTGTATGAAAATAATAATGCAGTCGTTTTTAATTCAGATATGCAGATTTATGAAAAAGGAGAGCCGATTGGGACTGAATATTACAGAAAAAACAAGGTTATAAAAAATTATAATAATTTTGAACCCCGGTTTTCGTTTTCTTATCAACTAAATGATAATCATTCAATAAAAGCCAGTTATAATAGAATGGCACAGTATCTTCAGTTAGTTTCTAATACGTCATCCCCGACACCGCTTGACGTCTGGATGCCAAGCGATAGCTATATCAAGCCCCAAATAGCAGATCAGGTGGCTTTAGGTTACTTTAAAAACTTCAATGATGGTGCTTATTCATTCGAGACAGAGGTCTATTATAAAAAAGTTAAAAACAGGCTGGATTATATTGATGGTGCTGACCTGATTGCAAATGATGCAATCGAACAGGTAATCTTAAACGGGCGTATGCGTTCTTATGGTTTAGAAATCATGTTTAAGAAAAACGAAGGTAAATTTAATGGCTGGGTTTCTTATACGCTTTCAAAATCAGAGCAGCAGACTCCTGGCAGAACACCTGAAGAAACAGGAATTAATAACGGTCAATGGTACAGTTCAGCTTATGATAAGACGCATAATCTAGCTATTACTTCGAGTTATAATTTAAATCAAAGATGGTCGTTTGGGGCTAATTTTGCATTACAGTCCGGTCAGCCTGTTACGTATCCAGACAGTCAGTATGAATATTTAGGAATAACAGTTCCCGGTTATGGACTCAGAAATGAGAATCGTCTGCCAGCCTATCATCATTTAGATATTTCGGCCACATTGACCCTCGAAAAAAACCAAAAAAGAAAGTGGAAAGGAGAGTGGGTTTTTAGTATTTACAATTTGTATAATCGTCAAAATGCAGCTTCCATTAACTTCCGTCAAAATGCAGATACAGGTAATAATGAAGCGGTAAGAACATCCATTTTCGGAATTGTTCCGGCAGTTAGTTATAATTTTAAGTTTTAAAAACATTTTCTGTAAAAGAATATTAAAATATGAAGTATGAAAAAAGCAATCTTAATACTAGTGTTTTTTATATCCTTATTCTTTACAAGCTGTGAGGAAGTAGTTGATGTAGATGTAAATACTACTGCTCCAAAATTAGTGATTGAAGCGGCTATCAATTGGAGAAAAGGAACTTCAGGAGCCCAGCAAACCATAAAGCTGACAACCACAACGGGTTATTTTGAAGAGGAAATTCCAATAGTTTCAGGAGCCGTTGTATATGTTAAAAATAGTGCCAACGAACAATTTAATTTTACTGAAGTCCCAAATTCTGGCAGATACGTTTGTAATAATTTTAAACCGGTAATCAATGGAACTTACACCCTGACTGTAATTAGTAATGGTAATACCTATACAGCAAGTGAAACCCTAAAATCTATAACCCCAATAACCAATATTACACAAACCTATGCGGGAGATCTTGCTGGAATTGTAGTGAGAGCTTTTTATAAAGATCCGGCAGATGTAGATAATTATTATTTGTACAGATATGTATATTCAAATAAAGTTACCTCTACCTATTATGTTGATGAAGATGAGTTTTATCAGGGCAATGAATTTTTTAGCGTTTCTGATGACGAGGATCTAAAAGCCGGAGACGGAATCGAAATAACGCATTATGGAATATCAAAGCAATATTATAATTATATGAACATATTGGTAAGTATTGCAGGGAGTAATATAGGCGGACCTTTTCAAAGTCCTCCAGCAACAGTAAAAGGCAATATTATCAACACAACCGATAAAAGTAATTATCCTTTGGGTTATTTTTCGCTAAGTGAAATAGTTTCAAGAAAATACACTGTAAAATAATTGAGTATAATGGAAGCCAGGATTGAAACCTTAAACGAGAAAAAACTCATAGGAAAGCATATTACTATGACGTTTATAGAGAATAAAACATTTCAGTTATGGAGTAGTTTCATGCCAGACAAAAAAGAAATCAAAAATTCTATCGACTCTAATTTGTATTCAATTGAGGTTTTTCCTGTTGGATATTTTAATCATTTTGACCCAACACATACTTTTGAGAAATGGGCTGCTATTGAAGTTTCAGATTTTAATGAAATCCCATCAAATATGGAAACTTTAATAATCCCAACCGGAACATACGCCGTTTTTATTCACAAAGGACCTGCAACAGAAGCAGATAAAACCTATCGTTTTATTTTTACTGAATGGTTTCCAAATTCGGAATGCAATGTTGACGAAAGGCCTCATTTTGCTGTAATGACTGAGAAGTATAAAAAAGACGATCCGGATTCTGAAGAAGAAATTTGGATTCCTGTAAAAAATAAAATTCCATAATCATGCTAATTGAAACCCTAAAATCACTTTTTAATCGCGATCTCAACAAATTAAAAGAAGAAATTGAAGCATATCAAACTGAAAGCCAGCTTTGGATAATCGATAAAAACATTTCGAATTCTGCCGGAAATCTTTGTCTGCATCTAATTGGAAATCTCAACACTTACATTGGAGCCGAACTCGGAAAAACAGGTTATATTCGGGATCGTCCATTGGAATTTTCGACAAAGGATGTTCCAAAACATCAGTTAATCAGTAAAATCGATGAAGCTATTTTGATGGTAAGTAAAACTCTTAATTCCTTAACCGAATCCGATTTAGAAACTATTTATCCGCAAATTGTTTTCGAAAAGGAAATGACAACCGGTTTTTTCCTGGTTCATCTTTCTACTCATTTAGCCTATCATTTAGGCCAAATCAATTATCATCGCCGATTAGTGATTTAAGATTAACAGAAATGAAGTTAGCTAAAGATTAGGATTTTGGACTTTGATAAAGAATTGAATTGGCAGTAATAAAAACAGTGTAAATCTGCATAATCTGCCAAATCAGCGAGAATTTTTTTTGCACGCAGATTTAGCAAATTTAGCAGATCTCTTTTTGACTTAAATAAATTCATTTCGTCACTTTTTAAAAGAATTAGAAACTCTTATGCCAAAGTCACAGATACGCTTCCTTGAACTCTGTGGCAAAAAATCTAAAATCTAAAATCTAAGCTCTAAAATCCTTTCGTACATTTGCATCACATCAAAATAAAACTTCAGCATGTCATCACATCATATTGTTCGCGACGATCAGGAACCCGCATTAATTATTGCCAACGGAGCCGCTTGCAACGCTGAGTTATTAGGACAACTGCTCGAATGGTCACCGCTTGTTATTGTGCTGGATTCGGCAATTGAACGTGTTGTTGATTTAGGAATTAAAGTTGATGTGCTTTTGGGAGATTTCGATCATGGTTTAGATCCCGAAATCTACAAAACATCGCAATATCCAATAGAAATTGTCCACACTCCCGATCAGGACAAAACCGATTTAGAGAAAGCCTTTGATTACCTGATCGACAGAAAAATCCCTGCCGTAAACGTTGTTTGGGCTACCGGAAGACGTGCAGATCATACCATTACCAATCTTACCAATATCGTTCGTTACCGCGATTTACTTAAAATCGTGATTCTCGACGATCATTCCAAAATATTTTTACTGCCCAATAAATTCGAAAAATGGTACACGGCAAAAACGCCAATTTCCCTGATCCCTATTGGTGTTGTCAACGGCATTTATTCGACTAATTTAAAATATCAGCTTCAAAATGACACACTCACAATGGGTTACAGAACCGGCAGCAGCAATTCGGTTGCCCAAGATGGGCTAGTTACCATTACCCATAAAGATGGCGATTTGTTGCTTATGGAATGCATTGATTAATTTTTTTTGAATTGATTTGAAATTGACATTGCCATTGAATTTTGAAATTGAATTTGCCATTGCCATTGAAATTGATAATCTTTAAATTTCTCAAATATTTACTTTGTATCTTTGCTGCTTAGAACTATTGAAGAAATAAAATGCGAATTGATATTATTACGATTTTGCCGGAATTGCTAAAAAGCCCTTTTGAGGCTTCGATTATGAAACGTGCCATAGATAAAGGTTTGGTCGAAGTTCATTTTCATAATTTACGTGATTATACCACCAACAAACAAAAAAGCGTTGATGATTATCCTTTTGGCGGCGGTGCCGGAATGGTCATGACGGTTCAGCCTATTGACGCCTGCATTACGCATTTGAAAAGTGAACGTGAATACGACGAAATCATCTATATGTCGCCTGACGGAGAGACACTGAACCAAAAAATGGCCAATACCATGTCGATGTATGAGAACATTATTATTTTATGCGGACACTATAAAGGTGTAGACCAACGCGTGCGCGATCATTTTATAACAAAAGAAATATCGATTGGTGATTATGTTTTATCCGGAGGAGAATTAGGCGCTTTGGTTTTATCAGATGCCTTAATCAGATTGATTCCAGGTGTTTTGAGTGATGAAACTTCAGCATTGACGGATAGTTTTCAGGATAATTTACTTTCAGGACCTATATATACAAGACCAGCAGACTATAAAGGGTGGAAAGTTCCCGAAGTTTTAACCAGCGGTCATTTTGCTAAAATTGATAAATGGCGTGAAGATATGGCGTATGAACATACAAAGAACAGAAGACCGGATCTTCTGGAAGAGCACTAAAGTTGTTTCAGGTTCCAACTTTGCGTAATTCAACCTGAAACCTGAAACTTGAAACAAAAAGAACTCTAATCATCATTTTATCAAGGACTTAAAATAATTTACAATTTACAATTTATAATTCATAATTATTTTCTACATTTGCACCCGAATTAGACTAACCTCTGGCGAGATCCGTGAATGTTGCTCTATATAAAAACCATAATTAAAGATATCATGGCAGATTTAATGAAATTCGTTCAAACCGAATTAGTTGAGAAAAAAGATTTCCCTGTTTTTGGAGCTGGAGATACTATCACAGTTTTCTACGAAATTAAAGAGGGTGAAAAAACAAGAACTCAGTTTTTTAAAGGAGTTGTTATTCAAAGAAGAGGTTCTGGTAACACAGAAACTTTTACTATTCGTAAAATGTCTGGAGCTGTTGGTGTTGAGCGTATCTTCCCGGTAAACTTACCAGCTTTGCAAAAAATTGAAATTAACAAGAAAGGTGCTGTACGTAGAGCTAGAATTTTCTACTTCAGAGAACTTACTGGTAAAAAAGCTAAGATTAAAGATAAAAGAAGATAGTCATTTATCTCTTTGTTATAAAAAACTCGTTTCAGGTAATCTGAAACGAGTTTTTTTTTGAGGCTAATTTTCGAAATACTAAAACCATAATTTTTTACTGCAAAAATCATTGATTTAATAATTTAAAGTCTTCGAAATAGCAATCTGTTAATTTGAGGATTTATGTAGAAAACTACACCGTTTTCGGACTGATTTTATTATATTTGCTCCGCTCATTTTGAGCCGACTATACCTTGAAATTGCTGATTTCCGGCAATACAATTATAAAAAAAAAAAAATGACACAGAATTCAAAAATTTTTTACACCTTAACTGATGAGGCGCCATTATTAGCGACTTATTCTTTATTACCAATTGTTCAGGCTTTCACTTCAACGGCTGGTATTGCAATTGAAACCAGAGACATTTCATTAGCAGGTAGAATTTTATCTAATTTTCCTGAATCATTGACAGATTCTCAGAAAACAGGTGATGCTTTGGCTGAACTAGGTCAATTGGCTACAAAACCTGAAGCTAACATTATCAAATTACCAAACGTTTCTGCGTCAGTACCGCAATTAAAAGCGGCTATTGCTGAATTGCAGTCACATGGTTACAATATTCCTAATTTCCCTGAAGATCCTCAAAACGATGCAGAAAAGGAAATTAAAGCAAAATATTCTAAAGTTTTAGGTTCTGCTGTAAACCCGGTTTTACGTGAAGGTAACTCTGATCGTAGAGCGCCAAGAGCCGTTAAAAACTTTGCAAAAGCAAATCCACACTCAATGGGTGCATGGACTGCTGATTCAAAAACTAAAGTGGCTTCTATGCCAAATGGCGATTTCTACGGAAGTGAAAAATCACTTACAGTTGCAGAAGCAAATGATGTAAAAATTGAATTTGTTGCTAAAGACGGTACAACTACAGTTTTAAAAGCAAGTACTCCATTAAAAGCAGGAGAGATCATTGACAGCTCTGTTTTAAGTGTGAAAAAATTAAAGACTTTTGCTGCTGAAGCAATTGCTGAAGCTAAAAAAGAAGGAGTTTTACTTTCTGTGCATTTAAAAGCAACTATGATGAAAGTTTCAGATCCAATTATCTTTGGCGCTATCGTTGAGGTGTATTTTGCTGATGTTTTCAAAAAATATGAAACTTTATTCAATGAAATAAATATTGACACAAGAAATGGTTTAGGTGATATCTATGCAAAAATTGCAGGAAGACCTGAGCAGGCAGAAGTAGAAGCTGCAATCACTCAGGCAATTGAGAACGGACCAGCTTTGGCAATGGTAAATTCTGATAAAGGAATCACAAATTTACATGTTCCTTCTGACGTAATTGTAGATGCTTCTATGCCGGCTATGATTCGTACTTCAGGACAAATGTGGAACAAAGAAGGAAAAGCACAAGATACCATTGCTGTTATTCCAGATCGTTCTTATGCAGGTCTTTATACAGCAACTATTGATTTCTGTAAAAAACACGGTGCTTTTGATCCTAAAACAATGGGAAGTGTTCCTAACGTAGGTTTGATGGCTCAAAAAGCGGAAGAATACGGATCTCACGATAAAACTTTCCAAATGAATGGGGAAGGAGTTGTTCGTGTAGTTGACAATAAAGGAACCGTTTTAATGGAGCAAAACGTTGAAGCTAATGACATTTTCAGAATGTGTCAGGCAAAAGATGCTCCAATTCAGGACTGGGTTAAACTGGCTGTAAACAGAGCTCGTTTATCTGCTACTCCTGCTGTTTTTTGGTTAGATGAAAACAGAGCGCATGATAGAGAATTGATCGTAAAAGTTGAAAAATATTTAAAAGATTACGATACATCAAGTTTGGATATCCGTATTTTAAACCCAATTGCTGCTACTGAATTTACTTTAGACAGAATTATCAAAGGTTTGGATACAATCTCTGTAACAGGAAACGTTTTACGTGATTACCTTACAGATTTATTCCCAATTTTGGAATTAGGAACTTCTGCTAAAATGTTATCTATCGTTCCATTAATGAACGGTGGTGGATTGTTCGAAACTGGTGCAGGAGGTTCTGCTCCTAAACATGTTGAGCAATTTACTGAAGAAGGTTATTTACGTTGGGATTCATTAGGGGAGTTTTTAGCTCTTGGTGCTTCATTAGAGCACTTAGGACAAACTTTAGATAATTCTAAAGCCATTGTTTTAGCTGAAACTCTTGACGAAGCAAACGATAAATTCCTGGCAAACGATAAATCTCCTGCTCGTAAAGTTGGTCAGATTGACAACCGTGGATCTCACTTTTATTTAGCTTTCTATTGGGCTCAGGCTTTGGCTGCTCAAACTAAAGATGCCGAATTGAAAGCAATCTTCACTCCAATCGCTGCTGAATTTGAAGCTAACGAAGCTAAAATAGATGCTGAATTAATTAGTGCCCAGGGGAAAGCTCAAAGTATTGGCGGTTATTACCAGCCAACACCTGAGTTAGTTAGCAAAGCAATGCGTCCTAGTGAAACATTCAATTCTATTCTTGCTAAAATTGCATAATTAAAAATTCTTAGTTTATATTTAAAAGACAATCAGAAATGGTTGTCTTTTTTTATGTTTCAATGAAATTAAGTAATCAACAAAGTAAATTTATTCGTTTAAAAATATTCAATATGGACGCTTTAAAACAATTTCTAACCAAAACTCATTTTAACTCCAGAAGCTGTAGATTTACTGCAGAAAGCCTGGAGCAAGAAAAAAAAGATTAAAGCCCGAGAGATTTTAATGAATTTTAACCAAATAGACACTCATCTTTATTTTGTAGAAAGTGGTTGTGTACGGCTCTATGTAAATTCTCCGGAAGGTGAAGAGGTTTGTTTGGGATTTGCTTATTCTGGTACGTTTATAACCTGTTTTCAAACTTTTATACACGAAATTCCTTCGCAGCAATGCATAGAAGCGGTTTTGGATTGTGAACTTCTAGCTATCCCGAAAACTGATTTTTTTAAATTAGTAAATGAAAATAAGGCCATAGCCGAATGGTACAGAAATTCTCTCGAAAATATTTTGACAGGGCATATTCAACGCCAGATCGAACTGCTCACATTAAGTCCGCATAAACGTTATGAAGCTTTTTTGCAACGAAGCGGCCATTTAGTAAATAGTATTCCATTAAAATATATCGCCTCTTATTTGATGATGAAACCTGAAACGCTTAGCCGAATTAGAGCTAAAATTTCTTGATTTAAATCAAGAAACCTACCGATAGTTAAATGCAAATTTGTGTTACAAAAACTTATTGAATCGCAATAACAAGGATGTGCATAATAACATGTACAGAGGTTATCAAAAGCAATAATTAACCATTAAAATTTAAGCAAATGAAATTAACTAAAGGTCAAAAAGCACCTAATTTTAAAACAATCGATATTTGGGGCAATGAAATCGAATTATTAGAAAATGCTAATCAAACGCTGCTCACTTTTTTTAGGTACGCAGAATGTGCCTTATGTAATCTGCGAATATCTGAACTGAAAACTCGTAAAAACGAATTTGAAAGAATGAATATTAAACTCATTGCTGTTTTTGAGTCCTCAGCTGAGAGTTTGAAAAATATGGGCAAAAGACATCAATTCGATTTCATAATTGTAGCCGATCAGGAAAGAAAACTTTATAATCTATATGATGTAAATCCATCTTGGTTCAAGCTTATAAAAACAATGAGCTTAAAAGGAATAAAAAGTGTTATTGAAGCATCAAAATTAGGCTTTTCCCCACGTGCAAAGATAGAAGGTAAAATACATCAAATACCTGCAGATTTTTTAATAAACGAAAATGGAATCCTTGAAATAGTTCATTACGGTAATAGTGTAGTGGATCACATTTCTCTGAATGAAGTTTTAATCTAAGATTTTGCAAAAAGGATCTGAAATACTAAAGTGTGATTATATTTCTTAATTTGCCATAGATTAATACGGTACTGATGTTGCAATTTATCTGTGGCAGATAATATTCGTTGAAAAAAATGCAGTTGGTATCATAAACTAATATCCATACTTATCATTTTTTAATGTTATAAAAACATTTTTTTCTTATAAATAAGCGAACATTCATTTATATTTAATAATTTTGTTTGAAATAAAAATAAATAATGCGAACAAGAGATCCAAACAAAGAAGATGCTGTAAAACAAAAAGCTATTGAAATGCTAGTGAAATATGGAATTGAAGGCTTTGGAATGAATCGACTGGCAAAAGAAAGTGGTGTTTCTGTAGCCACTCTTTATATTTATTACTCCGACAAAGAAGATTTGATACGGAAAATTGGAACGGAAATCGGACAAACTTTCTTTAGTGAAATGGTAAAAGATTTCTCCCCAACAATGTCTTTTAAAGAAGGGTTACGAAAACAATGGGAAAACAGAGCACGCTTTGCTTTAAAAAATCCTTTAAAAGTGGCATGTTGGGAAGCTTTAAGCCATTCCAGTTATCGGGATAATATTTTAGAAGAAAGCCTTGCTAATTTTAAAAAAACAATGTGGAGTTTTATCGAAAATGCGTTAGAAAGAAAAGAACTCATGCCTATTTCTATTGAGGTATTCTGGAGTGTGGCATATGGACCATTATATGCCTTGCTTCGTTTTGAAAATGAAGGAAAAAGCTTTGGCGATACGCCTTTTAAACTCACCAAGGAAAAAATGGATGAGGCATTTGAATTAGTAATTAAAGCATTGACACCATAATACTATCACAATATGGAAAATACACAAAACATATTGGTATTTGCAACCAATATAAGAACCAATAATGACAAGCAATTAATAAGTCAGACACTTAGTGAAATCCCAGAAATTCATCAATGGAATATTGATCAGGAAGATGTTGATTGCGTTCTAAGAGTTGTGAGCAATACATTTTCTGAAGAACAAATAATCAATATTGTTAGTAAACTTAATTTCAATTGCAAACCACTAGATTAAGCCAAAATGAAAGAACAAAAACAAGCTGTGCCATTTACAGGTTATCAAAAATTTGCAGTTTTTATACTGGCTATTACGCAATTTACAGTAATTCTGGATTTTATGGTAATGTCACCATTGGGTGATATTTTAATGAAGGATTTGGATTTAAAGCCAACCCAATTTGGTTTAGTTGTTTCTGCTTATGCTTTCAGCGCAGGAATTTCAGGGCTTCTTACAGCCGGTTTTGCAGATAGATTCGACAGAAAAAAGTTATTATTATTCTTTTATATTGGTTTTATCGGAGGAACAATTTTATGTGGAATTGTTACTTCTTATGCTTTACTTGTAGCAGCCAGAATAGTTACGGGTTTATTTGGTGGTGTTATTGGTTCAATCTCCATGGCAATTGTTGCAGATTTGTTCGCGCTTCAACAGCGTGGCCGTGTTATGGGATTTATTCAAATGGGATTTGGTGCAAGTCAGATTTTAGGAATTCCAATTGGGTTATATTTTGCAAATGCGTGGGGATGGCATGCACCGTTTTTATGGGTTGCCGGAATGGCGGGATCAGTAGTCATTTTAATTGCTTTTAAGTTACAGCCGATAAACAAACATCTTTTGATTCAAAAAGATAAATCAGCCTTTAAACATTTGATTCATACACTTGCCAAAAAGGATTATAGAATTGGATTTACTGCTACTGCATTACTGTCAGTTGGTGGTTTTATGCTAATGCCTTTTGGAAGTGCTTTCGCCATCAATAATTTGCATATTACGCAACATGAATTACCTATTCTATTTATGATTGCCGGATTATCTACATTAGTAATCATGCCTATAGTTGGAAAATTAAGCGACACCATAGACAAGTTCAAAATATTTGCCTTTGCATCCATCTGGACAATCATTACTGTAGCCATTTATACCAATCTTAGTGTTACGCCGCTTTGGTTAGTGGCTATTTTTAATGTATTAATGATGGCAGGAGTAATGAGTCGTATGATACCTTCTACGGCATTGGTGACAGCAATACCTGTAGCAGAAGACAGAGGCGCTTTTATGAGTATTAATTCTTCTTTACAACAAATAGCAGGAGGAATAGCAGCTGCTTTTGCAGGAATGATTGTTGTTCAAAAAGATAAATTCAGTTCATTAGAACATTATAATACATTAGGATATATAATCATTGGAATTTCGATTTTAACCATATTGCTTATGTATCGTGTGAGTAAGCTGATAAAAAAGAATGCAAAAGAAAGTTCACAGAGCATTCCTGTGATTCATGAAATTTAGTCTCTAAGAAAGTTTTTAAAGACAGCTTTTCAAGGCTGTCTTTTTTTAATAACAGAAATCTATTATGATCTATCCCAACCAACCATCACGATCTAAACTACCTGTTTTAATCATATTTTTTATTTTATTCTCCTAATAATTCTCTAAACTTAATTTCAATTTGTTTTTTTAAGGGTATGAGTTTGTGTTCAATCAATTTACTAGATTCGTTAATTAGTTCATTTAGGTCTTCATCTGAAAATACCATAATAATAGGTGAGTTATATTTTTTTACATAATTAATATATATACTACTTCCTTCCTCAATATAATCATTAATTAATTTTTTTATTTCCTCAGAAAAATATATTGCATTTATATCTGAATATTTTGTAAAAGCAATATAAAGATTGGTGTATTCACTTGTTATTGTATCAACCGATAAATTACTTGTTTTTTCATCTCTTATAACCTCATAATCTGAAATGTATTTCTCTAATAAATCTATACTTTCAATAATGTAAAAATATGTTTTCTGAAGTATTTTTAATCGTTTTTCGTGTAACTTGGTGAACTTAAAATTGTCTTTAGACTTTAAATGATTAAGTTCAATTTGAAACTGACTAATCTCTTTTGAGTGTTCCGTCTTAACTTCTTCAAGCTTTTTATCAAAGGAATTTTTAACACTACCTTTAACACGTTCAGTTATATATAAAAATAATAAAGTTGGTATAACCGAGTAAACAAATAGATTAGCGATAAAACTATATTTTTCCATATCTTTCTAATTAAAAACTCTTGATGACTTATTAATGAATAACTTATTTAGCAGTTCTTTATCAAAGCCAACCTCAATAAGAATGGCACCAATTAAAAATCGTTGCAGCTTTATATATAGCCCTACTAAATCATCACCTTGTAATGCATTTTCTTTTCCATCAGGGTCAAAATGCGTAAGGTAATTTCTGGTGTTTTTCACCTGTTTTATAAATATCTCAGTATTACCAATAAAATTTAAAACTGTTGGTATTGAATATTTATTAATAAGCTCCCTTAATCTCATTTCTAAATTAAGCTTGTTATTAAGTTGCATATTTACCCACTTGTATAAATCATCATCATTTAATGAGTCTTCAATTTTCTTTTGCTTCATTTTAAATTCTGTTCTCGGTAATATTCTTGAATGCTTATTTTTTATATTTAACAAAAGATGAAAGCTCTCTGCCGCTTGTGCTAAATTCAAAAAGAAAACATCAATTATTTTTTCATTCATATAAAAATGAAAAAATACCAAATTAAAAGCTGGATTAAGTATCTCATATTTAGCGAACCAATTAGCAATTATTGAAGGAAAAACTTCTTTTATATCATTATATGTGAATAACATTTCAAAATGAGTTTTTTCTATTTTATTAGTGATTTTTTTTCGTTGGCTATAATATAATTTAACTCTCTTATTAATTTGAATGTATTCTGTTTCACCTGTTCTAACACTATCAAAAACTTTATCACATATTAGTTCAATATTTGAAGGATTAATATCTGTATATAATGAAGTAACTAAAAAATTTTGAAACTTAAATAGACTATGAATACAATCGGTAAGTGATAAAGAAGTTCTTGATAATAATGTTAAATATGTAGTTTGCTTTACTGAATATTCTTTTTGAAATTGAGATGTAGGAGATTTGGTTACATTAAATCTAAATGCACCGCTTAAGTTATCATTGATTTTAAATTCTATAGGAGTTGGTTCAGAATAAATCAAATTAAGATTTAAACTATCATCCTTTTCAAAATTAATATCAATGTTTGAAAAACCGTGTACACCCAGCCACCCATCTAGATTGAAAATTTCAGATAAAATCTCGTTAAATGATAGCTCATCTTGATTTTTAATATGTGCGCCTTTAATAATAAATTCTAGAGCATAACTACTTGATTGTTGACCACTCAAATTACGCATTTTAAATCTTTGTTCAGGATTTTTCGGTACACCTCTTAAATTCCGTATATAACATTTATGCAAAGTAATTTCAGTTCCATCGAATGTTGTTCCTAAAATAAAGTCGATATTATCAGTATTTTCAAATTCATAAAAACTTCCAAATAGTTCAAGTAAACTATACTTTTCATTAGGTTTAAATGTTAAAATACCTTTGATTTTGTTATCTAAATTATCAGGTAAAAACCATTCACCTTTAAATACTATATCTTCCTCCATTAAATTAAGCTTTATGTAAATATACACTTAATAAATATTAGTATAAAATTAACAATATCAAATAAAAAACTTTATTTTCGTTTTAATTCTCTCCTTACCAAAAAAACGGGATTTAAAGAAGCAATTGATGAATAAAAAGAAACTATCGATATAATTAAAAACAAATGGCTCAAACCGTAACAGACCCGATTCAAAAAGTAGTTGAAGACCCAACTGATAAAACAGCTTGGATTTTGATATGTATTGCTATTTTAATTAATTTATATCAATTGTGGCAAAACAAAATGATTGCAAAAACCGTTGAGAAGTTCAAAGATGATTTAGTAAAAAGCCAGTATAAATTTACTAGACATACTGAATTACAAATTGAATGTTTGAAAAAATATTACGACCTTATCGTGACTTTACATTTTAGTTATCAATTATTTCAGAACAAAGAAAATCACGATGGTTTTAAAAAATCTATAAAGCAGATACAAGATGATTTTCTTAAAGTGTTATTTTTTTCAAATAGAAATAAAATATTATTGACAGCAGAAATTCTTGAACAGTATAGAATTGTATATACAAAATTCCAAACTTGGAATGAACTACCCAACTGGTGCTCGTTTGTCGTTATCTCTGGTGCTTGCCCCCAATTGGCGATCGTTTATCCTTATCTCTGCTCTGGTGCTTGACTGCGTCGAGTACCTACTTAATTGAAAAAACAAATTGTAGCGTTTGCAACGCGGATAGGCCAAAACCACTCTATTGTGAAGTGTTTTTTTGTTTTAATAAAAATTTTGAACTTGATACATCCAGAAACAAAGAAATTAAATTGAGCGGCTTAGTCTAAATCACCCTCATTGAATAACTAATTCCTCTATCCCAACCAGCCGTCCCTATCCAAGCTCCTGTATTGAATAGCTTCAGCAATATGAGAGGAAATTATATGAGGAGCCGCATCTAAGTCAGCTATAGTTCTTGAAACTTTCAAAATTCTGTCATAAGCTCTTGCTGAAAGATTCAAACGTTCCATAGCAGTCTTCAGTAACTCTTTTGATTGTGCATCAAGAACGCAATATTCCCGAATTAATTTACTGCTCATTTGTGCATTGTAATGAATATTAGCTAATTCTTCGAATCGGGCAGATTGGATTTCACGAGCTGCAGTAACCCTTTCTCTGATAGAAACACTGCTTTCTGCTTTATTGTCATCTGATAATTTTTCGAAAGGTACCGGTGTAACTTCAATATGAATATCAATTCGGTCTAATAAGGGCCCTGAAATCTTGCTCATATATCGCTGCATTTCATGTGGAGAAGAAGTATTTGGCATAGAGGGATCGTTAAAAAAACCACTCGGACTTGGATTCATACTGGCAACCAGCATAAAAGAAGAAGGATAGGTAACGGTAAACTTGGCTCTTGAAATCGTAACTTCTCTGTCTTCCAGAGGCTGACGCATTACTTCTAAAACATCCCTTTTAAATTCAGGTAATTCATCCAGAAACAAAACACCATTATGTGCCATGGAAATCTCGCCTGGCTGAGGATAACTGCCTCCTCCAACCAAAGCTACATTCGAAATGGTATGATGTGGACTACGAAATGGTCGCTGGTTCATTAATCCCACTTCTTTTAATTTACCGGCAACGCTATGAATTTTTGTAGTTTCTAATGCCTCTCTCAAAGTCATTGGAGGTAAGATGCTTGGTAAACGTTTGGCCAGCATTGTTTTTCCTGCTCCCGGCGGACCAATCAGTATAATGTTATGTCCTCCGGCAGCGGCAATTTCCATGCAGCGTTTAATACTTTCCTGACCCCGGACATCTGAAAAATCAAACTCGGGAAAATCCAGGGTTTTATAGAATTCTGCGCGAGTATCTATAGTTGTGGGTTCGAGAGTTCCTTTTCCTTCAAAGAAATCAATAACTTCCTGGACATTTTCGACTCCATAAACATCTAATCCGGCAACTATGGCAGCTTCTTTTACATTTTGCTTTGGAAGGAAAAATCCTTTATAGCCTTCTTCTTTAGCTTTGATTGCAATGGAGAGCGCACCATTTATGGATTGTAATCCTCCATCCAGGGAAAGCTCCCCCATAATAATATAGCGGTCAATTTCAGTTGCTTTTATCTGGTCAGAAGCTACTAAAATTCCGATTGCTAAAGTCAAATCATAAGCAGAGCCTTCTTTGCGCAAATCTGCAGGCGCCATATTTATGGTTATCTTTTTGCCTGGTAATGCATATCCGTTATTTTTAAGTGCTGCGGCTATTCTGTAACTGCTTTCTTTTATGGCATTATCCGGTAAGCCTACCAAGTGGTAACCAATTCCTTTGTCTATATTTACTTCAACTGTAATCGTTGTGGCTTCAACTCCAAAAACAGCACTTCCAAAAACTTTAACTAGCATATTTTTTATTTCATTAGATGGGGTTAAATCTAATGAAAAATAACAACATGTAATCTTTTTAATACAAAAATTATTATTTGTGATTTTAAAAATGAAAACCTGTAGAAAGTTAAAATAATAAAAAGTAAGGTTTAGGTTGGGATAAATCGCTTATTTATGCCTATATTGCAAAAAATATCATCGATTTCTATCGAAAATTCGATTTCTGGTTCTTGAAATCTTTTTGCAATTCATTTTGCATCTTAAACATTTGCTGAAAAATTTACTGTCAGCATATAATCTAAAATTTTAAAAATGGAATTTAAATTAATTAATCCAGTTTCCGGATATGATGAAACATGTACGCCATCAATCGTTGCTGCATTTTTACATACACATTTGGAACAATATGGAGACAAAACGGAAGATATTCTTAAAGCAATTGACTATGCAGTGAATCCGGACAAAGGCGGGAATATTATTGTTGGGATGGATAATCAAAAAATTGTTGGAGCTGTGGTTTTAAATAATACAGGAATGAAAGATTATATCCCAGAGAATATTCTGGTTTATATTGCGGTTGACAATTCGGAAAGAGGAAAAGGTTATGGGAAAAAACTCATGGAAAAAGCCATCTCCGTTACCGATGGAAATATTGCGCTGCATGTAGAACCTGATAATCCTGCGAAAAAACTATACGAGAAACTTGGATTTACAAATAAGTATCTGGAAATGCGTTTAATTAAATAATTCAGGCTAATTAATTCATAAAAACAAAAAGCCCAATGGCATTCATAAAATTATATCGAAAAAAACTAAAAGAAAACTACGATTTCCTTAATTCCCTTTTTGAATCAAAAAATATTGAATGGGGAGTTGTATCAAAGCTTTTGTGCGGAAACAAACTGTACTTAGAAGAAATTATTTCGTTAGGAGTCAAAGAAATGCATGATTCGAGAATAAGCAATCTTAAAACGATTAAGGCACTTGACTCTACAATTCAGACAGTCTATATCAAGCCTCCCGCTAAACGCAGCATTCCAAGCATAGTAAAATATGCTGATGTAAGTTTTAATACTGAATTTTACACTATTCAAATGCTTTCTGAAGAAGCTAAAAAGCAGAATAAAATCCACAAGATCATTGTTATGATTGAAATGGGGGATTTACGTGAAGGTGTTATGGGTGAAGACCTGATTGATTTTTACGGCACAATTATAAAAATGCCAAATATTGAAATTTCAGGAATTGGGACTAACTTAAATTGTCTTAGCGGAGTCATGCCTACTCAGGATAAACTCATACAATTGAGTTTATACAAACAGCTTATTGAAGCTAAATTCAATATCACAATTCCCTGGGTTTCCGGAGGAACATCTGTTGCCGTTCCCTTGCTGCTTAAGAATGCCCGTCCCATGGCTGTAAATCACTTTAGAATTGGGGAAGCCTTATTTTTTGGAAAAGATTTATTTACCGGAGAAACGATTCAGAGAATGCATAATGATGTGTTTAAACTTTTTGCAGAGATTATTGAAATTACCGAGAAACCAGATGTTCCAACCGGAGAACTTGGTGAAAATGTAGCCGGAAACACTTTTTCTATGCAGGAAACCAAAGATTTTAGCGGTACTTCCTTGAGAGCCATTCTGGATGTCGGATTGTTAGATATGCAGCCTAAATATTTAGAAGCAGTCGACAATGAAATTATAATTGTAGATGCCAGTTCTGATATGTTGGTACTGGATATTTCAAATTCTGCCCAAAAATATAAAATAGGGGATTTGATTTCCTTTAATATTAAATATATGGGAGCTTTGTATTTACTAAGTTCTAATTACATCGAAAAAGATATTGGGTAAAAGAAATGTTTTTAGAATTCCAACCCAATCTGATTTCTAACTTCTTCGGTTATCTTGCTTAAATCCAGGCTATTTTGATGCGACCAGAGCTTGCTTTCAATCTCGTTGATTTTAATACAGGCATGACATTCAATCGCTTCATGGGCATAGCCTTTTCCAATATTTGAAATTTTAAATTTTTTTCCCTCTTCATTTTCAAAAACAGAATAGCCATCAGTCATAAACCAGGGCGAATCAATATCAATTCGTCCTTTAGTGCCGCTAATGGTGGCTTTCATGTCAGAAGCAGATACTAACCCGGCATGTAAAACCGCCTGAGCTGATTCGTATTGCAAAATCATAGTAGTCTGTAAATCGACGCCAGTTGTATGATAAATAGATTTTGCTATGATTTCTTTCGGAATCCCGAGCATGATATACGATAAAAAGAGAGGATACACCCCAATGTCATAAAGAGCGCCGCCTCCTAATTTCTTATCTGTTAACCTGTTTCCTAATTCTCTATTGATAAAAGCAAAGTCAGCATTAATATATTTTATTTCTCCAATATCACCACTTTTTACTTTTGACAGCAATTCCTGAATTGAAGGGATGAAGCGAGTCCAGAAAGCCTCCATGAAAAATTTATTATACTTTTTTGAAGCTTCTGTCATTCGCAAAGCATCATCATAAGATAATGATAAAGGTTTTTCACACAATACATGTTTCCCGTTTTCCATTGCCTTAATCGACAATTCAGCATGAGAGTCATGTGGCGTGGCTATATAAACAATATCAATCTGGTCATCTGCAAAAAGCTCGTCATAAGAGCCGTAAAATCTATTGCAATTATACTTTTCTGCAAATTCATTTGCTTTGTTGATGTCTCTGGATGCAACTGCACATAATTCAGCTTCATCTATTAATTTTAAATCAGAAGCAAACAGATTGGCGATATTTCCTAAACCGATTATGCCCCATTTGATTTTTTTATCTTTTTTCATCTTTGAATTATACTTATTAAAAATGTTAAAACAATCAAATATAAGTCAACATAATTAATTAATCGCGGATTTTTTTTATACATCACACTCTATTTCCTACATATTATATGGATATGAGGTGAAAACATGATCTGATAAATCAATAATTGCATTAATATTTTGTAAATTTTAAGTATGTTTTAACTAATACACGTAAAATGGAGGGGTCTAAAATGAAAAATTAACAAAAATTAAGCATTAGATGCTATTTTTAATGGGGGTATCAAATGATTTTATATTTTTATCAAAATTTTTAAAACTAAATAACTATGCGAAAAATTATTTTAAGTGTGATACTAATCACAATTCTGTTACTATCTATTTTTTCTATCTCATTTGTCACTGAATCAAAAACATTAGGTGCACACGTTGTTGAACTAAAAATGGACACAGGTGATACTGCATGGATGATTGTTGCAACTGCTTTTGTGTTGTTAATGACTCCGGGATTAGGTTTCTTCTACGGAGGTATGGTAGGTAAGAAAAATGTAATTAGTACTATGTTGCAGAGTTTCATGGCAATGGTAATTGTTACGGTACTATGGGTAGTTATTGCATTTGGATTATGCTTTGGGCCATCAATAGGCGGATTCATTGGAGATCCTACCTCAAACATTTTCTTTCAGGGTGTTAGTGCAAATACCGCTTGGGAATTAGCACCAACAATTCCTTTTATTCTTTTCGCTTTATTTCAGGCAAAATTTGCGATCATTACACCAGCTTTAATAACAGGAGCATTTGCAGAGCGTGTACGTTTCTGGGCTTATTTGTTATTCATGGTTTTATTCATATTATTAATTTACGCTCCATTATGTCACATGACCTGGCATCCTGATGGATTATTCTTCGGATGGGGAGTTTTAGATTTCGCTGGAGGAACAGTAGTACACATGAGTGCTGGATGGGCTGCATTAGCCGGAGCTATGTTCTTAGGAAAACGTAAAGTACAAAAAGTTAACCCAGCCAGAATTACTTATGTATTATTAGGTACAGGTTTATTATGGTTCGGATGGTTTGGTTTCAATGCTGGTTCAGCTGTTGGTGCAGGAAGTCTTGCTACTCAGGCTTTAGGAACTACGACTATTGCAGCTGCTTCTGCAGCTATGGCCTGGGTTTTCCTTGATAAAATTTTAGGTCACAAATTATCTGCAATGGGAGCATGTATTGGTGCAGTCGTAGGTTTGGTTGCAATCACGCCAGCTGCTGGTTTTGTAAGTATTCCTCACGCATTAGCAATCGGTATTATTGCAGCTGTGATTAGTAATCTTGTTGTGAGCAAATTCCCTAAAGGAAAAATTGATGATGCTTTGGATGTTTTTGCTTGTCACGGTGTTGGTGGTATGGTAGGAATGTTGTTAACCGGAGTTTTTGCATCAAACACTGTAAATTCAGTAGTAGGTGATAACCAAGGTTTAATTTTTGGAGATGCTACCTTATTCTTAACACAATTAAAAGCGTTAGTATTAGTTTCAGTCTTTGCTTTTGCTGCTTCTTATGCCTTGTTCTTTATTGTAAATAAAATTACTCCTCTAAGAGTTACTGAAGAAAAAGAAGAATTAGGATTGGATATCTCTCAACACGGAGAATACCTTTAATAGTTACCTAACTTAAATAAAAAAGCACTCTGGAACAAGATTTCAGAGTGCTTTTTGCTTATAATAAAATCAATTCGAACGATTAAAATCTGAGTTTTATTTGTCAGGAGCAGCACAATTTGTCTTTTTATAAACATAGTTCCTGCTGTTCACTGCAATCTTTTCCTTTTTAAAGAAAAAAGTAAAAGGATTTTCATTTCCATCAGGGCTACAGTTCAGTCATTGGGCTTTCTTTAATCACTGCTGTGAAATGAATAAAAAATTAATGTAACTCAAAATCCTAATCAGGAAAACATTCTTTATTGGTCTCAGATATAATTTAAACTATTTGCCTTAGTGCATTTTGCAGTAGCTTTTAAAAATATTTTAACCACAAATTATACAGATTAACGCTAATTAATTTATAGGAGTTTGTTTAATTTTAATAAATAAGTATTGCAACCTTGCAGACTTTCTTCAGTTTAATAAAATCAAACTATAGAGTCTAAGCGGATAATTGTTTATTTAAAATTTGAAATACCAACTTTTAGCCAGGTCAGATATTCTTCAGTATTTACATAACTAATGGTTGGATTTGCAGTGTTTAAATTATTTCCTTCCAAATCGGTCAAAACATACAAAGGCTGAGTATTGGTTTTATACCTTGAAATCATAAAATCAGTCCATTTATCACCAATGGTTTCAATTTTATCTCCCGAAGCTGTTACAAATTGTTTGTCAGCCGGTAATTCACGTTTATCATCAACATATAAAGAAATCACAACCACATCATTTTTTAGAATTGGCAAAACCTTTGAATCAGACCAGACATTGTTTTCCATTTTTCTGCAATTGACACAGGCATGACCCGTAAAATCAAGCATTATAGGTTTATGCACTGATTTAGCATATGCCAGACCATTTTCATAATCATCAAAAATTACAATACCATGAACGCCAATTTTTGCCCCTTTCGGCAAATCTTTTGATGAAGATACAGCATTAGAACTTCCAATACCATGTGGACTCTCACTATATTGCGTCGGCGGAGGGAAAGCACTAATCAATTTTAAAGGAGCACCCCAGAGCCCGGGAATCAGATAAACCGTAAAAGCTAACGTTATTAATCCCAAATACAATCTTCCCACAGAGATATGCTGCAACGGACTATCATGAGGCAAAGTTATTTTTCCGAATAAATAAAATGCCAAAGCACCAAAAATAGCAATCCAGATCACAAGGAAAACTTCCCTTTCTAATAAATGCAATTGTAAAACCAAGTCGGCATTTGACAAAAATTTAAAGGCCAGAGCCAATTCCAGAAAACCTAAAACCACTTTAACCGTATTCAGCCAGCCACCGGATTTAGGTAATGAATTTAACCAGCCCGGGAACATTGCAAATAACATGAATGGTAAAGCTAATGCTAATGAAAATCCAAACATTCCCACGATAGGACCAATAACACCATTCGTAGCAGCTTCAACTAAAAGTGAACCCACAATAGGACCTGTACAGGAAAAAGAAACGATAGCCAAGGCCAAAGCCATAAATAATATTCCGATTATTCCACCTCTGTCTGCTTGCTGATCTACTTTATTCGCCCATGAATTAGGCAGCATAATTTCGAATCCTCCCAAAAATGAAGTGGCAAAAATTACTAATAAGATAAAGAAACCAATATTAAACCAAACATTGGTTGCCAAAGAATTTAAGGCATCTGCACCAAAAATCGAGGAAACCAAAAATCCTAATGAAACATAAATTACAATAATAGAAATTCCATAAATAATTGCATTTCTAATTCCCGCAGCCCGTGTTTTGCTTTGTTTTGTAAAAAAGCTTACTGTCATTGGAATCATCGGAAAAACACATGGTGTCAGTAATGCTGTAAATCCAAATAAGAAAGCTACCAAAAAGACAGACCATAGACTTCTTGCTGGCGTAGGCTTTTGCACATCATCTACAACTCTTGACGTAGCATTATCTGTTTTTTCTAATTTTAGAACTTCAGGAGTTGCTGCTTTTGATACGGTATCAACAGCAATTCCGGTTACTTTAGTTTCATCTAATTTTGACTCTGTTATTGTTGGAATTACAGCATTTACTTTTAGTAATGCAGGAACTGCAATCGAGAATTTTTTATTTGAATTGATACAGACCTCTTTACAAACCTGAAAATCAAATTCAACTTCAACAGTTTTTAAATTAGGATTCAGTATTTTGATTTCCTGCTCGATATGTGCTTTTCCTTCAAAAAAAGTTTCATTTACTCCAAAGATATCATTAAAGGCTGTTCTTGTCTTTCCTTCTTTGGCTTTGCCTATTAAATCGTAATTTCCTTTTTGGTTTTTAAAAACAATCTCTAAAGCCAAAGGACCGCCTTCTGGTGTGAATTGGGAATACATGTGCCAGTCCTTCTCTATAATTCCGTCAAAGATCAAAACAAAATTAGTTTCCGATTTTTTTTCAATTTTAGTGGACCATTTTACGGGTTCTAAAATCTGGGCGTTTCCTTTTGCAAAAGCAAAAATGAAAACCATTAAGAAAACAAAAGTTTTATTCCAAAGATTTGAGTTTATAGCCTGGCATTGTGAGTTTGACTTCATTCTTGTAATTCTATTTTAAGTATTTTATTTGAGGATTTTTCTATTTTAAATCTTTCGTCCTGCCTGATTCCAACAATCCATACAATTTGGTCATTTGAACATAAAAGCCACGTGTTTTCTTTTTCAATCAGTGATAATTTCTCATCTTTGAAAAGCTTGCTGACTTTTTTTGACTTTCCATTCATACCAAAAGGCAGAAAAGAATCGCCTTCTTTCCATTTACGTAAAATCAATGGAAATTTAATTTTTTCAGCATCCACAAATATAGCCTTATTTGAATCTATGGTAATGTCATCTACGCGACAAATCTTCAATTTTAAGGGAAAATTAACGTCCTCTTCATTTTCATTAATCAGATATTCCTGTGCTATATCGTCTTCTGAAATTGGACTTAAAATCAGCGTGTCTCTGTTTTTTAGCAATCGAAATTCTGCAGCAAAAACTTGTTTGCCAGATTGTCCATCTACTAAATCATAAATGTCATTCCATGCCAAAAATCCAAATTCATTAAGCCATTGATACAAATATGATCTGTAATTTGGTAATTTTAGAAGTTGATTTAAATCGAAATGTATTTCTTCTCCCGCTTCTTTTGCCACTTGCTGATAAATCATAATCGAAGCATCTTCAACCATTTCGTTAGATTCCTGCAAATAAGATTGTGTTTTTTGGAAAGCCTTTAGAAAGTTTGGATTTATTTCTTTTAAAACTGGTACCAAATCGTGACGAATTTTATTTCGCAGGTATTTATTTGAAGCATTACTGCTGTCTTCACGCCATTCAATATTATGTTTCTGGGCGTACTTTAAAATTTCTTCTCTGGAAAAAGGCAAAAGCGGCCGAATAATTTTATCATTTTGCTCAGGAATACCAATAAGACCTTCTAATCCTGTGCCACGACTTAGGTTGATAATAAAAGTTTCCAAATTATCATCTGCGTGATGAGCAGTGAGAATATAATCGAATTTATGAGTTTCAAGTAGTTCATAAAACCAGCTGTACCGCAGTTCGCGGGCTGCTATTTGAGTCGAAAGCTTATAATCCTTGGCAAATGCTTCGGTATCAAACTGGGTTGTAAAAAAGGAAATGTTGTTTTCTTCACAGTAATTTCGAATAAAATCCTGATCACCGAAACTTTCTAATCCGCGAAGCTGAAAATTGCAATGCAAAACTGCAATTTCATATCCTAATTGCTGAAATAGATGCAGCAAAACCATACTATCCAAACCACTACTAACGGCAAGAAAAAGTTTTTTATTTTCCAAAAACGGAAACCTTACACCAATATGATTTTTAAAGTTTGAGAGCATTTATAAAATTAAAAAAATGAATATGTTTGAGAAGTACAAAATTAAGCTTTTTAAGACTATAGACGGATAGAAAAAGCAAAATCTAAGATCGTGTTAATGTTATCTGTTATTTTCATTTCTCAGAATATTTTTTTGGAATTGCTACAGATTAAAAAATAAAGTTTTGCATATTGTTATTTCATTTATTGGAAACAATAGCTATTAATTCATTTACAGAAATAGGTTTTGGCATATAGCCCATAATATTGCTAAAAGTCATAGATTTGTTTTTGTCCTCAATGGCAATCGAAGAACTTACGATATAAATATGAATATCTTTCCTGATATCTGATTTTATTTTTTTCATCTCCTCCATAAATTCCCATCCATCCATAATTGGCATATTAATATCCAACAAGATAATATCCGGGAGATAAGTATCGTCATCTTGTATTATTTTTTTTAAAGAATTCAATGCTTCCTTTGCATTTGTAAATGAAGAATGAGTGCAAAATATCCCTGATTTTTTAATTATTTTACTGATAATGGTTTGATAAATAAGATCATCATCTACAACCCAAATTACGTTATCTTTCATTTGATATAGATTTTAAATGTGGTTCCTGTATTGGGAATGCTGTTTACGACTATAGTTCCGCCCATCGCATTTACTTGATTTTTTGTTATAAAAAGTCCAATTCCTCTTGCATTTGAGTTAGTACTGAAAGTTTTGTAAAGGCCAAAAATTTTGTCAGCATTTCGTTCTAAGTCAATTCCAATCCCATTATCTGAAACTTCAATAACATCCTTGTCATCTTCTTTATACAATTTTATGGTTATAATGGGTTTACGTTCATGATGTCTGTATCGAATAGCATTTGAAATTAAATTATAAAGAATACTTTCTAAGTAGGCTGAATTATAGTTTATCACAGCATCTTTCTGTACATCGGTTATAAAGGTTACTTTGTTAGTTCGTATTTGTTCTGTAAAAACTTCTTTGGCTCTTTTGATGTACTTGCTCAGCTTCAACGGTTTTGTAACCAGATTGAGGTTCGTATTTATATTTACTACTTCGTTTAGGTGCTTCATTGTTTCGTCAAGCGAATTGGAAACCGATTTTAATAGCTGCATCATTTCGTTTTTCTCATCTTCTGAGTCTGCTGTTTCTATCAAAGAGATAATAGATTCAATATTGCTGGTGTGCGATCTCAGGTTGTGAGAAACGATGTAAGAGAAATTTAAAAGTCTTTTATTTTGCTCTGTGACTAACTCCAGTGAGTTATTCAGGTTTTTTTCGGCTTCTTTCATTATGGTGATATCAATCATAATACCTCGTGATATGACAGGTTTATTATCTTTAAGGCCATAATTTATAATATTTCTCATCCAAATCACCTTCCCTTCCTTTGTAATCATTCGATACTCATAATCATGATTGACAAAGTTTTTATTGTTTCTGGCGAATGATAATGCATATTCACGATCATCAGGATGAATATATTCTTCCCAAAGCCTCGGGTTTTCTTCATACTCTTCGACTGAAAACCCCAGCAGTTTTTCTGCCTGTTTACTTATAAAAGAGGATTTTTTTGTTTCTAAATCATATTCCCACACAATTACATTAACATTATCAATGATGGATTTCAACCGAGCCTGACTTTTTTCAATTAATGCTTCAGCGTTCTTTCTTTCGGTAATGTCTTTTGTAAAAGCAATATAGCTGGTGGGTTTCTCGTTGCTCTCCACAAATGCTGAAACGATTATATTTACCCAAATAATTTCTCCGGTTTTCGTCAGACATTGTTTTTCTATAGAAAAATCAGTTATTATTCCTTTTTCAAGATTCTTTATGTTTTTAAAAGTTTCTAAATCATTTCGATGAATAACATTATTAACGCCTAATTTCTTAATTTCTTCAAATGTATAGCCCAGCATATCGCAGAATTTCTTGTTGGCCTCCATTAAATTCCCTGAAGCAGTATCAATTATTGCAAATCCTACCGGTGCCTGATCGATAATGGTTTTAAACTTCATTTCGGTTTTTAAAAGCTTTGCCTCCTGTTCCTTTAGTAAGAATTCCAGTTCTTCGGGTTTTTTTAGGATGTTGGTTGTCAATATGCCAAATAATAAAGCGATGATTATTCCTAAAGCAGAAGTAAATAAAACCTGAGGATACAGTAAAATGTTTTGTTTTGCAACCAAATACAAAACCCAATCACTGTCTGATATAGATTGGGATATATAATAACTTTTGGACAGGTCTGTTTTGGAAGGAAGAAAAAATTCTTCTTTAGAGGTAACTGGATTTTTCTTTGAAAACTGAAAGTAGTAATCAGGATGATTAATGTCTTTAATTCCAGAGGCTCTTAATAACGTATTTAGTTTAATAATAACTGCAGTAAATCCCCAAAATTTATTTTTATGGTATATGGGAAGCCTGCCTACAATACCAATCTCTCCTTGTCTTAATTTTAATGGTCCTGCAAAATAAATTTTTTGACTTTCGATAGATTTTTTTGCTTCCTTACTAATATCTGCAGTGCTCAAAATATTTAAATTCATCGCAGCCTCATTTCCTTCCAGTGGGTAAATGTATTTGATAAGACCTCTTGGAACTAATTCTACGACACTAACAATAGGATTAGACTTGATGAGTTGTTTGCTTACTGCTTCAAAATTTTGTGGAACACCATTGTTATCTAAAGTAAGAGCAAGAGAAACGGTTGTTGAATAGCAGTTTTTTAGAGACTGTTCAATATTCTGATGAGCATTGTTTAAAATGATTTTCATTTTATTACGATCCTCATCTTTTAAGATTTGATTTCGCAACACACTGAATATAACAGTGATGGCTGCAAAAATAAAAAACACTAAAAAACCGGCAGTTCTTGGTCTTATTGCAAACCAATTTATGAAGCTGCCCCAATTTTTTTCATTTTTCATTGTTGTAAATTGAATATAATCGTTATGTCATTTGATAAAATTAACGATTTTTTTATCAAATAAACAATTTACAGCTATTATCAATAAATAATTACCATTCAAATGACAATTCAGCAGGCACTTCTATTTCATTAGGTTAAGAATTTTATAGTAATTGTTCCTGCAATTTTTTAATATCGTCACGTAATTTAGCAGCTTGCAAAAAGTCTAATTCTTTTGCCGCTTTTTCCATTGATTTACGTTTTTCGCGTATCATTTTCTCTAATTCAGGTTTTGATAAATAGGCTGTTTCGGGTTCTGCAGCTGCAGGCAAGGTGTGGCCTAATTCGTATTCTACCAATGGATTTTTGGTAAAAGCGCTTTCTATTTTTTTATTTAATGCCTGAGGTATTAAACCGTTTTCTGTATTGAAATTAATTTGTTTGGTTCTTCTGTAATTGGTTTCATCAATTGTTTTTTGCATACTGACTGTAATTTTATCAGCATACATAATTGCTTTTCCGTTTATATTTCTGGCTGCACGACCAATAGTCTGAGTAAGAGATCTATGATTACGAAGAAAACCTTCCTTATCGGCATCTAAAATAGCCACTAAAGAAACTTCAGGTAAGTCAAGTCCTTCACGAAGCAGGTTTACTCCAATTAAGACGTCAAAAATTCCTTTTCGCAAATCCTGCATGATTTCAATACGCTCCAGGGTATCTACTTCTGAGTGAATATAACGACAACGAACACCTACTTTAGTTAAGTATTTAGCTAATTCCTCAGCCATTCTTTTGGTTAGTGTAGTAACTAACACCCTTTCATCCAATTCACATCGAACCTGTATTTCTTCAATCAAATCATCAATTTGATTCAAGCTCGGTCTTACTTCAATAGTTGGATCCAATAAACCTGTGGGACGAATTACCTGCTCCACTACAACGCCATCGGTTTTTTGCAATTCATAATCGGCAGGAGTTGCAGAAACATAAATTACCTGATTTTGCATGGCTTCGAATTCTTCAAATTTCAAAGGCCGATTGTCCATTGCTGCAGGTAAACGGAAACCATATTCAACTAAATTTTCTTTACGGCTGCGATCACCTCCATACATGGCGTGTACCTGCGAAACGGTAACGTGACTTTCATCAACCACCATCAAATAATCGCTTGGGAAATAATCCAGCAAACAGAAAGGTCTCGTCCCGGCTTCTCTTCCGTCAAGGTAACGCGAATAATTTTCGATTCCGGAACAATAACCCAATTCGCGAATCATTTCTAAATCGAAATTAGTACGCTCTTCCAGACGTTTGGCTTCCAGATGTTTTCCTATTTCCTTAAAATAATCAACTTGTTTTACCAAATCCTGCTGAATTTGCCAAATGGCACCTTGCAGGACATCCGGAGAAGTGACAAACATATTAGCCGGATAAATGGTCAGTTTTTTAAACTTCTCGATTACTTGTGAAGTCTTCGCATCAAAGGATTCTATTTCTTCAATTTCGTCTCCAAAAAAATGAATTCGGTAAGCATCGTCAGCATAACTTGGATATACTTCTA
Organism: uncultured Flavobacterium sp.; assembly: GCF_946478785.1. Next base: position 100,733 of record NZ_CAMLDD010000009.1, read on the forward strand.
CAATATCTCCTTTAATCCTGAAAGTTCCGGGATTAAAATCGGCTTCTGTTCTGGCGTATAAACTCTGAACTAAACTGTGTAATAATTTAGTTCTTGAAATAACCTGATCCCGTTCAATAGCAATAACGTTTTTCTGGAATTCTACAGGATTTCCAATACCATACAAACAAGAAACCGAAGCTACTACTAAAATATCCCGACGTCCTGAAAGCAATGAAGAAGTTGTACTTAAACGCATTTTCTCCAGCTCTTCATTGATAGACAAATCTTTTTCGATAAAAACGCCTGTTACCGGCATAAAAGCTTCCGGCTGATAATAATCGTAGTACGAAACAAAGTATTCTACGGCGTTGTTAGGAAAAAATTGCTTGAACTCTGAATATAACTGTGCAGCCAAAGTTTTGTTATGAGCTAAAACCAAAGTCGGTTTTTGTACTTCCTGAATAACATTGGCAACCGTAAATGTTTTACCTGAACCCGTAACACCCAATAAAGTTTGATATTTTTCGCCATCAACGATACCTTGCGCCAATTTTTGGATGGCCTGAGGCTGATCTCCTTTTGGACTATATTCTGAAGAAACTTGAAAATTCATTTTTGACTGATGAAAAATTTAGTTTTGTAAAGATACAAAGTTTGCATTCTATTCTAGAAAATTAACAATGGCATCGTTTACGATTTTTGTCTGATCAATACTTAAAAAATGACCTGCATCTTTTATTATTTTAGTTTTGCTGTTTGGAAGAAACTCTTTTGCCTTTTCTACACTGTCTTCGGAATTAATTACATCCTTGTCGCCAATTAGTACTAAAACCGGATTTTTTACAGACCGTAATTCTTCATTAGAGAAAGGAGTCATTTTTAGCATGCTTGAATTTGATTTTGCATATTTATTAGCCAGATAGAATTGCCTCTTATAGACAGAATTGATTTTTTCCGGATGAGTAGAAAAGGTTTCCAGTGTTTTTCCGAATTTCTTTTCGCTTGGAAAAAGCTTCAAAAACAATGCATTCGATGTTTTTCCGACTTTATCAATAAATTTGAAAGTTTGTGCCGGACTTAACAATACTATTTTATCAATAGAATTTTCTTTTTGAATAGCCAGCAATGTAGCAATCCAGCCTCCGCGGGAAGCTCCTACAATGTCAAATTTTCTTAATCTATAATGTTTAAAAATTTCATTGTACCAAATTACAATCTCTTCTGCAGAAAGTGGTTTAGCGGTTAAGTTCGATTTTCCGGGTTCCATCAAAAAATCGATGGCGTATATTCGGTGGTTTTTGGCTAAACTTTTAATATTCGGGAACCACATAGTAGAGCTTGCATCCATTCCGTGAAGCAAAACCAGAGCTTTTCCGTTTTTTGGACCTGCTGTAATGATATGAGCTGTTCCGAAACTGGTTTTAATATTTTCTTCGGTATAAGGAATATCCCAGAGTTTTAAAGCTTTATCATAGGAATTTATATAGGATTGTTTTTCTTTTTTGGTCTGAAAAACATAATCATCGAATTTTGCTTTTTTAGAAGATGCACATCCAAAAAGCAAAAAGAAAAGCATAAATTTAAGTAGTATTCTTATCATGATAGTGAATTCAATTTACCTGTAAAGATACTTTGAATTGCATGAGGCATCCTATCAGAATTTTGGTTTAAACTATCATAATTATAAGCTTTATGATTTTTTTACTGTGAGATGATAAATCTGTACAAATGCCAAAATAGCATTCGGGATAATAACGGGCAGCAGCCATTGATTAATATCTCTGAAATCATTTAAGAAAATTCCGTAAATCACAAAGCAGATACATCCAAAAAGATTAATAAGCCGTATTGTTCTGAGATCCTTTAGCAAAAAACCTCCTACTATAAAAACTGATGCGAGATAACCTATATATTCTGCCATAGCTTTGATACTAAATTGTTTATATTAAAAGTACCAAAAGCATATAATAAAATCAAATTTTAATAATGAAAATCAAGGTTTTAAATCTTCCACGATTTTTGCTGCGCTTCACTTAAAAAAGTCCAGGCTACAATTCGACTTGTCTTTTGGCCCTGAGCCATATCAATTGTTTTTATCGAAGCAGCATTTACTTTGTTTAGTGTTTTGTAAATGCTTGAAAGATTATCTCTTTTAGAAACCAAAGTAGTAAACCATTGACACTGCATGGCATATTTGGCGCTTTCGTAAATCATTTGGGTTATAAAGCCAATTTCGCCGCCATCGCACCATAATTCGGCATTATGGCCTCCGAAATTTAAAACCGGATTTGTTATTTTCTTTTCCTTTGGATTTAAATTTGAAACTTTTCGAACCGTGCTTTGGTTCGCATCCTGAGCAGAGGAGTGAAAAGGAGGATTACACATTGTGAAAGTAAAGCGGTCTTCGGGAGTAATGATATTTTTAAAGATAAAACGGGACTCAGTTTGCTGCTGTAAACTGATTGCATCAATTAATTTTGGATTTTCTTCAATAATTTTTGCGCAGTTTTCAATTGCCTTTTCATCGATATCGGTACCTACAAAGCTCCAATCGTAAATAGCATTTCCTAGAATTGGATAAATACAGTTGGCTCCGGTTCCTATGTCTAAGCCTAAAACAGATGAGCCTTGAGGAATCATCCCGTTGTTGGTTTCAGCCAATAAATCGGCTAAATAGTGAATATAATCTGTTCTTCCCGGAATGGGCGGACAAAGATAATTTTTAGGAATATCCCAATTCTTGATATCATAATAAGTCTGTAATAAAGCTTTATTCAGCAATTTTACAGCATCAGGATTACTGAAATCAATTGTTTCAATTCCGTGAATATTTATGGCAACATGCGCTTTTAACTCAGGACAATTTGAAATGAGAAGTTCGAAATCGTAACGTGAACGATGAAGATTTCGTGAATGTAAATTGTTTTTCTCTGAATTGTCTGTTGCTTTCATTTTGTGAATTTGGTGCAAAGGTAGTCATTAAGATTTGATGAAAAGGGTAGCTTAACAAATACAAAATTTAGAGCTTCTGATGCTATGAGAAAAATTTTACAAAATATTGTTATTTTAGATTTCGATTATTTATTTTTGGCTGATCAAGTATAGATCTATATGAAAAAAATAACGCTTCTGATTATTATAATTTTCTGTTCATGCAGCAAACAGAAAACAGACCGAATACTTTGACCAGATAGAAAAAAATGATATTGAACTGGCAAAACCTGTTGAAGGTGATTGGTTATATTCTCATAAAGAGAAAGGACAACTTCAATTAATAAAGAAGGATATTGCAGTTATTCAATAAAATACTTTTAGAGTAACGATCCTAAACTATTTGTTTTTATTATATTTAAAAATCAACAGTTTGTAATTAAAATGTCAATAAAAAAAATAAAAATCTTCGCCATCACAGGAAGTACGAGAAAGAATTCGAGCAATTTTAAAATTCTGAAATTTATTTCTGAGAAAATAAACAATCGGTTTGAAATTGAAATATTTGAAGATTTAGAAGCGATTCCACATTTTAATCCGGATTTGGATAATGAGTTTCCTCCGGAAAAAGTTATTTCTTTAAGGAGTAAAATAATTCAGGCAGACGGAATATTAATATGTACTCCTGAATATGTTTTTAGTTTGCCGGGAAGCCTGAAAAATGCTCTTGAATGGTGTGTTTCAACAACAATCTTTTCAAATAAAAAGGTCGGATTAATAACAGCATCTGCTTCTGGCGAAATGGCGCATGAACAGCTTTTGCTAATAATGAAAACATTAGAGGCTAAATTCGTAAATGATAGCCAGCTTTTAATACAAGGGGTTCGTGGTAAAATTGATGAAACAGGTAAAATTGTGAATTTACAAACTTTAGAAGAACTTGAGCTTTTTATAAAAGATTTTGAGAATCAATTTTAAAAGTGAATAAAGCAAAATTATAGGACAATGAAAAACTCATCGAAATACTTTATTTTTGCCTAATAAACAAAATAAATATGGAAGGTTCTATTGCAAGTAAAGAGTTTCTTTTTGGAGATGAAATTCAATGGGAAATAGTTGGAGAAGGTGTAAAACGTAAAATTTTGGCTTTTGATAATCGTGTTATGCTGGTAAATGTATATTTTGAAACAGGAGCTATTGGTGCTTTGCACGAACACTATCATACCCAGGTCACTTATGTAGCAAAAGGAAAGTTTGATGTTACGATAAACGGCGTTACAAAAATGCTGAAAGAAGGAGACAGCTTTTATATTCCTCCTCATGCAATTCACGGCGTTTTATGTGTAGAAGAAGGAATGCTGACGGACGTTTTCAGTCCAATGAGGGAAGATTTTATGAAATAATAATTTATAAATCAATATAATTTTAAAATGCCAATCTAATCTTAACCTGAACATTCAAAAATTATAGATTTTTTAAAGTTCGCATAAAGATTAGATTGGTATTTTTGCAATATGAATTTATCCAAAACGAATGTCTTGTTTATGGCAGCCTGCACTGGACTCATAGTTGCAAATCTGTATTACTGCCAGCCTTTAATTGTTTTAATTGCCAACGAATTTAAAATTCCCGAAGCCAATGCAGGAACAATAACCTATCTAACACAAGCAGGTTATGCCATAGGTTTATTTTTTATGGTTCCTTTAGGAGATAAAATCGAACGAAAAAAACAAATCCTAATGACCACTTTTGCTTCCGTAATTGCATTAATAATTGCAGCTACGGCAAAAAGTTTCCTTATATTACAAATTGCCTCACTGCTTATCGGAATCACTTCAATAGTTCCTCAGCTTATTTTGCCTTTGGCGGCTTCTTTAAGTTCTGCCGAACAACGAGGAAAAGTCATCGGAACAATTATGAGCGGCTTATTGGTTGGTATTTTGCTTTCAAGAACTTTAAGCGGATTTATTGGTCAGGTTCTAGGCTGGAGATCCATGTTTTACATCGCTGCCGGAATTTGTCTTTTGATCTTTTTTGTAATTCAGAATAAATTCCCAGTCAATAAACCTCAATTTCAAGGTTCTTATGGACAATTAATTAAATCTCTTTTCACACTTATAAAAACACAGCCTGTCTTACGTGAAGCGACCTTAATCAATGTTTTTAGTTTTGCTCAGTTTGGAGCTTTCTGGACAACAATGGTTTTATTGCTTTCAGGAGAACCGTTTTATTTTAACAGCGCAACAATTGGTTTGTTTGGAATTGTTGGAGCTTCTGGAGCTTTGGCAGCGCCATTAGTTGGAAAAATGGGAGACAAAGGAGGTTCACGGGTAGCAGTTGGTTATGGTTGTTTGTTAATATTAATTAGCTTTTTTATTTTTTATTTTTCAGTAGAAAGCGTTATCGGAATTTCGATTGGAATTGTTTTTATTGACATCGGAATCCAGGGCGTTCATATTTCAAATCAAACACGTGTTTATTCCTTGCTTCCGGAAGCCAGAAACAGATTAAATACGGTTTTTATGTCCTTTAGCTTTTTAGGAACAGCAGCCGGATCAGCTTATGGATTGTTGTTATGGAAATTAGGCGGATGGCACGCTGTAACTATCGGATGTGTTGGCTTATCAATATTAGCATTAACAGTCTACGGGCTTACCTATAAATCAAAATCTAAAAAAATAGAAAGCACAAATTGATATAAAATTAATTTGTAAATTTGCGTTCAAATAAAAAATAACAACAATGGAAAACGGAATATACGCTAAATTCAATACTAGTAAAGGTTCGATTTTAGTAAAATTAGCACATGAGTTAGCACCAGGAACTGTAGGTAATTTTGTAGCTCTTGCAGAAGGAAATATGGAGAATAAAGTAAAACCTCAGGGACAAAAATTCTATGACGGTTTAACTTTTCACAGAGTTATTCCTGATTTCATGATTCAGGGTGGTTGTCCAAAAGGAACCGGAACAGGAGATCCTGGCTACAAATTTGATGACGAATTTCACCCAAGTTTAAAACACGACCGTCCGGGAGTTTTGGCAATGGCAAATTCAGGACCTGCAAGTAACGGTTCTCAATTTTACATTACACACGTTCCAACTTCATGGTTAGACAACAAACATACTGTTTTTGGTCATGTTATCGAGGGTCAGGATGTAGTTGATGCTGTTGCTCAGGGAGATAATCTTGATGCAGTAGAAATCATCAGAGTTGGAGAAGAAGCTCAAAAATGGAATGCTATTGAAGCTTTTATCGCTTTAAAAGGGGCTCGTTTAAAAAGAGATGCAGCTTTAAAAGCAGAATCTGAAGCAAAAATGGAGCAATTAGCGGCTGGTTTTGATAAAACAGATAGCGGTTTACGTTATAAAATGATTCAAAAAGGGGACGGTAAAAAAGCAGAAGCAGGAAAAACAGTTTCTGTGCATTACGAAGGATCTTTAGAAAACGGAAAAGTTTTTGATTCCTCTTACCCAAGAAAAAAACCAATCGAATTTAGATTAGGTCAGGGGCAGGTTATTGAAGGATGGGACGAAGGTATTGCTTTATTACAAGTGGGTGACAAAGCCCGTTTTGTAATTCCATCTGATTTAGCTTACGGAGCAGCAGGAGCAGGAGGCGTTATTCCTCCACATGCAACTTTGATTTTTGACGTAGAATTAATGGATGTAAAATAAAAATTATATACATTTATATTGATTAAAATAATATCCCATTCGGTTACCGGGTGGGATTTTTTATTATCAAAAACGAGATAAGAAATGGTTACAATTTTCAGATTATATGATTAGCTTTTTGTTTTAAATAAAAAAACACCTTCATCTCTGAGGTGTTTAAAAACTAGTAATTGGATACAACGTTATTGTTTACTTCAATTATTTTTAATGTTTTTACTCCGGAAGGCAATTCCCAATCAACTTGATCGTTCTCCTTAAAGCCAATGATAGCAACGCTTAATGGAGCTAAAATGGATATTTTTCTTTCTTTTACATCTGATAGAGAAGGTAAAACAATTTGAATTTTCATTTGCTTGTTTGCTTTAACATCTTCAATTGTTACATGTGAGTTGATCCTAATAATCGAATTGTCAAGAAAACTTTCTTCGCTGATAATGGCACGGTCCAATTCTTGCGAAAGCTGTCCGATTTCCCTGGTGTTTGTCTCATTTTTACTTTTTAATATCAATTCACGTAAGAACTGATACTCTTTTTTACAGAAAACTGGCGTGGGTTTCATATCTTATTTATTTAATGTTTATAAAAAGTTGAATTAAATTCCAGATTGCGATAATTCGCAAATTGAAATTTAAATGTGTGTTTAGAAATGTTGGCTGCGTTAATGTTTTTATTTGAAAAAAATCTCAAATAGAAAAGACATATTTAAAATTGGTAAAAATCCTCCGCCTGAAAGAAGAAAATGAAATAGACGGAGGCCTAATTAATAAAGGCCTTATTATGCGAAATAATTACAGCCAAAATTGGTTTTCTCCTAAGGGAAAACAAAAATGCTGAAGCTATAAATAATAGGATGTAAACCATGGCTATAATAATGGCTATAATAACAGAACAGTAAAGATATACAAATCAGATTAAATATTCTCTATTTCCATTTAATGTTACAGCCTATACTTGGTTTTTGAATGTCGTTTAGGGTTCTGTTATAGATTAAGGCATCTATAGCATTTCTCAGATCATTTCCGCTTAACGGAATTCCATTTCCGGGTCTTGAATCATCAAGTTGGCCTCGATAAAATAATCTGTCCTGATTATCAAATAAATAAAAATCAGGTGTACAGGCGGCATTATAAGCTTTAGCGACTTCTTGGGTTTCATCAAATAAATATGGAAAATCCATTTTATTTTCAAAAGCAAATTCCCTCATCATTTCAGGAGAGTCCTGAGGATACCTTTTAACATCGCTGCTGGAGATAGCAAGTATTCCGATTCCCTGAACACGGTAGTCATTGGAAATCATAATAATTTCATTCAGTACATGAAGAACAAACGGACAATGATTACACATGAAAATAACCAAGGTTCCTTTAGTACCTTTCAAATCCCGAAATGAATATTCATAATTTGAATTAGTATCTTTTAGATTGAAGTCGGGAGCAATTGTCCCAAGCGGAATCATATTTGAAGGAGTTTGTGCCATTTTTCCATGAATTAGTTATCCAAAAATAACCTTTAATTCTCTAAATGAGCGATGGCACTAATAAAAAATATCCAAAGAAATTGCTGTCAAGTTTATTTCTTTGGATATCAATATGTGTTTATGAGTTTAAGAACTCAAGCAAATCCTGATTTAATTTATCTTTTTCAGTATAAAATAGTCCGTGTGGTGCGCCTTCGTAAATAATGAAAGTGTTATTAGCTACGGCTGCAGCGGTTTTTTCTGAACTCAGTTCGATTGGAACATTTTTATCATCATCACCATGGATAATTAAAGTAGGAACTTTAATAGTTTGAAGTTCATCCCTGAAATCTGTATTTGATAAAGATTCAGCACATTTTAATGTTGCTCTTGGTGATGCTAATGAACATAAATTTCTGTAATACTCAAGCAAAGGTGTGCTTAAAGGCTTATTTATAATGTTAACGCCAAAAAATGTTTTACCAAAATTTTCTAGGAATCCAATTCTATCCTCTCTTATTGCAGCTGCGGTTGCTTCTCCTTTCTCTTTTGGGCGTCCTTCAGGATTATCTTCAGTTTTGGCTAAAAAAGGAATAATGGATGAAATTAAGGCTGCTTTTGTAACCCCTTTTCCTCCATGACGGCTAAAATAACGAACTACTTCACCACCTCCCATAGAAAAGCCGACAAGTGTGGTATTTTCTAATTGAAGCTGTTCAATAATTGCATTTAAATCATCTGACAAAGTATCATAATCGTAACCGTCCCAAGGCTGGGATGACTTACCAAAACCACGACGGTCATAAGCAATAACCCTGTAATTATTCTGCACTAAAAATTCAATTTGATATTCCCACATTTCATTAGAAAGAGGCCACCCATGAATTAAAATTACAGGTTTTCCTTTTCCATAATCTCTCACATAAAGTTTTACATTTTGAGCAGTTTGAATATATTTATCTGTGTTTTGCAGCTGAATATCAAAATCTGAATCCATAAGTGTTAGATTAGTATTTGTAAGACTATTTTCCATTCTATATCTTTTTAAGTTAGGCTTAATAATTTGATTTGTAAAATTAAAAGGACCACAAAAAAAAGGGTTATAGAATTAGGACTAACAATTACAAAATTAATACGTTTGCAAATAAACTATTGAAACAATGGATTTAGCCTGGAAAGAATTTGAAAGAACCGATATGCGGGTCGGAACCATAATCGAAGTAAATGATTTTCCTGAAGCAAGAAAACCTGCATACCAGCTTACTATCGATTTTGGAAAAGAAATAGGTATTCGAAAATCATCAGCTCAAATTACTAAACGATATCAAAAAGAAGATTTGCTAAATCGTCAAGTAGTAGCTGTTGTAAATTTCCCGAAAAAGCAAATAGGAAAATTCATGAGCGAATGTCTGGTTTTGGGCGCTGTAGGCGAGGAGGGAGACGTAATTTTATTGACACCCGATTTTAAAATTGAAAATGGATTGAGGATTGGCTAGATTTTAGTGGTCAGTATTAAGATTTTAGTGTTTAGTTACTCAAAATTAGATATAACTGAACACTAAAATCTGAACACTAATTACTCTTTGATCATGCTAATCAAATTCTGCAAAATCAACTGCCCTTCTTCCCAATATTGCAGATCAGAATCAGAATTGATATGCCCTTTCTGTCCCACGTTTACAAAATCACTTCCCCACATTTGAGCAAAATATTGTTTTCTTTCGAAAGAGGCATAGGGGTCGTTTTCGCTTGCAATAACAATTGACGGAAATGGTAATTTTGAAATTGGCATAGGAGAAAAATTCCGGACACTTTCAGGTGTGTGTTCAGGTGAATCAACATCAGCAGGGGCGACCAATAAAGCTCCAATGATGTTTTTGTTGGTATTTGTTTCTGCCCAATGCAATACTAAGGAAACAGCAAGGCTATGTGCTACTAAAATCGTTGGATGTTCGAGTTTGGATATTTCTTCGTTTAACCTTTCAAGCCATTCTTCCCGAACAGGTTCGTCCCAATTATCCTGAACTAACCGAATGGAGTTTTCGAATTTTTTATGCCAAAAGGTCTGCCAGTGTTTATCTCCGGAGTTTCCTAATCCGGGTAATATTAATAAGTTTATTTGCATTGCCGCGGATTCACTTAGGTTATTTTTTTTTGGTTTGTTTTTCTTTTGTAATACGGTTAATCTCATTTACCAGTAAAGGAAAAGCAGGTTCGGCCATTCCGTGTCCATAACCGTCTAATTCATACAGTTTGGTTTCTTTATGTCCCACCAGTTTCATCATTCGTTCCATATAAGCGTTCTCTTCATATCGGCCTAACATTTCAAGTTCACGATCTCCGGTAATTAACAAAATTGGAGGAGCATCAGCGCGAACATGATAAAGAGGCGCAAAAGCGTCAATAGTCGGTTGTTTTTCCGGAATTCCATTTTCTCTTCTAATTTCAAAATGAGTAATGCATTGTCCGCTGAACGGAATTAATCCCGCAATTTTATTAGCATCAATGCCTTCTTTTTGGAGATATTTTTTTTCGAGGCCAGTCATCAAAGCTAAATAGGCGCCAGCAGAATGTCCTGATACAAAAATTTGCGTACTATCACCTCCATAATTTCCAATATTATTAAAAGTCCATGCGATTGCAGCTGCGGCGTCTTCAATGCATTTTGCAGCTTTCACTTTTGGAGATAATCTATAATTAACCCCAATAATAGCAAAGCCTTTATTTTTTAATGCTTCAGGAATTTCTTTACTTCCACCGGTTAATCCTCCGCCATGAAACCAAACTATCGTAGAGAATCCTTTAGTATTTTTTGGGTAATAAATATCCAAAACGCATCTTTCGTTAATATATGAATCAGATTTATTGGTTGTCGAATTGTAGTATTGGATATTCGATTTCGTTTCATATTCCATTTTTTGAGCAAAAGAGGAAAATCCAATAGTAAACAAACAAAGTAAAAGCGCTATTTTCTTCATAATATAATTATTTTATTCAATTTTAAAATTACCTTCCAAACCATTTTCAGCATGCGAAGCAATCCAGACTTTAAAATCGCCTGGTTCTGTTTTTAGCTCCATTTTATCATTATAAAAGGCCAGCTCTGAAACAGGAATTGAGAATTGTATAGTTTTAGATTCTTTAGGTTTTAATTCGATTTGTATGAAATCTTTAAGTTCTCTTACAGGTCTTACAATGCTTCCTGTAATATCACGTACATATAATTGAACTGTTTCTGTTCCGGTTGTGTTTCCTGTATTGGTAATAAGGGCAGAAACATTCAAGTTCTCCTTCTCATTGTTTTTAAGAGTTGCTTTTTCAATTTTTAAATTATCGTATGAAAAGCTTGTATAACTCAATCCAAATCCAAAAGGGAATTGTGGTTCATAACCTGCATCCAGATAGTGTGAATTATTTCCTAAAGAACTTTGCCAGGCTTCGACAGGAATATCCTGAATAGCTACAAAAGTTTTAGGATCTGCAGGTCTTCCGGTATTTGGGTGATTATAGTAAATAGGAATCTGTCCCACTTCTTTAGGCCAGGTTACAGGCAGTTTTCCTGATGGATTTGCTAATCCTAATAATACATCAGAAATTGCAGGGCCGGCCATTGTTCCAGGATGCCACGCCATAATTAGGGAATTTACTTTTGGCAAAACAGAGCCCAACGTAATTGGTCTTCCCGCCATCAGTATTACTACAATTGGCTTTCCTGTTTTTTGCAATTCGGCGATTAATTTTTCTTGTAAGCCCGGTAAATTGATGTTGGCTCTTGAATGTGCTTCTCCTGAAAGAATAGCTTCTTCTCCTGCAAAAAATAAAATTACATCTGATTTTTTAGCCTCTGCGACAGCAGCTGCAAAACCTTCTTCAGATAATGATCGGCTATGTGAAAGACCAGCCGAATAAAACACATTATTTTGTCCGAAACTATTTTGCAATGCTTTTAGAGGCGTTTGAGAATCTTCTTTGTTGCCATCAAAAGTCCATGTTCCTAATTGTTCTCTCGGGGCATCTGCCAATGGGCCAATAACAGCTATTTTTTGATTGGATTTTAAAGGCAGAATTTGTTTTTCGTTTTTTAATAAAACACAACTCTTAATGGCAGCATTTTTAGCCGTTTTTAAAGCATCGGCAGTTAATAATGAGAATCTTTCGCGCTCTTTAAAATAAGGATTTTCAAAAATCCCGACCCTGAATTTGATTCTAAGAATATTGCGTACCATTTCATCTAATTGTTTTTCAGATATCTTCTTTTCAGCAATCAATGTTTTTAAATGATTGGCATACGATAAGCTGGTCATTTCCATGTCAAGTCCAGCCGAAGCAGACTTAAACGCAGCATCTTTTTCATCGGCCGCAAAACCATGTGGAATCATTTCAGTAACTGAATTCCAGTCACTTACGACAAATCCGTCGTATTTCCATTCCTCCCGTAGAATTTTTTTAAGCAGAAAATGGTTTCCGGAAGCAGGAATTCCATTCAGGTCGTTAAAAGAACTCATAAAAGTTGCTGCTCCTGCTTTTGCCGCTGTCTCAAAAGGCTTTAAATACACATTCCGAAGCAGGGATTCAGACATACTCACAGTATTGTAATCGCGTCCTCCTTCTGCCGCACCGTAAGCTGCAAAATGTTTGGCACAGGCCAAAATTTGTCCGGGAACTGAAGGATCATTACCTTGAAATCCCTTAACATAAGCAATTCCCAATCGTGATGCTAATAAAGGATCTTCGCCAGGTGATTCTGCAATTCTTCCCCAGCGGGCATCCCTTGCAATATCAACCATTGGTGCATAGGTCCAGTTAATGCATCTGGAGTAAGATTCATTCGCTGCAATTTTTGATGTTTTTTCAACTAATTCCATATCCCATGAAGCGGCTAGTCCCAAAGGAATAGGGAATATAGTTTTATAGCCGTGAATGACATCCCTGCCAAATAATAATGGAATATGGTTCGGACTTTCTTCTACAGCAATTTTTTGTATTTCAAGAACAAGATTGGGATCTGTCAGGTTTAAAATGGCACCTACTAAACCTTTTCGAACATCATTTTTAAGTTCTTCAGATAAGCCCTTGCTTCGGCTTGAAGTACCTTTTAAACATGCCTGACCAATTTTTTGTTCCAAAGTCATGTTTTTTATGATTTTGTCAATTTTTTGATCAATTTTCAGATCTTGTTTCTGGCTGTAAGATATTGAAATTAGGGAAAGAAACGATAATAAACAATATAGTGGGTTTTTGGTTAGTTTGTTCACGGTTAGTTTTTTAGTTTAAATATATAAAAAAAGTCCAAAATGCAGAACATTTTGGACCCGTACTTTTTAAAAGCTATTTTGACTAAATATCATCAAAATCAATATTTGTAAAACTAGATACCTGATGATCTTCAGTTTTGTCAGTGCTGTATTCTTTTTTAAAATCTTTTTGATGTCTTTCAGAAATCACCTCTTCACCCTTGTGGTTCAGGACATAAGAAGTCATTTCTTCTAGTATTTCGGCAAAAGCACTAAAATCTTCCTTGTACAGGTAAATTTTATGTTTTTTAAAATGAAAAGAACCGTCTTCTTCAGTAAATTTTTTACTTTCTGTAATCGTGATATAATAATCGTCAGCTTTAGTCGCTCTTACATCAAAGAAATAAGTTCTTCTTCCTGCTCGTAATACTTTAGAAAAAATCTCTTCTTTTTCTAACATGTCATTTTCTCTCATAATACGTTCTATCATTTTTTGGGAATTAATAGTACTCAAAAATCATAAAAAAATATCTATTACGCAACAATTAAAGTAATTCTTTTTCTGAAAGTTGTTTTAAATATAACGATGAATAATAGCCTTCCTGATTTATTAATTGATTATGAGTGCCTTGTTGTATGATTTTGCCATCTTCTAAAATGATAATTTTGTCAGCATTTTTTGCTGATGAAATACGATGGCTTACTATAATGGTCGTTTTGTCCTTGCAGATTTCAAATAAATTATTCAGAATCGTTTCTTCGGTTTCTGTATCAACAGCTGACAAGCAATCATCAAAAAGCAAAATGGCGGGATCTTTAATAATGGCCCGTGCAATAGATACACGCTGTTTTTGCCCTCCCGAAAGCGTAATACCTCTTTCTCCTAAAACTGTATCATATTGTTTGTTGAAAGTAATGATATTGTCATGAACAACAGCATTTTTGGCAGCCTGGATTACCTCTTCATCTGTTGCGTTTTGATGGCCAAATTTGATATTATTTTTAATTGTATCCGAAAATAGAAAAGCATCCTGAGGCACAATCCCGATGTTGTTACGAAGATCATTTAGATTTACATTACTGATTTCGTTTTCATCAATCGTGATTCTTCCTTCAGTGACATCATATAATCTTGAAATAAGGGATAGAATAGTTGATTTACCGGAACCGGTTTTTCCTAAAATGGCCAGTGTTTCCCCTTTTTTTACTGTAAAGGTTACATTTTTTAACGCTTCAATATTGGTATCTTCGTAAGTGTAACTCACATTCTCGAAAGAAATCGAACCCTGAATGTCTGAAGGATCCTCATTATTGTTTTTAATTTCAGGTTCAATTTTCAAAAATTCATTCAACCGTTTTTGAGAGGCTTCAGCCTCCTGAACCATTGATGAAACCCATCCTAACGAAGCAACAGGCCAGGTCAGCATGTTTACATACAAAATAAATTCGGCAATAGTTCCAATATTCGGTATGGTTCCGTTTATATACATCACGCCTCCAAAATAAATGACAACCAAATTACTGATTCCAATTAAAGCGATCATTAAAGGACCGAACAGTGACTGTACTTTAGCCAAATCCAGACTTTTCTTTTTGCTTTCATCGGCAAGAGCCACCATATTAGTCTGATGCTGATTTTCTAATGAATAGGCTTTAATGACACGGATTCCAGAGAATATTTCCTGGGAAAAACTCGAAACTTTCGATAAATACTGTTGAAAAGTGGTGCTTCGTTTATTGATTTCTGAACTCAGTT
The DNA here is from genome assembly GCF_946478785.1 of uncultured Flavobacterium sp. The sequence continues at coordinate 115,767 of NZ_CAMLDD010000009.1, forward strand.
TAAAAATGCAATAGGAAAGAACCGGTAAAGGCAAAATAGTATATAATGTGAGTAAAGGAGAAACATTGTACATATATAGGATAACGATCGCAAACCGAATGACTGTATTTATTGTATACATTACAGCCGGTCCAACATACATTCGGACTTTTGAAACGTCTTCGCTGATTCGGCTCATTAAATCTCCGGTGCGGTTTTGTTTATAGAAATTCTGTGACAGGTTTTCATATTGTTTGAAAACTTCATTTTTCAAATCAAACTCAATATGTCGCGACATGACAATTAAAGTCTGGCGCATTAAAAAGGTCAAAAATCCCGCAACTATCGCACTTCCTATAATCAACAGGACATTATGAATCAGATCGTCCTTATAATAATTGATAATAATTGATGATTTTCGATCGGCTTCTGATAATTTTAGAAACCTTTCAATAGTATCAAAAGACTGGCTGACCAGCTTTGGCGTGAATAAGAAAAAAATTTGTGCGATTATAGTGATTAAAATTCCAAAGGAAAAATGATATTTATATTTAATGAAATATTTGTTTAAATAGCTTAATTCTTTCATTTTTTTAAGAGATTCAATGTTGAAATGATTTGGTTTTTTAAATTATATTCCATTATAATTAAGAGAAGATATATTCAATTAAAACAAATCAATTGTAATATTGTTATTTTAGGGATAAAAAATTAGCATATATTTATTTTTTATTTATTTTTGATATGTCTTTTTGACGAATTCATAATTATAACAAATAAACAGTAACGCTATGGATGCAACTTTTGCAACTGGAAAGGAACTTCAAAAAATGGATCCGGTTTTTGGTCAGTTATCTTTTGATGATCACGAACAAATTGTATTTTGCAATGACAAAGATACAGGTTTAAAAGCAATTATTGGTATTCATAATTCGGTTATGGGGCCAGCTTTAGGCGGAACCAGAATGTGGAATTATAATACCGAATGGGAAGCTCTTAACGATGTTTTGCGCCTTTCAAGAGGTATGACTTATAAATCTGCTATCACCGGACTGAATATTGGTGGGGGAAAAGCTGTAATTATTGGTGATGCTAAAACGCAAAAAACACCTGAATTGATGCGTAAGTTTGGTGAATTTGTTCATTCTTTAAGCGGAAGATATATTACGGCAGAAGATGTTGGAATGGAAACGAAAGACATGGACACAGTAAGAGACGTAACGCCTTATGTAACGGGTATTTCTGAAGAAAGAGGCGGATCTGGAAATCCTTCTCCAATCACTGCTTATGGTGTTTATTTAGGAATGAAAGCGGCTGCAAAAAGCCAGTTTGGTTCTGATGTTTTAGATGGTAAAAAAGTTCTGGTTCAGGGAATTGGCCATGTGGGTGAAGCTTTGGTAGAATATTTAACTAAAGAAGGAGCACTGGTTACCATTGCTGATATCAACGAAGAAAAATTATACGAAGTAGCAAAAAAATATAACGCGACAATTTTTACTGGTGAAGATTTATACAGTGCTGATGTTGATATTTATGCACCATGCGCAATGGGAGCAACTATTAATGATAATACGGTAAACAAAATCAAAGCAAAAGTAATTGCCGGTGCTGCCAACAATCAGTTAGCTGATGAGAATATTCACGGACCAAGATTACAGGAAAGAGGTATTTTATATGCTCCCGATTTCCTAATCAACGCTGGTGGAATTATCAATGTTTATGCAGAATTAGAACATTATGGTAAAGCTGAAATCATGAGCAAAACTGAAAATATCTACAACACAACCTTAGAAATTATCGATTATGCTGTGAAAAACGGAATGACAACACACAAAGCAGCACTTACTATTGCTCAAAACCGTATCGATTTGCGAAAAATCGAAAACAGCAAAAAAAGTTAAGCAACAGCATACATATGAAATTTCGATAAGAGTTTCATTTGAATAAAAATTTTGAATTAGTATAAAAGCCTAAAAAAAACGTTATTGTTTTTTTGGGCTTTTTTGGTTTTTAAAAAGTTCGTTTTTTATGCTTTTAAATTTTATTATCATCTGTTAAATTCTTATTTTTGCAGACTAATTTTTAAATGTTCTTACAAGGTGGTAAATAGAAGACACTTACGCGTTAAAGTCATGCAATCCATTTATGCAATGCATCAAAGTGGTTCTGATAATCTGGAAAAAGAAGAAAAATTTCTTTTTTACAGTATTGATAATATTCAGGATTTATATCTTATAATGCTTTCTTCATTGATTGAAATTTGCAAAAAAGAATCTGTTTTTTTACATCTTTCAAGCAAAAAACATCTTGCAACTGCTGCAGAACGTAATCCAAACGAAAAATTTATCAAGAACAAAATTTTTCAGCTTCTTGCCGAAAGCAATTCCCTTAGCATCGCTTTAGAAAATCGTAAAATAAATAACTGGTCATTAAATGACGATTATATTTTGTTGCTTTTAAATGATATCAAAGCAAGCGATTTGTATGCAAAATACATGAGCAATAATGTCAATACTTTTGAAGAGGACAGACAGTTTGTAATTGATTTATTTTCTGAAGTGATTGTTCCAAATGAAAAGCTGTATGAGTATCTGGAAGATGATAAATTGACATGGGTTGATGACATTCCAGTTGTTAATACACATATTATCAAACAATTGAAAGCTATAAAAACGGAAGATCCGGATGATTTTAGAGTGCCAAAATTGTATAAAGATGTTGAAGATAAAGATTTTGCTAAAGATTTGTTCAGAAGAACAGTCTTAAACGAATCTGTTTTCGCAAAAGAATACGATGATAAAACTCCAAACTGGGATAGTGAAAGAATAGCTGAAATTGATACGATTATTTTGAAAATGGCTATCTGCGAATTCCTGAAGTTCCCCTCAATTCCGGTAAAAGTAACTCTTAACGAATATTTAGAAATTGCAAAGGAGTATTCTACACCAAAAAGCAGTATTTTTATCAACGGAATTTTAGATAACCTTGTAAAAGAACTTACTGCTAACAAAAAGATGGTGAAAGTTGGAAGAGGTTTAATGTAATGGCAGGCAATTTTTAATTTTAAAGTTTCAATTAAAATACACTCTTATCGGAGTCGAAGAGCCAATTTTGCAAAAAGAGAATATTAATAATAAATCAAAAACAGAATTTAAATTATGGAACAATTAACGCAATTTGCGCCATTTCTATTAATGTTTGTGGTAATCTATTTCTTTATGATCAGACCACAACAAAAAAGAGCAAAAAATGAAAAAGAATTTGAAAGTAGCTTAAAAGTAGGTGATAAAATAATTACAAAAAGCGGTATTCATGGTAGAGTTGCTCAATTAGAAGATACTACTGTAATTATCGAAACAATGTCTGGAAAATTAAAATTGGAACGCTCAGCTATTTCTATGGAAATGAGTGCTGCTTTGAATAAAAAGGCTTAAGCTTTTTTAAATTTCTATAAAATATAAATCCCAAATTCTAATTTAGAGTTTGGGATTTTTTTTTCCACAATCTTGTCATTCCGAGGAACGAGGAATCTCCGCAAGAAACTCCACAATCAAAATCGCCAATCTTTGTCGAGCTACTTACGCAGATTCCTCGTTCCTCGGAATGACAAAAAAGCGTTAAAACCTTTGAAAAAGCTTGGTATTTAGAATTAAAAATATTGGAATTTTAACCTTCCAATTTATCTCTTTCTTTTTGGTTTTTCAGTTACATCAAAAATTCCCGGAATAGCTGTTAATTCAGCAATTTTCACAATTACATCTGTTGCTTTCTGAATACTTTCGGCTGGAACGTATTCGTATTTTCCATGAAAGTTATGACCACCAGCGAAGATATTTGGGCAAGGCAATCCCATGTAGGATAATTGAGATCCGTCAGTTCCGCCACGGATAGGTTTAATAATAGGCTTAATATTTAATTCTTTCATTGCTTTCTCTGCAATGTCAACAATATGTTTTACAGGAAGAACCTTTTCTCTCATATTGTAATACTGATCTTTTACTACGGCAATTGCAATATCTTCCCCAAATTGTTTCGCAAATTTTCTATTGATTTTTTTGGTGATTTTGTCAATTAAATCTTTCCTTTTTTCGAATTTTTTCTTGTTGTGGTCTCTGATAATCAATTCTAAAACGGTTTCTTCAATACTTCCGGTTAAATGGTGAACGTGAAAAAATCCTTCATAACCTTTTGTTTCCTGAGGTGTTTCTCCTTTAGGAAGCTCATTAATAAAATCATTGGCAATCAACATCGAATTGATCATTTTTCCTTTGGCATAGCCCGGATGAACACTTTTTCCTTTGAAGGTAATTTTTGCTCCGGCAGCATTGAAATTTTCATATTCTAATTCGCCAATCTGACTTCCATCCATTGTGTAAGCCCATTGTGCGCCAAATTTTTCTACATCAAAATGATGCGCTCCACGGCCAATTTCTTCATCAGGAGTAAAACCAATCCTGATTTTTCCATGTTTGATTTCAGGATGCTGAACCAAATACTCCATTGCAGAAACGATTTCCGTAATTCCGGCTTTGTCATCTGCGCCTAATAAAGTAGTTCCGTCAGTAGTAATAATCGTCTGACCTTTGTATTGCAATAAATCCTTGAAGTAATCTGGAGAAAGAACTATATTTTTTTCGGCATTTAAAACAATATCTTTTCCGTCATAATTCTGAATAATCTGAGGTTTTACATTTGCTCCGCTGAAGTCGGGAGAAGTATCAAAATGCGAAACAAAACCAATTGTTGGTACTTCATGGTCTACATTGCTGGGCAGAGTAGCCATTATGTAAGCCTTGTCGTCTATAGTAACATCTTCCAGTCCAATTGTTTTTAGTTCTTCAACTAATTTATTGGCAAGGTTCCATTGTTTTTCTGTACTTGGAGTTGTTTGCGAATTTGGGTCCGATTCAGTATCAATTGTTACATAACTGATAAATCGATCTATGATATGCTGCATTTGTTTGTTTTTTTAGCAAATATAAAACAATTATTCAGTGGATTAAAATTTCTAAAAAGGAGATAAATGGTTTGCCACAAATTGCACGAATTTTTACCAATTAAAATCAATTTTAGGAATATTTTAAATTGGGTTTTGAATTAATTGATTCGTATAATTATGTAAAATAAAATTACTTCACACATCTAAAACCAATATGATTTGCCGGAGATTGATAATCGCCTTTTCCTCTTGTGCCCACCATATAACGTGTACAATATTGATCTGTACATAAAAAAGAACCTCCACGTTGTACTTTTTTAGGTAAATCTGGTTCTGCAGGATCATACGATTTTGCGGGACCCTGGGGGTTCTTTGCTGCTTTTCCGCTTTCACTTAAAACAGTATAATAGTCGGCTGTATACCAATCATTTGTCCATTCCCATACATTTCCTCCAATATCATATAAACCATATCCATTTGGTTCGAATTGAGCTGTTGGTGCAATGCCAATATAGCCATCCTCTCCGGTATCTCCTTTTTCTATTGGAAAATTCCCCTGATAGATATTTGCCTGAAATTTTCCTTTTGGTTTTAGGGTATTTCCCCAGGCATAAAGTTCTCCTGTTTTTCCACCACGGGCTGCAAACTCCCATTCTGCTTCGCTTGGTAATCTTTTGCCTGCCCATTTCGCATATGCAGCTGCATCGGCATATGAAACTTGTACAACCGGATAATGGCCTCTTCCTTTTATAGAGCTTCCGGCCCCTTCAGGGTGTCTCCAGTCGGCTCCTTTAGCATAGGTCCACCATTGCATATAATTATTCAGGTCTACTTTTTCCGGAGTAGGAGTAAAAACTGCAGATCCGGCAATTAGATTCTCTAAAGGAGCATCAGGATATTCTTCATGAGTAGGTGCTTTTTCGGCTAGTGTTACATAACCAGTAGCTTTTACGAAGGCTTCAAATTGTTCGTTGGTTACTTCAGTTTGATCCATATAAAATCCGTCTACATATACTCTGTGAATTGGCGCGGCATCTTTTGTAACACCTTTAATACTACACAAACTTTCATCTTCCACATTGCTTCCCATAGAAAATTCTCCGCCGGGAATCCATACCATTCCTTTTGGGGCGTTGCCGGTTGGTTTATTTTTGTTTTCAATGGTTGGCTTAAATAATGATTCACCGGATGTATCTGGAGCCTCCGCACAATCCATTGTTGCTGCCAACTTTTGTTTTGGAACAATCAATTTGGTGTAACCATACGCAATAGAAATTATTGAAAGGGTTAATATGGCAAAAATCCAATAGGTTTTATTTTTCATTATAGTTACTTTTAATTGAAGTATAAGACGACTGTTGCATCAGGCCAAAGTTATAAAATATTCTATTAAGTCTATAGAGTTAGTTAATTATTATTGTTTGTATTCTTCAACAAGAACAACTTAATGTTTTACTATTTAATTGATAGATTTACAATAAGAATTTTTTAAATTAATCAAAGTTAATTAATAAAAAACTCTACATCGCCGTTTTAATAATTGTATTTGTATCATTTTATAATTTGCAACATCTTACAATTTGTTTTTATAAAAAAGAGCCATTTTAAAGTATTATAATTAAATTTGCAACCGAAAAAATAACCACACACTATTATGTATAAATTGATAATTCGTCCGATACTTTTTTGTTTTGATCCAGAAGAAGTACATTATTTTACTTTTTCATTCGTTAAATTCATTTCAAAAATTCCCGGCGTTTCATCAATTATGAGATCCATTTATGAAGTAAAAGATACTCGCTTAGAAAGAGAGGTTTTCGGCATCAAATTCAAAAATCCCGTTGGACTTGCCGCAGGGTTTGATAAAGACGCTAAATTATACAAAGAACTTTCCGATTTTGGTTTTGGTTTTATTGAAATTGGAACCGTAACTCCTGTTGGCCAGGAAGGAAATCCTAAAAAACGTTTATTCCGATTAAAAGAAGATCAGGCGATTGTTAATCGAATGGGTTTCAATAACGGCGGAGTTCTGGAAGCGGTTGAGCGCTTAAAAAAGAATTCAGGAGTTTTAATTGGAGGAAACATTGGAAAAAATAAAGTGACTCCAAACGAAAATGCCGTTGATGATTATATCATTTGTTTTGACGCTTTGTTTGATCATGTTGATTATTTTGTTGTGAATGTAAGTTCACCAAATACACCAAATTTAAGAGCTTTACAAGACAAAGAACCATTGACAGCTTTGTTGCAGACTTTGCAAAACAGAAATATTGAAAAGCAAAAAACAAGTACTCAAAAAGTAAAGCCAATTCTTTTAAAGATAGCTCCAGATTTAACAGACGAGCAATTATTAGATATTATTGACATTGTAAAAATAACGCAAATTGCAGGTGTAATTGCTACGAATACAACAATTTCAAGAGATGGATTGCAATCTGAAAATAAATCTGAAATGGGAGGTTTGTCAGGAAAACCATTAACCAAACGTTCTACAGAAGTGATTCGTTTCCTTTCAGAAAAAAGTAATAAAGCGTTTCCGATTATTGGAGTAGGAGGAATACATTCTGCAGATGATGCTATCGAAAAACTGAATGCCGGCGCAAGTTTGGTACAATTGTATACCGGTTTTATTTACGAAGGCCCTGCTTTGATAAAAGCAATAAACAAAAAAGTTTTAAGACAATTGTAAAAGAAGAGCCTGAACAATTAATCCTGTCAGTATTGAGATTCCAAAACTAATCAGAGTGCCAATCAGTACATATTCGGTAAGTTTTCGGTCTTTTGCTTCTTTTAAATCTCCAAACCTAAATATGGATTTTGCAGCCAATAAAAATCCGATGGCTTCAAAATGCCCGGTTAAGATAAAACCAAATACAAATAAACGTTCTAAAATACCAATGTAATTACCTGCATTGGCAAGCGAATTATCCTGATTGCTATTCTGGCTTTCAGGGCTCCAAATAGAAATAATGGTTTTAATAAAGATAGAAGCAGGTTTGGTTAAAAGTAATATTCCGGTGGACAAAATCCAAAATTCATTGCTCTGCCAAAAGTAAATAATGCTTTTGTTTTCATATAAAAGTACAACTCCAATTAAAATCAAAATATGTGTGATTTGGTCTGCAACAAACCAGGTACGTTTTGTTTTGGGTTTCTGAAAACTTAATTTGATGAGGTCAATGATACCATGCGTAACAGCAATTAAAACCGCATAAGGTATAAACTGAATTTCTCCCACCAAAACTGCAGCTAAAACTCCGTGTAATAGAATATGAAGGGTAAGGAAAATGCTTTTATGTTTTTTAGCTTCCTTGTCAATTACCCAGGAATTGGGCTGCCAGATAAAATCACCCAACAAATGCGCTAACAATAGTTTTATAAATAAAATCATGAGGCTGAAAGTTGTTTTATTTGTATTCTAAAATAACGGTCTAAATGCATAACCAAATCAAACTCCGCACGCTTTTGTCTTCTGCTTACTGCAGCTTGGTTAATCCCTAATTTTTGCCCCAGTTCTTCTTGGGATAAGGTTGGATTTTTGATGGCAACAGCAACAAATTCAGCTGATTGTGCTAGCCATTTGTCCATAAAGGTCAACGCCAGCTGAATCATCAAATTCATTTTTTCATCTGTAATTGCATCGCCTGTTCGCATGGCTAAAGTTACTTTTTGTTTTTTTAAAGTTTCAAAAAGTTCTCCTGAATTTATAAAAGCACTTCCATAACTTTCAGATATTTTCCCAGCATTATGCGTTTTGTCTCCAAAACCGATACTCATTCGTGCATCTAATTTTATTGCTCTCAAATGTGCTTTAATCAAAATAGCGGTTAATAAAGCTTCTTCAGGATTTTGTATTTCAATTTGAAATTCGTCACCTCTGTATACCTCCCATTGACTTGGTGTTTCCCCAAATGTAGATAAGATTTTTTTCAAATCTTCAACCCAGTCTTTCGATTTTTGCTTTCTGGAATCAATTATATCCCCTGTAATTACGCTCGTCATAATTCAAATATAATTAAAATAAATAAATTTTATATTACAAATATATATAAAATATTTTAAATTATTACATTTTTTGGTAATATACGACTATATTACGTTTATCGGTAATATTGTAATTTATTACGATATTGAGTAATACTTAAATTAATGAAATTTATAGTTTTTATTTCTTTAAAAAAGAAGCTAACTTAGCCTTCACAAAAGATTTAGCTTTGAATAAAGAGATCAAGATTATCGAATGTCCCCGCGATGCCATGCAAGGTATCAAAACCTTTATTCCAACTAAAAATAAGGTTTCTTACATACAGGCTTTGCTTAGAGTGGGTTTTGATACAATAGATTTTGGAAGTTTTGTATCTCCTAAAGCGATTCCGCAGATGCAGGATACCGCTGAGGTTTTGGCTCAACTTGATTTGTCACAAACCACAAGCAAACTTTTATCCATTATAGCAAATACACAGGGGGCAGAAACAGCTTCGCAATATGAAGTAATTCGATATTTAGGATTTCCTTTTTCGATTTCTGAGAATTTCCAAATGCGAAATACACATAAAACCATTGCGCAGTCTTTAGTTACCCTTGAAGAGATTCTGGAAATCGCCGATAAAAAAAACAAAGAAGTGGTTACCTATCTTTCTATGGGTTTCGGGAATCCGTATGGAGATCCATGGAATGTTGAAATCGTAGGTGAATGGACAGAAAAATTATCTGAAATGGGGGTGAAAATCTTATCGCTTTCTGATACTGTTGGGAGCTCAACTCCCGAAGTGATTACCTATCTTTTCTCAAATTTAATTCCTAAATATCCTCAAATAGAGTTTGGGGCGCACTTGCACACCACACCCAATAGCTGGTTCGAAAAAATTGATGCTGCACACAAAGCAGGCTGTACGCGTTTTGATGGTGCGATTCAGGGTTTTGGCGGCTGCCCAATGGCAACGGATAAATTAACCGGAAATATGCCTACAGAAAAACTAATCTCGTATTTTACAGCCAATAAAAAAACTACAGGTCTGAACTCTTTAAGTTTTGAAAGTGCTTATAATGAAGCCTCAAAATTATTTGGTAAATTCCACTAAGATTTTTCGTATATTTACTATAACAGTCACAATAATTGAGTGTTAAAGTGCGTTGTTTTCTAATAAGTTGAAAGCTTTTGGTTATGAAATCATCAGGCATAAGTAAAATTATAGGAATTTTAGTTTTAATATTTTTGAGTTTCTCATGCTCAAGTGATTTGGATTTTGACCAAATTGATGACCTGAAATTAGAGCCGGTTGCCGTAGCTAATTTGACCTATTTCAATATTCCGGCAAATGATTTTGTGGATAATGGAAGCGAGTTAAACATTGCTTTTGATACTCAGGATTTTAATCCTTTCAGAAACTCGCTCATGCGGGAAGATTTAATGAAGACCGAATTTAATTTCGAAATAACTAATACAATTAATAGGGCATATAAAATTGATTTAGTGCTAATCGATGCCCAAAACAATACCATTGAAACACTAAGTTTTAATGTTCAGGCTTATTCTGGCGGCACTAATGTTCTGAATTTTAAGGAAGTTTTCGAAAATCAGCGTTTGGCTAATCTTAAAAGAACTGCAAAAATAGGTTTTGTAATAACAATGGCAGCAGGTCCTCCGCTAAACGAAAATAGTTTAGGAAATCTAAAACTTCGTTCTGATGCAACGTTGTATTTTGTAATTGAAGAGTAAAATGAGAAGGGTATATCTAATCATATTAGTATTCAGTCAGATGATTTGTTTTTCGCAAAATAAACAAATTTTATACAATTTTACGTCGATTCCGCAATCATTACTTGTAAATCCGGGTGCGGATGTTTCCTATAAATACTATTTTGGATTCCCGGTATTATCCGGTATTTCGGCTAATTTAGGTTCGAATAGTTTTTCAGCTTATGATTTGTTTGCTGATAACGGTGTAGATTTTAATGATAAAATACGTAATATTGTCAATAAATCAACTAACAAAGATAAAGTATACGCCAACCAACAACTCGAATTGTTTTCAGGAGGATTCAGAGTTGGCGGTGAAAACAGTAAATCTTATATTTCTTTCGGGGCGTATCAGGAATTTGATTTTTTAATGTATGTTCCGAAAGATATGGCAATCCTGGCTTTGGACGGAAATCGCGACCATATTGGAAAATCATTCGATTTGGGAGATATAAATTTACGTGCCGAAGTGCTTTCGGTTTTCCATGTTGGTTTTCATAAAAAAGTAAAGGAAAATTTGGTGCTGGGCGGGAGAGTCAAGTTGTATTCAAGCGGTGCCAATGCTTCTTCCGCTAAAAATTCCGGATTTATTTATACCACAAACGGAACTCCTGATACAAATGTTTACTACCAAATTATTTCGTCTAATTTAGAATTACAAACCTCCGGAATTGCTGCTTTTACAAAAGATGAATATGATGGAAATGTAGCAAATGACATCCTGCACAATACCTTTTTCAACGGTAGTCTGGGTTTGGGTTTTGATGCTGGAATTACGTATTACTTTAAAAAAAATCTTCAGTTTACGGCAAGTGTTATAGATGTTGGTTTTATCAGGCATACCAAAGATATCGAAACCCTTACATACAAAGGCAGATATGAATATGATGGTGTAAATCCAAGTTTCGATTTTACAGATGAGCCGGAAAATGTTTTAGATGAATTCGAAAAAGCCATTCCGCGAGATACACTATATAATAAATATACAACCTGGAGGCCGATAAAGTTTAATACGTCTGGACAGTATTCATTTGGTGAATCCAGATTCGATGACGATTGTAGTTGTAAATCGCCAGGCGAACGACAGTATGTAAATGCCGTTGGAGCTCAATTTTTTGCCATGACAATGCCCAAAAATCCATTTATTGCTCTTACAGCATTTTATAAACGGAGGGTTTTAAAAAACTTAGAATTCAAAACAACTTATACGCTCGATTCTTTTTCCTACAAAAACATTGGTTTAGGAGTTTCAGGAACAATAGGAAAAGTAAATCTCTATTTCCTTGCAGACAATATATTGGAGTACAGTGACGTTACAAAAGCCAATAGCATGGCATTTCAACTGGGAGTCAATTTTATCTTTAAAGACACTGAATAATTTTTTACCATATAAGTAATGTAAGTTCATATTTATATTTGTCTTCAAAGATTAGCCATACACTCAAAAAAGAAAACTAAAATTATCTTATATCACTTATATGGTTAAAAAATAAGAAGCTATTCCGGCTGTACATTGCAAGCACTCAGGCAAAAACACTTTTTTCCAAAGGCTTTAAAAGAGCTTCCGCTGGTCGCTTTTTAAATCCGGGAAAAAAAATGTGTTTTTGCCTCTCACGGCTTTTCATTTCCATCCGGGCTAGGGCTGTAAGGTAACGATTTCGTTAAAGCTTCAAAAAAAATCTGAATAAGTTAATAGCCAAGTTTCCAATTTATTCACTATATTTGCACGCAATTCAACTAGAAATTGCAACATGATAGCACACAACTCCAAGATTATCGGCGAAGGTTTAACTTACGATGATGTATTATTAGTACCTAACTACTCGAATGTGCTTCCCCGCGAAGTGAGTATCAAATCAAAATTCTCAAGAAACATAACACTAAACGTTCCAATTGTATCTGCTGCTATGGATACTGTTACCGAAAGCGCAATGGCAATCGCTATGGCACAAGAAGGCGGAATTGGTGTTTTACATAAAAACATGACCATCGAGCAACAAGCTGCAAAAGTTCGAAAAGTAAAACGTGCAGAGTCAGGAATGATTATCGATCCGGTTACATTACCAATGAATTCAACGATTGCAGACGCAAAAGCTGCCATGAAAGAATTCGGAATTGGCGGGATTCCAATCGTTGACGAAAACAGAATCCTAAAAGGAATTGTTACAAATCGTGATTTGCGTTTCGAAAAAAACGGAGCAAGACCAATCGTTGAGGTAATGACAAGTGAAAATTTAGTAACTGTTTCAGAAGGAACTTCATTAGAACAGGCCGAAGTAGTTTTACAAGGTCACAAAATCGAAAAATTACCGGTTATCAACGCTAATAATGAATTAGTTGGTTTAATCACTTTTAGAGATATCACCAAACTGACTCAAAAACCAATTGCAAACAAAGATGTTTTTGGACGTTTGAGAGTAGCTGCAGCCATTGGAGTTACAGGTGATGCTGTAGAAAGAGCAGGTGCATTAGTTGCTGCTGGTGTTGATGCCATCATTATCGATACGGCTCATGGTCATACGGAAGGTGTTGTAAATACATTGAAAGAAGTAAAAAGTAAGTTCCCTCAAATAGATGTTATCGTTGGAAACATTGCTACTCCCGAAGCTGCTAAATATTTGGTAGAAAATGGTGCCGATGGAGTAAAAGTAGGAATCGGACCTGGTTCTATCTGTACAACCCGTATTGTTGCAGGTGTTGGTTTTCCTCAGTTTTCAGCTGTTCTTGAAGTGGCTGCGGCTATCAGAGGAACAGGAGTTCCGGTTATCGCTGATGGCGGAATTCGTTATACAGGTGATATTCCTAAAGCTATCGCTGCAGGTGCCGACTGTGTAATGTTGGGTTCATTATTGGCAGGAACAAAAGAATCCCCGGGTGAAACTATTATTTTTGAAGGTAGAAAATTCAAATCATACCGCGGAATGGGTTCAGTTGAAGCAATGCAGACAGGTTCTAAAGACCGTTATTTCCAGGATGTTGAAGATGATGTAAAGAAATTAGTTCCGGAAGGAATTGTGGGGCGTGTTCCTTACAAAGGAGAATTAAACGAGAGTATGCTCCAGTTCATTGGAGGTCTTCGCGCCGGAATGGGTTACTGTGGTTCTAAAGATATTCCTACTTTACAGGAATCAGGGCGTTTTGTTAGAATTACGTCAAGCGGAATTACAGAGAGCCATCCACACAACGTTACAATTACAAAAGAAGCTCCAAATTATTCAAGATAATTTTTTGGGTTTTAATATATCGAAAAAGGCGTAAGAGGTTGATTCTTGCGCCTTTTCATTTACTTTATTTTGTCATTCCTTAGGAATCTCTAAGCACAAAGATTAGATTACCTGATTCTAAGGGAATAACGGATTTGCCTTAAATTTCTTAATTAAAGTTTAGCCGTCATTTTTTCTGTTTCTCTTAATTTTTGATTTTCCAAAATCTCCTGAATAAATGGTTTTACCTGAGTTTCTATTTCGCTTTCAGAAATATTTAATGCTTTCGGGTCATTTACCAATTCTAGCCAAGGTTTTGGTCCATCAAAAGGAAAATTTCCAAAAACAACTACGGGTGTTCCTTTTACTTTTACATTTTCCTTGTCTTTTAAAATCCATTCGTCAGCAAATTTGTAAAGGTATTTAGCGTCTTTTTCTAATAAACGCAGACAGGAGTGCGAAGCTGGATAGCCTGGTAATTCATATTCATGAAAACCAACTCCCAATTTGTTTTCAATATTGAAGTTCCACTCTAATTCCCACTCGTCATTAAAAGTACTGGTCGTTTTTTCAGCTTTCCAGTTGGTGAAAAATAATCCCGTAGGAGTAGGGTCTTTTTTTCTTCCCATATTTGTTGGACCTGTATAAACCAATTCACCGTTTTCATAAGCAGCAAATGTTTGTGTTGGATAGGAAAATATGATGATTTTAGAAACTTCTTCTAATGCTGAAACATGCAATGGAAATGGAAGGTAGTAAACTAAATCTCCTGTAAAATCTTCAGGAACAATAATTGAGTCCATTTTAGCAAGATTTACTTTGTCAGTCCTGTTTATAGCATAGGCAATACTAAGCTTTGTTGAATCGCTATTAATTGAATCAAGCCATTGTTTTGTTTTTTCAAAATGAAAACCTACAGATTTAGGTTTTTTATATTCAATTGTTTTACGTGTTTTTGTTTCTTCACCAGTTCTTGTCTTTTTGCTTTCATTACAAGAAACCAGTAGAGTTAGAATTAATAAAAGTAGAATATTTGATGTGTAATATAACTTTCTCATAAATTAGGTTTTTTAGTAGAGTAAAGTTATTTTTTTCCTTTTTAGATGAATTACAGAATTTTTGAAATAGTTTATTTTATTAACATTTAAATCATGATGCATTTTTTTAGGTAATTCATTTTTTTGAGAAATCAGAGCAATCCCTTTATTTTAGCATGCTGCAACAGCATAATAGTTTTGGCATCTGTAATTTCTCCGGATTCAATCATCGCATAAGCTTCATCAAAAGTGTATTCAAGAACTTCAATGTTTTCCTGTTCAGCATCTAATCCTCCACCTTCGTCAACTTTCATAGTCTCATCATATTCTCCAACAAATAAGTACAGGATTTCTGTTACAGATCCCGGTGACATGTAGGTTTCAATTACTTTTTGTACTTTCGTTAAACGATAACCTGTTTCTTCTTCTGTTTCGCGGATAATGGCTTGTTCAGCATTTTCTTCATCCAGAAGACCAGCGCAAACTTCAATCATCATTCCGGTCTTATTTCCATTAAGGAAAGTCGGTAATCGAAATTGTCGTGTCAGAATAATTGTTTTTTTACCTGAATTATATAATAAAATGGCTGCACCATTTCCGCGGTCATAAATTTCACGGATATGAGTTTGTGGTGCTTCATTTTCTTTTTTATAGCTGTATGTTACCTTATTTAAAATATACCAATTGTCTGATAGTAACTTGATTTCCTTGATCTCAATTTCTGGATTTTTTCTCATAGTAAAAAATATAAAAAAAAAACGCCCTGATTATCAGGGCGTCTGGATATGTTTATTTTGTTATTGTTTGTTTTCTGTCTGGCCCAACTGATACAATCTTGATTGGTACCCCAACTTCTTCTTCAATAAACTCAATATATTGTTTAAGTTCGATTGGCAATTGCTCATAAGTTGTCAGTCCCGTTAAGTCAGCTTTCCATCCTTTAAATTCCTTATAAACCGGAGTTACATTTTCCGGCTCGATGTTGTAAGGAAAGTGAGAGATATTTTGCCCTTTATAATTGTATTCCGTACAAACTTTTAAAGTCTCGAATCCAGAAAGAACATCGCCTTTCATCATCATTAACTGCGTTACTCCGTTTACCTGAACAGCGTATTTTAAAGCGACAAGATCTAACCATCCACAACGTCTTTGTCTTCCTGTAACAGATCCGAATTCGTTTCCAACTCTTGCCATTGTAGCACCCACTTCGTCAAAAAGTTCCGTTGGAAAAGGTCCGCTGCCAACACGGGTAACGTAAGCTTTAAAAATTCCGTAAACTTCTTTGATTTTGTTAGGAGCAATTCCTAAACCAGTACAAGCTCCTGCAGCAGTAGTGTTTGATGAAGTAACGAAAGGATAAGTTCCAAAATCCACATCTAATAAAGATCCCTGAGCTCCTTCGCATAGAATAGACTTGCCTGCTTTTTGAGCCTGGTACATATATTCTTCACTGTCAATAAAATCTAATTTTTTTAATTCTTCGATAGCTTCAAAAAACTCTTTTTCAAGTTCTTCTAAATTATATTGAATCGCAACATCATAAAAAGCAATCATGGCTTCATGTTTGTCTGCTAATGCTCTGTAACGCTCTTTGAAATCTTCTAATTCTACATCTCCAACACGCAATCCGTTTCTGCCGGTTTTGTCCATATAAGTTGGGCCAATTCCTTTTAAAGTAGAGCCAATTTTTGCTTTTCCTTTCGATGCTTCAGAAGCTGCATCAAGTAAACGATGGGTTGGTAAAATCAAATGTGCTTTTCTGGAAATAATCAGCTTGCTTTTGATGTCAAGTTTGAATTTCTCTAAACCTTCAATTTCTTTTTGAAAAACTACCGGATCAATTACAACACCATTTCCGATGATATTAATAGAATTCTTATGAAAAATTCCGGAAGGAATGGTTCTTAGTACGTGCTTAATTCCGTCAAATTCTAATGTATGTCCTGCGTTTGGTCCTCCTTGAAAACGTGCAATAATATCATAATTTGAGGTAAGAACGTCAACAATTTTACCTTTGCCTTCATCTCCCCATTGTAATCCTAGTAATAAATCTACGGTCATTCTGTTTTTAATTTGTGTTGAGGCAATCGAAGTTGCCCTACTGATTATGTAGTTAATTTTCTTTTTTTTGTCCTTTGGATAATGCCTTTCGGATTATTCTTTTTGTTTTTTGTTTCCGTAGAAATAAAGTGAATGATTCGTAATTTCGATATCAAATATTTCTTCGATTGTTTTTTTGATGGTTTGAATTCTTGGGTCGCAAAATTCAATTACTTCACCAGAATCGGTCATGATAATATGATCATGATTTTTATCGAAATACGATTTTTCGTAGTAAGCCTGATTTTGGCCAAATTGATGTTTTCTAACCAAAGCGCAGTCTAGCAATAACTCAATCGTGTTGTATAAAGTTGCTCTGCTCACACGATAGTTTTTGTTTTTCATTTTGATATAAAGGTTTTCTATGTCAAAATGTTCTTCGCTATCGTAAATTTCCTGAAGTATAGCATAACGCTCAGGAGTTTTGCGATGCCCTTTTTGTTCAAGATACATTGTAAAAACATTTTTTACAATTTCTTGATTCTTAGTGTTGTCAGTTGAAATGAGTGTCATATCCTGCAAAGATAATTTTTTATTTTTAATGAATAAAAGTTTCGGGTTTAAAGTTTAACGTTCGAGTCTCGATTTGATTAGCAGTAATGTAATAAATACAGGCTTTTAAACCAATTGTTTTTACGAAGTTCAATCAAACTTAATTAACATAATTGTTTTTATTTATGACAAAACTAACAAAATTTTTATTTCGTTTTTGACATGTACATATACCAGTTCCATTCCCAGGTTTTTCCTTTATCGTCTGACATTGCCTGACTCCAGGTCGGATTGTTTTCATCTCTGGCGTCCCATCGAAACACTTGTAAAACATTTTTGTCTTCAAAAATATCTTGGGAGAAAAAGTGACCTACCTTGTTTTCAAATGAGCCTACAACCGGTTTGTCTAAAACTCCTGTATTGGAATCTGCCCAATAAATACTCCACAATTTTGTCTTAGGATTAAATAATCGAACTGTCATTCCCTCAAAAGGTTCTCCGTCAAAAGTGGCCAGAAAATTATCAATATTTCCAATTCCGTTCAAAATCTTGTACATTTCCTGTGTTGAAGGAAATTCAAGCCATTCTGTACAATTGGCAAATCGTGTTTTTAGTTTTTTATTATTGATAACTGATTTTCCCTGAAAAAAATCGAAATCATCTTTTGAAGAAGATTCAGAAGCAACAATCAATAATGCACCATTTTCATCAAATTGTATTTTCGGAATTTCTAAAGAATCTGCGTTCATAACTCAACTGTTTAAAAGATTAGGTTCTGTATTCTCTGGTTACTTTATCAACACCGTCAATTTTTTTAATAGCATTGATCATTTTTTTCAGAATGGTATTGTTTTTTACAATTACAGCAATCTGGCCATGAAAAATTCCGGCATCTGTACTCAGGGAAATACTCTGGATATTTACGCTCATATTGTTCGAAATTACTTTGGTAAGCTGATTGGTAAGCCCTAAAACATCCATTCCGGTAATGTTGATAATAGCTTTAAATTCTTCCTGTGACGAATCAATCCATTTGGCGCTCATGATGCGGTAAGCGTAGTTCGATTGCATTCCAATTGCATTGGGACAATCTTTTTTGTGTACTTTTATTCCATCATTTATGGTAACAAATCCAAAAACATCATCGCCAGGAATTGGGTTGCAGCATTGAGAAAGTTTATAATCAAGTTTGTCATGCTCGGTGCCAAAAACCAGCATGTCATAATTACTGCTGATTACAGGTTTATGAATATCCTCATCTGCAGTATCCTTACTTCGCTTGATTTTATTTTTAAAGAAATTGATAATAGAATTGCTCTTTTGAGCAGCGTAATCTTTTAACTGTTGATTTTCAATTGCGCCTATACCAACTCTGTAAAATAAATCTAAACTGGTTTTAAGCCTGAAAAAATTAACTAATTCGTTCGTAACCTGTTCATTGATGGTTATTTTTAAATGTTTCAGTTTTCTGGTAAGTAATTCTTTTCCTTCTTCTGCAATTTTTTTAGTGTTCTCGTTAAGAACGTTTTTGATTTTATTTTTTGCTCGTGAAGTGGTTACATATTCTAACCAGTTGACAGTAGGTTTTTGGTTGGCAGAGGTAATAACTTCGACCTGATCACCGCTTTTTAATTCGTGGTTTAGCGGTACAAGCCTTCCGTTCACACGGGTTCCTCTGGTTTTTATTCCAATTTCCGAGTGAATACTGAAAGCAAAATCCAGTGAAGTAGCACCTTTTGGTAATGATTTTATTTCTCCTTTTGGTGTAAAAACAAAGATTTCCTGTGAATATAAGTTCATTTTAAAATCTTCCACAAAATCAACCGCATTGGTTTCAGAATTTTCCAAAGCCTCACGAAGCAAGTTAAGCCATATATCTAAACCACTTTCTTCTGATGCTCCGTTTTTGTATTTGTAATGGGCTGCATATCCTTTTTCTGCAATTTCATCCATTCGCTCACTTCGAACCTGAATTTCAACCCAACGTCCTTTTGGTCCCATAACGGTTATGTGCAAAGCTTCGTAACCTGTAGATTTGGGTGATGAAATCCAATCACGCAAACGACTTGGACTAGGCCTGTAATGATCTGTTACGATAGAATATATTTTCCAGGCAATGAACTTTTCATCATGAGAATCGCATTTATAGACAATTCGAAGCGCAAATTTGTCGTAAACCTCATCAAAACTTACATTTTGAGAGCGCATTTTACGACGAATCGAATAGATAGATTTAGGGCGGCCTTTTATGATATAATCAATATTTTCAGCATCCAGAGATTTTTTCAAAACATCCGAAATATCTTTGATGTAAGCATCCTGTTCTTCTTTTGTTTCCCTTATTTTGCTGACAATATCTTCGAATACTGCTGGTTCTGTGTATTTTAATCCTAAATCTTCTAGTTTGGTTTTTATGTTATAAAGCCCCAAACGATGGGCGAGGGGAGCATAAATGTACAAGGTTTCTGATGCGATCTTGGTCTGTTTGTATTCCACCATAGAATCCATAGTTTGCATATTGTGGAGACGATCGGCCAATTTGATCAAAATAACGCGTACATCATCGTTCAGAGTCAGGATCATTTTTCTAAAGTTCTCTGCCTGCATCGAAGCATTAAGATCTTTTTGAACCATCGATATTTTGGTCAGTCCTTCGACTAATTGCGCTACTTTTGGATTGAACAGACGTTCAATATCTTCAACGGTTATAGGCGTATCTTCAACAACATCATGCAATAAGGCCGCAGCAATAGAGGTCGCTCCCAAACCAATTTCTGAGGCAACTATTTTCGCAACTGCAATAGGATGAAAGATATAGGCTTCTCCAGATTTACGTCTTTGTTCCTTATGGGCATCAACGGCAACATCAAAAGCCTTCCGAATAAGCTTTTTATCTGTAGGAGTTAAAGTTTGGTAACTGATTCTGAGTAATTCCTTGTATTCCTGGGCAATTGCTTTGTTTTCTTTTTCAATATCTATTTCTGTCATAAAGGCATAGTTCAAGTCCTAAAAATAAGCATTAGTTGGAATATACGCAAGGGAATGGAGTTCTGTTTTTAGATTTAAAGATTGTTGAAATCTAACTTTATTTCTTTGTAATAAAAGCCAAATTATCTGCCGAAACCTTAAAGAAGTACAAGAAGCTATTCCCGCTATCCATTACAATCTTTTGTGGCGAACCCCGCCACAAAAGGATTTTCATTTCTATCGGGGCTAAGGCATTGGTTTTCATAAGTAGTAAAATGCAATTTCACATTTTCACGAACCTAAAAACCTCTTTGTCGTTTGGCTTCAAAAATCAAAATCGCGGCAGCAACAGACACATTCATACTGTCAATTTCGCCCTGCATCGGAATGATGATGTTTTGTGTTGCAGCGTCACGCCATTCCTGAGTAAGACCTGTCGCTTCTGTACCTACAACCAAAGCGGTTGGAGTAGTAAAATCCTGTGTGTGATAAGAAGTAGAATTTTGTAAAGTGGCACAGTAAAAATCAATTTTTTTTTCTTTCAAAAAAGTGATAATTTCAACTGTTGTCCCGGTTGCGATCTGATTGGTAAACAAACAGCCAACACTTGAGCGAACAATATTTGGATTGTATAAATCACTTTTGGGATTTGCGATCAAAACGGCATCCAGATTTGCAGCATCTGCAGTACGTAAAAGGGCACCAATATTTCCGGGCTTCTCCGGAGCTTCGGCTACTAAAATTAATGGGTTTTCAGATAATTTTAAATCTGATAGTTGCAGTGATTTGGTTTTGGCTACAGCCAAAACACCTTCCGTTGTGTCTCGATACGCCAGTTTTTGATAGACTTCCTTGTTGATTTCTATAATTTGAAAGGGCGAATTAACCAGTTTTGAAATCTGAACTTCAGCAACCAATTCAGGTAAAAACAAGACAGTTTCTATTTCGTAACCGCCTTTTAATGCCAATGAAATTTCACGTAATCCTTCAATCAAAAAAGTTCCGGTTTGTTTGCGTGCTTTTGATTTTTCCTGTAATAAGGCAAGTGATTTTATAAACGGATTTTGTACTGAAGAGATTTGTTTCATTTTTTTAGAGGCTCAAAGTTGCAAAGGCTCAAAGATACAGAGGTTTTTTTCTTCCTGCAAGGTTTTCGAAACCTTGTAGGTTTGCTAGCTTAAATAAAAAAGTTTGCCACGAATTACACGAATTTTCATGAATTATTTTTCAGCATAATATGAATAAAAATTAGTGAAAATTCGTGTAATTAGTGGCAAAAACTCTTACTTATCAAATACTTCCTTAGCTTCATTAGCAACAGGGTGATCCGCTGTAAAAGTATAGCCCAAAATTTTAGCAATTGTCTGAGCAAATTGTTTTTGATACAATTGTGTTTCTGTCTTCATTTCGCCTTTTGGTGCAATTTGCGGGCCTACTATCGCAAACCATATTTCTGATGAATCTTCAACTTTTCGACCATGACTCGTCCATTCTGTCTTTTTTTTATCACCACGTCCATGGTCAACTGTAATCAGTAAAGTAGTTTTGTTTTTGTATTGTGGATCTTTTTGTACAAACTCCCAAATTTGATTTAACCACGTATCGACCTGATTTGCTGCGTCAAGATACGACCTGTAACGACCTGAATCTGCCCATGCATCAGTTTCTCCATAAGCTATGTAAAGTACCTTTGGCTTTTTGGTTTTAAGTTCGTTCATTGCTTCATAATGAGTAAAAACGTCCAGACATTCATCTTCATGAAATGGTTTATAAGAATCATTTCGCATTTCATTTAATAATTTTTCAGTTGCTGTTGGATTACTTCCTCCAACTTGATCGAATGCTGAAATAACTGGGAAACCGCTCCTTTTTTCGTTTAAAATTCTATCAAATGCATTCCATGCACCAAAAGCAGCAACTTTTCCCTTTAACTTTGGCTGTTTATTCAAAAATTCCAAAACGTTAACATTTGGATTTTCTTTATAATCGTTTGAGTTAATTTTTGAGTCTGCGTTTCCAGTCATGATTTCACTATAGCCAGGATAGCTTACCGAATATGAATTAGAAACATTTACTTTATTATTGAAAATGCGATTACCATATATTTGCCCTTTTAAAGCTATATTAGTCCATAAAAAGGGCATTATTTTTTGTCGTGATTGCTTAAAATCTGAGCTTCCGTATTTTTTAAAGATATAATCACGGTCATCTTGATTAAAATCTTTATCATTGGCAATTTCTGTATCAAGTCCTTTGAAAACTTCCTGCCATCTAAAACCATCTGTGGTTATGATAATAATGTTTTCAGTTTTTTGGGCAGTAGATGAAAGTGTCACTAAAATTAGTGCATTTAAAATTAATCTTTTCATTATTATATTTTAGAAGAATTTAAATTAAAACTTGCAATAGTTTAAGATGTAATCTAAACGTGCCTATATTTTATAACAATAAAAGTAATGTATTTCAATATTGTAATGATTATTCAGAACTTACATAATTACCACTTTACAAAATCCCTCTCGACTTAATCTCCAGATATTTATTAATTGCATCCAAAGTAAGATTCTCAGGCTGAGTTAAAACAGAATGAATTCCATATTTCTTCAATTCATTCGCAATCAAACGTTTTTCAAACATGAATTTTTCGGCAATAACCTTATCATAAACTTCCTGAATGGTATCAGTTTTTTTATTGATGATTTCGTTGAGTTCTGTGTTTTGAAAGAAAACGACAACTAACAAATGACTTTTTGCAATTCCTTTTAAATACGGCATTTGGCGATTTAAACCATCCATGGTTTCAAAATTCGTATACAAAATAATCAAACTTCTCTGATTGATGTTCTTTTTGATATCGACATACAAACGACTGTAATCACTTTCAAAAAAGTCTGTTTTGACGTTGTATAAAGTCTCCAGGATTTTTTGCATTTGTGAACCTCTTTTTTCGGCAAAAACTCTGTTTTCTACTTTTTTAGAGAAAGCAAAAATTCCTGCTTTGTCTTGTTTTTTCAGAATCACATTTGCCAGAACCAAAGTTGAGTTTATGGCATAATCCAACAAACTCAAACCATTAAAAGGCATTTGCATTACGCGGCCTTTGTCAATTGCCAGATAAACCGATTGTGATTTTTCGTCCTGAAACTGATTGACCATCAAAGCGTTTTTCTTTGCTGTAGCTTTCCAGTTTAGGGTTCTAAGATCATCACCCTGAACATATTCTTTAATTTGTTCAAATTCCATTGTATGCCCAATTCGTCGAATTTTCTTGATTCCGTATTGGTATAAATTATTCGAAAAAGCCAATAAATCATACTTTCTCAATTGAATATAGGAGGGATACGTAGGAACCATTTTATCTTTATCGAAAGTAAAACGCCTTGAAATCAGTTTTAAAGGCGAAGAAACGTAAATATTTAGATTTCCAAAGTAATATTCTCCACGCTCTGTTGGACGCAAATCGTATCCAATTCTATCCTGTGCAGAAGCTTTAATGGTTCTCACGATCTTGAAATCACGTACCTGAAACTGAAACGGAATTTCATCAATAATTTTAATCGAAACGGGGAAAGTATAATGGTTTTTAATTGAAATATTTATTGGATTTAAATCACCATTCGAAAGTTTTTCAGGCATTTCCCTTGAAGCTTCTATTCCGGTTCTTGAAATATATAAAATCAAAATATCCAGTGCCATAAAAGTAACCAGTACTAAAACAACAAACCAGGCTCCGTTATATAAATTCGGAAAAATAAAAGCACAAATAAACAATCCTATAATGCCCAAAAGCACATAGAAAAAGAAGTTATTGAGATATAGACTTTTTATGAATTTCATTGATTTAAGTTTCAAGTTTTTGGTTGTTTCAGGTTTCAGGTTAACTCATAACCCATAACTCATAACTTTCAACTATCTAGGAATCTCGACAGCTTCAATAATCTGTTTAATGATTTCAGAACTTGTAATTCCTTCCATTTCACGTTCCGGAGCCACAATTACACGATGTTGTAAAACAGGAACAGCAGCTTCTTTAATATCTTCAGGAGTTACAAAATCACGGCCGCGAATGGCTGCAAAGCCTTTGGATGCATTCAGAATTGCGATAGAGGCACGAGGCGAAGCTCCTAAATATAAAAAGGCGTTTTCTCTTGTGTTTACAACGATTCGGGCAATATATTCCAATAAATTTTGTTCGACTCTGATTTGTTTAATCAAAGCCTGATACCCTTTTATTTCTTCTGCAGAAAGAATATTTTTAATGGCTTCTAATTTTCCGTGATCCTGCAATATATGTTCTCTTTGGATAATCAGGATTTCTTCTTCCAATTTTGGATAATCGATCGAAATTTTGAATAAAAAACGATCTAATTGTGCTTCAGGCAAACGATATGTTCCCTCCTGCTCAATTGGGTTTTGTGTAGCAATAACCAAAAACGGAGTTTCCAGCTGATAAACAGAACCATCAATTGTGATTTGGCGCTCTTCCATTACTTCAAAAAGTGCGGCTTGTGTTTTGGCAGGAGCACGGTTGATCTCATCAATTAAAATTAAATTAGAAAAAATGGGACCTTGTTTGAATTCAAACTCTGAACTTTTTAAGTTGAAAATAGAAGTTCCTAAAATATCCGAAGGCATTAAATCCGGTGTAAACTGAATTCTGCTAAAACCAATATTAAGCGTTTTTGATACTAATTTGGCTGTGATAGTTTTGGCAACACCGGGAACACCTTCCAATAACACGTGTCCGTTAGACAAAATAGCAACCAGTAATTGGTCAATCATTTTATGCTGACCCACAATTACCGTTTCAATTTCTTTTTTGATACTGTTTACGTGATCTAAAAGTGGCGTTAAATTAAGCCTTGTTTCAAAATTCACATTTTCGTTAGTGATTTCAGTTTCTGTTATATTGATATTGTCCATATTGGTATGTTTTCTTTTTATGAATTTCAGTTAAAATATTAATGTAAAACTTTCTCTATTGCATTATTAATTCTGATTAAATCTTCTTCCAGACTTCCGTGGTAACTTTTTCGGTGTTCGTTGATTAAAACTACAAGATCCCTAATATCGTTTTCATCTTTTCCTGATTTAAGATGCAATTTTTTGATAAATGCATCGTCCAGTTTTGAGGTGTCAATCAAATATTCATTTCGGATTTTTTCCAGAAAATAAATAATTTTTTTATCAATGATATTGTCGTGGTCGCCTTCCTGATAATACAAATTTCCGATGGTTTTGGTAAAATCGACTGTTAAATTAGGCAAAGGTTTTAGTATCGGTACAATTCTTTGCTTTCGCTTGGCGTTAAAAAGTATAAAAATCAATATTCCGATTAAAGATAAATATAATGCCCATTCTAATGGGGGCTGACTTAAAATATAACGTAACGGAGAACCTGAAATTGATTCACTGTTTTGCCCTTTCGTATACCAAAAAACATTTCCTTTTGGAATATATGAAAGTACACTTTGTGCATATTGATAATGATCACCTTTTAATAAATGAAAGTTTGAAAAAGCAGCAGGCTGTGTGTGTAAATAAAAATAGCCATTTGCATACGGAACTTTTATAAAATTAATCCGTTTTTGATTTTCCTTATTTCCCTGATACCCTAAAACAGTAGTTGTTAAAGTGTCAATTTTTGAAAAATAATAAGGACCCATTCCTTCAGTAAGATGAAATTTTTTTCGGCTTACATTTTTATTGGCCAGCCAAATTGAGGTGCTGTCAGAATATTCAAAATCAGTTCTGAAATCAATTTTCAAACTGTCTAAAAGTATTTGCGGAAAGGTTTTCATGCTTAAAAAAGCACTATTTCCATGCGAAACAAAGTAAAATAGTTCTTTCATCGACTGTTCATCAATCGAAGCAAATTCTGTAATATTAAAAAAGGTACCTTTTATTTTATACGTCCCAACAACAGTATCAGGTACATATTTTGAATCCAGGAATTCATAAGGAGTCAAAGCAGAGACTCTTTCAATCTTTTGCTTTTTTAAAATTCCGTCAACTTCTTTATCGAAAACATAGAGTCCAAGCGGAATTTTATCATTTACCGAATAAGTGGGTGTCCAGTCAATCTTTTTAGTAGTATCATAGCCTGCTAATAAAATTAAAGCAAAAATAAAAACCAGTATAGCGATATAAATTTTTACAGATTTACCCATGGCTAAAGGTTTTTAGGGATTTTTTAAATTGGTTCTCGGCTTTTACGAAAGCTGTTTCATCAATCTCGAATTCGCCATACCAAATATAATTATAGAGGTACGACAAATAAGTAAATTCTTCTTTATGAGCAGGGTTTTTAAGTTCAGATAAATAGTCGGAATTGGTTTTTTCAATATCCCATTCGATATAATGATTTCGAGCCATCACCTTCAATAACCAAAGATAATAATATCGAATAGCAATTCTTTTTTCGCCGGACTGAATACTTTCCCTAATCAGTTTTTCGAAATCCAGAAGGTGAATGTTTTTCTCCATATCTGAATAATGAATCACTTTTTGTTTTGCTTCTTTACTAAAAATCCATTGGCCTTCTTTGTTGATCAGGGCTTTGACGATTAAATAAATAACGAAAACAATAATCAGAACAGCCAATACTTTTAATAGAATAGCTACAAAGTTAAGTGAAGCCTGTGGGTCTTTAAAAGTGAACATTCTTCTAAAAAGATCTGCAAGCCATTCTTTAAAATGATCCCAGGCATTTTTTTCAGGTGTTTTTTGTTCGTATACAAAATCATCGTCAGTATATTTTTTTTTGAAATTTTTCTGAAAGCTTTTGGTTTCAATAGTATCAGAATCGACATAGATATCGGCTTCGCTATATTTTACTGATGCAGATTTTGGTTCGGCTGTAGCCAAAGAATCCTGTGCATTCGAGATATTGCAGCAAAAAAGAAAATATAAAAGAAGTAAAATTCTATTCATTATAGATTATGGTTAATTCAATTTGGCTGATAGCTGTTGTGTTTTTTTTGAACAATAAAAGGATAAACCAAATAATAAAAAGAAATAACACCCAGAGTGAAAAGGATGATAAAGCTACTAAGCCAATTAGGCATATCAATTGAGTATCGGGTAATGAAACCTTCAAGAAATCCGGCACTGATTGTGAACGGAAAGGTACTCAGGAATATTTTGAAACTATTTTTAAAACCGATTTTAAAAGAATTTACTCTCGAAAATGTTTTCGGAAACAATATTGAAGCTCCTAAAATAAATCCGGCAGCGGTTTCAATTACAATAGCAAAAATTTCCATAGAACCGTGAATCCAGATTCCGCGAACACTTTTCCAAAATACATTTTGTTCGAAAAAGAAATATTGAAAAGCCCCAAGCATGATTCCGTTTTGAGAAGAAATGTAAAGCGTTCCCAAACCTCCAAATATGCCATAAATATAACATCTTGCCCCTACATACAAGTTGTTCATAGTGATGCCTACAAAACTTCCCCAATTGCTTCCTGTACCGTAAACGGCCATTGGATTGCCTTTTTTGATGTTTTCTAAAGTCATATTTACATAACCATCGCCCAAAATTAATCGGACAAAATCGGTATCAAATCTGGCAGAAATTACTCCCATTGCAACGGTTGCAAAAAACAAGACAAACGCATAAAGCAAATATCGACGGTATTCATAAACCAATAATGGGACTTCGGTTTTAAAAAATTCCAGAAACCTGTTTTTTTCTGTCCGTTTGGTTTTATAAATCTTTTGATAAATCTGCGACGCAAGATGGTTTAAATAAATAACCGTTTTGCTTTTTGGGTAATATGTTTGCGCATATGCCAAGTCATTCATCATTTGAATGTACAAATTAGCCAACTCATCAGGATTTTTTTTAGCTTTACCAAAAATAGCCAGTTCGAATTCCAGCCATTTTTCTTTATTTTGTTTTATGAATGCAACTTCTCTCATTGGAGGCTAAAATATAAAATATGTCAGAATTATCTATAACAACAACACAAAATGTTAAAATAAATTTTAAAGCAGCTTCGGCAGGCGAGCGAATAGGCTCTTATTTTATCGATTTAGTTATTAAAATTGCTTATTGCTTAGTGGTTTACTGGATATTTTTCTATTGGCTGAATTTAGATCGTTTATTTCAAAAACTAGATCAATGGTCTGTAATGACGATTATTTTAGTGTTTTATTTTCCGGTTATAATTTACTCAATTACACTTGAAAGTATTTTTGAGGGACAAACAATTGGAAAGAAGCTGGTAAAAATAAAAGTCGTCAAGATTGATGGATATCAGGCCGGTTTTGGCGATTATTTAATGAGATGGTTTTTTCGGTTAATAGATATTACAATACTTAACGGAATCATAGCTCTGATCACAGTAGTTTCAAGCAAAAAAGGACAGCGATTGGGCGATATGGCAGCAGGAACAGCAGTTATTACTTTAAAAAATAAAATTGATATCAGCCATACGATTTTAGAAGAAATAGGGGAAGCCTATGTGCCAACTTATCCTTTAGTCATTAAATTATCAGATAACGATATGCGTATTATCAAAGAAACTTTTTTAAGGGCTGAGGCTAAAAACGATTATGAAATCATTTATAAATTGGTTTCTAAAATTGAAAATGTTACAGGAATCAAAAATCAATCCATTGGAAATCCTGCAGATTTTATCCGTACGGTTTTAAAAGATTATAATTTTTACACACAGAATATGTAGGTTTGAAAATTATTAAAAACTCTTAAAATGGAAAAGTTTAAATCGAAAATTAGTATTAGTTTAGTCCTTTTTTTGGTAGTTGTTTTAGGAGGAGTTTTATTAAAATTGCTTTATGATGGGGTTTGGTCTGTATCTGCATTGATTTTTTTTCAAATTCTTTTTATTGCTCATATGTTTTGGACTACATTTTATAGTATAGAAAATGAAAAACTGCAGATAAAAAGTGGTTTTCTAATCAATTTTTCTATTGATATTCAGTAGATAAAAAAGATTTCCGAAACCAACACCCTTATGAGTGCGCCGGCAATTTCTTTTGACAGACTTGAAATTTTATACAATAAATTTGACACTGTTGTGATTTCACCAAAAGAAAAGGTGCGATTTATAGAAGCAATTCAAAAAATAAACCCTCAGGTAGAAGTAAAATTAAAGAATAAAACCTTAGTAACTTAGCATCTCAGCAACTTAGAATCTTAAAAATATGTTCCATCTTTTAGATATTATCGGTACAATGGCATTTGCAATGTCAGGCGCTTTAACAGCCATGCATAAAAAACTGGATCCGTTTGGTGTTTTTATAATTGCTTTTGTTACAGCAGTTGGAGGCGGAACCCTGCGTGATATTCTAATAGGCAGAACACCTGTTGGGTGGATGAGAGATTTGCAATATGTATATGTAATTATCTTAGGCTTTGGATTAGCAATACTCTTTCGAAAAAAGTTTGATAAATTACGAACGTCACTTTTTTTATTTGATACAATTGGGTTAGGAGTTTTTACATTGATTGGTCTTGAAAAAGGAATTATGATTGGACTGCATCCTGTAATTTGCATTGCTCTTGGAACTATGACAGCTTGTTTTGGAGGCGTCATCCGTGATATTCTGTGTACTGAAATTCCAACTATTTTCAGGAGGGAAATTTATGCTACAATTTGTATTTTTGGAGGCGTGGTATTTTTTGCTTTAAGAAGTTTAGAATTAAATGAAGATATTTTGTACTTAACTACTTCAATTGTTATAATTTCGGTGCGATTAATGGCAGTAAAATTCAAATGGTATTTGCCCGCCTTTGATCATAAATAAAAGAACATTGCATAAATATACCATAAAAAAATATACTGAAAACGATTCTAAAACCTGGAATGACTTTATTGGTCAGGCAAAAAATGCTACGTTTTTATTTCATCGGGACTTTATTGAATATCATAAAGATCGTTTTGAAGATTATTCCCTAATGATTTTTGAAGGAGAAAAACTGGTTGCTGTTTTACCGGCTAATAAATCTGGAGAAATGCTTTATTCGCATCAGGGATTGACTTATGGGGGTCTGGTTTATAATGATAAAATTAAATTGGCATCAGTCATCCAGATTTTTAAAAGTATTTTATTCTTTTTGATTGGAAACGATATTCAAAAATTACAATTAAAATTAATTCCTTCTATTTATCATCAAAAACCTGCCGATGAACTTAATTATATCTTGTTTTTATTAGAAGCACAGTTAATCAAAAGAGATACTTTGGCTGTTATTGATTTGTCCAAATCCTATTCACTATCAAAAATCAGAAAAAGAGGAGTAAAAACCGGAATAAATAATGGTTTGGTTATTAAGGAGGTAAATGATTTTGCTGATTTTTGGAACGAAATATTAATTCCAAATTTAGCACAGAAACATCAGGCTAAACCAGTACATGATTTAGAAGAAATAACAAGATTGAAAGCGTTATTTCCGGAAAAAATCCATCAGTTTAATATCTATGAAAATGAAATTATTGTTGCAGGAACTACTATTTTTGAAAGTTCAATGGTTGCTCATAGTCAATATATTTCAGGAAAAGAAGATAAAAACGAATTGGGAGGGCTAGATTTATTGTTTTATAAATTAATTTCAGAAGTGTTTAAAAAGAAGCGTTTCTTTGATTTTGGAATTTCCAATGAAAATCAAGGACGAAAGCTGAATGAAGGTTTATCTTATTGGAAAGAAAGCTTTGGTGCAAACACGATTGTTCATGATTTTTACGAAGTTGAAACTTCAAATTACAATATACTAGATACAGTTTTGCAATGATTAAATTTCTTGATTTAAAAAAAATAAATGAACCGTATGAAACTGCTTTTCAGGAAAAACTGAAATTGGTTTTGGAAAATGGCTGGTATATTTTGGGTAATGAAGTCACAAGATTTGAAAATAATTTTGCTAACTATTGCGGAACAAAATATTGCGTAGGAGTTGGGAATGGCTTTGATGCTTTGGTTTTGATTTTTAAAGGATACATTCAATTGGGGAAATTACAAAAAGGAGATGAAGTAATCGTTCCTGCCAATACTTATATTGCGAGTATTTTGTCCATTTTAGAAGCTGATTTGATTCCTGTTTTGGTTGAACCAAAATTAGAAAGTTATAATATTGATCCAGATTTGATTTCAGAAAAAATTAACTCTAAAACAAAAGCTATTTTAGCGGTTCACCTGTATGGTCAATTAGCCGAAATGACTATTATTAATGAAATTGCGAATCAAAATAACTTATTAGTAATTGAAGATGCAGCTCAGACACATGGTGCAACTTTAGTTGAAAGTCAAAAGTCCAAAGTCGAAAGTAAAAAATCCGGTAACTTATCAAATGCTGCTGCTTTTAGTTTTTATCCAGGAAAAAATTTAGGAGCTTTGGGAGATGGGGGATCAGTTACTACCAATGATGATGAATTGGCAAAAACGATTCAATCGCTTAGAAATTATGGATCTGAAAAAAAATATCATAACGAATTTGTTGGAGTTAATTCAAGACTGGATGAATTACAATCGGCTTTCTTGAATGTGAAATTGCCTAATTTAGATTCAGAAAACAATAAACGAAGAGCGATTGCCAAGCGTTATTTGGCAGAAATAAAAAACGATAAAATAATCTTGCCTTTTTGGGATTTTTCAGAAAATCATGTGTTTCATTTGTTTGTCATGAGAGCTGAAAACAGAGATCATTTACAACAGTATTTATTAGAAAACGGAATTCAGGCAATGATTCATTATCCAATTCCTCCACATAAGCAAAAAGCATTTTCAGACTGGAATAATTTGTCTTTTCCAATTACTGAAAAAATACATAATGAAATTTTGAGTTTGCCAATTAGTCCTGTTTTGACAAATAATGATGTGAATTTCGTTATTGAGGTTTTAAATAGATATTGAATTAAATTTTATAAAAAAATGCGAGAAATAAAATTATTTATTAAAAGATTTGTCCCTGAAAAAATCTGGATGTCTCTTATTAAGATATATAATTTTATAGGACTAAGAGAATTATACACGCTGTACTTAATTAAAAGAGCTCCAAAAAGGCATCAAAAAGCACTTGAAATCGCTAGAAAAAAGGAAAACTTAAAAGTAGCTTTCTTTTTGAATCATGAATCGGTTTGGAAATATGAGGTGCTTTATGATTTAATGTTGCAGCATTCTCGATTTGAACCTAAAATTTTTGTTTGCCCGGTTGTAAATTTTGGTATGGAAAATATGCTGTTTGAAATGGATAAAGCTTTTGAGGCTTTTAAAAACAAAGGCTATGATCTTATCAAAACATACGATAAAGAAACAGAAAAGTACTTAGATATCAAAAAAACGTTTGCCCCGGATATTATATTTTTTACAAATCCATATAAAGGGTTACAAGATTCCAGGTATTACATAAATCAGTTTTCAAATACTTTAACATGTTATGTACCTTATGGTATTCCGACTGTTAATAATAAGTCGGCTTACAATTTACATTTTCACAACCTGGTTTGGAAAATTTTTACAGAAACGGAGATTCACCAGGAAATAGCATATAAAAACCAAATTAACAAGGGAATAAATAGAATTGTAACTGGTTATTCGGGATTCGACCTCCTATTAATGAATAAAGACCAAAGGGACGTTTGGAAAAATAAAAATCCAGCCCTTAAAAAAATTATATGGTCACCACATCATTTAATGAACGAGTTAAGAAAAGTGTCTAATTTTCTAGAGTACTACGATTTTTTTTTAGAATTAGCCATAAAGTATAAGGATAAAATACAAATAGCATTCAACCCGCATCCTTTATTAAGGGTTAAATTAGAAAATGACCCGAATTGGGGCAAAGAAAGAACCGATAGTTATTTCAATAAATGGATAAACCTTGAGAGTGGTCAGTATGGAGATGGCTATTATATCGATCTTTTTTTAACGTCAGATGCGCTCATTCATGATGGTGTTTCTTTTATGTCAGAATATCTTATTACAGGAAAACCTTCGCTTTTTATGGTTAGAAACGAATCAATTATGGACTATTGGAATGCTTTTGGAGAGGAAACATTGGCAGTGCATTATCAGTCCCGAAATCAACAACAAGTAATCGATTTTATTGAAAATGTGGTGCTGAAGGAAAATGATCCGTTGAAAGAACAACGTAATGTCTTTGTGAAAAAAACACTTTTACCAAAGAACAGCTCAACAGCATCTGAAAACATATTAAATTATTTAGAGAGCCAAATTTTTAGTAATTCATGATCGCCCGTATACTTGTAAATACAACAAAATTTAATTTTAAATGCAGCATACTTCACTAAAAGCAACCGCCACAAGAGGAATTATCTGGTCAGCAATTGATAAATTTGCTGTACAGTTTGGGCAATTTGCTGTAAGTATAATGCTTGCCCGGATTTTGGTGCCTGAGGATTTTGGTTTAATAGGAATGTTGGTCATTTTTTTAGCCATGTCACAAACCTTCATAGAAAGTGGATTGGGTACAGGCTTAATTCAGAGGCAAGAACGAAAAGATATTGATTTTTCTACTTTATTTGTATTCAATCTGGTGGTTAGCAGTTTTTTTTACGGGTTGTTGTTTTTTTCTGCTCCTTTAATAGCGTCTTTTTTCAAACAGCCACAATTAACAGACCTGACAAGAGTTTTAGGCTTAACTCTATTTTTTAATGCTTTTGCCATAGTGCAGCGAACGAAATTGACTATTGCGATTGATTTCAAATCTATAGCAAAAAGCAATGTAATTGGAATGATAGCAGGCGGATTGTGCGGTGTCATAGCTGCTGTAAACGGTTATGGAGTCTGGTCATTAGTTGTTCAAACGCTTATAGGGTCATTTGTTTCATCTTTGTCATTATGGCTTTTAAGTAAATGGAGTCCCTCAATTGCCTTTTCAAAGCAAGCCTTTAGGTCATTATTTGGTTATGGATCTAAATTGCTTATGGCAGGTTTATATGCTCAGATTCTTAATAATGTATATAATATTTGTGTAGGAAAATTTTATCCGGCCTCGGTATTGGGATTTTATACCAGGGCCAAAAGTTTTGCAGACATATCTGCCGGTACAATTGTCAGTGTTTTGCAACAGGCTACTTTTCCAGTTTTGGTAGCAGTACAGCATGATAAAGAGAAATTAGTTTCTGTATACAGCAGAATAATTAGAATGTCTGCTTTTTTAGTTATTCCCATTATGACACTTATTGCTGTATTAGCAAAACCAATTGTTTTATTGTTATTAACAGAAAAATGGAATTCATTAATTCCCCTTTTGCAATGGATAGTTTTTTCACGTGTTTTTCTTCCAATGAGTGCCGTCAATCTGAATGTATTAAATGCAATAGGACGTTCTGATTTATTCTTAAAAGTAGATTTGTCAAAACTGCCTTTAACAATTATTGCTATGGTAATTACTATTCCTTTGGGAGTAAAAGCAATGATAATCGGGAATGTATGTACAGCCGCCATTTTTTTTGTTATAAATGCCTATCTTCCTGGAAAATTTTATGGCTACGGTCCAATAAAACAATTAAAAGACATGTTGCCTTTTGTCTTAGCTGCATTAGGAATGGCAATTTCAGTAATTGCCATGTCTTATTTTATAAATAATTTAATCCTCCAATTGTTCTTAGGAGCAGTATTGGGATTAACTACTTACATTACTATCTGCTGGTTATTAAAAATGGAAGAATTAAATGAGATTAAGAAATTACTTTTAAATTATATGCAACAGTATTTTGCATAACCTTCTGGTTGATTTAATAAGGATATTATAAAAAAATAGTCATTAATTTCTGATAAGTGTAGATTGTAGAACTTTCAGTGTTATTTTTAGAAAAACCTCATTTCTTATTTATTATATTGTTTTATTGAGAATAGTTTGTTTTTATTTATTAATATTGAGCGAAAATTAATATAAATAAATTAACAAATGAGAAAAACAATTACGTATCTTTTTGCCATCCTTTTAAGCACAACGCTAAATGCACAAATAAGTACTGGCGCGGGTGGGGCAGCAAGTGTATTACCTAATAGTACAACAACTAATACTAATGTGGGGATAGGAACAAATAGTCCAAAAGCTAAACTTGAAATTGAAGGCTTTCCAACTATTAATACGACTTATAATTTTTTAGATTATAATGATAGTTATAATAAAAGTACGTTATTAAATATTGGAACTATAAGATCCACAAGCGGAGCCAGATTATTAACTTTTTATGATGTTCCTCCTTCAAATATTCGTCCAAATGGTACCGCAATGTTTGCAATAGAAGATAGGAATGATGCCAACAGGTTTCGACACTCATCCACAACAAATGGAGCAAGTAATTTCACACTTAGTGACAGAAAGCAAACAGCTGTTCTTAATATGTATGAGGATGGGACATATGCCTTTTTTGATTTCCCAAAACCGAGCACATATTTAACAATTGGAGGTATTGCAGTATGGCCAATTGCACATAACTTCTGGGTTAAAACGGGATCTGCAAAATTTGATCACGATGTGTTCATAGATACCCATTTATGTATTGGAACCTCAAACTTTACAGACAGATCAGATACTTACAGACTTTCCGTAAAAGGATAAATAAGGGCAGAAGAAATAAAAGTATACAACACCTGGGCTGATTATGTTTTTAATCCGGCTTATCAATTACCGAGTCTAAAAGAAGTAGAGAACTATATCGCTCAAAATGGTCATTTACCCAATGTACCTTCAGCGAAAGAAATCACCGAAAAAGGGTTGCCGCTTGGAGAAATGGCTAAAATTCAGCAGGAAAAAATTGAAGAACTTACACTTTATTTGATTCAGCAGAATAAACAAATTGAAAAACAAAATCAAGAAATGCAGGAATTAAGAACTCAGGTTGAAGATTTATTGTCTTCTAAAAAATAATCTTGGATTTTTAATATTTATTTCTACTCACATTATAAACAATAAATTCATACAATGAAAAATAAAATTACAATAATATTTTTTTGGAGTTCTTTTTTTACAACAATTGTAAATGCACAAATCAGTACTGGTTCTGGAGGAGCTGCAAGTGTATTGCCAAATAGTTCGACAACAAATACTAATGTTGGTATTGGGACTACTGATCCTACAGCAAAACTTGAAGTTATAGGAAATGTGAAAGGTAGTGCAGGTATATTTTCAAAAAGTACTCCAAACGGATCTGTTTTTACAAATTCTACCGAGAGGAACAATCAGAGTTTAGTATTATCTGCAGGAAGTCTTTTGCCAGGGTATCCAGTTCAAGATGAAGTAAGAATGCTAAGGTTTTATGATTTTCCTCAATCAAATATAAATATAAAACCATTATTTTGGTTCAGCATTGAGGACAAAGTTGATTCTGCTAGATTTAGAGTTGCGGCGGAAACAGGAGGATATACACTTATGTCCATACTAAACAAAAGCCAACAAGAGTTGGTTAGAGTATTTGAGGATGGTAATGACAATATTTATATGGATTTACCAAAACCAAACTCCAGAATAGTTATAGGAGGTTGGGGTGATTATTTGCCGGAGCATAAATTTGTAGTTAGAGGCAGTGCCAAAATAGAAG
This sequence comes from uncultured Flavobacterium sp., assembly GCF_946478785.1. The sequence goes on from NZ_CAMLDD010000009.1 coordinate 152,761, forward strand.
GAAACATTCTAACAGATGCAAATATTGGCATCGGAACTTCAAATTTCACAGACGGAGCAGATACCTACAGACTTTCAGTAAAAGGAAAAGTAAGGGCAGAAGAAGTAAAAGTATACAATACCTGGGCTGATTATGTTTTTAATCCGGCTTATCAATTACCGAGTCTAAAAGAAGTAGAGAACTATATCGCTCAAAATGGTCATTTACCCAATGTACCTTCAGCGAAAGAAATCACCGAAAAAGGGTTGCCGCTTGGAGAAATGGCTAAAATTCAGCAGGAAAAAATTGAAGAACTTACACTTTATTTGATTCAGCAGAATAAAGAACTTGAAGAACAAAAGCAGTATTTAATTCAGCAGAATAAAGAAATGGAAGAATTAAAAGCCCAGGTTAAAGTTTTATTGGCTTCTAAAAAATGATCTTAAAACGTATCTCTATAAAAATAATAATTCAAAAAATGAAAAATAAAATTACTATACTACTTTTTGGAATACTCTTTTTAAACACAACCTTAAATGCACAAATTAGCACAGGTCCAGGAGGTGCTGCAAGCGTACTTCCAAATACACCAATTACGAATACAAATATAGGTATTGGGACTAATACTCCAACTGCACAACTTGATGTTGTGGGCACTATTAAGGGGATAGAGGGAGAATTTACAAGAACTCAACCCGATGGATCCGTTTATGTTAATTGGGCTGATGCACATTTAAAAACTAGGTCTTTAAATCTTGGTTCAATAAGAGATCCTAACGACAATGGTAGACTTTTTTGTTTTTATGATTTTCCGAAGTCAAATCTCACTTTGAAATCTGTTTTTTCTTTACAAATTGATGATAGGAGCAATCACACGAGATTTAAAGTAAATGCCGAAACAGATGGAAGGGGAACATTTTGGTTGTTTGATAAAAATCAAACGGAATATTTTGCAATTTCTGAAGACGGAACTGGAAAGATGTATCAGCAAATGGGTAAGCCAGATTCTAAATTGTGTATAGGTGGTTATTCTAACTATGTTCCTGGTCTTCCTCATAAATTGGTAGTGCAAAATGGAAGTGCATTAATAGAAGGAAATATCCTAACCGATGCAAATATCGGCATCGGAACCTCAAATTTCACAGACGGTTCAGATACTTACAGACTTTCAGTAAAAGGAAAAGTAAGGGCAGAAGAAGTAAAAGTGTACAACACTTGGGCTGATTATGTTTTTGCAAACAACTACGATTTAAAACCACTTGCAAAAGTAGAGGAGTACATCGCTCAAAATAGGCATCTGCCTAATGTACCTTCAGCTAAAGAAATCACTGAAAAAGGGCTTGAATTGGGAGAAATGGCAAAAATCCAGCAGGAAAAAATCGAAGAGCTTACGTTGTATTTAATTCAACAGAATAAAGAAATTGAAGAACTAAAAACTCAGGTTAAAGCTTTAGTGGCTTCTAAAAAATGATTTTGACCATAAAAACTTATCCCTATAAAAATAATAAATTCAGACAATGAAAATAAAATTACAATACTACTTTTTGGAATACTCTTTTTGAACACAACTGCAAATGCGCAAATCAGTTCAGGAGCTGGTGGAGGCATTTTACCAAATAATCCAACGTCAAATAACAACTTAGGAATTGGGGTAAATAATCCCAAAGCTAAACTTGAAATTGAAGGATTTCCAGCGATTAATACTAATTATACTTTTTTAAATAGTGGTGATAGTTTTGATAAAAGTATATTATTAAATATTGGAACTCTAAGAGAAAATTCAACATCAACAAGTGGTGAGAGATTATTAACGTTTTATGATGTACCACCTTCTAATATTTATCCTAAGGCTCAAACGATGCTGGCTATAGAGGATCGTAATGATGCTAATAGATTAAGGCATACTACTAGAGCTAATGGAGATAGTTCTTTTAAGCTTAGTGATAGAGCACAAAAAGTTGTTTTTGAAGTGTATGAAAATGAAGAAGCAGGTATTTTAACCTTAAATAAACCAGATTCCTATTTTACGATTGGTGGTACACAAGCATGGCCAGTGCCTTATAGACTTATGGTGAAAAATGGTGCTTCAAAATTTGAAGGGGCAGTATTTGTAGATACAAATCTGGGCATTGGAACCTCAAATTTCACAGACGGAGCAGATACGTACAGACTTTCGGTAAAAGGAAAAGTAAGGGCAGAAGAAGTAAAAGTCTACAATACTTGGGCTGATTATGTTTTTAGCCCCGCTTATGAATTGCCAACTTTAAAAGAGGTTGAAAGTTACATCGCACAAAATGGTCATTTACCCAATGTACCTTCAGCCAAAGAAATCACCGAAAAAGGGTTACCGCTTGGAGAAATGGCAAAAATTCAACAGGAAAAAATCGAAGAACTTACACTTTATATCATTGCTCAAAACAAAAGAATTGAGGCTTTAGAGCAAAAAATAAACGCTAAAAAATAATTATAAGTTTAAAATAAAATTATGAGAAAAATATATTTAATCATTACACTGTTATTCTCTGTAATGATGCCAATTATTGCGCAAAATCCCAATAACCATTGGCAATTGGGCGCGACTGATATTAATTTTACAACTAATCCGCCAACAGTTGCTGTTTCAGGAAATGCAAATCAATATGGTAAGGCATCCATTAGTGACGATAGTGGTAACTTATTATTCTATACTGATGGAAAAACAGTATGGAATAAAAACCACAATGTCATGACAAATGGAGCGAATATAGGGTATTCAGGAGTACAAAATACGATTATAGTACCAAATTTAGCGAATCCGAATCAGTTTTATATTTTTAGAAGTGAACAAGCCTTATATCTTTGTCTATATAGTTTGCCAACTTACTATTTATACTCAATAGTCGAATTTAACAGTTTAAATCCACATGGTGTAGTTCTTCCCTTTAATTCCAGTCTTTTGGGAAATGTGGAAAATCAATATTCTAAAACTTTGTCAGGTTCGTCAGGAACAGTTGAAAATGCCTTTAGCTTCGGTGCTTTAACGTCTACAAAAAATAATAATGATACTGCATTTTGGGTCATAGTACAAAGCCAAAACAAGCTATTAAGTTATAAAATAGATTCATTAGGATTAAATACAACACCAGTTGAATCTACTTTTACAAATGCTCAAATTTATAGTCCCGGAACCGAAAATTCGCAAGTCATCAGTGGTCTTGAAGAAGCTAAATTTAAAATGGCTCCTAATAATTCATTCTTGATTGGATTAGAATATAGCAAAGCAAATAATCAATATGACCCTGATAGCAATTTTTTAAATTTCAGAAATTTTTTCTATAAAATTAATTTTAATTCAACAACCGGTGTTTTTTCAGGTTATGAAAGTTTTAGTCCAGGTATAGTTGTCAATAATTTTGAGATATCGGCTCAGTCTAACAATTTGTACTTTGTTAGAAATAAGTTTCCTTTTCCCGGACCCTCATATATCACTAATGCTGTTGATGGAGAAATTTGTGTAAAGGATTTGACTAACAGCTCAAATTCTATAAGAATATTAAATGAATTTGGAAGTACAACAGCAACCTCAAAATTTAGTTATTTGCAAAGGGATAAGTATAATAATTTACTTATATCTTCTACTCATTCAAATTCAAACAGAAATTTACATTTACACCAAATAGAAAATCAAAATTCATATTCAGGTGCTTCAGTTTCATTAAATTCAATTTCCCTGAATGGGAATTCAATTTCAGGACTTCCTGAACTCGTTCCTTCCTTAATACTTCCATGTGTTGATAATCTTCTTGTAATTTCGAATGTAACATCGGGAATGGATAAAAAGCAGGCATCAAATACCATTATTGCATCAAATATTATCAATAATGGTACAAGTGCGATTTATCATGCAGGAACTTCAGTAACTTTAACTACAGGGTTCAATGCTAAATCGGGTTCCGCTTTTAAAGCTTATATAGCAGGCTGCACAAACACTTTTACACAGAAGAGAATATCTTCAAATGAAGAAGTTATAATATCTGAGCATCCTGAAAATCGCTTAAAGCTCTATCCTAATCCTAATGACGGAATGTTCACAATTGATTTTGGATTTGATAACAAAAAAGAAATTTCGATAGGTATTTATGATATTATGGGTAAACAAATCTATCATTCAGTTGCTAAGAACTCTACTGTTGATGTTAGTTTGCCAAATATCCCTTCAGGAGTATATATTATAAAACTTATAGGAAATGGTTATAGTGATACTGTCAGGTTTGTAAAAGAATAAATTTATCTGAAGATTTTAATTTTAGACTTATCAGCTAAAAAAAAAAGAAATTAGAGCAGGGATTAATTCCTGCTCTAATTTCTTTTTTGCATTTATATTTGATTTTTATTATACATTAAAACTAGTCGTTTTCCCAGGTTTCCAAATATTGTTGAGCAATCATTATATAATTATGCTCTCTTTCAACAAATGCCCGGGCTCTTTTTCCAATGGCTGCTATCTCATCGGGATTTTCAATTAAAAAAGATAATTGATTAACCAGATAATTTACATCCGGAACAGCGTTTATGCAAACATTTTCAGTTAAACGATAGTATTCTGTAAACTTAGTTTCAGCTCCGGTAAAAACTACTTTTCCTTTTGCCATGGCCTCCAGGGCATTATAACCCTGGTCGTAAGTAAAAACCTGGTCTAAAAGGATGTGTGATTTGTTGTATGAATTTATATATTCTGCATAAGGAACGTCTTCAGATCTGATTATTTCAACTTTATCCTGATACTTAAGTTCTATTTTTGCTAAAGCATCTTCAAAAAAAATAATTCCTTTTTGGTAATAAGAATATCGGTTTATACCTAAAAAAATAATTGTTTTATCTTGGGAAATCGGCTCCTGAAAAACTAATTTTTCACAATTTATTGGGTATGGAATCAGTTTTTTAAATTTAGCATGCGATTTATTTGCTTCTATGTAATCTAAATCGGTAACGATTATTCCTTTACAATTTTTTAAAACAAAATCATGTATCTTTTTATAATTTGCAGTTAAGTATTCCGGGATGTATTCATAATATTTGTGCAGGTTAGGATTTTGCAAATAAGGCTGAATTAAAGATTTTTTATCTTTATTGGATAAATCATATTGTAGCGTTAGATAATCTACTCCACAAGATAATATAAAAACCTTTTTATTATTAAGGAAGATTTTTTTTATAAGATAAAGCTCAAATTTTTTTGTAGTTTTTATGGGGCGTTCATTAATAAACTGAACAACATCATAATTTTTAAAATTATTCATTAAAAATAGAAATCGTAACCCATGTTCCAGATTTGCTATATCAAGTTTTGATAATTTAAAAATAACCTGTCTGATATAATTAATTACTTTTAATCTGCACAGTCTATAATCAATAGAATAATCTACAGGGAAATTTCTGAAGCCATTAGAATAAGAAACAATTTTAACACTATGACCATGTTTTAACAATCCTTCTTTTAAAGAATTATGTAAACGGCTATATTCTCCAACGAGTAAAATTTTCATGTGCTTAAAAAAGATTTGTGAGTTTTACAGGATTGGATTTGCAGAGGACAGGTTTACAAGTAATTAATTATTGTATTTTCGTTGTAAATTTAGGTATTCAAAAATAATATGCAAGCCAAAAAATATAAAATTGCTTTAATAGGCTATCGATTAAATATTGGAGGACTGGAAAAAGTAATGTCATCTTTATCTCTTTTTTTTGATAAAGCTGATATAGATGTTCATAATATTATTTTTGTTGATGATATCCACTATCCTTATTCCGGAACTTTGATAAACATTGGAAGGATGAAGTCAGAGCATAAAACCGTTTTTGGTAAACTAAAATTGCTTTTGTTTTTTAATGCATACATAAAAAAGAATCAATTTGATTTTATTATAGATTTCAGATATCGTGTAAAACCTTTACAAGAGTATATTTTGTCAAAATTTATATTTAATCCAAAAACAATTTATACAGTTCATAATTCACATTTACAGACCTATTTGCCAAATTCAAGATTCCTGACAAGACAAATTTGTAACAGGAAATATAGTGTCGTTTGTGTTTCAAAAGGTATTCAGGACTTGGTAGATAAAAAATTTCAGCTTCAAAACAGTATTTTAATTTATAACCCTGTCGATCTGGATAAAATTAAAATTTTGGCTAACGAAAGTATTCCATTAAAAGAATCTTATATTATAGCAGCGGGGAGATTCGACGTTAATAATGTCAAGCAATTTGACGAACTGATAATTGCCTATTCTAACTCAATTTTGCCTAATAGAAATATTTCACTTGTTATATTAGGTGACGGAATACTTAAAGATTTTTATAAAATCACAACTATTAGAAATGGTATGCAGGACAAGGTTTATTTTGAAGGATTTCAGAGTAATCCTTATAAATATTTTAAGAATGCATTATTTTTAGTTTTGTGTAGCAAATATGAAGGTTTTGGAATGACCTTAATAGAGTCGCTGGGATGTCAGACGCCAGTAGTTTCATTTGATTGTGTTTCAGGGCCAAATGAAATTATTATCCACAAAGAAAATGGTTTGCTGGTGCAAAATCAAAATTTTGAAAAACTTACTGAGGCAATGAATTTGTTAATTGAAGACACAATTTTGTATCGTCATTGTAAAACTAATTCCTTAAAAAGTGTAGAGCGGTTTTCAATTGAAAAAATAGGGAAACAGTGGCTGGATTTAATGGGAATTAATATATATTCGTAAAATGAATATCCAAATTATATCAATCCCTAAAATCGAAGAACGTCGCGGAAATCTTTCTGTAATAGAAAATGATACGGTTCCTTTTGATATTAAAAGGGTTTATTATTTATACGATGTGCCAAGCGGAGCTGAACGTGGAGGCCATGCACATAAAGATCTTCAGCAGTTTTTAGTGGCTTTAAGCGGCAGTTTTGATGTGGTTTTGAATGATGGTAAAGAACAACAGATAATTACTTTAAATAAACCTTACGAAGGTTTGCTGATTAATTCGGGCATTTGGAGGGAACTCCAAAACTTTTCTTCAGGTTCAGTTTGTCTGGTGGTGGCTTCAGAAGTTTATATTGAAGACGATTATATCAGGGATTTTGAGGAATTTAAAGCTTTAAAAAAAGCTAGCGATACACACTAAACGTGATTCCTTTTCTGTACAATCTTTTTTTAATTTTTAACAGCGGAATTTGTATCCATCTTGGTAAATGGAAAATCATCCAGTTTTTAAGTGTGATGTTTTTTTTGGAAATGGCATTATAATATTGATCTGCTGCCGTCCTGTTACCGCTAATTTTAAATTTTAACGCATAATCCATACGGTTAACATCTAAGAAGGCTTTTAATGTTGGATGATTCACTTCTTCTTTTTCAAATACAGAAAAATCAATCAGTTTTTTATCCCGTATATTTTTCTTAGAAAGACTGCTATTGTCCATAGCATTATATTCAACTGTAATATTTCCGGTGATGGCAACAGGAAAAAGAATGGCAATCCTGACCCATAAATCCAGATCCTGACCACTTGTGATAGAAGTATTGAAAAAGCCTGTTTTGTCAAAAACTGCTTTTGGTACAATGACAGCTGAGGTTAACGCAATCCGGCTTACCAGGCTGGAATAAAAAAAATCGGGTATAATTCCGGAAAAATTTTCACGAATACTCAAAAATGAGTTTGTAATAAACTTTTTTTCTGAAACCTTAGAGATGTATCTCGAAGCATAAAGCCCTGCCTGAGGGCAATCTTTAATCAATTTCTCTAGTGTTTCAAGATGATTAGGAAACCAATAATCATCTGCGTCCAAAAAAGCAATATAATCAGAATTAGCTTTTTCAATTCCAAGATTTCTCGCTACTGATGCACCTTGATTTTTTTGGTTTAAAAGCTGTATACGGCTGTCGTTAATTTCTAGTACCTTAATCTCGCTATTGTCTGTAGAACCATCGTTTATTATAATAATTTCATAATCTTTAAAGGTTTGATTGAGAACGCTTTTTAAAGCACTTTCAATATAAGCGACTTTGTTGTATAGCGGAATAACAATAGAGAAAAATGCCATGATAGATTATTTTTTTAAAGTACAATAATAACCCAATTTATAGATGTCGAATAGAATTAATGAAGGATTTTCAGAAAGTAAATTAGATTTAATACTGGATTCCAATTTTTTAAAAATAGAAGAAGTAAATTTTACAAGCATGAATTTCCGTAATAAATTAAAAGTAGAGGCAATTTTGCTGTCATCAGGATTAATAATTTCGGAATCAATAATAAATACTAAATTTTCTAAAGCTATTTTAGTTTTTTCAATGAAAAGAAGCGAAGTTTCTAAATCCAAATGAAAAGTAGGGTTTTCTACATGGCAGACATGAATGTTTTTTTTTTCTAAAGCAGTGAGAAAACATAAATCCTCATAACCATATTTGGTTATAGAATCATCAAACGGATTCTTAATAAAAAGTTCTTTTTGAATTAATAAATTAGAGGTCAATGCATGACTATTTGTTTTTTCTTTTCTTACTTTTAAAGAAAGGGACTCTCTTTTATTTCCATAAATCCAACGAAGAAGTTTTTCTTTTTCCGGTTTTTCTTTCTTGTATTTTATACCTCCAAATACTACGATATGTTCTGTTTTTTTTACACTTAGGATGTACGTTTTTACAAAATTATTTTGGGTAGGGAACATATCGCAATCTAAAAATAGTAAAGAGGAATATCTGGCTTTCGATGCTAAATAATTTCTATTTTGCCCTCTTCCTAAATTTCTTTCATTAGAAGAAAAAAAACAATATTTTAAAGTATTTATTTTATTGTTTTCTATTAAAAATTCATTAGAACAATCATCCTGAACCAAAATTTCATAATCAATTCCTAAACAATCAGCCTGCTCCTTAAGTTCCACAACAAGCGGAAAAACATTATAATTATAAGTAGGAATAAGTATAGAAAGCATTAATTGTTCTTTTTTAGATATATTTGTAAAGGGAATATTTTTTATTAAATAGTTCCTAAACATAATCAAATTTGATTTCAAATTTCTGAAAAAAATAAATTAAAATGAATTTAAGGTCTGTTTATTATTCCCTTTCACCAAAATCAAGATTTTTAGTTAGAAAATTATATTATTATCCGGTTGACATTCTTGATAATATTAAAGGAAGAAAAAATAAATATGTCCCTAATAAAGGAGATATTTTTATAGGGTCTGGCGATTTCGTAGCACAAGGGAAACACCATCTTGAAATCTTAAAAAAGTATGCAGGATTAAATGAAGACAATGCTGTTTTAGATATTGGCTGTGGAATAGGAAGAGCGGCTGTTGCCTTGACTCAATATTTGTCTGAACAAGGCAAATATGAAGGATTTGATGTCGTTGAAAAAGGAATAGTATGGTGTAAAAAGCATATTTCAAAAGACTTTCCTAATTTTAATTTTCAATATATTCCTTTAAATAATGATTTGTATCATTTCACAGATCAAAAAGCGGAGGAATTTGTTTTTCCCTATGAAAGCAATTCTTTTGACACCATTTTTTTGTTTTCAGTTTTTACACATATGCAGCCTTTAGAAGTTCAGAATTATTTTAATGAAATTCAAAGAGTTTTAAAGCCGGGCGGAAAATGCCTCGCTACTTTTTTCTTATATGATAATAAAATTGAGGAGAGGATTTCAAAAAATAACGGAACCTATAGTTTTGCTTATGAAAGAGAAAATTTCAGATTGATGAATGAAAAAGTGCCTTCTGCCAATATTGCTTTTAATGAAACTTATATAAATGAAATGATTGACGTCAGTCGTTTAAAATTAAAAAACAAGATATATGGAACCTGGGCAAACAGAGCAAATAATGATTTGTTTGACTTTCAGGATATTTTGGTTTTCGAAAAAGAATAGTGTATTTTAAACAGATCTTTGTACCACCTCAAAAATTCTCTCATCCTCGCACTTCAATGTCTTAGATGGAAATTTCATCAATAAAGCATAATCGTGAGTCGCCATGATTATGGTTTTTCCGTTGGCATTGATTTTTTTCAATACTTCCAAAACTTCAGAGCTTGTCTGCGGGTCAAGGTTTCCCGTTGGCTCATCGGCTAGGATAAATTCAGGATCGTTCAATAATGCCCTTGCAATGGCAACACGCTGCTGTTCACCGCCTGAAAGCTGATGTGGCATTTTGTTCATGTATTCCTTCATGCCTACTTTGTCCAGAACTTCATCGATTTTGTTTTGCATGGCTTCTTTTTCTACCCAGCCGGTTGCTTTAAGAACAAATAACATGTTGTCTTTTACAGTCCTGTCCGGTAGCAATTTGAAATCCTGAAATACAATTCCGATTTTACGTCTTAGATATGGAATCTGATTTTCTTTCAAAGCAGCCAAATCAAATTCGACAATATGTCCTTCACCTTCAGAAAAAGGCAGGTCACCATACAGCGTTTTCATGAAACTACTTTTCCCGGATCCTGTTTTTCCAATAATATAGATAAATTCACCATGCTGAACTTCTAAATTAATATGGGATAAAATTTTTCTTCCTTCCTGATATATAGTGACATCCTTAAGAGATAGTACGGTTTCTGACATAATAAAATTGATTTGAATGTAAAAGTAATAAGTTAACGCTTGGATTCAAAATAAAATTTAATGATTTCTTAGAAATTCTATTTGGAAAATTTGGTTATTGTTTTGGGCATTACCCGCAAAAAAAGCGGGGCAGGCTGTCCGCTGTATCTTTTGCCGGCTAAAGAAGCCGGCAAAAGGATGCCGCTTCCATCCTTAATGCAGTCTTCGTAAACCATCATGTTTCGTTTTGTAAGAAATTAAAAATTAATAGTAGCAGACAATATATTTAGCGATTTAATTTCTTATATTTAATAAGTTTGAGAACCAATATTTTGAGGTTTTACAAGCTGTGAAATTATAACAGTTAAAATATTTGTTTATAATAAATACAATAAACGTTTCGTTATAAACGGTATAAAATGATACATTTGAATACTAAATACAATTAAAAATGCGTAAACTTTTCTGGTTCTTTTTAATACCATTCGTTCTTTTTTCGGCTATGGTTTCGGCACAAAAATCAGCTATCTATACCTACGACTTAAAGGATTTTGACAAAGCACTGGCTTTATATAATGACAAACAATACGCCTCGGCAAAACATATCTTTGAATATGTGAAAGACCAGGCTGTTACAGAAGAAGTTAAATCTGATTGTGCCTATTATATTGCCAATTGTGCCATTAGGACCAATCAGGCAAATGCAGATGAACTGATGGAAAAATTCGTTGAAGAATATCCAACAAGTACCAAGCAAAATCAGGCATATATTGAGGTGGCACACTTTTTCTTCGAGCAGGGAAATTATCCAAAAGCATTGCAATGGTTTGACAGGGTCGACGAAAGTTATATGAGCAGATCAGATTTGGATAAGTTCAATTTCCAAAAAGGATACAGTTATTTTAATGCCAAAAAGAAAAAAGAGGCGACAGCTTATTTTAACAAAGTCGTGAATTCTCCGGAGTTTGGTTCTCAAGCCAAATATTATTTGGGGTTTATGGCCTATGAAGGCGATGACTATAAAGAAGCTACCAAATATTTTGACGATGTTTCCGGCGAAGAAAAATACAAAGAGAAGCTTTCCTATTTCCAGGCTGATATGAATTTTAAATTAGGTAATTTTCAAAAAGCAATCGATTTGGGGCAGGCAGCCATGAGCAAATCAAATGCGCTTGAAAAATCAGAATTGAACAAAATCATCGGAGAAAGCTATTTCAACCTAAAACAATACGGCAAAGCGATTCCTTTTCTGGAGCAATATTCAGGTAAAAAAGGAAAGTGGAATAATACCGATTTCTACCAATTAGGTTATGCTTATTATCAGCAAAAAGAATATGAAAAAGCCATTTCTCAATTCAATAAAATTATTGAAGGAAAAGATTTTGTGGCACAAAATGCCTATTACCATTTAGGTTTGGCGTATCTGAATACAGGAAGAAAACAAGAAGCTTTAAACGCTTTTAAAAATGCTTCTGAAATGGTTTTTAATGCTCAAATTCAGGAAGATGCCGCTTTAAATTATGCCAAGTTGAGTTATGAAATAGGAAACGCATATCAGACCATTCCCGGAGTTTTACTTGATTTCTTAAAGAAATATCCAAATAATGCAAGCAGGTCAGAAATAGAAAAACTATTGGTTGACTCTTATATCTCTTCTAAAAACTATAAAGAAGCCTTGGTTTTATTAGAGAAAAACAGAACGCCGGAAAATAAATTGGCCTATCAAAAAGTGCTTTTTTACAGAGGTGTAGAATTATACAATGAATCTAATTATCGGGAAGCACTAAAAATGTTTAGTAGTGCTGCTAAGGAACAAAAAGATCCTGACTTTACTGCCCGTGCAACCTTTTGGAAAGCAGAATCTGAATATGTAACAGATGATTTTCAAAATGCATTGTTAAGCTATAAGCAGTTTGCAGGTTTAGCCGGGGCAAAAACAACTGAGGAATATAAAAACATCAATTATAATATTGGCTACACTTATTTTAAACTAAAAGAATATGATCAGGCTGCCAATTCATTTCAGGCTCAAATTGATAATTCAAAAGGTGATAAAGTTCGTTTAAACGATTCCTATTTACGTTTGGCGGATTGCCGATTTGTAACTTCAAAATACAGCCAGGCGATGGAAGCTTACTCCAAAGTAATGGATGCTAAAGGTGTGGATGCTGATTATGCACAGTTTCAAAAAGCGCTTTCTTATGGATTTATGTCGAGAAACGATAAAAAAATCGATGAGTTGAAAAATTTCCTTCTGATGTACAAAAAATCAGAATATCGTGATGATGTATTGTTCGAATTGGCAAATACCTATGTTGCAGACAAAAAGAACGACCTGGCGATTAAAACATATGATCAGTTGATTTCTGAATATAAAAATGGATCATTTACTTCAAAATCAATTTTAAGACAAGGCTTAATTTATTACAATTCAGATCGAAGCGAACTTGCTTTAGTGAAATTCAAAAAAGTAACAGCAGAATTTCCAAGAACACCAGAAGCTTTAGAAGCCGTTTCTACAGCGAGATTAATTTATGTAGATTCAGGAAAAGTTGATGAATATGCAGCGTGGGTACGTACCCTTGATTTTGTTTCGGTTACAGATGTTGATTTGGATAATGATACTTATGAAGGTGCTTTTAGGCAATACAGCCAAAATAACAGCAAGCAGGCAATTGTTGGCTTTACAGGATATGTAAGCAAATTTCCTTCTGGAATGCACTCGTTGCAGGCTAACTTTTATTTGGCACAATTACTTTATGCAGAGGGTTCAGAAACTAAATCAATAGCAAATTACCAATATGTGATTGATCAGCCAAGAAGCGAATTTACAGAACAGTCATTAACAAGATTGTCACAAATTTACTTAAAAACCAAAGATTGTGATAAGTCAATCCCAGTTCTTCAACGTTTGGAAAACGAAGCAGATTATCCTCAAAACAAAAGTTTTGCCCAGGCAAACTTGATGAAATGTTATTATGACAAAAAGGATTATAACAATTCAGTTCTTTATGCCGATAAAATTCTTCAGAGTGCAAAAGCGGATTCGAATGTCAAATCAGATGCACAAATTATTGTAGCACGTGCCGCAATGCAAACCGGTGACGAAGAAAAAGCTAAGGCAGCTTACGCTAAACTGGCAGCAACATCAAAGGGTGAATTAGCCGTTGAAGCCTTATATTATGATGCCTATTTTAAAACTAAAGAAGGCAAATTTGATGCATCGAATGTGTCAGTTCAAAAACTGGCAAAAAACTATTCCGGTTACAAATATTACGGAGCCAAAAGTTTGGTTTTGATGGCTAAAAACTTCTATGGATTAAAAGACAGCTATCAGGCAACTTATATTTTAGATAACGTAATAAATAATTTTACAGATTATCCTGATGTCGTTGAAGAAGCGAAAAGAGAATTAAGTGCAATCAAATTAGAAGAATCTAAGACGAACTCGTCAATTACTAAATAAGAAAATTAAGTATAGAGCAAAGAAAATAGAAAATAGATTGGAGAGAAAAATTCGAAGTCTATTTTCTATGTTCTTTATTCTTGATTCTAAAAAAGAAAAAAATGAGTTTACCTTTTTATATAGTTGATGTTTTTACAGATAAAAAATATGCCGGGAATCAACTAGCCGTTTTTTTAGATGCCGGAAATTTGAGTTCAGATGAAATGCAAAAGATTGCACGCGAAATTAATTTTGCAGAGAGCACTTTTGTTACCAAGCTGGAGAAAGAAAATAATAAAGCAGAAATTAAAATATTTACACCTTCTCAGGAAATGCAGTTTGCGGGTCATCCTATAATTGGAACTTCATGGGTTTTGATGAATAAAATATTTGATAATTCGCCTGAAAATATAAAATTAAATGTTCCTATTGGACCAATTGCTATTCATCAATCTGAGGATTTGATTTGGTTAAAAGCTGCACAGCCGAAATTCTGGGATGTTTTTTCAAAAGAAGACTTTACATTGTTCAGTAATCTAAAAAATAGTGATTTTGAAAATCAATTTCCAATTCAGGAAGTAACAACCGGAAGTGCCTTTGTTATGGTTGGGTTAAGCAGTAAAAGAGCATTGGAAAATTTGGTCTTAGACAAAGATAAAACAGATGAATGGCTGAAAAAGCATTGTAAAACAGCTCACCAAGGCCTGTATTTTTATTACTTAGAAGGTTCAAAATTATATAGCAGAATGTTGTGTATTGAACACAATCAGTTAGTTGAAGATGCAGCTACAGGAAGCGCGAGTACATGTTTACAGGCGTATCTTTTAAAAAATCATAAACCTGAATTAGAATTAATCAATTATCAGGGAGATTATATAAACCGTCCTTCGCAAATTCATTTTAAAGGAAAATTAACCGAAAACGAATTTGATATTAAAATAGGAGGAAATGCCCAGTTTATTGCCAAAGGTGAGTGGGAGATTTAATTTTAGAGAATAGAATAAAGATTTATAATAAGAATATAGAGAATAGAATAAAGAAAAAAGATTGTTGGACGAGTAGATAGATTTAGTATAAAGTCTATTCTCTATATTCTTTTCTCTTTGTTCTCAAAAAAATAAAATATGAAAATTAATTTCCAGAATAAAACTATCATTTTGATTTTGCTGTTTGTTTTTCAGCTTTCGTTTTCACAAGAAACCATTGGTACTGAAACTGTAAATGTGGTAAAACCTTATTCGCCAACTATATCAGATGCTTATAAAGTGAAAGAAACCCCATCGCTTGACGACTCAGGAAATCAGGCCAAGGAAACCATAAAGTATAGTATTTTGTCAGTTCCGGTAGCTTCGACTTTTACACCTTCAAAAGGTAATGCGGTAGGAGTAGACAAAACAAGACCTGAACGTCTGTTTAATAATTATGCAACTTTGGGGGTTGGGAATTACAGCACGCTGAATGCAGAATTGTTCGTTAATCAGGATTTGGGGAATGACGATTATGTATCAGGTATGTTTCGTCACCATTCATCACAGGGCGGAATTAAGGATGTTCTTTTAAATGATGAGTTTTATGATACAGGATTAAACATTGGATATGGAGCAAACTATAATGACATGTCATGGAATATTGAGTTAGGTTATCAGAATCAAATTTATAATTGGTACGGTTTACCTGCAGACTTTGGTTCGGCTTTACTTCCTGATGCGCGTTTTGATTTGATAAATAAAATTAACCCTAATCATTCTTATAATACTATTTCTTTGGGAGGAAACATGGAGTTTAATGAAAGCGTTTTTAGTAAAATTGCAACCAGGTTCACGCATTTTTCAGATAATTTTTCTTCTTCGGAAAATCGTTTTTACCTTAAACCGACTTTTAAAGTTGATGTAATGGATCAGTCAATTAATACAAATGTGATTATTGACCACGTGAGCGGAAGTTTCGAAAACAACTACTTTAAGACGAACACAGATCCTCTAAAATATAGTTTAACCAATTTTGGAATCGAACCAAGTTTTGTTGTTACTGAAAACGAATGGACCTTAGAATTAGGAGCAGGATTATATTATGCATTGGATTCTGAAAATAATGGAAATAGGTTTTATATCTATCCAAAAGTAAACGCCTCCTATAAATTGGTTGGGGATTTAATGATTTTTTACACGGGAGTAAACGGAAGTTTAAATCAGAATTCATATGCTGATTTTGTGACTGAAAATCCGTTTTTGTCGCCAACTTTAGACATGAGACCGTCAAGTACTCAATATAATGCCTTTGCTGGTTTGAAAGGTAAATTAGCAAACAATGTAAGCTATAATTTGACGGGTTCTTATTTGAATGAGAAAAACAAGGCCTTGTTTAAAAGCAATGATTATACAGAAGATTTTTCAAATGAAAATTACGCTTACGGAAACTCTTTTGGAGTTGTTTACGAAGACATCAGGACGCTTCGCTTTTATGCAGAATTAAAAGCTGATTTCTCTGAAAAAGTAACTTTTGGAATCAACGGAACCTTCAATAGTTATAAGGCTGACGCACCTGCAGAAGCATGGAATTTGCCAACAATAAAATTAAGTTCTAATCTGGATGTAAATATCACCAGAAAATGGTACGCAGGCTTAAACATTTTTTATGTGGGGGAACGTAAAGATATGCAGGCTAATTTATTTTCTGCAACAGCTCCAGCCGAAGTTACATTAAAGAGTTATTTTGATGCCAATGCGCATTTGGGATATAAATTCAGTGAGCGCTTAACTTTCTTCTTGAAACTAAACAATATCGGAAATCAGGCTTACGAAAAATGGCTGAATTATCCTGTGCAAGGGTTTCAGGTTTTAGGAGGAGCAAATTATAAATTCGATTTCTAAGATTTTAATGGTGATTATAAAAAAATAGCTTCCAAATCAGGAAGCTATTTTTTTTTGAAGTTAAGACTTTTTTATTCTGTAAATGGAACAGCAACTCTAACTTTATCCCATCCGATATTCAAAGTAACTCCTTTGTCAGCTTTAGTGAAAACCATTGAAAAAGCTTCAAGTGAATCAGTTCCTTCAGTAACCGGAACGCTCAATCTCGCAACATCATTCGATTCTTTATAACTATAAGAACCCCATGCATTCAAATCTTTGCTAAGAATTACAGTACAGGCATCTTTTTGAGGCAAAAGATATAAAGTGTAAGATCCTGCTTTAATTTTTTTATCGCCTAATTTCATGTCTTTATAAAATGTAATTTCAGCAGCTTCATTAGCTCCGGTTCTCCAAACTTTTCCTTCTGGGATTAATGAACTTAGCTCTCTGCCCTTTAATTGGGGACGGCTGTAGATAATACGAACAAGTTTAGCAGGGTCTTTGTAATCATTAGGGTAAGACGCCATATCCATAGGACTTTTATCCAAATCAGGGAATTTTTGAGCATTGGCATTTGATGATAAAAGCATGGTAATTCCAAATGCAACTGAGGCAATAAATGTAGATGTTTTCATAGAAATTGATTAAATTAATTAATTTGTTAAAATTATAGATTGTTTATTTAAAATTAAAAAACATCGTGTTAATTTTTTCACAGAGAAGAAAATCAATATGATTTAAAATGCAATAAATAAATGCGACTTGCTTTGCGGCAGCCAAAAACCTTTGCATCTTTGTAACTTAGAAACTCAGTACTTTTAAAAAAATGACTTTCAAACAAAAAATACATTCTCATTATCTGCAAATGGTTCATGACCGCATTGATGTCTTCAGGGATATGATTTTGGCTTTGACCGAAGATTCTAAAAACGATGCTAAAGGCTCTGCCGGCGATAAACACGAAACTGCATTGTCAATGATGCATATCGAACAGGAAAAACTTACCAATAAATTAAAAGAAGCAATAACCCAAAAAGCCGTTTTAGACAAAATTGATTCGTCAAAAATAACAGAAAACATTATTTCAGGAAGTCTGGTAAAAGCAAATGGTATATATTTATATTTGAGTGTGGCACTTCCTAAAATAACTATTGATGGTGTGAACGTAATTGCACTTTCTCCGCAATCTCCTTTGGGAACTCATTTAATGGGCAATAAAGTTGGGTTCACTTTTGAGATTAATAAGACGCATTATATTATTGAAAGTGTCTTGTAAATGTTGTTTCACGCAGATTTTGCAGATTTGAGAAGATTAAAAAAAAGATTATTCCCAATCTTGTCAGACTGAGCGGAGTAGAAGTCTCTCAAAGATTGGCAGGTTTATAATTTCTGTTCTATGGAATTTATGATCTTGTTTGTTTTACGTTTCAACGGATTAAATGTTGCTAAAAATAATCCCTTCCCCTGGAATTTCACATAAAGAGCCTTAGGCTCGAAACATATTGTAGGGACGGATTTTAATCCGTTCTTTGAGGAGTTTTTATCATTTTTAATATTGTAAAGTATAATTCAAAAATCTTTTTAAAGCTTTCTGTTTTACGGTTTATTTGTGTTCAAAATTAAAATTTTCAAGTTTAAGGCTTTTTTTTATATTAAATTTTTACATTTAGCATGCAAATTGATTATTTTGATTAATATTTGTAATTGATATTGCTATTTATGTTTTTCAATTGTAATCAATACCCCATCTTTGCCCTATCAAAATAAAATTTAAAAATAAAAATATAGAATTATGTGTGGAATCGTATGTGCCTTTGACCTAAAACAAAAAGCCGAAACATTAAGACCTCAGGTATTAGAAATGTCTAAAATCATTCGTCACCGCGGACCGGACTGGAGCGGTATTTACAGTAATGAAAAAGCAATTCTTTCTCATGAGCGTTTGGCCATTGTTGATCCTGCTTCAGGAAAACAGCCTTTATTTACTGAAGATAAAAAATTGGTTTTGGCTGCAAACGGTGAAATCTACAACCACAGAGAATTGCGTAAACAATTTGAAGGAAAATATAACTTTCAAACTGAAAGTGACTGTGAAGTGATCTTAGCGTTGTACAAAGAAAAAGGACCTCACTTTGTAGACGAAATGAATGGAATCTTCGGATTTGCTATTTATGATGTTGAAAAAGATGAGTACTTTATCGCTCGTGACCACATGGGAATTATTCCATTATACATCGGTTGGGATCAGGACGGAACTTTTTACGTAGCTTCAGAATTGAAAGCTTTAGAAGGATATTGTACAAAAATCCAATTGTTTCCTCCGGGACATTATATGACAAGCAAAGACGGTGAATTTGTACAATGGTACAAAAGAGACTGGACAGAATATGATGCAGTAAAAGATAACGAAACAAGTATTCCTGCTATTAAAGAAGCTTTAGAAGCAGCAGTTCACAGACAATTAATGAGTGACGTTCCTTACGGAGTATTACTTTCCGGAGGTTTGGATTCGTCTATTACTTCGGCTGTAGCCAAAAAATATGCGCAAAAACGTATTGAGTCAGATGATACTACAGATGCCTGGTATCCACAATTACACTCTTTTTCAGTTGGACTTGAAGGTTCTCCTGATTTAGCAGCGGCGCAAGTTGTAGCAAAGCACATCGGAACTATTCACCACGAAATTAAATTCACTATTCAGGAAGGCTTAGATGCGGTTCGTGATGTAATTTACAACCTTGAAACTTATGATGTAACAACGGTGAGAGCGTCAACTCCAATGTGGTTAATGGCGAGAGTTATCAAATCAATGGGAATCAAAATGGTTCTTTCCGGTGAAGGCGCGGATGAGTTGTTTGGAGGATATTTATACTTCCACAAAGCACCAAACGCAAGAGAATTCCACGAAGAAAACGTTCGTAAATTAGGTAAATTACACATGTATGATTGTTTACGTGCGAACAAAAGTTTAGCAGCGTGGGGAATTGAAGGACGTGTACCATTCTTAGATAAAGAATTTATGGATGTTGCGATGCGCATCAACCCACAGGATAAAATGATCAACAAAGAACACCCAATGGAAAAATGGGTAGTTCGTAAAGCTTTTGAAGATATGTTGCCTGAAAGCGTAGCATGGAGACAAAAAGAACAATTTTCTGATGGAGTAGGATACAGCTGGATTGATACATTGAAAGAAGTAGTTGCTGAGGCGGTTTCAGATGAACAATTAGCAAATGCGAAATATAAATTCCCATTACAAACACCAACTTCAAAAGAAGAGTATTACTATCGTTCTATTTTTGCAGAACATTTTCCAAGTGATGCAGCAGCATTATGTGTACCTCAGGAAGCGAGTGTGGCTTGTAGTACAAAAATTGCTTTGGAGTGGGATGAAGCTTTCAAAAACATGAACGACCCATCAGGAAGAGCGGTTGCGAGTGTGCATGATGATGCATACCAAAAAGCATAAAAAGTTTATTTTGAGCTTATATTTACAGAAAAACGTTCTCTTTGAGAGCGTTTTTCTTGGTTTATAAAACTGTTTAAATCATTTTATTTTGTGAGTTTAATAGTTTGTAAGTTAAATGTTTATTTGAATTTTTTATATTTGGCTTTCGCCGAAAGAAGAAAAATTTAGTAATTGAAGGTGAAAAGGAATAAAATATATAATAAAACAGAATAGCATGGGTGGGATATTAGCCGTTATTGGTAAAGGAAAAGACCCGCAACTCGTAAAAGAACTTTCTAAAAGAATGTCGCATCGGGGTGCAGATGATAGTGATTTGCATATTATGGAAAATGGCAGCATTTTAGCCAGTGAACGTATGTCTATTATAGATTTACATTTAGGCAAGCAGCCAATTCAGGGTTCTAAAAATGCATGGATGGTTCATAATGGAGAAATTTATAATCATCAGGAATTAAGAGAAGGAATTTTAAAACATCATACATTTAAAACAAAATCTGATTCGGAAGTAATAGTGCATCTATATGAAGAATTTGGTTATGATTTTTGTAATTTACTGGATGGGGATTTTGCCTTTATAGTTGTCGATGGAGATGATTATATTGCAGGGAGAGATCCAATAGGAGTAAAGCCTTTGTATTATGGATTAGACGAAAGGGGAAGAATTTATTTCTCTTCAGAAATGAAATCAATTGCTGATCAGTGCAAGTCTTTCTCGACTTTTCCTCCCGGACATTATTACACAGCAAAAACAGGTTTTGTGAAATATTATGAACCTGAGTATGAAGAATATGAAAATGCAAATCAACCGCTTGATTTAGATTTGATAAGAGAGTCGCTAATTGAGGCCACCCGTAAGCGCTTAATGAGTGATGTGCCGGTTGGGGTTTTGCTTTCAGGAGGTTTGGATTCATCACTGACTTCGGCAATTGCATCCCGATTACTCGCAGGAAGTAAAGAGAAATTGCGTTCGTTTTCTATTGGTTTAGATGCCAATTCGCCTGATAATGTTGCAGCAAGAAAAGCAGCAGAATTTTTAGGGACAGAACATCATGAAATTTATTTTACGGTTGAAGAAGGTGTTGAAATTTTAGAGAAATTAATTTATCACATCGAAACGTATGATATTATTTCAGTGCGTTCTGGAGTGCCAATGTATTTGTTGGCTAAGGCTGTAAAAGAAAAAGGAATAAAAGTTATTCTTTCTGGTGAAGGTGCTGATGAAGTTTTTGGAGGTCATTTGTATTTTAGAAACGCACCGTCTTCTGAGGAATTTCAAAAAGAAACAATTGAAAGGGTCCAGAAATTGTTTACTGCAGACATATTAAGAGCAGATAAATCAACAATGGCACATAGTTTAGAGGCAAGGGTCCCGTTTTTGGATAAGGATTTTCTAGATGTCGCAATCCGAATTAAAACAGAAGAAAAACAGCCAAAAACATATGAGGCTGTTGAAAAATATATTTTAAGAAAAGCCTTTGATACGCCGGAAAATCCTTACTTGCCATCCGAAATTTTATGGAGACAAAAAGAGCAATTTTCAGATGGTGTTGGTTATAACTGGGTTGATGGATTAATTGAATATTGTGCTTCTCAGGTTTCAGACGAGCAATTGGCAGGAGCTGCAGTAGAGTTCCCGTACAATTCGCCAACTACGAAAGAAGCTTATTTGTACCGATCCATTTTTCATAAATATTATCCACAAGTTAGTGCTGCTCAGACTGTCAGAAAATGGATTCCAAAATGGCAGGATAATCCTGATCCAAGCGGAAGAGCAAATGCAGCACATCTGAAAGCAGATACTGAAATTTCGAAACAAGGGATTGCGGTATAAGAGTTTAAAATTCAAAAAAGAATAAATCCAAAATTTCAATATTGGAGTGAAATAATAAGATCCGAAACTACATCCATAAATGTAGTTTCGGATTTTTTTTATTTAAGTAATGATTAGAATCTTTAAAAGCTGGAATTTGGAATTTTAAAATTGAAATTTGTTTTTTATGAGGTTAATTTTTAGAATTTGGAATTTATTTTTTACAATTTTTAATAATTGTGTTGATAACTTAGATGCTTTAAATGGTATTTTAGGGTATATATAAATTGCGTTTTTATATATTTGCGTGTTAGACAATAATTACATTTTTTAGAATAAATTATATGAGCGAAGAAATCAAGAAGAACAATTATTCAGCAGATAGTATTCAGGCATTAGAAGGAATGGAGCACGTAAGAATGCGTCCATCGATGTATATAGGGGATGTAGGGGTTCGAGGGCTGCACCATTTGGTTTATGAGGTTGTTGATAACTCTATTGATGAGGCGATGGGAGGACATTGTGATACTATTGGTGTTGCAATTAACGAAGACGGTTCCGTAACAGTTGAAGATAATGGTCGTGGTATCCCGGTTGATTTACATAAAAAAGAAGGAGTTTCTGCACTGGAGGTTGTAATGACTAAAATTGGTGCCGGAGGTAAATTCGATAAAGATTCTTATAAGGTTTCAGGAGGTTTGCACGGTGTTGGTGTTTCAGTTGTAAATGCGCTTTCTGTTCATATGAAATCTACTGTTTTCAGAGATGGTAAAATTTATGAGCAGGAATACGAAAGAGGAAAATCATTATATCCGGTAAAACAGATAGGAGAAACAGATAAAAGAGGTACACGTCAGACTTTTTACCCAGACAATACTATCTTTACTCAAACTACAGAGTTCTCTTATGATACTTTGTCAGCTCGTATGCGTGAACTTTCTTTCCTGAACAAAGGAATCACAATTACTTTTACAGATAAAAGAGAAGTGGATGAAAAAGGGGAATTTAAAAGTGAAGTATTTCATTCTGATGAAGGCTTAAAAGAATACATTCGTTACTTAGATGGAAATCGTGAGCCTATTATTGCGCATGTGATTTCTATGGATCATGAAAAAGGAGAAATCCCCGTTGAGGTTGCCTTAATTTATAATACAAGTTATACTGAAAATATTTTTTCTTATGTAAATAATATCAACACACACGAAGGAGGAACACATTTACAGGGATTTAGAACTGGTTTAACCAGATCCCTGAAGAAATATGCTGATGCATCAGGAATGTTGGATAAATTAAAGTTTGATATCTCCGGAGATGATTTTCGTGAAGGATTAACTGCTATTATTTCCGTAAAAGTTGCAGAACCTCAGTTTGAAGGTCAGACGAAAACAAAACTTGGAAACCGAGAAGTTGTTTCGCCGGTAAGCCAGGCCGTAAGTGAAATGATTGAGAATTATCTGGAAGAAAATCCAAATGATGCAAGAATCATTGTTCAGAAAGTAATTTTAGCTGCTCAGGCACGTCACGCTGCTAAAAAAGCACGTGAAATGGTACAGCGTAAAACCGTAATGGGTGGCGGAGGATTGCCAGGAAAATTATCAGATTGTTCTGAGCAGGATCCGGCAAGATGTGAGGTTTACCTGGTCGAGGGTGATTCGGCTGGCGGGACAGCAAAACAAGGCCGTGATCGTGCATTTCAGGCGATTTTGCCATTACGTGGTAAGATTTTGAACGTAGAAAAAGCAATGCAGCATAAAGTATTCGAAAACGAAGAGATTAGAAATATTTTTACTGCGCTTGGAGTTACCGTAGGAACGGAAGAAGACAGTAAAGCATTGAACCTTTCGAAACTCCGTTACCATAAAGTGATAATCATGTGTGATGCTGATGTCGATGGTAGCCACATTTCTACCTTGATATTAACGTTCTTCTTCCGTTTCATGAAAGAGCTGATCGAAGAAGGCCACGTTTACATTGCAGCACCGCCTTTGTATTTAGTTAAAAAAGGGAATAAAAAAGAGTATGCCTGGAATGACGTTCAGCGTGATCAGGCCAACGAAAGAATGGGGGGTAGTGCTGCTATTCAACGTTATAAAGGTCTTGGAGAGATGAACGCAGAACAATTATGGGAAACAACAATGGACCCGAATTTCAGAACTTTGCGTCAGGTAAATATTGATAGTTTAGCTGAAGCTGATCAGGTTTTCTCAATGTTAATGGGTGATGAAGTACCTCCACGTAGAGAATTCATTGAAAAAAATGCAGTTTATGCTAACATTGATGCATAATAAAATTTAGTTGTAAATTCGTTTAATTGTTTAAATTTACTAAACGATTAAACGAATTTTGATAATAAGATAGACGAATTAAATTAATAACCAATAAAGTATAAAATATGAAAGTTACCATTGTAGGAGCAGGAAATGTTGGAGCCACTTGTGCGGATGTTATTTCTTATAGAGGAATTGCAAGCGAAGTTGTATTGTTGGATATTAAAGAAGGTTTTGCGGAAGGGAAAGCTTTGGATATTATGCAATGTGCTACAAATACAGGTTTTAATACCAAAGTATCTGGCGTAACCAATGATTATTCTAAAACTGCCGGAAGTGATGTAGTTGTTATTACATCCGGAATTCCAAGAAAACCGGGAATGACCCGTGAAGAATTAATTGGTATTAATGCAGGGATTGTAAAAACAGTTGCTGAGAATGTATTAAAACATTCCCCTGATACCATCATAGTTGTGGTTTCTAATCCTATGGATACGATGACTTATTTAGCTTTAAAATCAACGGGATTGCCTAAAAATAGAATAATTGGAATGGGTGGTGCACTTGATAGTTCCCGTTTTAGAACCTATTTGTCTTTAGCTTTAGATAAACCTGCAAATGATATTTCCGCAATGGTAATTGGAGGTCATGGTGACACCACTATGATTCCGTTAACTCGTTTGGCCTCTTATAATGGTATACCTGTAACAGAATTTCTTTCAGAAGAAGTATTGCAAAAAGTAGCAGCTAATACTATGGTTGGAGGAGCTACGCTTACAGGGCTTTTAGGAACATCGGCCTGGTATGCGCCAGGTGCTTCGGTTGCTTTTTTGGTGGACAGTATTTTGAATGACCAAAAGAAAATGATTGCCTGTTCTGTTTTTGTGGAAGGAGAATACGGGCAAAATGATATATGTATTGGAGTGCCATGCATAATTGGTAAAAACGGAGTTGAAGAGATTTTAGACATTCAGTTAAATGACAAGGAAAGGGAGCTTTTTGCTAAAAGTGCAGATGCAGTCAGAAGCATGAATGATGCCTTAAAATCGATTTTAGTATAAAGATTTTTGAGTAAAAAGAAAGAGGCTGCACTTTTGCAGTCTTTTTTTTGAGATTAATTAATAAATAAATTGGTTAATCTTTTCGAGAATTATATATTTGCTCGGTTTAAAAAAAATGTGGTAATTCGTGATTTCGTTTTTTAGTTTTTAAAAATCATGTCAGGGCTTATTTTATGGGACTTTAAAACAAATAAACAAATAAAACATAATTAATTTTTAGTAATAATGCAGAATAAAGGACTTATTAAATTTTTCGCAATTCTATTTGCATTGGTAAGTATTTACCAACTTTCTTTCACTTTTGTGGCTAACAACGTCAAAAGTGAGGCTAAAGCTTTTGCAGGAAACAATCCTGATAAAGAATTAAAATATTTAGATTCTATTGGTAAAGAAAAAGTATTGAATCTTGGTTTTACTGACTTTACTTATAATGAAGTAAAAAACAAACAATTAAATAAAGGTCTTGACTTAGAAGGGGGAATCAACGTAATTCTTCAAATTTCTATTAAGGATGTTTTAAAAGGATTGGCCAACAATTCTAAAAACCCTGTATTTAATAAATCATTAGCTGATGCAAGTGCAAATTTAGAAGGAAATAAAACTTACCTAAATAAGTTTTTTGAAGCTTTTGAAGCAAATTCAAACGGAACTGTAAAATTAGCTTCACCAGATATTTTTGCAAACAGAAGTTTACAGGGAGAAGGAGGTATCGATTTTCAAATGTCTGATGCGGAAGCTCAAAAAGTAATTAAGAGAAAAGTTGATGAATCTGTTGAAAGTGCTTTTAAAGTACTTAGAGAGCGTATCGATAAATTTGGAGTTACGCAGCCTAATGTTCAAAAGTTAGGTGAAACAGGAAGGATCTTAGTAGAACTTCCGGGAGCAAAAGATGTTGATAGAATTAAAAAATTATTAGGAGGGAAAGCCCAATTAGAGTTTTGGGAAACTTATAAAATTGAAGAAATTGGAAACTTTTTGGTAGCTTCTAACGAGGCTTTAAAAAAGACTGAAATCAAAAAAACAGAAACTAAAGCTGTGGTTAAGGATTCATTGAATGCTTTATTGACTGATGCTAAGGATTCACTTGACACTAAAAAAGGAAATAATCCATTATTTGATAAAATGATTGGTCAGGGTGGTGGACCGGTTTTAGGTTATTTTGCACCAAAAGATACTGCAGTTGTTAACGAGTATTTTAAAAGACCTGAAATCAGAGTTTTATTAGGCGCAGACCAGCACAATGCAAAATTTGTATGGAGTAAACCAACTACTACAAAAGATGCCAAAGGAAAAGATATTGAGGCTGTTGAACTATATGCTTTAAAAGGAAACAGAGATAATGCCCCTGCTATGAGCGGAGGTGTTGTTACTGATGCAAAAGATACTTTTGACCAATTAGGAAAACCAGCTGTTTCTATGCAAATGAACAGCCAGGGAGCTAAAATCTGGGAAGAATTGACAGGAAGAGCTTTTTCTCAAAAAAGTTATATTGCCATTGTTTTGGATAACGTAGTTTATTCTGCACCAGGAGTAACAAGTGGTCCAATTGCAGGAGGAAGATCTGAAATTACAGGTTCTTTTGATGTGGCTGAAACTAAAGATTTAGCAAACGTATTAAATGCAGGTAAATTACCCGCATCTGCAGATATTATTCAATCAACTGTTGTAGGGCCATCTTTAGGTCAGGCTGCAATTGATGCAGGAACAATTTCATCTATCTTAGGATTTTTATTAGTTTGTGGATGGATGGTATTCTATTATGGTAAAGCAGGTTGGTATGCTAATCTTGCATTATTGTTGAATTTGCTTTTCCTTTTCGGAATTATGGCAAGTTTTGGTTTTGTATTAACATTGCCGGGTATTGCAGGTATTGTTCTTACATTGGGTACTGCAGTAGATGCGAATATTATTATATTTGAAAGGGCAAAAGAAGAATTACGTGATGGTAAATCATTGTCTGAAGCTGTTGCTTCGTCTTACGGTTGGCACGGT
This sequence comes from uncultured Flavobacterium sp., assembly GCF_946478785.1. The sequence goes on from NZ_CAMLDD010000009.1 coordinate 180,208, forward strand.
GCAATGCGTTCTATTATTGACGCAAACGTTACTCACGTTTTAACCGGAGCAATCCTTTTTATATTTGGAACAGGACCAATTAAAGGTTTTGCCTTAACATTACTTATTGGTATTGTAACTTCATTGTTTACATCAATTTTTATTGCCAGAATTTTTATTGACAGAAATATTGCAGGAAAAGGAGATTTGACATTCTCTACAAGCATTACTAAAAATTGGTTTACTAACTTCAACTTTGACTTTATTAAAATCAAAAAATTCACTTATATCTTCTCATCAATTGTAGTTGTGGTAAGTTTAATTTCTATATTCTTCGTTAACGGATTAGATGAAGGGGTTGATTTTGTGGGAGGAAGAACTTTCCAGGTTAAATTTGAAAAGCCTGTAGATCCTACAGTTGTTTCTGATGAATTATCAACGGCATTTGGAACTCCGGTTGAAGCTAAAATTTTAGGAGATGATGATCAGTTGAAAATCACGACAAAATACAAAATAAAGGAAGATGGAGTAGCTGTTGACGAGGAAGTGAATCAAAAATTGTATAATGCATTGTCAAAATATTTCACTAATATTTCATATGAAAAATTTACAAATACTTTTGACGGTAAAAAAGTTGGGGTTTTACAAGCTTCTAAAGTTGGAGCTTCTATTTCTGAGGACATTAAAACAAATTCATATTGGGCTGTACTTGGTGCTTTGGCAGTTATTTTCTTATACTTAATGATATCTTTCCGTAAATGGCAGTATTCATTAGGAGCTATTTTAGCTGTAGCGCATGATGTAATTTTTGTATTAGGAATTTACTCATTATGTTATAAATTTATGCCTTTCCACATGGAAATGGATCAGCATTTTATCGCTGCAATTCTTACCGTTATTGGCTACTCTATGAATGATACTGTAATTGTTTTTGACAGGGTTAGAGAGTTTATCATTGGAAACCGTAAAGGAAGTTTTGAAGATATTGTAAATGCGTCTGTTAATACAACATTGTCAAGAACCTTAAATACTTCTTTAACAATGATTATTGTATTGTTAACGATGTTCATTTTTGGTGGGGAATCAATTAGAGGATTTATCTTTGCTATGTTGATTGGTATTGTTGTTGGAACATATTCTTCATTGTTTATTGCTACACCAGTATTGGTTGACACTATTTCAAGTGATGATAAACATAAAATAGAGGATACGCATAATGCATAATTTTAAAAATTAATTATAGAAAAAGATCCAATGAAAGTTGGATCTTTTTTTTGTCTTCATTTATGGAAGAAATTATTATTTAAAAATTAAGAACAATAATCCTTTTTTTTTGCACGGATAGTTATCCTTTTTTATGTACATCTGAGGTTGCTGTTTATTTTTAAAAAAAACTCTTTTATAAGTTTTTGATATTAAATCATCACTTTTGGAAAAGAGGTTTCTAATTTAGCCTCGATGGCAGTGGTATCCTTTTTCTGGTTTTTTATCCAGAAAAAGATATAACGGACAGCGAGACTGAAGTTCTTGTGAAAATAAATTTCTGCTCCTGAAAATAAAGAGATTTATATGTTTAGATTATGGAGATATGACTTGGTTTTATAGCAAAAAAAATGTCCAACACTATAAAAAGTATTGGACATTTTTTTATTAAATTTATTTTTTAAGATGCTGCTAAAGGATTTCTCTGTGCTCTAATAATAAAGAAAAGCCCAATTATTATAAACGGAATACTTAACCACTGACCTGTAGAGAAGTATCCTAATTCGTTTTCGAATCCTCCCTGGCTTTCTTTTACGAATTCTACTATAAAGCGTACCACAAATAAAAGAACTAAAAACAATCCAAATAAATAACCTGATTTAAGTCTTGCATTTGTTTTCCAATACAGGAAAAATAAGATTGCGAATACGAAAATGTAGCAAAATGCCTCATATAGTTGTGTTGGATGTTTTGCAGGTACCTGAGCTAACAGATCAGCAAATTTAGGATCAGTTGCTATGGCTGTATATGCTTCTTTTGGATTACCAATTTTAGTTGCATTAACAGCTTCATTTTTGCTGAACTGGTCATGTAAAAAACGAATTCCAAATGCAGATGTTGTTTCGTTTCCGATGATTTCAGAATTCATAAAGTTTCCTAAACGAACAAATATAGCACCACTCGCAACCGGAATAACTACACGGTCAAGAATCCACAACAACGAACGTTTTAAGATCTTTTTACTGTAGTAATACATAGCAATAATAATTGCAATGGCAGCACCATGGCTTGCTAAGCCCTGAAAGCCAGTAAACTCTAATTTTGGTTCGAATCTAAAAGGAAGGAAGATTTCAAGTAAATGGTTTCTAAAATACTCCCAGTCGTAAAATAATACATGACCTAAACGTGCTCCAATTAAAGTTGCTAAAACGGTCCAGACGAATAAAGAATCTAGCTTGTCAATTGATTCGTTTTCGCGCTCGAAAATCTTTTTCATTAGGAACCACCCTAATAAAAAGGCAATTACGAACATTAAACTGTAGTAGCGAATCATAAAAAATCCTAAATCGATTCCTTCTGAAGGATTCCAAACGATGTTTAAAGCGTGTGTCATGTAGTATTATGTTTTTAGATGTGTTGTAAAAATAAATATTTAAAACAGAGTAAATCTTTATTAAAAGTTAATGTTTTTGTGAACATTTCTTTTCAGGAACAGGATCATAACCGGTTTTTCCCCAGGGATGACAGCTCAAAATTCGTTTTAATCCCAGGTATCCGCCATAAAATAATCCATGTTTTTGTAAGGCTTCGATCATATAGCTGGAACATGTTGGTTCGAAACGGCATGACGATGGTGTAAATGGTGAAATGGCGTTTTGATAAAAGCGTACTAATAAAACAAATGGCGTGATGACTTTCATGATTTATTAGAATATGGATTGATTATATCGAAAAGCTAGTGCCTTCTTTTCCGTCTTTCAATTGAATGCCTAAGGCAATCAGTTGATCTCGAATCTGATCAGAAAGGGCGAAATTTTTATCTGCTCTGGCCTGATTTCTCATTCCGATAAGCATATTTACAACGCCTTCTAATTTATCAGTATTGCTGTCTGTGGCTTTCTCATCGTTTAAGCCTAAAACGTCAAAAACAAAAGCATTAACAGCGGTTGTAAATATTTTTAGATCTTCGGCTGAAATAGTTTTTTTTCCTTCTTTCAATAAATTGATGTAACGAACGGCTTCAAATAAATGCGCAATTACAATAGGTGTATTAAAATCGTCGTTCATAGCGTCGTAGCACAACTGTTTCCATGCTGCAATATCTATAGAGCTTGATGTACTTGTTGAAATAGCTGGCAGCGAATCAACAGCTTCCATCAATCTTTTATATCCTTTTTCGGCAGCAACAATCGCATCATCAGAAAAATCCAAAACGCTTCTGTAATGTGCCTGTAACATAAAAAATCGTGTTACAGATGCAGAGAAAGGTTTACTTAAGATATTGTTGTCTCCGCTTAAAATCTCGCCTGGCAAAATATTATTTCCGGTAGATTTTGCCATTTTCTTGCCATTTAAAGTCAGCATATTGGCATGCATCCAGTAATTTACAGGAGACTGACCTGTACAAGCTTCATTTTGTGCAATTTCACATTCGTGATGTGGGAATTTTAAATCCATTCCACCTCCGTGAATGTCAAAATGATTTCCAAGATATTTGGTACTCATAGCAGTACACTCCAAATGCCAACCCGGAAAACCATCACTCCATGGCGAAGGCCATCTCATAATATGTTCCGGTTCTGCTTTTTTCCAAAGTGCAAAATCCTGTGGGTTTCTTTTGTCTGACTGACCATCAAGATCACGTGTGTTGGCTAACATATCTTCGATATTTCGGCCACTAAGAACTCCGTAATTATTAGTCTCATTATATTTTACGACATCAAAATAAACAGATCCGTTTGCTTCATAACCGATTCCAGTATCAATGATTTTTTTGATGATTTCAATCTGTTCAATGATGTGTCCGGTAGCAGTTGGTTCAATACTTGGCGGTAAAAAGTTGAAAGCTTTTAGTATTTCATGAAAATCGACAGTATAACGCTGTACAACCTCCATAGGTTCTAACTGCTCTAAACGTGCTTTTTTGGCGATTTTATCTTCACCTTCATCAACATCGTCTACAATATGACCAACGTCAGTGATATTACGTACATAACGAACCTTATAATCAAGATGCAAAAAATACCTGAAAATAACGTCAAAAGACATAAAAGTTCTCACATTTCCTAAGTGAACATTGCTGTAAACAGTAGGTCCGCAAACATACATTCCAACATTTCCTTCATGAATTGGATTGAAATTTTCTTTTTCACCTGACAGCGAATTGTATATTTTTAGAGACTGTGTTGTATATAATGGCATATTGTTTTTTTCTGTTTGTTGTTTTTGGTTTGTTGTTTTTAGTTCTGAGTGAGCAAGATATTATTTGAATTTGAGCCCTTTAATTTCACAATTGTTTAAGTAATTCATCATCGCTCCGATTTTGTTTTTTTTTAATTCAACTATTTCATTTAATTTTATATGCTGTTCTTCAGAAATTAGCTTTTTATCAAAAGCTCTATAAGATTGTGATTTTACTTCTCCTGCTGAACCTTTTGCAATACTCAAAAATTGAATGAATTCTCTATTACCATTTCGTTCAAAACCTTCAGCAATATTATCCATAATAGGGCCTGAGCTTCTGTCAATTTGATCTTTTGAGGAGTAGTTTGTCTTTAAACTTGTATTTTGTATGAGAAATTCAATTTGTTGGCAAATTGTTCTTGCCATTCTCCAAATTTCTAAGTCTTCAAATTTTTCTATTTTCGCCATAACAACAAAAAACTATTAACAACAAACAATAAACTTTTAAAACTGAGTATCCAATTTAATATAATCCAAGAACTCTCTTTTAGTTTGAGGATTTTTAAATTTTCCGCCAAATTCAGAGGTTACCGTACTGCTTTCGATATCTTTAATTCCTCTTGAATTTACACAAAGATGCTTGGCGTCAATAACGCAGGCTACATCTTCAGTTCTTAAAGCTTTTTGTAATTCCTGGACAATTTGCATCGTCAAACGTTCCTGAACCTGAGGCCTTTTGGCATAGTATTCCACAATGCGGTTCATTTTAGATAAACCAATAACTCTCCCGCTGGAAATATAAGCTACGTGAGCTCTGCCAATAATTGGCAATAGATGGTGTTCGCAGGTAGAATATACGGTAATATTTTTTTCTACTAACATTTCACCGTATTTGTAATTATTGTCAAACGTTGAAGCTTTTGGTTGTTTTGAAGGGTTTAAACCGCCAAAAATCTCCTTCACAAACATTTTTGCTACTCTGTTTGGAGTACCTTTTATGCTGTCATCAGTCAAATCCATTCCTAAAGTTTGCAGGATGTTTTCGACATCTTTTTTTATTTTTTCTATTTTTTCATCATCAGATAGGTCAAAAGCATCCTGTCTTACAGGGTTTTTCGCATTGCTGCTAAAATGATTGTCTCCTATTTCGTCTAAAAAATCTTCGTTGTTTATCATTAAAAACTACTATTAGTATGGGTATATTCTTTTAAGGCGGTAAAGATAATTAATAAAAAGGAAACCTTTTCTATCGTTTTTATTAGTTTTAAGATTAATTTAAATTAAAAATAAACAACAGTGGCATTAAAAAATCAAAAGACAATAATTGAAGTAATTATTGTCTTTTTGATGGTTGTATTTTTAGAAATGGCTATTTTTTATTATAAACCAAAAGCGCTTCTTTTAAAATGTTTACAGCAGTAATTAAATCTTTTTTGTTTAGAACATACGCGATCCTTACCTGATTCAATCCCATGCCTGGAGTTGAATAGAATCCTGCTGCAGGAGCAACCATTACGGTTTCGCCATTAAGATCATAGCTTTCCAGAAGCCACTGTGCAAAATCTTCAGAATTTTCTATTGGCAATTGTGCAATGCAGTAAAAGGCTCCTTTTGGTTTAGTTACGATTACACCTTCAATTTTGTTCAGTTCAGTAATCAGAGTGTCACGACGGCTTTTATATTCCCCAATTACTTCGTCAAAATAACTCTGAGGAGTGTCAATAGCAGCCTCACAAGCTATTTGCTCAATAGTTGGCGGACTTAAACGAGCCTGTGCAAATTTCATTACGGTTGACAAAACTTGTTTGTTTTTCGTGACCAGACATCCAATTCTTGCGCCACACATACTGTAACGTTTTGAAACTGAATCGACCATAATTACATTCTGCTGAACATCATCTAAATTCATTACAGAAAAATGTTCCTCATCTCCATCATATAAAAATTCACGATATACTTCATCAGCAATTAAATATAAATCGTGTTTTTTGATTAAATGTGCTAATTGTTTGATTTCAAATTCAGAATATAAATAACCGGTTGGATTTCCGGGATTACAAATTAAAATGGCTTTGGTTCTTGGCGTAATCAATTTTTCTACATCTTCAATACCTGGCAAGGCAAATCCGCTCTCGATTGTAGAGATTACAGGAACAACTGTTGCACTTGTCGATGATGCAAATGCATGATAATTAGCATAAAAAGGCTCAGGGATAATGATTTCATCTCCCGGATCTGTAATTGTGGCTAATGCAAACAATAAAGCTTCAGAACCACCAGTAGTTACAATGATGTCTTCTGAATTAACATTTACATTTTGACGTTGGTAAAATTTTGCTAATTTCTTTCTATAACTTTCATATCCGGCTGACGGACTGTATTCTATAATATCTAAATCAATATTTTTTACCGCCTCCATGGCCACTTCGGGTGTCTTGATATCCGGTTGACCAATGTTTAAATGATACACTTTTTTTCCTTTTTGTTTTGCAAGATCTGCATAAGGAGCTAATTTGCGTATCGGTGATTCGGGCATGTTTCTGCCTTTGTTTGAAATTGTTGGCATGTGTTTAATTATTGAAGTGCAAATTTGCATTTTTTTTTCGAATTTAACGTAAACAATAGAAGGAGTTATGAAAATGTAACAATAATCAATTTTTTTACTAATTTTATAATAAAATATTATCAATGAAAAAGTATATCATGTTGTTTTTTGGTCTTTTAGCATCTTTTATACTAAATGCTCAGGATGACTTTTTAATTGAAAAGAATAAAAAGAAAGTGGTAATACCTTTTAAGCTAATTAACAACTTAGTTTTTATTCCAATAAAGGTTAACGGTATTGAACTGAATTTTTTACTGGATTCTGGTGTTGATGAAACCATTTTATTCAGCATGGAAGACAAAAAAGAAGTAAGTTTTAATAATGTACAAAAAATCAAACTTCGGGGATTAGGAAGTGAAGAGGAAATAGAAGGCTTAAAATCAACAAATAATGTTTTGGAAACGCACGGTTTAAAATCTGTAAATCATTTGGTTTATATTATTTTAGATCAGGGATTTAACTTGTCTTCTCATATAGGAATTCCGGTAAACGGGATTATCGGCTATAAATTTTTTAAAAATAACATTGTAGAGATTAATTATCAGAAGAAAAAAGTTTTTGTACACCAAAATAATGAAATCGTTAGAAATAATTTCGATAAAAAATTTAAAAAAATACCTATTTCCATCGAAAGATCAAAACCTTATGTCATAGCAGCAGCCATAGTTGACAGTGAAAGTATTCCTGCAAAATTACTTATTGATATTGGAAATAGTGATTCATTTTGGGTTTTTGAAAATGACAAAATTAAATTGCCGGAGAAAAATTTTGCTGATTTTTTAGGAAAAGGATTTAGCGGGGATATTGAAGGGCACAGGGCAAAAATTTCTAAATTTTCGCTTGCCGATTTTGATTTTAAAAACCCCATTGTAGCTTTTCCTGATGCGAGTTCCATAAAAAATGTAAAAATGGTTATTGATAGAATTGGTTCTGTAGGTGGCGAAGTTTTGAAACGATTTACAATTGTTATGGATTATGCTGATAAAAAAATGTATCTGAAAAAAAATAATAAATTCAATCAACCATTTAGTTATAATAAAAGTGGTATTTCAATTCAGCATAATGGTTTACAATGGGTACAGGAAACAGTACACTTAGAAACGGTAAGAATAAATACTTCAATTGATGATAATGACAGAAGAAAAGATGATTTCAGATACAAATTTCATTTAAAGCCCATTTATGAAATTGTAAACGTCAGAAAAAAATCAGCAGCAGAAAAAAGTGGTCTGCAAAAAGGAGATGTAATTATTAGTATAAATAATAATAAACCTTATAAATATTCCTTACAACAAATTAGTAATCTTTTAAAGTCGGAAGAAGATCTCTGGATTAACTTAGAGGTTGAGCGTAACAGTGTGCTTTTAAAATTTCGTTTTCGGCTAGAAGATGAGTTGTAATTTTTTTCTTAATTTTTTTGTTTTTTGTTGATAATTAAGAAGTTACTTTATGTTTTTTATACAAAAAACTACATAATAAATAGCTTTTGTAATCTTTATTTGGATTATTTAAGTATTTTTAATAAAAATTTAATGATATTTATGGTTAAAAAATACTTTTCCCTAATTGCTTTTAGCTCTTATTTTATTATTTTCCTTTTGCTTCCAAATAAAAGTTTTGCACAATGTGCGGGTCTTGATTCTTCTGCTCCATTAGAAATTTGTACTATTCCTGATGCATCCAGTCAGGCAATATCTCTTTTCATGGCATTAGGAGGAACTCCTGCTACAGGCGGTACATGGTCTGATGATGACAACTCAGGGGGCTTAAATGAAACTACAGGGATTTTAAATGCACAAGTTATTCCACTCAGTGGCATTTATCATTATACCTATACAGTGACTGGTGTAAATGGCTGTACTGATAATTCGGCTACGGTTGAAGTTATAATAGGCGGCTATGCAGGTTTTGCAGAAAAAGCTCTGGCTTGCAGCGACGATCAGACTTTTAATCTTTTTCAGATATTTAATGGAAATACTCATCTGACACCGCAATCAGGTGGAAAGTGGTTTAACGATACGGACAATATTCCTGTAGCAAGTGTGATTGATGCTGGAGCTTTAGAAATTGGAAAAACTTCTCAATTTACGTATTCTATTGCTGCTATTGGAAACTGTCCTGCTGTTTCTTCTACAGGATTTGTAACGGTTTACAGGTCTCCAGAACCCGGAACCCCTTCTCAATTAACATTGTGCGAAGATGCAGATTTCTCCATTTATTCTAATCTTGATTTGAATGACAGGCTAAATGATGAAGATAATGGAGGAACATGGAAGGATGATAATGGTACAGGGCAAATTACTTTTACTAAAGATCATAATATTGATGTACAAGCCATCTTTAATAATTATGGTATAGGAACGTATAATTTTACTTATACTGTTTTACCAACAAGTCCGGTTTGTAAGATAGAAATGGCAACTTTCATACTTAAAATTGAAAAGAAGTTTGATTTTACTGGAGCGACACTTAAGATAATAAAGGATATTTGCCAATCTGATATTCAAACAGCAACTTATTCGGCGACTTTGACTCAGGGAAATCAAAATATACCAAATGGACAATTTCATATTACCTATAATGTTTCGGGGCCAAATGGAGATTCAAAAAAAATATTAGCGACATTTAATAATGGAGTGTTAAATTTCCCTTTAAGCAGGAATTATTTTCAGCAACCTGGGAATTTTACTGTAGCCATTACAAAAATAGATCAATTTGGAAGTGAAGAAAGCTGTCTGAACATCATAAACGATTTGTCAGATGTTTTGCATGTTTATAAAACACCGGCTTTAAACGGAGCATTATTGTCACCAGTTCAAACTTGTCAGAATAAAAGTACGCAGGCATTAATTTCAAATGCATTAGGGCTAGAGGATGGAGCGTATACTATTTTATACAATGTTTCAGGTGCAAATACGGCAACGGCTCAAACCGCAATGCTCAATGTTGCAGGAGGGAACGCTGATTTTACAATTCCTTCAACCTTAAATTCAAATAGTGGTACTTCAGTCATTACAATTACCAATATTACGAATGCTGCGACCCCTTTTTGTACAAATACTGCTAATTTGAAAGGTAATTTAACTATAAACAAGATCCCTGAAACAGCTAGTTTAAAAGTTGAAGTTTTAGACGATTGCTTTAATAAACCTTTTTCAGCCTCAGTTACAGGTTTGGGAACGCTTACAAATGTTACAATTTCATATTTATTAGCAGGCAGTAATTCGGCAGTAGAAACTATTACTTTAACTGTTACTGATGGAAAAGCAAATTTTACTATTCCGTCTGTTTTACTTCAAAACACTGGTTCTACCACGATATCGATTACCAATCTGGTAAATAATGAAACAACCTGTGATGTTAATTTAAACACAGTTTTAGATATGTTTGAAATTAATGCTGTTCCGGTAGCTCCTGCAGCAAGCGATCAGCCTTTTTGTAAAGTTGATGGAGCAACAATTGCAAGTTTATCCCCAAACGGGAGTCAGTATAAATGGTACAATTCCGCAACTCTTACCACACCTTTACCCAACACTTATGTTTTAAAATCGGAGGATTATTGGGTAACAGAAACTTCAGCGGCAGGCTGTACTTCAGATCCGACCATGATTACAGTTACAGTAAGCGATTCACCGGCACCAATCTTAGATACAGACGGGCAAAATTTTTGTGGTTTGGAGAATCCTACTATTTTAGACTTGTCTAATAATACGAATGTGTCTTCAACTGTAGTCTGGTATGATGCTGTCAGCAACGGTAATCTGCTATCTTCAGCTACACCGCTTACAGATAATGCCACTTATTATGGTTTTGATGTATCAACAGCAACAAATTGTATTTCACAAGACCATATTGAGGTAAAGGTTTCTTTATCTCATTGTGATGATTCTGAATATGAAACATTTTTCGTTCCCGATGGGTTTTCGCCAAACGGAGATAATATAAACGACACTTTTACAATTCTTAAAATTGACTTTTTATATCCGGATTATACCCTCGAAATTTATAACCGATACGGAAATGTCTTATTCAAAGGGAATAAAAACAAATCGGATTGGGACGGAAGGAATTCTGAAGGAGCTGGCTTTGGTGATGGAATAGCGCCAAATGGAGTCTATTTTTATGTTATCCATTTTAATAAAGATAATAAACCGCCTCAACAAGGCCGTCTTTACCTAAATAGATAAATCTTCATTTACATTTTAATATAGTCTCAAATGAAAAAAATAATACTTTTTATAAGTTTCCTTTTTTATATTACATCAGCATCTGCACAGCAAGACCCGGAATATACACATTATATGTACAATATGAGCGTAGTAAATCCTGCATATGCCACAGGTACAGCAGCAATGTTGAGTTTAGGAGGATTGTACAGAACTCAATGGGTTGGAGCAGTAGGGGCACCAAAAACATTCACGTTTTTTGGACATACAGCCTTAAACGAAAAGATTGAAGTTGGAGCATCATTAATTTCAGATGATATTGGGGATGGGGCAAAAAAAGAAAATAATTTCTATGCTGATTTTGCTTATGTTCTTCAGTTGGGCGGAAAAAACAAACTTTCTCTAGGATTAAAAGCCGGGTTTACTTCTTTGCAGACTAATTTTAACGGATTTCGTTTTACTGATACAGCTACCGATTTGGCTTTCGCCGAAAATATCAGCGTAACAAAACCTAATATTGGAGCAGGAGCTTATTACTTTACTGACAAATATTATGTTGGATTGTCAGTACCAAATTTACTAAGCTCAAAACACATCGAAGAAAGATCAGGGATTAACGCTTATGGTTCTGAAAACATACATACTTTTTTAACAGCCGGATATGTCTTTGAGATTAATGATGCATTTAAATTAAAACCGGCATTTATGTCCAGGTTTGTGGCTGGAGCTCCTGTTTCAGTTGATCTTACCGCAAATGTTTTATATAATGGCAAGTTTGAGCTGGGTGCTGCTTACAGGATTAATGATGCAGTAAGTGCTTTAATGAATATAAATGTTACTCCATCCCTTAGAATTGGATATGCTTATGATTATACCACTTCAAACCTGGGGCAGTTTAATTCAGGAACTCATGAAATAATGTTGCTTTTTGATTTGGATTTATTAGGAAAAGGATATGATAAATCACCAAGATTCTTTTAAAATGAGAAATATAAAAAAACTATTCGTTATTATATTCGTATTTTCTATACAGTTTATAAACGCCCAAGATCAGGATTTGGCAAGAGCCAAACGTTTTTTTGACAGGACATATTATGTTGAAGCTATTATTTTATATGAAAAATTAGCAGATGAAAAACCTTCTCAGGAGGTTATCAAAAACCTGGCGGATTCCTATTACTATACTAATGATCTAATAAAAGCCCAGCGTTATTATCGTTTTTTGATTAAAAATTACGATAAAGATTTAGATAGAAATTATTATTTTAAATATGCACAAACCTTAAAAGCCACAAGCAATTTTGAAGAGGCGAATGAAGTTTTAAAAACATACTATGCAAAATCTGCCAATAATGAAGATTTAGCCAATTTTGAAAAGGATAGTAAGACTTTAGAAAATGTATCAGCTATTGGAAATCGTTTCGAAATTAAAAATCTGGCAATAAATACACCAAATTCAGAGTTTGGGGCTGTAAAATACAATGATCGTCTTGTTTTTTCCGGAGTAAAATTGAAACCCGGATTATTTGATAAAAAGTACAAATGGGATAATGCTACATACTTGAATTTGGTTTCAATACCAATAAAAAGTATTAATGCATCAGATTCGATTACAAACTATTTTTCGAAAGAATTAAAAACAGGGATGCATGAATCGAATGCTGTTTTTACTAAAGATGGTAAAACGATGTATTTTACACGTAATAATTCTAAAAACGGAAGCAAAAGAAAAAACGACGAAAAAATCTCCAACCTTCAGATTTTTAAAGCCGAATTGATTAAAGGAAAATGGACAAATGTAGTGTCGCTTCCTTTCAATAGTGATGATTATTCTGTTGAACATCCTGCTTTAAGTGCTGATGAACAAATATTATATTTTGCTTCTGATATGCCGGGAACATTGGGTTCTTTCGATATTTTTTCAGTAAATATAAATCAGGGTGCTTTTGATGCTCCAAAAAATTCAGGCCCCATTATCAATACAGATAAAAGAGAACAATTTCCGTTTGTTTCAAAAGAAAACAAACTTTATTTTTCATCTGATGGGCATTTAGGATATGGGTCTCTTGATATTTTTGTATCTGAGATTAATGGAAAAGAATATGAAAAACCAGTAAATGTTGGACTTCCTGTTAATTCCAACTTAGATGATTTTTCATTCTATTTTGATTCCGACACAAAAGAAGGCTATTTTGCTTCAAACAGAAAAGGCGGAAAAGGCAGTGATGATATTTATCAGCTAAAAGAAATTAAAGAATTAATTGTCGAGGATTGCAAACAGTTCATTTCAGGAATAATAACAGATGTTGATACAAAATTAGCCTTAGAAAATGCAACAGTCATACTTCAGGATTCAAATCAAAAACAACTAAATTCAGTTATAACAAGTGCCGACGGGAAGTTTAGTTTTACAGTTCCTTGTGAAACTTCGTATACAATTTTGGCTTCTAAAGAAAGTTATACGAGTAATTCAAAATCGATAACATCTGGTAAGACAAGAAATGCAAATAATGATGCTTCAATGACATTAAAATCGTTAGAAATTGTTAAAAAGGAAGAGCAGCAAATTGCAGAAAACAAAAGAAAACAGGAACTTATTTTAGAAGAAGACAATAAGAAAAAAGACGCCTTGGCTCTAATTGCATTGAAAGAAGCAGAAAAAAAGGCCAAAGCAGATAAGATTATTGCTGCCGAAGTAAGGAAAAAGGAAAAAGTGGATCAGATTTTAGCTCAGGAAAAAGATGTTGTAAGGGACAAAGGCAGACTGATTATCAAAACAGATCCTATTTATTTTGATTATAATATGTGGTATATTCGTAAGGAGTCTAAAGTAGTCTTAGGCCGAGTTGTTGCCTTAATGAAGAAATATCCGGACATGGTTATCGAGATAGGATCGCATACTGACTGTAGGGGAAATGCAAAATTCAATGAAGATCTATCTCAAAAAAGGGCTAATTCAACAAGAGAATTTATAATAGAGTCGGGAATTAGTGCAAAAAGAGTGATGGCCAAAGGTTATGGAGAATCGGTACCGATAATAAAATGCAAAACAGATGATGAATGTTCAGAAGAAGAGCATGAATTAAACAGAAGAAGTGAATTTGTTATTAAGAATTTATAAAATCAGAAAACAAAAATATTTTAATTAAGGAGCCTTTCTTTTGGCTTCTTTTTTATTTATTTTTATTGGATAACAATCTATAAACATTAAATTATGAAAAAGCCAGTTATATTCTGCCTGTTTTTTGCCTGTGTTGCATTCCAAAGCTGTAAAAATAACGAAACCCAAAAGGGAAATGAAGCTGTAAAAGCCAATGATGAAAAGATTATTAGTACACAATGCTACAAAGCAGTCTACGAAAAAGACATTATTGATTTAGATCTGCACACTTTAAAAAGCGGAAAAGTAGGAGGCAACATGGTAATGAAAGTAGATAATGCAGAGAGAACAGGAGAAATTAAAGGAGAGTTTCATGGTGATACATTATTTGTAGACTACACTTTTACTGATTCGGCAAATAAAAATGCTAAATTCAAAAACCCAATGGCATTTTTAAAACGTGATAAACAGCTTATTTTAGGAAACGGGACAATGCAGACGACTATGGGTGTTACTTATTTGGTAAAAGATAAACCAATAGATTTTGAAAATGTTAAATATAAATTTGATAGTGTAGACTGTGAATAAAAAATTAGAGTTCTAAACCGATATGTTTCAATATATATAGGTTATTTTCTTAACATTAATGTACAAAAAAGCCGTTCCTTCATGTGAAGAAACGGCTTTACTTTTTTTAATTTTATGTTTGTTATAAAACTTCCCCTTTAATTTTTAAGGCTACCCTGCCATCAGGATAATTTACGGCATTGGTTTCTACAGTAATTGTTTTACGAATAGGACCAACACTCATGTTATATTTTACATCAATTTTTCCTTTTTTTCCTGGCTGAATCGGACCAGCAGGTTTGGTAACAATAATGGAACTCAATGTAGATTGAGCATCAATAATTAATAAAGGAGCATTTCCAGTATTGGTAAATTCGAACGAACGAACAGCATTATCTCCTTTTGAAATTTTTCCATAATCAATAGTGTTGTCTTGCGCAGCAAACTCAATTTTAGGGCCACCTTGAGAGTAACCAGCTACACTAAACAATACGATTGCAATGAATTTAATAACATTTTTCATTTGAAATTGTTTTTAAGATAGGAGTAAATATACTTTCTTTTAATTAATACACAAATTATTATTTCGCTTTTTATAGTGTACTTAATTATTTACTTTTGCTGTCAGTTATAATTACAAAAATTAAACCAAAGTTTTTATGGTTTATTTGTTTAACGGGTTAATCGTTTAATTTATTCATTGATAACGATTAGGAAAACTAGCAAAGCAAATTAACGATTAAATAAATTAACGATTAAACATATCCACAATAAAATGACAATTCCAGCACAATTTGACGCTAAAACGATCGAGAATAAATGGTATGATTACTGGATGAAAAACAACTATTTTCATTCAGAACCAGATCATAGAACACCTTATACAATTGTAATTCCGCCGCCAAATGTTACTGGGGTCTTACACATGGGGCATATGCTGAACAATACCATTCAGGATGTTTTGATTCGTAGAGCACGTCTTAAAGGTTTCAACGCCTGCTGGGTTCCAGGAACAGATCACGCATCAATCGCAACTGAAGCCAAAGTTGTAGCAAAACTAAAAGCAGAGGGAATCAATAAAAATGATTTAACCCGCGAAGAATTTTTGGCACATGCCTGGGAATGGACAGATAAATACGGTGGAGTAATCTTAGATCAGCTTAAAAAATTAGGTGCTTCATGCGACTGGGAAAGAACTAAATTTACTATGGATCCTGACATGTCGGCATCTGTAATTAAATCGTTTGTTGATTTGTATAATAAAGGATTAATCTACAGAGGTTATCGTATGGTAAACTGGGATCCTGAAGCTAAAACAACTTTATCTGATGAAGAAGTTATTTACGAAGAACAACAAGGGAAATTATTTTTCTTAAAATATAAAATCGAGGATTCAGAAGATTTCTTAACCATCGCAACGACACGCCCTGAAACTATCTTTGGGGATACTGCCATCTGTATCAACCCAAATGATGAACGTTTTACGCATTTAAAAGGAAAGAAAGCAATCGTTCCTATTTGTGGCAGAGTGATTCCGATTATTGAAGATGAATATGTTGATGTTGAATTCGGAACCGGATGTTTAAAAGTTACTCCGGCTCATGATATGAATGACAAAACGCTGGGAGAAAAACACAATCTTGAAATAGTTGATATTTTTAATGAAGATGCGACATTAAACAGTTTCGGATTGCATTATCAGGGGAAAGACCGTTTTGTGGTTCGTACAGAAATTGCAAAAGAATTAGAAGAAACCGGAGCTTTGGCGAAGACCGAAATCCATTTAAATAAAGTAGGAACATCAGAAAGAACCAAAGCAGTAATCGAACCAAGATTATCAGACCAATGGTTTTTGAAAATGGAAGATTTAGTGAAACCGGCAATCAAATCAGTTTTAGAAACGGGAGATATCAAATTACATCCAAAACGTTTCGAAAATACGTATGCGCATTGGTTAAATAATATACGCGATTGGAACATCTCTCGCCAATTATGGTGGGGACAACAAATTCCAGCTTATTATTACGGAGATGGAAAAGAAGATTTCGTAGTTGCAGAATCGATAGAAGATGCCTTAGCTTTAGCTAAAGAAAAAACCAACAACCAACAGCTAACAACCGACAACCTTAAGCAGGATGTTGACGCCTTAGATACCTGGTTTTCATCCTGGCTTTGGCCGATGTCCGTTTTTGGAGGAATCATGGATCCGGAAAGTGCAGATTACAAATATTATTATCCAACAAATGATTTGGTAACTGGTCCGGATATTTTATTTTTCTGGGTTGCAAGAATGATTATTGCAGGTTATGAATATGCAGGCGAAAAACCATTTACAAATGTGTATTTAACTGGCTTGGTTCGCGATAAACAACGTCGTAAAATGTCTAAGTCATTAGGAAATTCTCCTGATCCTTTAGACCTGATCGAAAAATTTGGTGCCGATGGAGTTCGTGTGGGATTGCTTTTGAGCGCTTCTGCAGGAAATGATATTATGTTTGATGAGGAATTGTGTAACCAGGGAAAAGCGTTTTCGAACAAGATTTGGAATGCCTTTAAACTGATAAAAGGATGGGAAGTTTCTGAGACTATTCCACAACCAGAATCATCAAAAGTAGCGATCGAATGGTACGAAGCAAAATTGCAGCAAACGTTAGTTGATATCGAAGATAATTTCGAAAAATACAGAATTTCAGATTCTTTAATGGCTATTTATAAATTGGTTTGGGATGATTTCTGTTCCTGGTTTTTAGAGATGATCAAACCAGCTTATCAACAGCCAATTGATAAAGCAACATTTGATAAAGCAATTGAGATGTTAGAAAGTAATCTGAAATTGTTACATCCTTTCATGCCTTTCCTAACTGAGGAAATCTGGCACTTAATCGCTGATAGAACTCCAGAAGAGGCATTAATCGTTTCAACGTGGCCTGAATTAAAACCATTTAATGCGAGTTTAATTGCCGATTTTGAAAATACAATAGAAGTAATCTCCGGAATCAGAACCATCAGAAAAGATAAAAATATTCCGTTTAAAGATGCTATCGAACTGAAGGCAATCAATAGTGAGAATATCTCAACTTATTTTGATTCAATCGTAACGAAGCTTGGAAATATTTCAGCTTTCGAATATGTTTCTGCTAAAGTAGATGGAGCATTATCTTTCCGTGTAAAATCTAATGAATATTTCATTCCGATTTCAGGAGGAAATATTGATGTTGAAGCTGAAATCGCAAAACTAACTGCAGAGTTGGTTTACACTCAAGGTTTTTTAAAATCGGTTCAGGCAAAATTGTCTAACGAGAAATTTGTTGCCGGAGCACCTGAAAAAGTTTTAGCAAATGAAAAACAAAAAGAAGCAGATGCTTTGGCAAAAATTGCTACAATCGAGCAGAGTATCTCTAGCTTGAAATAAGAATCAGTTTTGATTTTAAATATAAACCCCGACAGATTCAAAATCTATCGGGGTTTTAATATTTTTGGTACTTATTTTTTATTAAGTTCTTCAGCTTTTTGTTCCCAATGTGTTTCAAGAGCACCATAATCAATAGGGCTTGCAGGTTTTTGATAGTATAATCTGCCTGACTCAAATGCCCTGACGAGAATGGTTTCTATAAGATAATCTTCATTGACTTCAAAAGGCTTGTATTCTCTTTTTAAACTAATGTCAAACATATTGGCTGTAGCATTTGATACAAACGCTTTGAAACCGCTTTTTAAGGTTTTGACTAATTCGTATGTCGTTATTCCGGTTTGCCGATTAATGAGTTTGACAAGGATTTGCCCTTGTTTCCGTGAAAGTTTTTTTAACCTTGCCTCAAACTCATTGTTAAGGTAGTCTTCAACAATTTTAAAATATTTTTTCTTTTCACGGCTGGTTTTCAAACGCGACATTCCATTGTTTAAGGCAGTTAGCCTGTCTGCTGCCAATTTTGCATAAGGATAGACTTTGTAGACCCTGTTTTGAAGAATTTGAAATTGCTTTTTCGCCTCGGGATCCAGATCTCCCTTCGAGATAAAAATTTCAGGTAATTCAATTGTGTCATTCAAAATGGAATCATTTTCAGTTAGTATATAACCCATCTCGGAATTATCTTTAGGGGTTATCTGCGCATTAGCAGCAAAAGAAATTAAAAGAAAACATAAAATACAAGTTGTAAATCTCATCGAATATATATTTAAGCGTAAAATTAGATATTATATACACAACTGTAATACCAAATTTATAAATTAGCAAAAAAAATATTTTATGAGCACAAAATCTATCTTAAATGATACCTCAATTGCTTTCCTGGAAAGCTACCTTAATAATGCCTCGCCGACCGGTTATGAAAGTGAAGGACAAAAACTCTGGATGGACTACCTAAAACCTTATGTAGATACTTTTATTACTGATACTTACGGAACCGCAGTTGGAGTTATCAATCCGGACGCTCCCTTTAAGGTAGTGATTGAAGGTCATGCTGATGAAATTTCCTGGTATGTAAATTATATCACAGATGATGGTCTATTATATGTAATTAGAAACGGAGGTTCAGATCACCAGATTGCGCCTTCAAAAAGGGTTAATATTCACACCAAAAAAGGAATCGTACAAGGTGTTTTTGGCTGGCCGGCAATTCATACCCGATTGCGTGATAAGGAAGAAATACCAAAATTGAGCAATATTTTTATTGATTTAGGCTGTGAAACCAAAGAGCAGGTTTTAGAAAAAGGTGTTCACGTAGGTTGTGTAATAACATATCCGGATGAATTTATGATTTTAAACGAAAATAAATTTGTTTGTCGCGCCATCGACAACAGAATGGGAGGTTTTATGATTGCAGAAGTAGCTCGTTTACTAAAAGAAAATAATAAAACACTTCCTTTTGGATTATACGTAGTAAATTCAGTTCAGGAGGAAATAGGCCTACGTGGTGCTGAAATGATTGCGCAAACTATTAAGCCCAATGTAGCTATCATTACAGATGTTTGCCATGATACAACAACACCAATGATCGATAAAAAAGTCGAAGGTGATCTAAAAATGGGCAAAGGTCCTGTAATTGCTTATGCACCTGCCGTTCAAAACAAATTACGTGATTTAATTGTTGATACAGCCGAAGCGAACAACATTCCATTTCAGCGTCATGCTACTTCAAGAGCTACCGGAACTGATACAGATGCTTTTGCTTACAGTAATGGGGGTGTGGCCTCAGCATTAATTTCCTTGCCATTGCGTTATATGCATACCACGGTAGAAATGGTTCAGAGAGAAGATGTTGAAAACGTAATCCAGCTTATTTATGAATCACTTTTGAAAATTGAAAATAATGAGACTTTTTCTTATTTCAAATAAGGATATATAATAGTAACATTAATTAGTTTTTTTTTCTTTCGGTAGATATTAAAACAAGATAAAAATGATTTGAATGAAAAGAATAATTATGATTTTAATTGTGATATTATCAACCTGTGTCTATGCACAAGAAACTAAAGAAAAGGATTGGTCCTTAAAAATTAATACAATCCAATTAATTGATTTTGTTTCATTTCCAACTTTACAATTATCTGTTGAAAGAAAAATAAACTATTATTCAAGTTTGAATATAGAAATTGGTTATCAACTTTATGATGTTTCAACTGCGGATACAATTTTTTTAAAACCAAAAGGTTTTAAAACTAATATTGAAGGAAGAATTTATCTGCAGAAACTATTTAACTCCAGAGTAAAGTCTAAACGAAGTGAGTTGTATGCTGGTATTCAGGTATTTTATAGAGAGAATCAGACAAACAACTTTATAAGATATGTTGCGATTGATCCAATAAATGAAAATCAATATGTGGATGATTTTGGAGTAAAGAAAACCGCTAAAGGAATTAATTTAATTGTTGGTAATCAATTTTCATTTGCAAGATTTATTTTAGAGCCATTTGTAGTATTTGGGTATATGGATAAAAAAACAATCAATACCGATCTTGAGTATGATGAAAGTAAATATTCTATGAATATGAATCATGCTTTTTTTCTAGGTAGCGATTTAGAAAGTAATTCAGGGAATATGTTCAATTTTGGACTTGGTTGCAGGGTTGGATATAGATTTTAAAATAAATAAAATATAGTAAAACCTGAAATCTTATATTACTGAGACTTGACACGCGGATTAAATTAATAACCATGAAAATTTTACTGCTCGAAGACGCTTTTACTTTATTCAAAGAAATAGCTGTATTCTTTGCTTCAAAAGAATTTGAGTATGTTCCTTATTGTGACGAAGTATTTTTGTTAAAGAATATTTTTTCCGTATAAATATGATTAATCATTCTTGATATCAATATTACCGAAATAAACGGAATCGAAGTATGTGAAAAATTCGGAATGTCGATAAAAAACGCTCATCATCATGCTCACAGCTTTTAGGGAAATTGAAGATTAACTGGCCTCTGATGATTATGGTAAAACCGTTTCATTTTGAGGAACTATATGCGCGAATTGTATCGCTTTTAAGACAAAAAGAAGTTCATATCAAGTAGAAAAAAGATTTTAGTTAAACTTAAAACTCTTGAACAATATAAATCAAAAAACCCTCTAGTGATAGAGGGTTATCCGTATTTTCGTGTACTAATTCAAAAATATTTTGTGAAGCTATTATTTTAAATCTTTCAAAATGGCAACCGCTTCTGTTGCATTTGATAATTGTGCATATTTCAAAGCTGTAAATCCTTTCTCATTTTTATCACCAGGACGAGCTCCTTGCGCCAGTAAGATTTTGATTATTTCAGCTTTGTTATAACGTGCAGCAGTCATTAAAGGAGTCATATCCTCTGTTCTTTCATTAACGTCTGCCCCATATTCGATAAATTTCAGCACTATTTTAATATCTCCCTTTGAGATGGCAACGTTTAATGGTGTTGCATCAAAAAGTCGCTGTTTAATAATGTTGTTTCCATCTCTAGATGAAGTGTTTGAAGCCAGGGAAACATTTGTGAAAGCTACTAAAGCCATTCCTAAATAAACGATTGATTTTTTCATGATGATTGTTTGTTAATTGATTGATTATTGATGATTATTTTAATTCTGATGTAAAAGTATGTTAAAAACATGTATCATGCATTACAAGGTACTATGTTTTAACTATTTCTTAACATTTGCTTAATATTTACTATAAATAGAGCTTAACTATATAGACGCTTAATAAATCATATTGTTACACAATATTAAATTATTAAATAAATTAGTGTGAAATTGTTATATTTATAAAATACAGTTTGCATATTTGTAACTTGCTAATAAAGCATACTTAAAAGTATTTACACACTTTAATTAGCATCATGTATTTTAAAAGTTAGGAGCAATAATTTGACGAATGTATTTAACTAAAGAATTTAATTTGATAGAAATTAAAATAACGGATTCCTCAAATTATCTTAGCCTATAATTCTTTTGATAAACATTGTTTAGATCTTTCTCAAACAAGGTGTAAGGTTCATCATAAAACTTAATAAAATCCGGAGCACTTAACTGGCCGGGAAAAGGGGCATAATAGTGAGTTGAACTCATAGTATCGTTTCTCCAAACCAGAACATAAGCCAGTTCTAATTTTTCAGATTGCAATGCTTTTAAAAGTGTTTCCGTCCACCAGTTAGCATTCGGAATCGATTCTAAACCAGTTTCGGTAAATGCGGCCAGTTTTTTCTTTTTAATGGCAAGGTCTGAGAATATTTTCAGCTTTTTTACTCCTGAATCTAAATCGTATTTTCCATCTCTTCCAAAATCACCATAATCATCCATTCCAAACAGATCCACAAAATCATCACCGGGATATCTTTCTAAATATTCTTCTTCAGAGCTGAACCTATTGTCCGGAGAAAAAGCATAAATAAAATTGTGAACGCCTAAATTATCTCTTAAATAAGAAACGGTAAATTGCCAGACTGCGATAAAATCTTCACGTGAAGTGTATTTCTTCCCCCACCAAAACCAATCGCCGTCAAATTCATGAAAAGGCCTGAAAATCATTGGAGCCAGGGTACCGTTTTTTGCTTTTACAGAATGAGCAAAATCAGCAATAGTTTTTAAAATCTCCTTGTATTGTTCATGATGGGAGCCGCCTTCTTTGATCAATGACATGGAAGCTACAGAAACAGAATCTTTCCAGTAAAATCCTCCCCCGGAAGCAGGATTGTTAAAGTGCCAGGCTACAGTTGTGACACCGCCTCGTTCATAAGTAGCAATTACATTCTTTTTAAGTCTTTCTTTTTCTTTTTCAATCTTATCTTTTGATTGCCCTGAAAAACCGCTAAAGTCAATTCCTACAACTGCAGGATGAGAACCCACAACTGATTTTATATCCGACCTGTCTGATTCATTCGACCATTGATGTCCATATTCCAAGGCATGTTGATGCCCAAATAAAATATGTTGTTTGGAAATAATCTTAAGATTATTATAGAGGTTTTTAGTTTCTTTTGTAGCTTTTTTGTCAATCTGTGCAAAAAGAAAATGCCCTGCTATCAAACATAGGATTAGCAGGGCATTTTTGTTTTTAATGATGTTCATGGTTTAAATAGTTAGTTTAAACCCGAAAATTACTCTTTAGCAGCAAGGTATTCTGATATATTTTTGTCAATACGTTGGTCAATATTGGCAATATCAGCTTTTACGAATTTTTCGCCTAGAATTTTCTCGTACAATTCGATATATCTTTCCGAAACTGATTCGATATAGGCGTCTGTCATATTCGGAATTTGTTGTCCTTCTTGTCCCTGAAAACCATTCTCAATCAGCCAGCGGCGTACAAATTCTTTAGATAATTGTTTTTGTTCTTCTCCATTATCTTGTCTTTCCTTATATCCGTCAGAATAAAAGTAACGGGATGAATCCGGTGTGTGAATTTCATCAATTAAAACAATAACACCTTCTTTCGTTTTTCCGAATTCGTATTTAGTATCTACTAAAATTAAACCACGATCTGCAGCAATTTCAGTTCCGCGTTGAAATAAATCACGTGTAAATTTCTCTAAAACAATATAATCTTCTTCAGAAACAATTCCTTTTGATAAAATGTCTTCGCGGGAAATATCTTCATCATGAGAACCATTATCTGCTTTTGTAGTTGGTGTTATTATTAGTTCCGGAAATTTATCATTTTCTTTTAAGCCTTCTGGCATAGTTACTCCGCAAATTTGTCTTTTTCCTGCAGCATATTCACGAGCGGCATGTCCTGAAAGATATCCACGAATTACCATTTCAACTTTAAAAGGGTCACATAAATGTCCAACAGCTACGTTTGGATCCGGAGTTGCAATCAGCCAGTTTGGAACAATGTCCTCTGTTAATTCCATAAATCTTGTAGCAATCTGATTCAGAATTTGCCCTTTGTAAGGAATACCCTTTGGCAAAACCACATCAAAAGCCGAAAGTCTGTCAGTAGCGACCATTACCAAAAGTTCGTCGTTAATATTGTAAACTTCCCTAACCTTTCCGCGATAAACTGATTTTTGATTCGGAAAATTAAAATTTGTGGTTGTGATTGTATTGCTCATTATCCTTAAGTTGTGTTGTTTTATGAATGCAAATTTAAAACTATTTCAGAGAGTTTCACAATGAAAAGAAAGAGATGCATTAATAAATGTTGGTTTTTTATAAATTCAAATCAATTTTAAACAAAAAATCCCTAAAGAAAATTCTTCAAGGATTTAATTTTAATTAAAAGGAATGTCAAATTATGCCACAAATTCTTCATTCAAAATTTTTGATGAAATATATCTGGCAACGCCATCTTCGGCATTTGTTTTTATAACTTCTAAATCAGGTAACGTTTCTTTTAGTAATACAGGTGCATTTCCCATAATCAATCCTTTTCCGGATGCAGATAACATTTGGACATCATTAAAACCATCTCCGAAAGAAACCGCTTCCTTTAAAGTGAAGCCTTCTTTTTCCAATACTCTTTCAATCGCAACAGCTTTATCAATAGACTTATCCATAAATTCCAGACAAGTAGGTAAACTGAATGCATGATGCAAATGTTCTGATGAATTCTCCAAAATGGCATCTTTTAATTTGACTAATTTTTCATGATTATCGCAGGAGAAGAATATTTTAATGGCACCAAAATCTACTAGGGTTTTATAATCTACCAATTCCGGACGATATTTTAGTTCGGACTGAAAAGCATTTAGTTTTTCATTAATTCTATTGGTCTGCCAAACATTTTCTTTGAATAAAACAACCGTAATTTCAGGATCGATTTCAACATTAAGGGCTGCCTTAACAACATCACTGTCTAAATTGAAAGAAAATAATTCTTCCTTTTCAGGGGAATGGATTCTGGCTCCGTTTGAACTCACTAAGTAAACCGGAACTTCAAGTGTTTTAATAATCGCCATGGCATCAAGATGATGACGGCCAGTAGCAACAACAATAAGGTAATTTTGATTGTGAAGTTCCTGAAAAATGGATTTTGTGTAATCTGAAATTTTGTGTTGAGGGTTGAGTAAGGTTCCGTCTAAATCACTTACGACAACTTTTATGTTTTTAAGCTTAGTCATATTAAAAATCAAGTATTTATAAGATGCAAATTTACGGCTTTATGAGTGGAGGAGCAAGGATGATAAGTCGGTAAAGCCTGAAAAGAGGCAAGTTTATTATTTATTTAACTATTTCGTCAAATAGAGCGTTTTATTTTTTTAAAACTTTTATGACTCCTGTTTTATATAAATTTAATGCTTTTTGAATAACAGTTTCAATTTGTTCCAAAGGCAAATCTTCATTAGTATTAAACAACATAATTTTCATTCGGGAACGAGACTCCTGTATTAAAAAAGATTCATCAAAATGTTTTCCCTCAACAATTCCGATATAAGGCTGTTTGTATTTTTTATGAATCCATAAGTAGCAGAACATTTTTGTTTTGTAACAAAAAAATGGCATTCCGTATTTCAGGACATGAGTAATATCCTGATCTTGTTTTAGAATAATTTCTTTTAAAGCCAGAAATATCTCTTTTACAGGTTCTTCTTGTTTTAAGTAAAAATCATCTAGTTCTTTCATTTCTCTTAATTTAAGCTGATTCAAAAAAATATTCGTTTTACACATTTCCATAAAAGATATGTATAAAACGAATATTAATAATGTCAAACCACATTCCACGATTTACATCTGACATTTATAAAATTAATCGTGATTTTCTATTTGTTTATAAGCGTCAATTACTTTCTTGACTAATCTGTGACGTACAATATCTTTATCATCAAGATAAATAATTCCGATTCCTTCAACGTCTTTCAGAACCAAAATAGCTTCTTTTAGACCAGAAATAGTTCTGCGTGGCAAATCGACCTGTCCCGGATCGCCGGTAATCATGAATTTAGCGTTTTTACCCATACGGGTCAAAAACATTTTCATTTGCGAATGGGTTGTGTTTTGCGCTTCATCCAGAATTACAAAAGCATTATCCAATGTACGGCCACGCATAAAAGCCAATGGAGCAATCTGAATGATTCCTTTTAAAATGTAATCTTCGAGCTTTTCGTTGGGCAGCATATCGCGCAAAGCATCATAAAGTGGCTGCATGTACGGATCAAGTTTTTCTTTCATGTCGCCGGGTAAAAAACCAAGATTTTCTCCTGCTTCTACAGCCGGTCGTGTCAAGATGATCCTTTTTACTTCTTTTTCTTTAAGTGCTTTTACAGCCATGGCAACCCCTGTATAGGTTTTACCTGTTCCAGCTGGCCCAACTGCAAATACCATATCATTTTTTTTAATGGTATCGACCAACAGTTGCTGGTTTGGCGTCATGGCTTTTATAATTTTACCGCCAACTCCATGAACGAGTATTTTGTCATGGTCTAGTGATTTTCTTTCTTCCTGACTATCACTCATAATCACACGTTCAATTACGTTATCGTCAATGTTGTTGTATCGGGTAAAATGGAGCATCAGCCTTTGAAATCTCTTTTCGAATTCATCTAAAACTTCTTTTTCGCCAAATGCTTTCAAAGTCGTTCCTCTCGCTACTATTTTAAGCTTTGGGTAGTACTTTTTAATTATTTCAAGATGAGTGTCTTGAGCGCCCCAAAAGTCTTTTGGAGCGATGTCTATGAGCTCGATTATTCTTTCGTTCAAATGAGGTAGTTTTAAATTAAAATTAAATCTTTTTATAAATCTGTTGGATGTCGGGTATCTTTATTTTTTTATAATGCAATTTGTCTTTTGTTCTTTCAATTTGCATTTAGTATTATTAGCTTTGCATTTCTCAAATTTAATGAAAATTAGATTTAAATACTATCAATAGTTATAAACAAAATGATGTCAATAATTACCCTAACTACCGATTACGGCTTGAAAGACCACTTTGTTGGTTCACTAAAGGGTAAAATTCTTTCTGAGTTTTCAGAAGCAAAAATTATTGATATTTCGCATGATATAGATCCATTTAATACTGCCGAAGCCAGTTATGTTATTGGAGCTTCTTATTCGAGTTTCCCGAAAGGAACAGTTCATTTAATTGGCGTTGATATTGAACGTAATAAAGAGAATCAGCATATTGCGATGCAGTGGAACGATCATTACTTTATTTGCGCCGATAACGGTATTTTAAGCATGCTTACGCAGAAAATTGTTCCGCAGAAAATTGTCGAAATAAATATCCATGATCGCTTTCCAAGTGAATTCAGCGATTTGGATATTTTTATACAAGTAGCCTGTCATATCGCTAAGGGCGGATTGTTGAATGTAATCGGGAAAGAAATTCAGGAAATCAAACAAATCACAGAATTACAACCTGTGGTAGCCAACGACGGAAATTCCATAAAGGGTTATGCTATTTACATTGACCATTTTGGAAACGTGGTAACCAATATTTCTAAAAGACAATTTATAGAAGTAGCCAAGGGGCGTCCGTATGAAATTGTAATGAAACCAAAGCCAATCAAAACTATTTTGCCTAATTATTCAGCAATTGCCACATCTGATAAATATCCGATTAAAACATATGAAGGCGAGAAGCTGGCCATTTTTAATGAAGCAGGTTTTCTCGAAATCGCTATTTTTAGAAGTAATCCTTCAAATGTGGGATCAGCGAATAGTTTATTAGGATTAAATTATCGGGATGTGATTACTATTCAATTTTTGAGTTAGTAATTTCATCAAAATAAAATACATTTGCACCCAAATTGAATCACAGAAATATATGTTCGTACGAATAGTAAAAATGAGTTTTCATGAAGAAAAAATTCCTGATTTTCTGGAGAATTTTGAAATCATGAAACATAAAATACGAAATGCAGAAGGAAACCGTTTTTTAGAATTGTATCAGGATAAAAATAACAAATGCCTATTTTTCACTTACAGTTATTGGGAAACTGAGACCGATTTGGAAAATTATCGACAATCTGAACTTTTTAATTCAGTTTGGAATTTTACAAAAAAACTCTTCAATGCAAAACCCGAAGCTTGGAGCGTTGAAAAAGTAATTAGCTTAAGTTAAATTTGTTTCAGGTTTCAAGTTTGTTCAAAATAATAAATTTATATATTAATAGTAATAAATAAAAAATGCCTTTAACAAGATGTTCTAATCAAGATAATTCTTTAGAAGAGTTTTATTCTGAATGTGCTTCAGAAAGCAACATTATTTTATCAAGAATTGGAAAAGTAATGCTTGAAGTTGTCGATTTAATAAATAAAACATTTGTTGATACAGAGATTTTTGGATTAACTTCTCATGAAAGTCTTTTACTCTTTTCTGAAGATGATTGGATGTCTGATTGGTACATTGCAATAGTTCCGAACGGGTTAGAAGAATATCATATTGAATACAAAATGGCAAAAGAAAATCAACCATGGGAAAATGCATTTGTCAATGGCGGAACAAAATCACTCGATAAGTTCAAAGAACTTGTCATTATTTCAATGTTTGAAAGTAAAGGCTGGCAAAAAAGTAAAGAACTTAAAAATTTATATAAACAAATAAAAAAATAACAAAATTAAGGTTTCTCTGCGATTTAAGTTGCCAAAACTTGAAACGTAAAACAAGAAAAACTTGAAACAAAATAAAGTTACATGAAATCAATCATTTTACGAGAAATAAAATCCTTTTTTGGCTCTCCAATTGGCTATTTGGTCATTGCGATTTTCTTAATTAGCAACGGACTTTTTTTATGGGTTTTTGAAGGAGATTATAATATCCTAAATGCAGGTTATGCTGATATTACTCCGTTTTTTACTTTAGCGCCCTGGATTTTGATTTTTCTGATTCCGGCAGTTACAATGAGAAGTTTCTCTGATGAAAGAAAACAAGGAACATTAGAGTTGCTTTTGACCAAGCCATTATCGATTTGGGAAATTGTAAACGGTAAGTTTTTAGGTGCTGCATTTTTGATCATCCTGGCTATTATACCAACCTTTATTTATGTAAAAGTAATTTCTAGTTTAGGTTTTCCAGAAGGAAATATCGATATGGGAAGTACGATTGGTTCTTACTTCGGATTATTATTTCTGATTGCTTCCTATTCTGCTATAGGAATTTTTACTTCTACACTTTCCGAAAATCAAATCGTTGCCTTTATCCTTTCTGTGTTTTTATGTTTCTTCTTTTATTTTGGTTTTCAAGGATTAGCATCGTTAATTCCGGGATTTTCAGGTTTTGTATCACCATTGGGTATGCAGGATCATTTTAAAAGTATGAGTAGGGGAGTAATCGACACTCGCGATGTAATTTACTTTTTAAGTATTACAGTTCTGTTTTTGTCTTTTACAGTTTATCAATTAAAATCTTTTAAAGCCTAATGAAAGCATCTACTCAAATAAATATCAAAACATTATGGATCACTATTTTTGTTTTAGTTGTTCTGAATGTATTAGGAACTTTATTTTTTTACAGATTTGACTTAACAAAAGACAAACGATATACTTTATCCGATACTTCTTTGCAAATTGTAAAACAGGTCAAAAACCCGTTATCAATCAAGATTTATATGCAAGGCGATTTGCCTGCTGATTTCAGACGTTTGCAACAGGAGACAAAACAATTATTAGAGGAATTCCAGGCTTATAACAGCAATATTGTTTTTGAATTTGTGGATCCTTTAGAAAATGAAGATGAAAGTGAATCATTGACAAAATCACTTTTTCAAAAAGGCTTAACTCCGGTAAACATAACTGTTGATGATAAAGGAAAACAATCTCAGGCAATGGTTTTTCCATGGGCAATTGCTGTCTATAACAATAAAGAAGTAAACATCCCCTTGTTGAAAAATATTATGGGAGCGACTACAGAGCAAAAAGTTAAAGGATCAATTCAGCATTTAGAATATTCGATTGCAGATGCTATTAATAAAATTACCAAAGACAAGCAAAAGAAAGTCGCCATTATAAAAGGAAATGGTGAAATGAAAGAAATTCATATTGCCAAAATGTTGATGCAAATTCGTGAAAGCTATTATATTGGGCCTTTTACTTTAGACTCTGTTTCTAAAGATCCTAATGGAACTTTAAATGCATTAAAAAAATATGATTTAGCAATCATTGCAAAACCAACTGAAACTTTTTCTGACGAAGAGAAACAGGTTTTAGATCAATTTATAATGAATGGAGGTAAAACTTTATGGCTAATTGATCAGGTTTCGGCAGATATGGATAGTTTGTACAATCAGGCGGGAGCAACTTTGGCATACCCAAGAGATTTGAACCTGAATGATATGTTCTTTAAATACGGTGTTCGAATTAATCCTGATTTAATAAAAGATGAACAAGGAAGTCCAATAAAATTAGCTACCGGCGAACAAGGAAGTGCCACACAATATCAGGATTTTGTTTGGAAATTTGCTCCACTTGTTTCACCAGAAAGTAAGCATCCAATCGTAAAAAATTTAGGCGGAATCAAATTTGATTTCGCAAGCCCAATCGATACATTGAAAAATGGAATTAAGAAAACGGTTTTATTACAGTCATCACCTTATTCAAAAAAAATTGGAGCGCCAGTTGAAGTTAATCTAGGTATTGTTTCAGAACAGACTTCGCCAAAAGATTATCTTAATAAAGGGAATTTAGTGCTTTCTGTTTTACTGGAGGGAAGCTTTCATTCGGCTTTTGAGAATCGTGTTCTGCCTTTCAAAGAAAATTCATTTCAGTCAAAAGGAAAACCAACCAAAATGATTGTTGTTGCAGATGGCGATATAGCCCGAAATCAATTAGATAAAAATGGTATGCCTGTAGAATTAGGTTACGACCAGCGTTCGGGAAATTTATATGATAATAAAGATTTCATGATGAATTGCATCAATTATTTATTGGATGATACCGGACTTATTAACATTAGAAGCAAGGATTTAGATTTGCCGTTATTGGATAAAGAAAAGGTTTTCGAAAATTACAGCCAGACACAATTCATAACTATCGGGCTTCCAATCCTAATTTTACTGGTTTTTGGGCTGGTATTTACTTATCTTAGAAAAAGAAAATACAGTAAATAGATGTTAATAAAAAAATTGCGTAGCTAAGATTGTTTACGATATATTTGTAATCCGTATATTTTTTGGCTCAAATGACCAAAATACACACAAAAATTAAAAACAGACAGATGAAATTTATAGTATCAAGTTCGTACTTATTAAAGCAATTACAAGTTTTGGGGAGTGTAATTAATAGCAACAACACGTTGCCAATTTTAGACAACTTTTTATTTGAACTTAATAATAATGAGTTGACGGTTTCGGCTTCAGATCTTGAAACCACCATGTCAGCAACATTATCAATTGATTCTAAAAGTACAGGAAGTGTAGCTGTACCGGCAAAACTTTTACTTGAAATTTTAAAAACATTCCCGGAACAGCCTTTAACTTTTACAGTTGAAGAAAACAATACCGTTGAAATTAGTTCCAATTCAGGAAAATATGCATTGGCATACGCTGCCGGTGAGGAATTTCCTAAATCAGTAAATCTTGAAGATCCATCGGTAACATTGGTTCCTGCAGATGTATTGGCAACAGCAGTAAGTAAAACTATCTTTGCTGCTGGAAACGATGACTTGCGTCCTGTAATGTCTGGAGTTTTTTTCCAGTTCTCACCAGAAGGATTGACTTTTGTAGCAACAGATGCTCATAAATTGGTAAAATATGCACGCACAGATGTAAAAGCATCCCAGGTTGCAGATTTTATTATGCCGAAGAAACCTTTAAATATTCTGAAAAGTATTTTAGGGACTTCTGATGCTGAAGTAAAAATTGAGTACAATGATTCAAATGCGACCTTCTCATTTGATAATTATATTTTAATGTGTCGTTTGATTGATGGAAAATACCCAAATTACGAAGCAGTAATTCCAAAAGAAAATCCAAACAAATTAATGATTGACCGTTCATTGTTTTTAAGTTCAGTTCGTCGTGTAGCTATCTTCTCAAACAAAACAACACATCAAATTCGTTTAAAGATTGCTGGTGCAGAATTAAATGTTTCTGCAGAAGATATCGATTACTCCAACAAAGCTGAAGAAAGACTAACCTGTGATTATCAGGGAGATGATCTTCAAATCGGTTTCAATTCACGTTTTTTAACAGAAATGCTGACAAACTTGCAATCAGATATGATTATGCTGGAGATGTCGCTTCCTAACAGAGCTGGGATTTTAACACCTGTCGATGGATTGGAAGAAGGAGAAACTGTTACAATGTTGGTAATGCCTGTAATGTTAAATAGTTAACATCAAAATAGGTTTTTGTTACAGGGATTTTTTTTAGTTTAAAATTAAAGGCATATCATTGTAAAAAAAAATATCGCTATTAACCAACCATTTTTTATACCTGGAAACCGCAATTCTTAAAAAAGAGTTGCGGTTTTTTATTTCAGTCATTTATGATAAAAATTTCAACGAATCTGAATACTTTATTCTTATTCTTTTCTTAATTAAAAAAGCGTTTTGGTATATTTAATTATTTTTGTAATATGAAAATAGAAATTTGGTCGGATATTATGTGTCCGTTTTGTTATATAGGAAAAAGACAATTGGAAAAAGCTTTGGCAGAATTTCCAAATAATGAATTTGAAATTGAATGGAAAAGTTTTCAACTAGATCCATCAATAACTCCTCAAAACGGCAAAGATGTTTATACTTTTTTAGCGGAGCGCAAAGGTATTTCTCTTGAGCAATCAAAAGAAATGCATAAAGGAGTGGTTGAGCGCGCGAAAAGTGTTGGTTTAGATTATCATTTTGAAAAAGCAATCGTTTCAAATTCATCAACAGCTCATCGTATTATACATTTAGCTAAAACTAAAAACTTAGGCGATGAAATGGAAGAAATTTTCTTTAAAGCATATTTTACTGAAGGCAAAGATTTAAATGATAGCTCAACTTTAATAAAATTAGGAATTGAGGCTGGATTAGGTGCAAATGAAATTAGTGAAGTGGTAGAAAATGAGGACATGTATTTAAATAATGTAAAGGCAGATATTGCCGAAGCACAGGAAATTGGAGTACAGAGTGTTCCGTTTTTTGTTTTTGATAGAAAATATGCCATATCCGGAGCGCAGCCTCTTGAAACTTTTGTGCAAACAATTAGTGAGGCCAAGAAATAGGAAGTAATGTAATTTATTATCGAACCGACAATTTTTTAAAACTTGTCGGTTTTTTGTTTTATACATATATAAGGAGAAGAAATTATACTATTTACATATAGTAGTAATTCTTTTTCAGCCTAACCGAAGCTTAAGCTCTCCTTTGAGTTTAGAATTGGTATTGAAATATCAATTTTTAGAAGGAGCTATTCCCGCTATGCACTGCAATCTTTTGCTTTTTAAAAGAAAAAGCAAAAGGATTTCCGTTTCTATCCTACCGTCTGGACACATCTTGGAATAG
>NZ_CAMLDD010000010.1 GCF_946478785.1 uncultured Flavobacterium sp.
AAACTTGCAGCAGATGCGAAAGCCAAAGCTGATGCAGAAGCATTAGCCGCTGCAGCTTCAAAAGACGAAACTGCAAAAGAACTTGATAATTTGGCACAATTAGTTGAAAGTTCAGGTAAGGCTCAATCTGATTTGATTGCCCAATTCAATGCTACTGTTGCTAATAAGCAAAAAGACCTGAATGATATGAAGGAAGAAAATGATTTGAGTGAAAAGGGTATTTATAAAGAACCGAAGCCATTTAAGAGTGTTAGTGCCGAAAATGCTCAGATAGAATCATTAAAAGCTCAAATAGCAGATGCTAATGCAGCTCAAAAGAATGCGATAACTAATTTGACAAATCTTTATAACGAAAGGCTTAAAAAAGTTCCTAACAAAGATGATGCATTAAATAGGGCATATTTAGAAAAAATAAATGAATTAAAAGCAGCCCAATTAAAAGCTGAACAGGAAAATATCGCATTAATTGCAAATTTGGAGCGTATCAAAACTGAAACAGAAATTGAGAAAAAGCGTAGAATTAAACGTGCGGCTTATGAAAACGATCAGGGAAGATATGCACAGGATGTTGCTGCACTTAAGCGAATAAAAGAAACTACAAAATTAAGTAGTACACCGTTAACGGTAAGCGATTTTGATTTTGGAGAGGATCAGTCAAACATGCAAATTATTAAGAATATTAAAAATTCTGATAGTGGTTATTATATGATTATTGCAGTTCATAATAGTGTTGAAAAAAGAGATGAATTTTTAACTAAAGCAGTTGCTGCCGGACGTTCAGATGTTAACTTCTTTTACAATGTTATGACAAGTAAATATTACATTTATTACGAAAAATTTGAAGACTTATCTGATGCTCAGAAGGCATTGGAGGTCAAAGGAAGCAAACCTTACAATGGTAAAATGGCCATTGTAAAAGTTGAAAATTGATAACATATAGGAATAAGGAATTCAGTCCTTCTTAAAATTGAGAAGGACTTACAAAATAAATTTTTTAAAGCGCTCAATTATTATTTTCTAATGCCCCTTAGATAATAAAACAAGCCCAAAAAAGTAAATACCATGAAAAACCCTACTACTTTTAAATTCTTTTTAGTTGTATTATTATTTATACAAAGTTTTATTGTTTTCTCTCAACAAAATTTTGCCCCTCGTTTTGATACGAGTTTAAAGGGTGATATGCTCTTAATAGGGAATAATATTTTGAATAGAGATAACAATAGAAATAATGAACGTCGAAATGATCCTTTCAATTCAACTAGTCAGAATAACAACGATCTTAATATGCAATATATTGATATCGATAGTGATGCTACTACGTTTAGTTCAAGTTCGGCAAACTTAGCTATACCAATAGCTAGTAGAGAATGTTATAAAATTGTATATGCAGGATTGTATTGGGCCGGTATTTATAGTCAAGGATCCGTTAATAATGGGACTGTAAACAGGAATAATTTGGCAAGCATTAAATTTAAACTTCCTGGTCAAACAAATTATAACGATATTACAGGTATAAGGATTCATGATTATTATCCTGGTACTTCAAATGGAGATCAGATTCCATATGCATATTATTATGATGCAACAGCTTTGGTACAGGCATTAGCAAATCCTGAAGGTACATACACTGCAGCAAATATTATTTCTGCGAGAGGTACTATAAATGGCGGATTTTCTGCAGGCTGGAATTTATTTGTGGTGTATGAGGATCCAAAATCCTCTGCTAAATACATAACCTCTTTTGATGGTTTCCGATGGATTCAGGCGAGTAGTGGTCCTGTAACGTATCCAATTTCAGGATTTAGAACTATTCCTACGGGAAGTGTTAAGGCAAAACTGGCTTTTGCAGCTTTAGAAGGAGATGTTAATCTAACAGGGGATCGTTATTCGATTAATAATGTTGATATTTCAACAAACGAACGTCCCGTTAATAATTTCTTTAACAGTACTATTAATGATATCAACGGACCTTATACAAACAGGACCCCTGCAAGCGGGAATACACTGGGTTTTGAGGCTGGTATTTTAAATGTAGCGAATCCAGCGACTCCTGGAAACCCCGGTGGAAGTGTCATTAGAAACGGCGACACTTCGGCTGTACTGAAACTGAGTACAGATGGAGATGGTTATGGATTATTTTTTAATGCTTTTAATGTTGAGATCATTGAGCCAAAAATTGTTCTAACTAAAATTGTAAAAAATTCTGCAGGTGTTGATATTGGTGGGCAGGATGTAACCTTAGGCCAACAATTAAACTATGAAATTGGCTTTAGGAACACGGGTAATGACAATGCTACTTCTTTAACGATTAGAGATCAATTACCCATTAATATTATTTTTAATTATCCAGGAGATATAGTTTCTTTACCAGCTGGTGTAACTATTCAGAGTTATGATGCAGCGACAAGAAATATTGTTTTTGCGATTAACAATAATGTTGTTAAAGTTGGAGACCCGGAAAAAATAATCAGTTTTAAGGTTCAGGTAGTTCCGGACTGTCATATGTTGAGTGAAGCATGTTCAAATAGTATAGATAATTCAGCTTATGCCACATATAGAGGGACACAGAATACCACTTTTACCATTTCTGATGATCCAAGTGTGAATACTAACACCGGATGTATTTTAGTTCCTAAAGCAACTAATTTTTTAGTTGGAGTTGATGGATGCCAGTTTGTAGAAAATGTTACTTTGTGTGGAGAAAGCATTGATCTTGTTGCCGCAAACGGATATACAAACTACACATGGTACAGTGACGAAGCCCGCACGAATCAAATAGGAACGGGACAAACATTTAACGTACGAAATCCTGGAACCTATTATGTGTATAATTTGGCTGCTGCCCCATGTAGGTCAATTTACCAATCATTTGTAGTAACTAGATTTGGGACTACAATTTTAAATCCAGTTTTTCCGTTTGCTGATCAAATTGTTGAATGTCCTAATGATGGAAAAAAATTGCCCAATATTTTCTTATGTGGCGCTAATGCAAGACGGCAAATTACAACAAATATATCTGATGCATCTTCATTGATATGGGAAAAATTTGATGGGAGTAAAACCGGATGTACTGAAGTTACTAATCAAAATTGCGCTAATGAAACCGCTGCTGACGCTTGTTGGATTCAGGTTGGCAGTGGGCAAAACTATACCGCTAATCTTGCCGGACAATATCGTTTGACAATAAATTATGCCAATACATGTTATCAACGTTTTTATTTTAACGTTTATACAAACTCATTGAATCCTACCGAAACTCACGAAGATATTATTTGTGGAACTAATGGAAAAATCACCATCAGTGGCGTTCCTTCAGGATATGAATATGCGCTTAGCACAGATCCCAATGGAACAGCAGGACCATATCAGACAAGTAATACTTTTACTATTACGAACCCTAATTCTTATACGGTTCATATCAGACAAATTGGTGTAACTACCAATCCTTGTAACTTTACGGTTCCTAACATTCTTATCAGAAGAAGAAATTTACAGATAAGTACCTCTGTAACACAACCATCATGTTTTGGCGAAAAAGGTGCTATAAAAGTTGGAGCAATGAATATTGATCCTCAATATTACTATTATATTTATAATGGTAGTACACTTGTAAATAGTGTTGGTCCAATTAATGAATCAGATTATACTTTTGATAATTTAACGCCTGGGATAAGCTATAGAGTTAGAGTTACGAATGGTCCTGTTTCAGGAACGCCTGCACCCACTTGTGATGTTTCAGAATATATTTATATTCAACAACCTGCAAGTGCTGTAAGTGCAGTAGCTGCTTTAGTAGAGCCGTTGACAGCATGTAGTAATGGTAAAATTGTTATAACCCCAAGTGGTGGAAGTTGGACTGGATATACTTATTTTATAAATGGTTCTACAACTTTTCAAACATCAAATGAAATTATAGTTACAACTCCTGGAGTTTATAGTATCAGAGTCGTTGATTCTAATAACTGTGAGACTACAGTTTCTGTTACAGTTCCAAATAATACAAAACCAACTTATAATGTAACTAATACAAATAGTAATTGTTATAATGATAATGCAGAAATAAGAATTGCAAATGTTGTGGCTAACGGATATAGTATGTCGTATAGTATCAATAATGGAGGATCTTTTCAAACGAATCCGGTATTCTCTAATTTGCAACCTGGAACTTACAATGTAGTTGTTAGATATGGTATTTCTTATATACCGCAATGGCAGACACAGCCACAAATTATGTATTGTACAGATCCTGCAGAACAGGTAATTATTGCAGGACCAACTTCTGCTGTTACAGCATCTGGAGGTGTAGCAGAATTGGCAGGTTGTACACTTTCTCAACAAGGAGGAAAATTAAGAATTAATAATGCGCAAGGAGGAACTGCACCTTATCAATATAGTTTTGATAATGGAGCAACCTGGCAGAGTTCTAATGAAAAAGATGTATTGCCAGGACAGTATATTTTAAAAATTAGAGATGCTGTAGGCTGCGAGTTTACAATTCCATATGATATAATTTTGGATCAAAAACCTGCTGAACCTACTATTATTGTAGAAGACCCAGTATTTAATTGTAATGGTACAGCAACAAGTACAGTAACCGTTACTAATGGAACTTCATCAAATTACACATATGAATACTATTTGGATAATGTTGCTAATACTCCAATTACAAATAATGTGTTTACAAATGTTCCATCAGGCCCACATACAGTTTCTGTTAAATATAATGTTACAACGGTCTCTACTTACAGTAATTTATTACAGGAAGATTTCGGTAGAGGGGGGTATACTACAACCCCTGGAATCAGTCCAGTTTATTGCTTTGAAGATGAGACAACTCCTCATCCAGCCAGCTGGCCTTCAGATCTTTGTGGAGATATAAATGATTATCAGATTAATGATGGTAAATATGCAGTAGCAAGTTCTATTCAAACCAATTTTGGCGGTACTTGGATTGTTGCTAAAGATCACACAACACCGGTTGATCCATTAGGAAGATTTTTATGTGTTAACATAGGAAAATCTGCTGGAGTTGGTGGAATAATTTATAGTAAACCAATTAAAGATGTTATTGTAAATCAACCTGTAATTATTTCATTATGGGCAGAAAATTTAATGAGAAGCAGTAATACAAGTCATGCTGATCCTGAATTAACGATTCAGTTAATTAATAACTTAAATAATGTTGGCGGTCCTGAAACGATTGTGGCAACTACAGATACTTCAAATCCTTGGAGAGTTCCTAAATCTGAGAAATGGGAGTATAGAGAATTATCATTAAATCCGGGAACTTATAATAATCTTAGTTTCGTTATTCGTTCTTATAATATCATATTTAGCGGAAATGATTTGCTTGTAGATGACATCTGGGTTCGTCAGATTCCTAAATCTTGTATTGCTCAAAAAGATTTTCCAATCATAATTGACAGCAACAGAGCATTTACAGCTTCTATAACTGGTTTTAAAGATATATTATGTAATGGTGGAAACGACGGTGAGGTTACTATTTCTGCTCAAAATTTTAATCTTCCTTATGGATTTGATTATTCATTAGATGATGGAGCAACATGGAGAAACTCTAAAGTTTCTCCAGTAACTGCAACAGGATTAGTAAGCGGAAATTACAATATTAGAGTACGTTTTGATGCCTCTGCTTCAAGTTGTGTTTTCCCATTGACTCATGAGGTAAAAGCACCAACTGCTTTAACAGTTGCAGCACAAGTTACAACACAGCCAACCTGTACAACAGGGGCTTCTATAACAGCAACCGCTTCCGGAGGCACACCAAATTATCAATATGAATTAAGAGGTTCAAAT
The DNA here is from genome assembly GCF_946478785.1 of uncultured Flavobacterium sp. The sequence goes on from NZ_CAMLDD010000010.1 coordinate 5,815, forward strand.
GGAACAACAGTAGTGGTTGCTTTCCAAAGCTCAAACATATTTACGAACGTTCCTACAGGCTCCTACACCGTAGTGGCCCGTGATGCAAACTCTTGTGGATCTCCAGCTTCTGTTCGTGTAGATATAAATGTTCCTACACCTCCTACAGCTTCTTTATCGGCAAGTTCAGATTTGTGCTATGATACTACAAATCAATCAACTCTTGTTGTTACAGCTACAGGAACGGGAGCTTTAACATATAGTTTAGATGGACAGCCAGCTCAAACTTCAAATACATTTACAAATGTTGGCGCTGGAACACACAACATTATTGTTACCGACAGTAATAATTGTACAGCTGCAATTAATAACATTGTTATTGCTCCTCAATTAGGAGGTCTAGCAACTATCTCCAAAACATTAGATTGTGCAAGCGCATCGCCAGATGCAACAATTACAGTAAATGTTACAGGAGGGACTAGTGCTTTTTCTTATAGGGTAAGAATAGGAACGGGTGCTTATGGCCCAAATACTCCAATAACAGGAACATCTTTTGTATATTCTGCCAGCACAGCAGATCTTTATACTTTTGAAATAACAGATGCTACTGGTTGTATTACAACAGTTAATGCCACAGTAAATCCAGTTGTTAATCCTACAGTTACTGCAACGAAAGTGGATGCGACTTGTAATGGAGCACTAACGGGTTCTGTACAATTATTAGGTGCAGGCGGGTCAGGAGGATATACTTATTTATTCTATAATAATACAGTAACACCAACTCCGACAACATATACTACACAATCTAATTATACAGGTTTAGCCGCAGGTACATATTCTTACAGTGTTAGGGATAGTAAAGGCTGTTTATCTGCTTTAGGAAGTGTCACAATTAATCAGCCAACAACTTTAACAGCGACAGCTACTGCGACTACATTTACATGTAACACATCAAATGTAAAACAAGCGGCTACAGTAACTATTGCAGTTCCTACAACAGGTACATCGCCATATCAATATAGTTTTGATGGTGGCACAACATTTACAGGCACTCGTACTTTATCTGTAACAGATAACGGTACAAACCAAACTATCTCATACGCAGTTCGTGATGCTCAAGGTTGTACAACTCCTGTTCAAAATATTACAATAGACAGATTAAATCCTCCTACTGATCTTTCATTTAGTTCAAATGCAGTAACCTGTACAGCGACAACCACCACCGTTACAGCAACCGCAATTAACGGAGTGGGAACTTTAACATACTCAATCACATCTCCAGCAGCATCTGCTTCAACAAATACTACTGGAATATTTTCTGGTTTAGCTCCTGGAACTTATAACTTTAGGGTAACAGATGCTAATGGATGTTATTATACAGAAGCATATACAATTAATGCAGTAACACCTATTACAGTTGTTGGAAATAAAACAAGTGATGCTCTTTGTCAGGGAGAAGCAACAGGATCTGGTACTTTTACCGTTTCTGGAAATGCAACTATTGGAGCATATACTTATACTTTAACAGCAGGAACTTTAGGTTCAGGTACCCTTACTAAGTCAGGAGATGTAATTACACTATCTAATGTTGCTGCAGGAACTTATACTGTTCAGGTTAGAGATAATGCAACAGGCTGTACAAATACAGCAGATATTATCATCTCACAGCCGGCTAATGCCTTAACATTTACAGCTTTTGGAAGCAATGTAAACTGCAATAATGATAATTCTCAAATAGCAGTTACTGCTGCTGGCGGAACACCGAATTATACTTATGCAGCAGTAATTTCTGGTGCAACAGCTCCAACTGTGTTCGATGCAAGTAATGTTATTAATGTTGATACGAACTCTGCGGCTAATTTAGTTTGGGATGTTTATGTTAAAGATGCAAACGGATGCATTACAACGAATTCAGTTACTATTTTAAGAGATAATCTTCCAACTGTAACAGCTACAAATGGAAATCAGTGTACTGGTTCTGGTAATTTATTTACAATTACTGCAACAGGTACTGGTTTAGCTCCATTGACATACAGTATTGATGGAACTTCTTTTCAGGCTTCAAATACATTCAGCGTTCCGGCAGGAACATATACAATAACTGTAAAGGATATAAATGGATGTACGGCCACTACTGCTACTGCATTAACTATTTATCCACAGTTAACAACGGTAGGTGTGGTTACTAAAGAATTAGATTGTACAGCATCTCCAAATGCTTCTATTGCAATAACAATTGGTGGTGGAAGATCTCAATTTACATATACAGTACAAAAAGGATCTGATACTCCAAGTGTAGCAAGTGCACCAATCTCAGGTCCGACATTTACTTATTCAGTTACTCCTTTAAATGCAGATACTTATACATTTGTAATTACAGATGCTAACGGATGTGAAAGTACAGCTGTAGTTAGAGTTGATCCGATTACTAATCCAACTGTTAGTGCAGTTGAGACAAATGCTAGCTGTAATGGGATTTCTGATGGATCTGTAACTTTGACAGGTTCAGGAGGGTCTGGCGGATTCACTTATAGTGACAGTGCGACAACAGGATTCACAGCTAGCCCAACATTCACAGGATTAGCAGCTGGTTCTTATACATTCTATGTTAGGGACAGTAAAGGATGTCAAGGATCTGTTCCAGTTACAATTACACAGCCAAGTACTTTGGCAGCAACAATTACAGCAGTTCCATTTTCTTGTAATGCTACAAACGGTAAGGTAGCAGGAACAGTTACAATCAACGTTACTGCCGGAACCGGTACAGCACCTTACGAATACAGCTTCAATGGAAGCGGCTATAGTACGAATAACGTTTTAACATTAAACGATAACGGGGCTGACCAGCCATTTACATACGCAGTTAGAGACGCAAACGGATGTCCTGTTACAGGTTCTGGAACTTTATTGAGATTAAACCCTCCAACAGATTTAACTTTTGCAGCTGCGGCAGTTACTTGTACAGCTACTACTACAACTGTTACTTTAACAGCTACAAATGGAGTTGGGGCATTGCAATATGAAACAATTGCTCCGTCTCCGGTAATAATTGCAAAACAAACATCAAATACTTTCGCAAATCTTGCTCCTGGAACTTATAACTTTAGGGTAACAGATGCTAATGGATGTTATTATACAGAAGCATATACAATTAATGCAGTAACACCTATTACAGTTGTTGGAAATAAAACAAGTGATGCTCTTTGTCAGGGAGAAGCAACAGGATCTGGTACTTTTACCGTTTCTGGAAATGCAACTATTGGAGCATATACTTATACTTTAACAGCAGGAACTTTAGGTTCAGGTACCCTTACTAAGTCAGGAGATGTAATTACACTATCTAATGTTGCTGCAGGAACTTATACTGTTCAGGTTAGAGATAATGCAACAGGCTGTACAAATACAGCAGATATTATCATCTCACAGCCGGCTAATGCCTTAACATTTACAGCTTTTGGAAGCAATGTAAACTGCAATAATGATAATTCTCAAATAGCAGTTACTGCTGCTGGCGGAACACCGAATTATACTTATGCAGCAGTAATTTCTGGTGCAACAGCTCCAACTGTGTTCGATGCAAGTAATGTTATTAATGTTGATACGAACTCTGCGGCTAATTTAGTTTGGGATGTTTATGTTAAAGATGCAAACGGATGCATTACAACGAATTCAGTTACTATTTTAAGAGATAATCTTCCAACTGTAACAGCTACAAATGGAAATCAGTGTACTGGTTCTGGTAATTTATTTACAATTACTGCAACAGGTACTGGTTTAGCTCCATTGACATACAGTATTGATGGAACTTCTTTTCAGGCTTCAAATACATTCAGCGTTCCGGCAGGAACATATACAATAACTGTAAAGGATATAAATGGATGTACGGCCACTACTGCTACTGCATTAACTATTTATCCACAGTTAACAACGGTAGGTGTGGTTACTAAAGAATTAGATTGTACAGCATCTCCAAATGCTTCTATTGCAATAACAATTGGTGGTGGAAGATCTCAATTTACATATACAGTACAAAAAGGATCTGATACTCCAAGTGTAGCAAGTGCACCAATCTCAGGTCCGACATTTACTTATTCAGTTACTCCTTTAAATGCAGATACTTATACATTTGTAATTACAGATGCTAACGGATGTGAAAGTACAGCTGTAGTTAGAGTTGATCCGATTACTAATCCAACTGTTAGTGCAGTTGAGACAAATGCTAGCTGTAATGGGATTTCTGATGGATCTGTAACTTTGACAGGTTCAGGAGGGTCTGGCGGATTCACTTATAGTGACAGTGCGACAACAGGATTCACAGCTAGCCCAACATTCACAGGATTAGCAGCTGGTTCTTATACATTCTATGTTAGGGACAGTAAAGGATGTCAAGGATCTGTTCCAGTTACAATTACACAGCCAAGTACTTTGGCAGCAACAATTACAGCAGTTCCATTTTCTTGTAATGCTACAAACGGTAAGGTAGCAGGAACAGTTACAATCAACGTTACTGCCGGAACCGGTACAGCACCTTACGAATACAGCTTCAATGGAAGCGGCTATAGTACGAATAACGTTTTAACATTAAACGATAACGGGGCTGACCAGCCATTTACATACGCAGTTAGAGACGCAAACGGATGTCCTGTTACAGGTTCTGGAACTTTATTGAGATTAAACCCTCCAACAGATTTAACTTTTGCAGCTGCGGCAGTTACTTGTACAGCTACTACTACAACTGTTACTTTAACAGCTACAAATGGAGTTGGGGCATTGCAATATGAAACAATTGCTCCTTCTCCGGTAATAATTGCAAAACAAACATCAAATGCTTTCGCAAATCTTGCTCCTGGAACTTATATGTTTAGGGTAACAGATGCTAATGGATGTTATTATACAGAAGCACATACTGTTTCACCGGTAACACCAATTACACTTACAGCTAATAAATTAAGCGATGTATTGTGTAATGGAGGTAACACAGGATCTATCAGATTAAATGTTGCTGGTTTTGGTTCTACTTATTCTTATACAGTTAATGGCGGAACAGCTGTGACAGGTGTTAATACTGCAACAGTTACGTTATCAAACTTAACTGCTAATACTTATGCAATCGTAGTTACCGATGACGCTACAGGTTGTACAGCTCCGGCTTCAATTACAATTAGCGAACCAGCAGCGCCTTTATCAGCAACTTATGCTGCTGTAAATGCTAACTGTTTTATTGGTACTTCTGAAGTTACTGTTACAACAACTGGAGGAATGCCAGTTTACAGATATTCATTTGTTCAAGATGGTGCTGCAGTTGGAACATACTCAAACAATAATAAAGCAAACTTAGATCCAGTGGTTAGCTTAGACTGGGATGTTTATATTATTGATGCTAACAACTGTACATTTAAATTAGATGTTACAATTGCTAGGGATGCAGTTCCTACAGTGACAGCATCTGCTACAGGTCAGTGTTTTGGTGTAGGTAGCTACACTATTACAGCTACACCAGGAGCAGGGTTAGTAGCTCCGATAACGTATAGTATTGACAATGGCGCATCATTCCAGGCTGGTAATACTTTTGTAATTACTACACCTGGAAATTATACAGTAAGAATTAAAGATGGTAACGGATGTACTGCAAATAGTGGTGTAGTTGTTGTTGATAATATATTGACTCTTTCAGCATTGTTGAATAAAGATATAACTTGTAGTGCGCCAACTGCAGCTCAGGTTACTCTTACTGCTGCTGGTGGAAATGGAACTTATACTTACACTAGTTCTCCGAATACGGGAACTTTTACTGGAGATGTATTTACAACTAATACAGCAGGAACTTACACATTTACCGTTACAGATAGTAGAAATTGTACTGCAACATCTTCAGCTGTAATTATTACGCCGACAGTAACACCAGAAATTACAGGTGTTACACAAACACAGACAATTAATTGTAGTGGTGATGATACTGCAGCTATTGATGTGACATATGATGCTACAAAAGGATTAGCTCCATTTGTTATCAATGTTTTAAACACAACTACGGGAACAAATTACGGAACACAAACTTCTGGGTTAGCAGCAGGTACTTATACTATCACTATAACCGATGCTAGAGGATGTTTTGATACAGAAACAATTAATATCATCGAGCCATTGCCAATTATAGTTGCTCATCACGCAGTGCCAATTACTTGTAACACAACAACAGGTATTTCTAAAGGTTCTGTTATTGTTGACAGCGTAAGTGGTGGTGTGGGTCCTTATAACTATTTTGTTACTGGAGTTAATGGATATAACAATTCTGAATTAAACAATTTAGGAACAACTTCAGTTAGTTTTAATGTTGTTGATTTCGGATTGTACCAAATCAATGTGGTAGATACAAACGGTTGTTCAGTTCTAATCCAAAATGTATTAGTAGCATCTCCTCCAGAGGATTTAGATATTACGGTAACGCCACCAGCAGCTAATTGTTCAGGACTTGGTTCTGCAGTTGTAGCAATTGGTGCGGCATCTACTAATATTACAGGTAATGGTCCATTCCACTTTGCAGTTTATACTGGATCAGGAATGACTTATACCGCACCAACTACATTACCTTGGTATGATGAAGACGTTATAGGAGTTCCTGCAGGAGTAAATCCTGGAAGTAAAAAGGCGACAATCCCGAACTTAATACCGGGTGTTCAATATACATTTGTGGTACATGATGCTTTAACAGGTTGTTACTATTTCGAAACGGCTACAATGCCAATTCCAACGAATTCGACATTAACGACTAGTGCATTGACTTCTAATAATATTACATGTAGAGGAAATGCAGATGGAAATGTTTCATTTACGGTAAATAGTACTTATTCTTCTGCTACACCAATTAGTTATGAGATTTATAATTCTCAATCTATGGCTAGTACAGGAGTAATTGGAACAGGAAACGTTCCGGCTAATGGAAGTCTTACTGTTTCTAATTTAGGGCCATTGCCTTTTGGAAATTACCTTGTAGTAATTAGAGAAACAGCTGGTGCAACAAACGCTGGCTGTAGTGTGGCTACAACATCATTTAATATTACAGAATCTGCAATTGATTTATCAGTTACTGCTTCAGTATCTAAAAATGCAAACTGTAACGCAAATTCAGGAATTATTACAGCTATTGCAAAAGATGGTACAGCCCCATATACTTATTTATTATTACCAAGTACAGATCCTGTACCTACGGCATCGACTACTGGATGGGCTTCTGCTAATACATTTAACAGAAACGCAGGTGATTATGTTGCTTATGTAAAAGACGATTATGGCTGTATCAAACCATTTCCAATAACTTTAGACAGAGATGCAGATCCAACCATTACTGCCCCTGCTGAAATATGTTATACTGGAAATCCATTTACAATAACAATTGCTGGAATTGTAGATCCTAATATTGTTGGAGCTGCTACTTACAGTGTAAACGGAAGTGCTTTCCAAACGAGTCCTGACTTTACGTTTAATGCTTCTGGTATTTATACTTTAGCTATTAAAGATGGTAATGGTTGTACTGCAACTACTACTTACGAAGTTAAACCACAGTTACAGTTAAGTGTGGAGTTAACAAAAGAATTGGATTGTACAGGAACTCCAGATGCAGAAATTACTTTAACCGCTACAGGAGGTTACAATACAAATTATACTTATGAGTATTCTACAAATGGTGGAGGAAGTTATATTACTATGCCATCAAACGTACTTACAACAAGTGTATTAGGAAATTATATTTTCAGAGTGGGAGATGCTAAATTGCCAGCAGCTTGTCAAGCTACAGCGACATTTACATTAGACCCTCTTCCAAACACTATGTTTACAACTGCTCAAACAGATGTAAGTTGTAATTTAGGTACAGACGGAACAATTACAGTGAATGTTTCTTCTGGAGTTGGCCCTTATGAATACCAATTAGATGGAGGAACTTTCCAAACATCAAATGTATTTACTGGATTATCTGCAGGTAATTCATATATTATAACTGTTAGAGATGCTAAATCTTGTGTTTTCCCAAGTACTGCAATTACAATAGGTCAACCAGCAGCTCTATCTGCTAGTTCTACGATTACAACAGCATTAGTTTGTAATACAGGTAATGTTCCTAGTAAAGCGGTTGTTACTGTAACAGGTATAGATGGTACTTCTCCATACTTATATAGTTTTGATAACGGAACGACTTACACAAGTTCAAATACATTTGAAACTTATGTAGGGACTACATTTAATGTTTTAGTGAAAGATGCTAAAGAATGTATCTATACTTTTGTAAATGGAGTAGACGTTCCTGTATTAGATCCGCCTACAATAACAACTATCACAGGTACACCAGTTTATTGTGCACCTGCTGCTAATACAACAAGCATAGTTACTATTACTGCTACAAGTGGAGTGGGCACATTAACTTATGCGATCTTATCTCCTGCGAGTGCAACCTCGAATGTTTCGGGTGCAGCTACAGGTATATTTACATCATTATCTCCTGCCACTTATTTATTTGAAGTGACAGACTCAAACGGATGTAAAGATCAAAAATCTTATACTGTAGATCCAGTAACAAACATTACAATTGCAGGACAATTAGTAAGCAATGTTGTTTGTAACGGGCAAGCAAATGGTGCTGTGAAATTCACAGTTGCTAATTACGGAACAAGCTATACAGCTTCATTAACAGCGGGTACCGGTACACTTGTTCAGACAGGAAATACTGTTGATGTTACAGGTCTTGTTCCTGGAACTTATACAGTAACAGTTGTTGATAATACTACAGGATGTACAGGATTTGATTCTGTAACAGTTACGCAACCAACGGCATTAGTTCTTAATCCAGTAACTAACATAAATGCAAACTGTAATTTTGGTGCAAAAGTTTCAGTTGCTGCTGCAGGCGGAACGCCGGTTTACAAATATCAATTTGTTCAGGACGGAGTTACACCAAATCCATTAGATTACGGCACTGCTGCTAATGCGGTATTAGACCCAACAGTAAATACTCATTGGGATGCTTATGTAGTTGATGCCAACGGCTGCGAAACTAAACTGGATATTACAATTGATACAGATCCGCTTCCAACAATCAATTCATCAGCTGGATTGTATTGTTATATGGGAGGTCCGGTTGCAATTACGATTACTGGAACTTATGTTGGCACACCTACATACAGTATTGGTAACGGATACCAATCAAGCCCTAACTTTGTATTGAATGCTCCAGGAAACTACACCTTCTCTATTAAAGATGGTAATGGTTGTGTTGTATCGAGCCCTTATACATTAAATCAGGAATTATTATTACAAGCTAGTTTAACACAAGACTTGACTTGTGCAGGATCAGCAACTATTACATTATTGGCAACACAAGGAACTTTATTTTACGCTGGTTTCGAGGTTGATTATAACGGAGGAGGATATTTCCCTGCAACATCACCTTACACTGCAACTGCAGATGGAACTTATACTTTCAAAGTAACAGACAGTCAGGGATGTGAGGCAGTATCTATTCCGGTAGTAGTTACACCAACAACAACCCCAACAGCAACATTCTCACAAACAAATGTGAGCTGTATTGGAGGAAGTAACGGCAGTATTATTGTTACTGCTGCAGATGGTATTTTACCATATGAGTACAGTATTAACGGAGGTGCTTATCAAAGCTCAAACATTTTTACAGGCTTAGCAGCAGGAACTTATGATATTGAGATCCGCGATGCGAAACAATGTACATCAGTAATTGTAACGGCTACAATTACTCAGCCAACGGCTCTTGAAGCTGAAGCGGTATTGACGCAAAGCTTAACATGCGGAACAGGAAATGCTACCCAGCCAGCCATTGTTACAGTAAATGTAACTGCAGGGACAGGAACAGCTCCTTACCAATACAGCTTCAACGGAGGAACAAACTACAGTACAACAAATACGTTTACTACGTACAATGCAGGAACAGTTACGGCTTACGTAAAAGATGCTAACAACTGTATAATTGCTGTGCCAGTTGATGTAAATATCCCTGCATTGAACCCTCCAACAGATATGAATATCGCAGGCACGCCAGTTTATTGTTCACCTGCTGCTAGAACAACAAGTACAGTGACTATTAACAGTGTGACAAATGGAATTGGAACACTTCAATATGAGATTCTTTCTCCAATTGCAGTGGCTAAACAAATTTCTAATGTGTTTGCAGATTTAGCACCAAATACTTACTTGTTCCAAGTAACAGATGCAAATGGTTGTACTTATCAGGAATCTTATACTGTAGATCCAGTAACAAACATTACAATTGCAGGACAATTAGTAAGCAATGTTGTTTGTAACGGGCAAGCAAATGGTGCTGTGAAATTCACAGTTGCTAATTACGGAACAAGCTATACAGCTTCATTAACAGCGGGTACCGGTACACTTGTTCAGACAGGAAATACTGTTGATGTTACAGGTCTTGTTCCTGGAACTTATACAGTAACAGTTGTTGATAATACTACAGGATGTACAGGATTTGATTCTGTAACAGTTACGCAACCAACGGCATTAGTTCTTAATCCAGTAACTAACATAAATGCAAACTGTAATTTTGGTGCAAAAGTTTCAGTTGCTGCTGCAGGCGGAACGCCGGTTTACAAATATCAATTTGTTCAGGACGGAGTTACACCAAATCCATTAGATTACGGCACTGCTGCTAATGCGGTATTAGACCCAACAGTAAATACTCATTGGGATGCTTATGTAGTTGATGCCAACGGCTGCGAAACTAAACTGGATATTACAATTGATACAGATCCGCTTCCAACAATCAATTCATCAGCTGGATTGTATTGTTATATGGGAGGTCCGGTTGCAATTACGATTACTGGAACTTATGTTGGCACACCTACATACAGTATTGGTAACGGATACCAATCAAGCCCTAACTTTGTATTGAATGCTCCAGGAAACTACACCTTCTCTATTAAAGATGGTAATGGTTGTGTTGTATCGAGCCCTTATACATTAAATCAGGAATTATTATTACAAGCTAGTTTAACACAAGACTTGACTTGTGCAGGATCAGCAACTATTACATTATTGGCAACACAAGGAACTTTATTTTACGCTGGTTTCGAGGTTGATTATAACGGAGGAGGATATTTCCCTGCAACATCACCTTACACTGCAACTGCAGATGGAACTTATACTTTCAAAGTAACAGACAGTCAGGGATGTGAGGCAGTATCTATTCCGGTAGTAGTTACACCAACAACAACCCCAACAGCAACATTCTCACAAACAAATGTGAGCTGTATTGGAGGAAGTAACGGCAGTATTATTGTTACTGCTGCAGATGGTATTTTACCATATGAGTACAGTATTAACGGAGGTGCTTATCAAAGCTCAAACATTTTTACAGGCTTAGCAGCAGGAACTTATGATATTGAGATCCGCGATGCGAAACAATGTACATCAGTAATTGTAACGGCTACAATTACTCAGCCAACGGCTCTTGAAGCTGAAGCGGTATTGACGCAAAGCTTAACATGCGGAACAGGAAATGCTACCCAGCCAGCCATTGTTACAGTAAATGTAACTGCAGGGACAGGAACAGCTCCTTACCAATACAGCTTCAACGGAGGAACAAACTACAGTACAACAAATACGTTTACTACGTACAATGCAGGAACAGTTACGGCTTACGTAAAAGATGCTAACAACTGTATAATTGCTGTGCCAGTTGATGTAAATATCCCTGCATTGAACCCTCCAACAATTAGTACTATTAACGGAACCGATATTTATTGTGCTCCGACAGCTAATACAACTAGTACAGTAACTGTAAATGTTACAAACGGAGTTGGTCCATTGCATTTCGAGATTCTTTCTCCAGCAAGTGCAACAACAAATACTTCTGGAGCTACTAGCGGTGTGTTTACATTACTTGATGCAGGAACTTACTTATTCCAGGTAACAGATGCTAACGGATGTAAAGACGAAGAATATTACACAGTAAAATCATTAGTTAACATTACAATTGCTGGTCAATTAGTTAATGATGTTAGCTGTAATGGTGGTGCAAATGGTTCTGTGAAATTCGATGTGGATAATTTTGATGGAACATATACCGCCGCATTGATCGGTGGTCCAACTACTGGAACTCTTACTCAGCTAGGTAAAGTCGTGACATTAACTAATTTACAAATTGGTAATTACACAATTGAAGTTACGGATCAAACAACAAACTGTAGAGCCAGCACTTCAGTAGCTGTCGGTCAGCCATCGGTATTGACATTAACGGAAACAACAAATGTTCCTGCAAATTGTAATTCACTTGCACAAGTAAGTGTAATTGCTGGAGGTGGAACTCCAAATTACAGATATGCATTTATCGCTGGTACTGGAACTCCATTAGATACAGATTACTCTAATAGCAATAATGCGATATTAGATCCAGCTGTAAATACAACATGGAGAGCTTATGTTATCGATTCTAATAATTGTGAAACCTTTATTCCGGTTACAATAGCAATGGATCCATTACCAAGTGCAATTACTGCAAACGTGGTAAGTCAATGTCCGACGGCAACTGGTGAATATACCTTTACAGTTAACGTTGGTTCAGGTGTTGCACCTTATGAGTATAGCATTGGAAACGGATTCCAAACAAGTCCAACATTTACTGTGGACTCTTCAGGAACATACAGTATAACTGTTAGAGATGCTAATGCTTGTACTACAACTGCAAATGCTGTGGTAACTATCTTTCCGGCATTACAACTTGATGCAACAATTACAGCATTGCCAGGATGTGTGGTTACTAATAACGGTATTATTACTGCAACTGCAACAGGTGGCTCAGGAAATGTAAATTATAGATATACATTAGATGGTGGAGTTATTGTTTCAACTACTCCTGCAATATTCAACAATGTTACTCCTGGAACTCATACTATTGTTGTTAGTGATGTTGTTACTAACTGCTCGTTCCCAGTAACTGTAGTTGTAGATCCGGCTACAGACATTACAGGACTTTCATTAGCTCCAGTACATGTAACTTGTAGAGGTGGTAACAATGGTTCAATCACAGCAAGTTTAACTCCAAGTTCATCAGGTGTAAATGATAACCCAATCTATGTTTACAGATTAACAGGAACTAACGCGTTAGGAACTGCGATTAACAGACCAAACCAAGACAGCCCTGTTTTTGAAAACGTTGAAGCTGGAGATTATACCGTAACGGTTACTTCAGGCAGAGGATGTGAAGATTCTGAAGATGTTAGAATTAATCAATTTGATTTGATTACAGTAGGCGCTCCTGTCCTTGTTCAATATAATTGTGCAACTGGTACAAACACTTCCAGATATGCTACTGTAACAGTTGGTACTGTAAATGGTGGATCAGGAACTTATACTAATTATGAATTTTTCAGAGATGGAGTATCTGTTCAAAGTGGTTCTCAAACTGTTTATACAGAAACAGATTATTTAGGAGGTAACTATTCTGTAGTAGTTCGCGACGATGCAGGATGTTTAGGTACAAGTGTTGGAACAGCTACAGTTAATCCTTTCATTAGTTTAGATGTAGTAAATATTGCTGTAACAGCAAATATTACTTGTATTTCAAATGAAGACATTTCAGTTTCAGTTACAACAACAGGTGGAACACCAGCACTTTTAAATTATACTGTTGCAGGTATGAATGGAAATACTTACAGCCAGACAAATACAAATGGTAATTTTACAGGATTAACAATAGGAAATTATTTGATTACTGTTTTAAATCCGGCAACAGGATGTACAATCCAACAAATTCATTACATAAATGACCCTAATACTTTCGAAATTAAAGTAACACCGACGGTGAAAGAAGTTTGTTTTGGTGATTCTACCGGAGAAGTTTTATTAACATTCGTTGATAACCTTGTACCAACAGATGATGCCGGAATATTCGATTACACAATTAGTGGTGTTACTTCTGCAGGACCGGTAACAATTACTGGAAGAAGTACTGGAGTTACACAGACAGTTTCAAACCTAATTGCTGGCGAATATACAGTGATAGCGAAGTTGGTAGGAAGTCCTGAATGTACAACAGCTGCAGTTGTATTTAATATTGCACAACCAAGTGTACAATTAGCAGTTACAACGACACAGTCCGAAATCACTTGTAACCCGGGTAACAATGACGGTGAAATATCTGCTTCTGCTTCAGGTGGATGGGATAATAATTATGAATATGACTTAGTATTGAATGGCGCTGTGATAGCAAATTCTACAGATGGTCTTTTCAATGGATTGTCAGCTGGAGTTTATACTATCAATGTAAGAGACGGTAAAGGATGTCAGGCAACAACAACTGCAACATTAGTTGTTCCTGCTCCAATTACAATGACACCATCTGCGGATGTTTTATTGACATGTTTTGGAGCTAAAGATGGTACTATTAATGTTTCTAATGTAGCAGGTGGTCAGGGAAGTAATTACTTATACACATTAAATTATGTTTCTGAAAACCCGGTTATTGTTTCAGGTCCACAACCTAGCCCTGTATTTACAGGTTTAGGAAAAGGAACTTACAGCATTACTGTTATAGATGGATTTAATTGTACTGCAACTTCTGCTAATATTACAATTACAGAACCAACAGAAGTTATACCAAGTTTAGTGTTAGCTACATCGCAGACCTGTGATACACAAGCTACACTTACGTTGAGTGCGGTAGGTGGTTCTGCTCCATACACATATAGTACAGATGCTGATTTTGCCACAATAGGTGGGATCTTCAATGCTGCAGTTACTTTTGCTGTACCGGTAGGGACGTATCAGTATTATGTAAGAGACGCTATCGGTTGTGTTTCTTTCATCTCAAATGAAGTTAACATCGATCCGTTACTTCCTTTAGAAATGAAAGTAGATATAGACAATGCAGTGGTAAAATGTACTGGCGAAGCTACAGGAGTTATATTCGCAGAAGCTACGGGTGGATTAGGAAATTATATTTACACATTGCGAAATGCATCAGGAATTGTTCAGGGGCCACAAGCTGAGGGAAGATTCGAAAATCTTCTTGCAGGAACTTACCAGGTAGTGGTTACCAGTCAGGATTGTGAGACTTTACCGAAAACTGTAGTAATAAATGAGCCTACAGAAGCATTAAACCCTCAGTTTTTCCCGACAAATGTTTCTTGTTTTGGTGAAAAGAATGGTAGAATTGAAATAATTACAACAGGTGGTACAGGAATTATTAAGTATGCTATATCTCCAGATTTGAATCAATTTGACGTTAAAAATGTTTTCGAAAAACTTGAGCCGGGTGATTACACGGTTATTGTTCAGGATGAAAACGGATGTTATGTTAAAGAAGATTTTACAATTGAGCAACCGCCACTTTTATTCGCTATTCTTACTCCGGATTCAATTATTCCAGAGGAATGTAAAGATGATAATAATGGTTCGTTCGTAATTGACATTCATGGCGGTGTAGCACCTTACACAACTGCTATTGACAATATAAATGGCACTTACGTTCCTGTTACAGGGAATCAGCATACTTTTGATAATCTTTCTGGAGGAAGACATGTTGTTTACATCAAAGATGCTGCAAGCTGTACATACGAACTTGAAGTTATTATGCCAGACGCTGTTGTACTAGATCCACAATATGAAATTAATTACGATTGTGTAAACAATACACAGGCTAATTTTGTTAAAGTTGATCCAGGTTATGAAGATGAAACTCAATTAGATTATTCTCTTGATGGAGGTACAATCCAACCAGATAATATCTTTGTAAATGTGTCTGCGGGTGATCACACTATTACAGTAAGACATACAAATGGATGTTCTGCAGATGTTACATTTAACATCAAGCCTTATGTTGCCTTAAATGCTATCAAAGCAACAGGACAACAAGAGATGAACATCATATCTGTTACTGCTACAGGTGGAGCACCAGCTTATGAATATAGTTTCAATGGAGAACCGTTTACATCTTCTAACAAATACACAATCTATAAATCTGGTGACTATCCGGTTATAGTTAGAGATCAAAATGGCTGTACCTTTGAGCTTATTGTTCCGGGTATTTATGTAGATGTTTGTATCCCGAATTACTTTACTCCAAACGGAGACGGTCTTTATGACGATTGGGGTCCTGGTTGTACTAATATTTACAACAACCTTGAGTTCTCTATCTTCGACAGATACGGTCGTATGATTGCAAAATATCACTATGGTCAAAAATGGGATGGTAAATACAATGGCGAGGAGTTACCGACAGGTGATTACTGGTATGTTCTTAAACTAAATGACAAGAAAGATGATAGAGAGTTTGTTGGACATTTCACTTTATACAGATAACAAAATAATAGCCCCTATCATGTTATCTAAAAAAATTATTACAATGAAAAAATTAATAGTATCCTTAGTGCTCATGGCTGTAACATCAGGTTACAGCCAAGAGTTAAACCTACCAGTGTTTACGCAATATTTAGCAGACAACCCTTTTGTACTTTCACCGGCCTATGCTGGTATTGGGGATAATGTCAGAATCAGGGTTAACGGATTGACACAATGGGTCGGAATCAAAGACGCCCCTGAAAACCAGTCAGCCTATCTTGATTTTAGGCTTTTGGATCGTTCAGGAGTTGGTATTACTGTTTATAATGATAAAAATGGATATACCAGACAAACAGGTGCCAAGGTTTCTTTTGCACATCATATTATTTTAGATTACTATTCTAAACAGTATTTGTCTTTTGGTATTTCATATAACTATAATAATTTTAGAATTGATACAGATGAATTCGCTACTGATATCGAACATCCTGTGTTAGATCCTTCTATTACTAATAATCGTTATACGGCTAACAATAACTTTGATATTAGTGCTTTGTACCGTAATAAAAACTTCTTTTTAAGTTTTAATGCGAATAATGTTTTAAAGAAAAATACAGATAAGTTTAGAGGTGTTGAACCGGATTTGCTTTCTAATTATCAGGTGTATACAGGCTTTACATTTAGAGATGCCGAAAACAACCGTATAGAATATGAGCCTTCTGTATTTTATCAGTATTTTGCCAGCGATAAACGTTCAGCTACGGATTTCAATTTTAAATACAGACGTTATAATCGTTATGAAGAATATTATTGGATTGGGGTTTCATATCGTATGTTGAATGATCAGTTTGCAAAACCTTTATCTGTTGGTCCTATGGCAGGTTTCATGAAATCTAAATTCTATTTTGGATATTCTTATCAGGTTATGTTTAACGATTTAGGATATTACAATTCAGGAACACACGTTGTAACTCTAGGATTCGATTTCCTTCAGGCATTAAGTAGTTGTCCTTGTACGGATAGTCCTGTTCATGATTAATGAATTGTGTAAGATTTAAAGAAATTGTAGTTTCTTTTTTTACAATTGATATAAAGATTATTAAAGAAGCACTGATTTATCTATAATCTGTGCTTCTTTTTTTATTAGAATTACTTCAAATGGATGCACAAACAATTGAAAGAGAATTTAATAGAATTGTACAATCCAACGATTCCAATATATAATTATCTCTCGATATTATTTTTCGCTTATTCTGATATTCATTAAAAGATGCTTTTGTGAGAATAACATCAGTTTTTCATCATGTGAAATTGTGTTTAATATTTAATAATGAAATTTATTTGTGAAATTATAACGATTTCGTTCTTTAAATTATTGATTTTTTGGTTTATCTGAATTTATAAGAACCCTAAAAGTTCTATATTTGTTTTTCTTTCAAAAAAACCATAAAATAATTATCAAATGAAAACTCTTAACGATTTCGATTTTAAAAATAAAAAAGCAATTATCCGTGTTGATTTTAATGTGCCTTTGGATGAAAACTTCAATGTAACAGATGCTACACGTATCGAAGCTGCAAAGCCAACTATTGATGCAATTTTGGCACAAGGAGGAAGCGTAATTTTAATGTCACACTTAGGAAGACCAAAAGGTGCTGAAGAAAAATATTCTTTGAAACATATTTTAAAAACAGCTTCTGAAATTTTAGATGTTGAAGTTCAGTTCGCTGAAAATTGTGTAGGTGAACCTGCTAAGACAGCTGCTGAAAACCTTAAAGCAGGAGAGGTTTTATTATTAGAAAATTTACGTTTTCATGCTGAAGAAGAAGCTGGAGATGTTGCTTTTGCAAAAGAATTAGCTTCACTTGGTGATATCTACGTAAATGATGCTTTTGGAACGGCTCATAGAGCTCATGCATCAACCACTATTATTGCGCAATTTTTTCCAACTGAAAAATGTTTCGGAACATTATTGGCAAAAGAAATCGAAAGTTTAAATAAAGTACTTAAAAATAGCGAAAAACCAGTTGTGGCTATTTTAGGAGGTTCTAAAGTTTCTTCTAAAATCACGGTAATCGAAAATATTCTTGATAAAGTGGACCACATGATTATTGGTGGTGGAATGACTTTTACTTTCGTGAAAGCACAAGGAGGAAAAATTGGAGAATCTATCTGCGAGGATGACAAGCAGGAATTAGCTCTTGAAATTTTAAGACTCGCTAAAGAAAAAGGAGTTCAAATTCACATTCCGGTTGATGTAGTTGCTGCTGATGACTTCTCGAATACGGCAAATACAAAAGTTGTAGATGTAACGGCAATTCCTGATGGATGGCAAGGTCTGGATGCAGGACCTAAATCTTTGGAAAACTTCAAAAAAGTAATTTTAGAATCTAAAACGATTTTATGGAACGGTCCTTTGGGCGTTTTTGAAATGGAAACCTTCTCTAAAGGAACTATTGCATTAGGCGATTATATTGCTGAAGCTACTGCAAATGGTGCATTCTCATTAGTTGGTGGAGGTGATTCTGTAGCCGCTGTAAAACAATTTGGTTTTGAAGATAAAATGAGTTATGTATCTACCGGTGGAGGTGCAATGCTTGAGATGTTAGAAGGAAGAGTTTTACCTGGTATTGCTGCTATTTTAGACTAAAATATAACAATTAACATTTTTTTTTACACTTTTTACGCTTATTCTGCTTAAATTTGTAAAATACCACTTCTGTAATTATTTGGATTATAGAATTTTAAAAAAATGTTATATGATTATAAGAAAAATTTCCTTAGTCGTCTCAGTCTTCTTTTCAATAACTGTTTTTGCTCAAGATAGAGCCAAAGCAGATATCGAAATTAAACCAGAAGTAAAGGTTTCGTACTTAGATTCAATAAAAAAAACGTTTGTAAAAAATGATTTAGCCATTCGTGTCGATAGCCTTTGGCTGAGTGAGTTAACAAGTTTGGATATATATGATGATTTAACAAAAGATATTCAAACCATTAATAAAGACGTTACAGTAGATCAGGAACTGCCAACAGAGTTGCTAAAGCAGCGTCTTCAGGTAATGAATGAGAAATCGCCTTTTGAAATAGAATACAATCAGGGATTAGAAAATATAATAAAGTCATTTCTTAAGAATCGTAGAAAATCGTTCTCTCGATTAATGGCTTTGTCAGAATATTATTTCCCGATTTTTGAGGATGCTTTTGCCAAACAAAATGTTCCTTTAGAAATTAAATATTTAGCCGTTGTAGAATCTGCTTTAAATCCTAAAGCAGTTTCTAAAATGGGCGCTACAGGACTTTGGCAGTTCATGTATGGTACAGGAAAACAATATGATCTTAAAATTGATTCCTATATTGATGAGCGTAGTGATCCGCTTAAGGCAACTGCAGCAGCATCAGAATACATGACTAAAATGTATAATGTTTTTGGCGATTGGGAACTGGTATTGGCTTCATATAATTCAGGTCCCGGAAATGTTACCAAAGCAATTCGTCGCTCTGGCGGGAAAACCAAATACTGGGACATTAGAAACTATCTTCCTAAAGAAACACAAGGCTATGTTCCTGCTTTTTTAGCAACAATGTATCTTTTCGAATTCCATAAAGAACATGGAATCAATCCCGAAAGAGCTGTTTTGAAAAACTTTGAAACAGATACCATCAGGATTAAAAATCACATGTCATTTAAACAAATTGCCGATTTGTTAGACATGCCCCAATCACAATTAGAACTTTTAAACCCTTCTTATAAACTAAAAGTTGTTCCCTACTATCAGAATGAACAACATTTTTTGCGATTGCCAAAAGATAAAATTGCAACTTTCACTTCAAATGAAGATAAAATTTATGCCTATCTGAGACATGAAAAAGGTATTGAAAAATTCCCCACACAATTAGCTTCCAGATTAGCTCCAAAGACTAAATTGTATAAACCAAAAGTTGATCTTGCCAAAGACTCAGAGTTATACAAAATACAAAAAGGAGATAACTTATCAATCATTGCAGAAAAATACAATGTTTCTGTTTTAGATCTGAAAAAATGGAATAATCTTAAAAGCAATTCTTTAGTTTCAGGAAGAATTTTAAAGATCAACTCAAATGAGATTGTGAAAAATCCTAAAGAACAAAAAATCACTCCTGAACTTCATAAAAAAGCGACAGAAACTGAAATAGCTTCTGCGGAAATAGAAGATAAAAATGAAATTGAAGTAGAATACATAGTAAAAAGCGGAGATAATCTGGGAAGTATTGCTAAAAAATTCGGTATAACATTAGAAGATCTAAAAGAATGGAATAGCATAACTTCAAATAATCTCGCATTAGGCAAGACCTTAATTGTTTCTAAGAAAGAGAATATTACTATTGTTGAAAAAACAGCTGTTGCAGCTAATTCAATTGATGCATTTAAGAAAAAAGCAACTTCTGCAAAAACTATTGGAGAAGACTATTATGTTAAAAAAGGAGATTCATTATATAGTATTTCAAAAAAATATCCTGGCGTGACCATTTCAGATATTAAGAAATGGAACGGAATTAAAGACGAGGATATAAAACCAGGAATGAAGCTTAAAATAAACGGATAATAAAATATCTTACCTAAATTTGGGTTTTATTTCATATAAATTATAAAAATGAATAAAACCCATTTTTTGTTTCTGCTACTTTCAGTTTTACTGGTTTCGTGTTTTCAAAAAAATGAAAATAAGATACAGCCAAAACCAGGTAAAACCAATATAATTTCTATTATCATAGATGACCAGTTGTGGTATGGTGAAGTAGGTGACAGCATACGAAATAAATTTGCTTCACCCGTTTTAGGCCTTACAAAAGAAGAACCCCTGTTTACAATTAATCAATATCCCGCTAAACTGCTTGAAGGTTTTGTAACTGATAGCAGGAGTATTATTGTGGTCAAAAAATCATCTGCAGACAAATTTGAGGTTAAAACGAATTTTAAAACTTTACCTCACAATACTTTCCGAATATATGGTAAATCTATTCAGGATATAATTTGCAACATTGAAATGAATTCGCCTGAAATCATTAAGACAATTCGTGAAACAGAGATTAAGAAATTGCAACAGGATAACAGTAAATCACTTTTGAATCCTGCCATTATCAAAAACAAATTTCATATAAATCTGCAAATTCCAACAGGATATGAATATATGTTGCACAAAAGAAACTTCATTTGGCTGAAGAAAGAAATTATTAGTGGCAACACAAGCCTGCTTATTTACCAGATTCCATTAAACAGGCTGACAAAAAACTCTAATATTGTTGGGAATATTGTCAGAATGCGCGATTCGGTTGGTCTTTACATCAAAGGACGCGAGAAAAATACACAGATGATAACCGGTGAAGATTATGCGCCTTATTTCTCTATTACCACTTTAAATGGCAGGAAAGCTTTTGAGACAAAAGGAACCTGGGAATTAAAAAACGATTTTATGACAGGTCCTTTTATCAATTATGCCATAGTTGATGAAGATTATAATAGAATTCTGGTCATTGAAGGATTCTGTTATTCACCTTCAAATCAGGAACGTGATTTAATGCTGGATTTAGAGGCGATTATAAAATCAATAAAAATTGATAAGAGATAAATATTTTATTTTATACTTTTGTTTGTAACAAACAGTAAAACAAACAATTATGAAAAATTTATTTGTAACATTCTTGATGTTAGTTTTGTTTTTTTCTTCATGTAAAAAGGAAGCAAAAACAGAAATGGAAACCACGAAACCCGCTGATAGTGTAAAAACAGAAGATTCAATTGCTGAAAAACCTTTAGATTCTGCTGCACAAATGAAAGCTTGGATCGATTATGCTACACCTGGTTTGGCGCATAAAATGTTGGCTGATGAAACCGGAACCTGGAACTGTGATATGACTTTTTGGCAAGAAGAAGGTGGAAAACCTGAAAAGGCAACTTCTACGGCAACTATTAAGATGATTCTTGGAGGCCGTTATCAGGAAGCAAGTTACCAGGGAACTATGATGGGGCAGCCATTTGAAGGAAAATCTACACTGGCCTACAATAATGCAAGCAAAGAATTTACCACTGCTTTTATTGATAATATGGGTACAGGTATGATGGTTGCCACTGGAAAATACGACGAAGCCAGCAAAAGCATGAATTTGAAAGGTGAAATGGTAAGCCCTCTAAACGGAAAAAAAACACCTTACAGGGAAGTATATACGATAGTTGATGCCAATACCCGCAAGATGGAAATGTATGATACAAAAAATGGCAAAGAATATAAAAGCTTGGAAATTAGAATGACAAGAAAATAATTTAAGGCCCCGATTGTAATTTGCAATCGGGCTTTTTATTTAAACTTAAAAGTTGGGATAAAATAGCACTTCATAACATTCTGTTTAAAATAGAAAGCTCAAAACTTACACATCACTTTAAGAATGGAGTTAGATAAATTGCAACTTTGTTATAAAGCAAAAATAAGCATTCAATTCAGGGTGGCGGTAATAAATATCCTTACGAAAGGCGATCATTTCGACAGACGTGTTGAGTTTTGATTGCTAAAAGTAATAAAATCTAATTACCTAATTCAAGTTGATTTTTTACCAGATTAAAATAATCAGATTTGTTGGCCACGAGTTCTTTATGATTCCCCATTTCTACTACTTCTCCTTTATTGAGTACAATAATCTGATCTGCATTTTTTACCGTGCTTAAACGATGTGCAATTATTAAAACCGTTTTTCCTTTAAAGAAAAGCTGCAAATTGTCATGGATAATTTTTTCATTTTCAGCATCAAGAGCACTTGTTGCTTCATCAAAAAATATATAATGGGGATTTTTATATACAGCTCTTGCTATTAAGATTCGTTGTTTTTGTCCACCGGAAAGACCATTTCCTGAAGTACCTATTTTTGTGTTATAACCTAATGGTAATGATGAAATAAAGCTCTCAATATTGGCTATTTTTGCTGCCATGTGAAGTCTTTCCTTATTTACAAATTCATCACCTGTAGCAATATTTCGCTCAATTGTATCTCCAAAAATAAATCCGTCCTGCATTACTACACCACAATTATCGCGTAAGCTTCTTGCCGAAATAAAATTAATGTTTTCCCCATTTACAAATATTTCCCCATTTGTGGGTTCATAGAACTTTAATAATAATTTCAATAGTGTAGTTTTCCCGCTTCCACTTGCTCCTACTATGGCGGTAATTTTACTTTCCGGAATCGTAAAATCGATATCTTTTAAAACATACGGTGATTTTGGACCTTCGTATTGAAATGAAACATCTTTGATATCTATAAAAAAGCTGTCATTACTAGAAATCTCTTTTTGATTTTCAATGTATTCTGTCGGATGATTTTGTACTTCATTTAGTCTTTCTAAACTTAATTTGGCATCCTGGAGGGAGCGGAAAAACATAACCAACTGCTGTATTGGAGAATTCATTTGACCAATAATGTATGAAACTCCTAATAATTGACCTAAAGTCATATTTCCGTTTACTACATAAGACGCTGCCAAAAAAGTTACAAGAATATTCTTAATTTGGTTTATGAATTCAAAACCTGATAATTGGAATTGATCAATCCTTAAAATTCTGAGGTTTATTTTGAATAATTTTTGTTGAATTAGCTTCCATTCCCTAAGTTTAAAATCTTCAAATTTATTCAGTTTCATTTCAGTTAGACCATTGATAATCTCATAAACTGAATCCTGATCTTCGCTTCTTTGGCGAAAGCGATAATAATCTAAAATTTTTCTTTCCTTGAGCCAGTAAAATGACCAGCCTAATGATATGGCTGTTAATAAGATATAAACGCAAAAGATTCTATAATCATAATATAAAAAGACACCAAAAAACACAATGAATGTGATTATGGAGAAAAAAGTAGTAAGACTTTGTGAGGTCAGAAATTCTTCTATTCGCTCATTATCCTGAATTCTCTGTATAAAATCACCTCTTTTTTTGGTATCGAAAAACTTAATTGGCAATTGAAGAATTTTTTTTATGAAGTCTGAAATAATAGAAATACTTAAGTGCGAACCCACATAGAGCATGAGCCAATTTCGAATAACATCAATTGTAATTGAACCAAAAAAAACAGCTAACTGAACTGATAAAATCAGGAAAATATAGTTCATGTTTTTGGCATTAACACCATTGTCAATTAACATTTGCGTTAAAAAAGGAAAAGTTAAGGTCAACATACTTCCTACCAAAAGCAACAAAAAAATGCTGATGAATTTGTTTTTGTGAGGATACAAAAAAGGTAAAATCTGTTTTATGCTAATTTTATCTTCCTGAACAGGTTCTTTAGTAATGAATTCTTCTGTGGGCAGTAAGAACAAAGCTACGCCATCGTTATCATCAGAATACCAAGATTTTAAAAAAAAGTCTTCAGTTATTTTTATAAGTCCGTGGGCCGGATCAGCAATGTGGAAATAGTACTTATTGGTAAGGCAAGATTTTGTTATCTTTCTTAAAACAACAAAATGATTTTGATTCCAATGAAGAATACAAGGGAAAAATTCTTTTCTTTCAATAAGTTCATTTAATTTGATCTTAAGAGAATATGTATCAAGACCAATACTATTTGCGGCTTCTCTGATACCACTCAAAGAAACTCCTTCTCTTGTAATGAATGAATTTTCTTTGAGAAATTTCAAAGAATAATTTTTACCATAATAACTTGCTATCATACTCAAACAAGCCGGACCGCAATCCATTTTATCATGTTGATGTTTGAATCGAAAAGACATATCTCTTTATATTAATTATATAATGATTATTCATTATCAAATGCGAGCATTCATTCAGATACTAAGGGTAAACAATTTCAATTGCCTTTTTATCGTACAGCATTGCAAGGAAGTATAAACAGGCTTCTTTTGGCCAGTCTTTTTTAAGTTTTTTAATTAAATCATCAACCTTAAAAACTTGATTTGTATTTAATTTTTCAATTATTTTTTCAAGTTCAGGATGGTATTTTATTTCCATTTTATAACCTCTGGCAAAAAAAGTCAATTCCTCTTCAAACACGACTGAATATAATTTAAAAAAAGGAGGAGCCTGTACTTTTGCCTTGTCAAGTAAATTATATTCTTCATCAATATTGAATTTTTTCTCTGATGAAAGTGTAAGTGGCAAACCTGACCAGCCACCGTTACTAAGAATTGCATATCGATATTCATTACTGACATGATTTAATAAATCAATAACTTTAGTTTCACCACTCAAATTCTGAACTGATAAAAGAGGCTCAATATTACTTGTGTCTGTGTCGATCGTTAATATAGCATCGTTTTTTTGAATGTATTGGATCGCGAACGATTTGAACATTTGTTTGGTATATGTTTCTTTCGTTGGATTATTAAACCATAATGTAAAGGCTACTGATAAATCTCCAGAATAACCAACATGCCATTTATCCCAAGGCATATAATAAATATCACCGGTTCTAAACTGATATTTGATAGCGTCTTCTAATAAAGGTTCAATATCAGTGTTGTTGGTTTTAGAATCTGCTTTTTTATCATAAATGTCATTCTCCCAGTTATACATTATTTTGTCGCCAGGCCCTAAATGAAAATGGATAACATTTTCTCCTCGTCTGTCTCTATGAATTCCTAATGGTGTATATCCGTAATTTCCAATAAAAATAGTTCCATCTAAACCCAAAAGAGGTGTTCCGAGTTTTTGAATTAAAGGGTCTAGTAATAAACGAACTGTTTTTGCCATTTCATTAGAATACTTTTCAGTAAAATTCATAATGATAGCAAATTTTTGTCCGTTAAAAACCCTATCAGCATATTGTTCTATCGTTTCGCCTTCTAGCGGCGGATTGCTAAAAACATTATTGACTACATATTTTTCATTCTGCTCTTCTCCATCAAGATAAAAACGAAATCCTTCAACATTTGTATTAAATTTTGACATATTAATTAAAATATTCAAAACTTCAGTATTCATTTTATCTACGTTGGGCTTTGTTAAGGCATCTTTGAAAACATTTGTTTTGGAGAAATTTTCATTCTTAACCAAAAAATCATCCCACCAAAAATCATCTAAAATATTTCGACTGATAGTATTTGCTTCCATAAAGTGTTTTTTAAAATTAATAAAAAGTTAGGAGAATTATCTTCTCCTAACCCCTCATATAAAGAGCTAAAAATTACTCAGCCGCTTTAATTTTAATTTTAACCTTAACTTTAACATCTTCTTCTAATCCACCTTTAACTTGAGTTTCTTCTAGTGGAGATAAAGTTTTTACATTTAAAAAACTTTTCGCATCGAATTTTTGATTTTTCATTTTAAATAAATTTAATGGTTTATTAATGAACTCAAAAGTTTAAAGACATTAGAATTTTATTGGTCTCACCTTGCAAGATATCTTGTATATTGTTTCACTTTGTTCTGTTATACTCTTCCTGATTAATGTTTTTGTTTTCCGGAGTTTTGAATTTTTTCCCAAAATCATATCCAACAGCCAATCTAAAATACCTGCTGTCATAATAATTCCTGAATGAAGTTTTAATATCATTTGAATACGATGTATATGTTGTTCTGCTGGAACTCAATATATCATTTCCATATAGCGATATGTTTAATTTCTTGTTTAAAAGGAGTAATTTCAAAGAAGAATTTAATTGATTAAAGCTTGTATTCGTATCTAAGTTATCGACACCATTTGTTACAAACGTGTAGGATATATTAAATATTAAAGTTTTGTTTTTGTTTAATGTAATGTCATTGCTTAATGAAAATTCTCCGTTCCATCCTTTCAAATAATCGAGCGTTACAGGAATTTTGGATGAGGTTGAACTGTAATAGATGTCTGCATAAAAGTTTGTTTTTAATGCTTTAAAAGTCTCAACAATTATAGTCTGGTTAAAGCCAAACATTTTATTTACTATAAAATTTTGAGGGATATTTTCCTGAACATTGGTCTCTGCATCAATTATGGCAACTTGTTCGAATCCATCATCTAGGTATGAAAAATAAAATGAACTGATTAGATTTTCTTTATAAGCGTACTCAAACTCCATGTTTTGCGCAAATGAAGGTTGTAAAAAGGGATTTCCCACAGCAAATGAATAAGGTGAATATATCCAGACAAAAGGATTTAAAAGATTATAACTTGGTCTGTTAATACGTCTTCCATAATTTAATGAAAATGAGTTATTTTCATTTGCCGTATAGGAGACATAAGCAGATGGAAATAGTTTTGTATAATTTACTTTGTTGGTTTTTCCTAAAGTAGTTGAATTTCCTGTAGTTTGTGTACTTTCTAAACGAAGACCAAATTTAGAATCCCATTTGTCTCCGAAATTTTTTTGTATTGAAAAATACAAAGCCTGCGTATTTTCTTTATATATAAATTCATTACTCTGTGTAAGATCAATAACTGTTATTCCATCTTGAATATCATAGAAATTAAATCCATTATTTGTATTGATATAAGAAATTCTTCCACCATAATTCAAATTCAGAAACGTAGTGGGATGTTCCATATCTAAATTAAATGAGTAATTTTTTATTTTTTGCCTGCCAACATTGTAGGCAGAAACAAATGAATCTGGCTCTAAAATATAATCATTGGAGAAAGTATTGGTTTCAAATAACCTTTCTGAGTCAATTTTATAATCAAAATAGTCAAAGTCAAAAGATAGTATTTTGCCAATAGTATCCAGTTTATATATAAAATTATAGTTTAATGCATTTGAAATTCTTTCTCTATCATTATTTGCTTTTGTAACAAGTATAGAATCAATTACTTTCGTACTAGAATTGCTTAATGTACTTGTAATATTTTCTTTTGCTGTAGGCTTATTTCTAGTTGTATTATACAAAAAGCCCATCGAAATTTTTTCGTTTATTTTATAATCCAGACCCAATTTTGCAGAAAACAATTTTGAATAATCCCTTTTGTTTTTTTCTTCTTTCCAATCAATATCCGGATAATTAATTATCCTGTTTTCAACAGGTGCATTTGACCCATTACTATATGTCAAATTTGTATTTAACGTAATTTTATTTTTTTGCGCATTAAAATTTATTCCTGTCTCACCTTTTGCATAAGTTGCCTGCTGATAAACTGATCTGACAGAAGAATTCCATGCATCATTTTTAGCTTTCTTAGTTCTAATATTAATAATTCCACTATTACCTTCAGCATTATACTTTGCTGGCGGATTTGTAATTACTTCAATGCTTTTAATTTGATCTGATTTTAAGCTTCTCAGATAATTAATTAAATCATCTCCGGTAAGTTTCAGCATTCTATCATCAAGCATTACGCTCATTTCGCTCTTCCCAATCATGGCAATCTGATCGTTCTGAACCTTTATTCTTGGCGTTAATTTTAAAATATCAATAGCATCTCCACCAGCAGCTGCAGTAGAATTTTCGACATTAAAAATTAATCTATCTACTTTTCGTTCTAATATTTTCTTTTTAGAATTGACAATCACTTCTTTCAAGTCTTTTATATCTTCTATTACCTCAATTGTTCCTAAATTGGTGTCAATACTTAAATCCATTTTTTGCTCAAATTTTTTGAGGCCAATTTTTTTTATTTTTAAAAAGTATATGTCTTTAGAAAGTAAAAAAGTGAATTCACCTTTGTCATTAGATAACTCACTCATAACATCAATTGAATCTTTATTAACAACAATTATTTCAGCAAGCTCAATTGAACTTCCATTTTGGTTAACAATTTTGCCTGTTAATCTAATTTGAGAAAATAAAGTTGTTGGAAATATCATTAATAAACTTGTTAAGTAATAAATCTTATTCATTAATTTTTGGTATTAGCAAGTTAATTGCGATAACAAATAGTTGTTATTTCTAACACAAATATATAAAAGAAGAAAAAAAAGTGTTATGCGATTTTATGCGAATTATCTTAAAATTTATAACAAATATTTCATACTTATCCCAAAAACATTTATATTTACAAAAATCTTTGTTATTAATATGAAGAAAAAACTTATAAAAAAACGATTAGAAAATGGTTTGTCTCAAGAAAAATTAGCTGATTTAATTGGAATGACACAATCTAATTATAGTCGTAGAGAAAATGGTTTAAAAAAAATAACCGATCAGGAATGGCTGAAGATTGCTAAAGAACTAGGTGTAAAGAAAGAGGATATCTATCAGGAAGATACCCTCAAATTAGATATAAATGAAATAAACCTTCAAGAATATTCAATTCCAGATGTAGTCTTACATTATATTGAATCTTTAAAAAAAGAAAATTCTGCACTCAAAAAAAAAAAATAGGTTTTATTTATGATTCATATGGATATGGGGAATATCATCTTCCAGATACATTTCGCTGGTTTGTATAAATCCGTGGCTTTCGTAGAATTCCTTCAGGTATAACTGAGCACCAATTGTAATTTTATCTTTTCCAAAATTAGACTTTATAGCAGCAATAGCTTCCCTCATTAAGTCATGTCCCCATTTTCTGTCACGGTAATTAGCATCTACTACAACTCTGCCAATTGAGGTATTATCAAAACTAATTCCGGCATCAAATAGACGGGCATAAGCAACTATTTTAGAGTCATATTCACCTATTAGATGCAAGGCTTTCTTATCTTTGCCGTCAATATCCAAATAAACGCAATTTTGCTCCACTACAAAGATTTCGCTTCTTAATTTCAACACATCATATAGCTCATTAATAGTTAAGGCCTCAAAAGGCTTTATTTTCCATTTTAATTCCATTGCTTGTTTTTTTTATTTGAAAGTGCAAAATTAAGTTTAAAATCAAAACTGAGCGAACATTCTAAAGCATGTCTTTAAAAAAACTTGTAACATCTTTTCCAAACTGTTTCGCTTTTATTGCTTCTAAATCAAACCGCCGGTCTTTGGAACGTATTTCATGTAAATTTTCAACAGTATCCTTGCCAGACAATAACGAGAATAATGAATTTAATTAGCTTAAATCCATTAGCGCTAATATTTCCAGAACAGTATTGACACGATCTTTTGATAATCGGTATTCATCGGTTCCGCGATCATCGCAATAACCGTAAATTTGTATAGATTCTATTTTTGTGGTGTCTATGTTTTTTACAAAATCAGTAATGACTTTTGTTTGCTGATTGCTAAGTATGTATTTGTCAAAATCAAAATAAATGGTTTCAATGGGTTTTTGCTGCGCCGATAAATTGTAAATAAATAACAGAAATAAGGTGCTACAAAGTTTCATTTTTTACATTTTTAGAATGGTTTTATATTCAGTCTGATTGTTTAAGACGGTAACCGCTTTTTTAATTTCTGAATTGTTTCTAATATAATATTGATATAATCCTTCCTGATATTGATATCTCTTGATAAGTTCTTCCAGAATCAGATTTCTAATTTCTTTTTGGTTTTTGTCCAATAAAGTGACTTCGCTCTTTTCAAGTGCATTTAACAACTGCTTGTATTCAATAACAATCGCTTCGTCTATTTGTTCATTTTTGGCTGCTGCCAAAGTGTTTTTCAGCGCAAGCTCTGTTTCTGTATCAAATGTGAATTTATTGGCTTTTAAATATTGCTTGAAAGCCAAATAATCCGCATCTGTAATCGTTGGAATCTTATCTCCCAAATTTGGGTTTTTATAATAATAAGTTGTCGCATAATCAAAAATTCCGTCATTTTTCAATAAAGCATTTGTAATCGGACTCATTTTGGTTTCATCCAATTCAATATCCGGCAAAACACCTCCGCCATCATAAACCGTTCTTCCTTTTCGGGTTTTAAAAGCATTAAAATTTTTAGAATCAGTTTTTAGGGCTACTCCATTTTTGTCTTTATGCGCATAATCCAATGCCTGAATGCAACGTCCGGAAGGCGTGTAATAACGTGAAATCGTTACTTTCAGCTGTGTGCCGTAGGTTAACTCAACCGTGCGCTGAACCAGACCTTTTCCAAAACTGCGGCTTCCTAAAACTACAGCACGATCTAAATCCTGCAAAGCTCCCGAAACAATTTCGGATGCCGAAGCACTTTTTCCGTTTACTAAAATAGCCAACGGAATCTGAGTATCTATAGGCTCTTTGGTAGTTTTATAAGTGTTATTGTGTTTTTCAATTCGTGATTTTGTAGTTACAATCACTTCATTTTTTGGAACAAACAGATTGCAAATGTCAATAGCTTCGTTTAAGAGGCCACCCGGATTTCCTCTTAAGTCAAGAACAATTTGTGTAGCTCCGTCAGTTTTGAGTTTTTCAAGGGCTTCTTTTACTTCAAAAGCTGCTTTTCTGCTAAAATGAGCCAAGACTATATAACCTGTTTTATCATCGATTTTTCCATAAAAAGGAACTGATTTGATATCAACTTCATCTAAAACTAAATCTGTTGTATAGATTTTACCCTGACGCAGGTATTTTATTTTGATTTTAGTGTTTTTTGCTCCTTTCAGTAATTGTGAAGTATCATCCTTAAAATCAGCAATCAAAACATCTCCAATTTGAATAATTTCATCGCCTGCTTTCAATCCCGCTTTATCTGCCGGATAATTTTTATAGGGTTCACGAACAATCAACCGGTCTTTTTTACGCGCAATCATAGCACCAATTCCGGTATATTCTCCGGTATTGTTGATTTTAAAATTTACAACATCCTGCTCATTAAAGTAAACTGTATAAGGATCTAAACTCCCCAACATGCTTTTAATGCCTTTATCCATCAGGTCACCCGGATTGGTTTCATCGACATAATTAGTATTAACGGCTTTAAATAAAGTAGTGAAAATTTCGATTTGTTTGGCTATTTCAAAGAAATCATCTTTGAAACTCGTTCCAATAAATAAAAATCCTGCTGCAAGGGCTGGTATAACAAATTTCTTTTTGAGATAAGAAGTCATATTTGTGAATTGTCTTAATTATAAAGTACTAAAATAAGAATAAATCACCAATTAAGGCGATTCGTTCCGGTGAATCTCTATTGGTATTTGAAAATGGTGGATTACAAGGGATTTTGCAATTCTGTTTTATTTTCAGGATCTGTCGTTTTGCTTATTTGCAGAAGAAATTTCTCAAACAACTGAATCGTTTTGGTATTGATTTCTTCGTAAGATAATTTGTCTTTCGTCTGATAAAAAAACATCAGTGAATAAGGCTGTTGCACGTTTTCCCAAAGCAGATGTTTGTTTAATCGATACGTTTCTCTTAAAACACGTTTGAAGTAATTGCGATCTACGGCTTTCTTAAAATACTTCTTAGAAACCGAAACGCCAATTTTGATTTTTTCTTCTGAATCAGCTTCCGCCTGACGGTAAACCAAACGCAGTGGATATTTAGAAACCGATTTTCCTTCGGAAAAAAGTAATCCAATTGTCGTTTTGCTCTTTAAGCGTTCAATTTTTGGGTAAGTAAAGTTCATTTAATTCAGAAAAAATTTGCAATTTTAAAGGCAAAGGTACAATTAAACCAGAAAAGCGGTTATTGTTTTCAATTTTTATACCGCTAAAAATATATTTATTACTTTTGGCAATTAATTTTTTAAAGCATGCAAAAGATAATTTCGTATCCCATATCCGTAATTTATTATTTATGTTTTGGATTGTGTTTGCTCGTTTTTCATCCAATACAATGGATTTGCCTAAATGTTTTTGGTTATCAGGCTCACAAAATTAGCGTTGATTATTTGAATTTTTTTCTTTTAAGATGTACCAATCTTGTAGGAACCAGATATACAATCGAAAACAGAGAGACAATTCCTACTGGAGTTCCGTTAATTTTTGTGTCGAATCACCAAAGTATGTACGATATCGTAGCTATGATTTGGTACTTTAGACGTTTTCATTGTAAATTTGTAAGTAAGAAGGAGTTAGGTAGCGGAATCCCGAGTGTATCGTATAATTTACGCCATGGAGGTTCAGTCTTAATTAACCGTAGAGACCCTAAACAAGCAATTCCGGTAATCAAAGGATTGTCTGAATATATTGAAAAGAATACAAGATCCGCAGTAATTTTCCCAGAAGGTACAAGAAGTAAAACCGGTAAGCCAAAAGAATTTGCTCAAAGCGGCTTGAAGATTCTTTGTAAATATGCGCCATCAGCGTATGTTGTTCCGGTAAGCATCAACAATTCGTGGAAAATGGTAAAATACGGGTTTTTCCCTGTTGGTTTAGGAAATCATCTTACCTTTACCGCGCATAAAGCAATGGCAGTTAAAGATTATGATTTTGCCGAGTTGATGAAATTGACAGAAAAGGCAGTTGTAGAAGGAGTAAATGAATATAAATAGATTTTTGCTTTTTAGAGAGAATCCTAAAGCTTAAATCCCAAATTAAACAAGTAATGTCTATAAAAAACATTAGATTAGAAGTAATGCAGTTTTTGGAAAAAAACGTGGATAGCTTCGTAGAACAGTATTTAATTCCAGTTGAGAAGATTTGGCAGCCAACTGATTTCTTACCAAACTCACAAGGAGATAATTTCTTTGAAGAGGTTAGGGAACTACGCGAAATTGCCAAAGAATTGCCATATGATTTCTGGGTAACTTTAGTAGGTGACACGATCACTGAAGAGGCTTTACCAACTTACGAATCCTGGTTAATGGATGTTGAAGGAATAAATCAGGTTGAAAACGGTGGTAATGGCTGGTCTAAATGGATTCGTCAATGGACAGGAGAAGAAAACCGCCACGGAGATTTACTAAATAAATACTTGTATTTGTCTGGTCGTGTGAATATGCGTGAAATCGAAATGACAACACAGCATTTAATCAACGACGGTTTTGATATCGGAACAGGTTCTGATCCATACAAAAACTTTGTATACACTAGTTTCCAGGAATTAGCAACATATGTTTCCCACAACAGAGTAGCCCAGATGGCTAAGAGATTTGGTGATAACAAGCTTTCTAAAATGTGCAAGATGATTGCTGGCGACGAAATGCGTCATCACCATGCCTATAGTGAATTTGTAACACGCATTTTTCAGGTAGATCCAAGCGAAATGATGTTGGCGTTTCAATACATGATGAAACAAAAAATCGTTATGCCGGCTCACTTCTTAAGAGAATCAGGTCAAAAAATAAGTACAGCTTTTGAGCAATTCTCAGATTCTGCCCAACGCATCGGAGTTTATACTGCCAATGATTATGTAGATATAATGCAGAAATTAATCGATAAATGGGAGATTGATAAAATTTCTAATTTAACGGACGAAGCCGAAAAAGCACGTGATTATTTGATGAAATTACCTGCTCGTATGGCGAGAATTTCAGAGAGAATCGTTATTCCGCAAGAGTCTCATATTTTCAAGTGGGTGGAACCTGCAAGACTTTAGATTTCTGATTATATAGTAGATTTTACAATTAAGCAATTAAGTTGCATTAATAATAACAATAAATAAATGTTGATTGTTAAGGTTTTTTAAAACTTTGATAATCAACATTTTTTAATAAATTGAATTTATGCATAATACAGATTTAATAAATAAAACAATCACATTTGTAAAAGAAAAATTGAATAATGCTGAAGGAGGACACGACTGGTTTCATACCGAACGAGTTTATAAAAATGCTCTTTTGATTGCCAAAGACACTGATTGCGACCTAACCGTTATTCAGCTTGGAGCATTGCTTCATGATATTGCCGACAGTAAATTTCATAATGGAGATGAAACCATTGGCCCAAAAACGGCGCGCTTATTTTTAGAATCTGAGAGTGTTGCAGAAGATACAATTCAGCATGTTGTAAACATTGTCGAAAACATATCATATAAAGGTGGAAATTTCGAAAAGAAGTTTTCATCTATTGAATTAGATATCGTTCAGGATGCCGATCGTTTAGATGCTATAGGAGCAATTGGTGTTGCAAGAGCGTTCAATTATGGCGGATTTAAAAACAGAGCTTTATACGATCCTGAAATTGCACCAATAACCAATATGACGAAAGAAGAGTACAAAAAGAACAATGCACCAACGATAAATCATTTCTACGAAAAGCTTTTACTCTTAAAAGATAAAATGAATACAGAAACAGGAAAAAAAATCGCTGCTGAAAGGCATCGTTTTATGGAAACCTTTTTAGCCCAGTTTTATGCAGAATGGGAGGGAGTCAAATAAGTTGTCAGTCACAGTTTTCAGTTTCAAATAAAAACAGGATCGATTATTGAATATTTATTCCGCAGAGATTCGCAAAACAGACACAAAGCTTCACAAAGAAATGTAATCTCTGTGAAGCTTTGTGTTTTAACTCTGTGTATCTCGGTGAATTACTTTTTTAAAATCTTAGTAACTTAGATTCTTAGAGCCTTAGAATCTTTGTTTATGAACACCCGCAATTCCCATCACCACAATCCTTCTTCTTTTTAGATTTCCAAAAGAATTTTCTAATTAAAAAGGCGACGGCGAGAAATAAGATGATAAAAGCAATAATTTCTTGTATCATGGTTGTTTATTTTAAAAGCTGATAAGCCAAAAGTGCTACAAAATAAGCCAGTCCACTCATTAAGACCAATTGCATTACCGGCCATTTCCACGAGTTCGTTTCTTTTTTGGTAATGGCCAATGTACTGGCACACTGCAAAGCGAAGGCATAAAATAATAATAACGAGATTCCTGAAGCAAAATTGAAAATCTTTTCTCCTGTTTGCGGATTTACCTCTGCCTGCATTTTGCTTTTTATTGTGGCTTCGTTATCACTGTTTCCAACACTATAAATGGTTGCCAGAGTTCCAACAAAAACCTCCCTTGCCGCAAATGAACTGATAATCGCAATTCCTATTTTCCAGTCGTAGCCTAAAGGATGAATTGCAGGTTCGATTGCTTTACCCATAATTCCAATATAAGAATTCTCCAATTTTTGGGAAGCAACTGCATTTTCAAATTCACTTTCATTTAAAGGCTTTTCAATATTTCTTTCTTTTACAATGGCTTCAGCTTCGTTAAAATCTTTTCCGGGACCGTATGAGGCTAAAAACCATAAAATAATTGATATTGCCAATATAATCTTACCGGCTCCAACAACAAAGGCTTTTGTTTTTTCAACAACATTGATTCCAACATTTTTAAAAAGCGGCATTTTATAACCTGGCATTTCGACTACAAAATACGTTTTGCTTTCTAACTTTAAAACCTTATTTAAAACATAAGCTGAAACAATTGCCGCTCCAAATCCTAATAAATACAATAGCATCAATGATAATCCCTGCAT
Source organism: uncultured Flavobacterium sp. (assembly GCF_946478785.1). The sequence continues at coordinate 42,259 of NZ_CAMLDD010000010.1, forward strand.
GTTTAAAATTCCAAAAACACGTTCATTTGGAATAACTAATGCAATGATGATGGCGTAAACAGGAAGCCTTGCGGAACAAGTTGTGAACGGTGTTACCAAAATGGTAATTAAACGTTCTTTCCAGTTTTCGATATTTCGGGTTGCCATAATTGCCGGAATCGCACAGGCAGTTCCTGAAATTAATGGTACTACACTTTTTCCTGAAAGCCCGAACTTGCGCATAATTTTATCCATCAGGAAAACCACACGGCTCATGTATCCACTTTCTTCCAAAATGGAAATAAAGAGAAACAAAAAAGCAATTTGAGGAATAAAAATTAAAATTCCGCCAATTCCCGGAATAATTCCCTGAGAGAGCAAATCGGTTAAGATTCCGCTTGGGAGTTCTTCTGCAACCCAGCTGCTTAAAGAGGCAAAAGTGCTGTCAATAAAATCCATCGGAATAGTTGACCAACTGAAAATGGACTGGAAAATCACAAATAAAATGGCAAGGAAAATAAAATAACCCCAAAATTTGTGGGTTAAAATCCGATCCAGTTTTGCCCTGAAGTCTTTTGCCATTGAAGCATCAACATGTAAACCTTCTTTTAAAACATCGTTTATAAACTGATATCTTTTGATGGTTTCTTTTTGCTGCAAACGCTTTAATTCAGAATGGGATTTGGTAAAAGTGCTTCGGATTTCATTTCTGTCTAAATTCGAGAAGTTCACATCCTGCGTTATTACCAACCACAATTTGTATAATAACTGATTCGGAAAAGCATGCTGTAATTTTTCAAAATATTCAACATCAATGACTGAAGCATTTAGACAAGGTTTATGCGGAATCGTTTTGTATGAAACAATTAGTTCTTTTAGTTCCTCTATCCCATGACCTTTACGTGAACTTACTAAGGCAATTTTAGTTTTTAGTTTTTCTTCTAAATACGGAATATTAAGCGAAATACCTTTACTCTTCATTCGATCCGACATATTGATGACTAAAATCGTCGGAATTTCAAGGTCTTTTATTTGAGTATAAATCAGTAAATTTCGTTTCAGATTTTCAACATCTGTTACTACTACTGCAACATCGGGATATAATTTATCGTTTTTGTTCAGCAAAAGTTCGATTACCACACTTTCGTCCATCGAACTGGCGTTCAGACTATACGTTCCCGGTAAATCCAGAATGTTTGCTTTGATATTGTTAGGCAATTTGCAGAATCCGATTTTTTTCTCAACCGTAATTCCGGGATAATTCCCAACCTGCTGATTTAAACCGGTAAGCTGATTAAAAACAGAGGTTTTTCCCGTATTTGGATTCCCGATAAGGGCAACATTGATGTTTTGAAGGCTCATTACAAATTGGATTTGATAAGTTCAACTTCAATTTCACGAGCCGTTTCAACACGAATCGCTACATGAGAGCCATTAATGTCTAAATATAAAGGGTCTCCAAAAGGAGCAACCTGAAGTAACTCAACCAAGTTGCCCGGCAAACAACCCATTTCTAATAATTTTAGAGGAATAAGATCGATATCAAAATCTTTGATAATGGCTTTTTCGCCTTTTTTCAGGGTGTGGATTGTATTTTGCAAGCTTATTTAGATTGAGTTTAGATTGCAAAAATAGGCAATAATTCTTTATTTTTAGGCAATACTCAGTCTTGAATATGCTAAATCTTTCTAAAAATAAAGGTTTTATTCTTTAGATAAGAAATCAATATCCTCCAGAAGCCGTTTGATCTCTTCCTTGTTTGTTCCATCGTAGAACCCTCGCACACGACGTTTTTTATCTACCAAAACAAAATTCTCGGTATGAACCATATCATAAAGCTGGTCCGGTCTACCTAGTTTTACGGCCAAATAGGATTTTCTGGCCATCGTATAAATTTCTTTTTTGTCTCCTGTAACCAAATTCCATTTACTGTCAACAACTCCATGTTTTACGGCATAAGCTTTTAAAACCGGAATGCTGTCAATTTCCGGAAAAACAGTGTGTGACAACAGCATTACTTTGGGATTGTTTAAAACTGCTTTCTGTACATCAGCCAGATTTGTTGTCATCTTTGGGCAAATTGAACCGCAGGTTGTGAAGAAAAAATCAGCGACATAAATTTTTCCTTCATAATTTTTTTGGGTAATCGTATCGCCATTTTGGTTTACAAATGAGAAATCAGCTATTGTATGATATTTGCTTTTGTACTGTATGGTGCTGTCAACCAATTCAGGGTTTACATCGGACGGATTGTAAATAGGTAAAGTTTTTTGAGGTTTTAAAGCAAAATAAAACAGGGAAATAGTAATTACGGAAAATGAAATTAAAACAATAAAGAATTTTCGGTATTTGTATAACAGTTTTTTCATAATTTAATTATAGTCATTTATTACTCCTTGAAATTATTTTAAATGACTGTAAATGTAACTTTCAATTGCTTTTAGTTCTTCATCAGACATAGCCTGTGTAACCGGGAAATTCGTTTTCATTACCGCAAACTGACTTGGATCAACAATTGGTTCACCATTTCCTTTCAAAAAAGTAACCATATCAGCATTTTTATCTTTGTAGATTTTTGCAATTTCCAAAATACTTGGTCCAATTACTTTTTGATCAACTTGATGACATGAAGTACAATTTCCTTTTCCTTCAAAAATTGATTTTCCTAATTCTTCAGGTGTTTTTGCTTCTGCCGTTTCTCCTTCAGAATAAACTTCTGTTGTGCTTTCTGTTTTTCCAAAAGGCTCCTGACTTTCTTTTTTACAAGATGATAAAGCTATAATAGCAGATAAGAATAGTATTTTTTTCATGATTATTTATTTAAAATTACAGCGGCTTCTTTGGCAAAGTAAGTAGAGATAATATTAGCTCCTGCACGCTTAATGCAATAAAGTTGCTCTATCATAATTTTGTCGTGATCCAGCCATCCTTTTTCTGCTGCGGCCTTTACCATAGCGTACTCACCAGATACCTGATATACTGCAACGGGGACATGAACAGCGTTTTTTACCTCGCGAACAATGTCTAAATATGCCATTCCGGGTTTTACCATTACGATGTCAGCACCTTCTTCAACATCCAATAAAGCTTCACGAATACCTTCAATTCGATTGGCATAATCCATTTGATAAGTCTTTTTGTCTTTTGGGATATTTTGAGAATCTACCGGAGCAGAATCTAAGGCATCACGGAATGGTCCGTAAAATGCTGAAGCATATTTTGCACTGTAACTCATAATACCTACATTATGATGTCCATTTTCTTCCAAAGCTTTTCTGATGGCTAAAACTCTTCCGTCCATCATATCGCTTGGAGCTACAAAATCGGCTCCGGCCTCTGCGTGGCTTAAACTCATTCTCGTTAAAGCATCAACTGTAGCATCATTAATCAATTGGCCATTTTCTATAATTCCATCATGACCATAAATTGAATACGGGTCTAAAGCTACATCCGGCATCACAATCATTTCTGGTACCGCATCTTTGATAGCGCGGATGGTCTGCTGCATCAATCCGTCTTTATTCCAGGCTTCAACACCTTTATTGTCTTTAAGGTTCTCGCTTACTTTTACATAAATATTTACCGCCTTGATTCCAAGATCCCAGGCTTCTTTTACTTCTTTGATAGTGTTATCCAGTGAATGGCGATAAATTCCTGGCATCGACGGAATAGCGACTTTTACATCTTTTCCTTCGGCAACAAACATCGGAAGCATAAAATCATTTGGACTTAAAGTAGTTTCACGAACTAAAGAACGAATAGATTCATTAGTTCTTAAACGGCGGTTTCTTTGTAGTGGGAACATAAGTGTTTTTTATAAATTCTAAAAAGAATATTCACTTGCAAAAGAGTTTCATATTCATTCTAAAATTGAAATTAAAATAAGTGGTGCAAAGTTATAGAAAAATCGACCAAATAAAGAGCCTGTAATAGGTTAGAATTCGTTAATATTATCTAAATTCGTATCGTTTTTTCTAATTTCTATTTAAGAATCTTCTTATGGAATGCTTTCCAAAAATTTAAATTTCCCCAATGAAGAAAATATTTGCTTTATGCTGCTGTTTCCTCCTTACAAGTTGTTTTGAAATAACAGAAAGAATCAAACACCACGATGACCAAAGTGGTGAATATACCCTGATGGTTGACTTTTCAAAATCATGGCTAAAGACAAAATCGGCTATCTGGCTGGAAGAAGTAGATGGTGTGAAGATTCCGAATGAACAGGAAATCGCACAGAAACTTAATGATTTTAAATCGAAAGTTTCTAAAATCGAAGGGATTTCAAATGTTACCACCAAGACCGATTTTGACCGATATATTTTTATCATCAAATTAGATTATAAAAATCTAAAGGCACTGAACGAAGTTGTTAATACATTGAATAAGCAAAAAAATCAGATCCACTTCAATGCGAATTCAAAGAGTTTCGAAAGAATCGCATCGTACCCAATTCCGGAAAATCTGGTGAAAGATGAAAAGAAAAAAGAAGATCTGGAAAAAGCCAATATTATAGCTATTTACACTTTTGACCGTGATGTTTCAAACACAAGTAATGCTAATTGCAAAATTTCTCCAAACAAAAAGACTGTTTTTCTGAAACAAAGCATGTACAGCGTTCTTAAAAAATCGTCACTTATGAACAATACCATTCAATTAAATCAATAATCAGATACTTACACATGAAACAATTTTTTACTTTTTTAATTCTGTTTGCATTCAGTTTAGCGTACAGCCAGACACTTTCTAAAAAACAGGATTATTTTGTTCAGTTTAATGGCAATCAGCTTTCGAAAAAAGTAAGTGTTGCTGAGGTTTTAAATCATTCGGTTTTAAAAAATTATAAGGATGGAAAAGCCAATTTAAATATTGAAAAGTATGCTAATCTTTTAAAATTAGACCAAAAAATCACTGTTCACGGAAACTATTCAGACAGTATTCCGTATTATCAAATTACAATTCCGATAAAAAACAGAAATGATATTAAGGCATTTTTAGCTGAAAAAGACAAGGAAAACGATTCGCTTGCTAAGCCAACTATTGAAGATTTTGCACAATATTCGTTATACAATTCCGGAGATAAAAAAACGACTATTGCATGGAATGACAGTCATTTGGTAATTTTTGGACTGACTGACAAATACTCTTATAATGATTATGCTGTAACATCAGCGATTGATAGTGTTGCTGTTGTTGATTCTTCAGCAGTTATGGTGGAAACAACCGAAGAGCCTATTGTCGATACGGCTTATGTGGATGACTCGGATAATTATTATGCTAATTATCAAAAAGAGCAAACCGCTTTTGACAGCATTCAGTCCATCAGTCAAAACAGATTTATAAAATTGCTTTTTGAAAATGGATTTACGGTTCCTACTTCAGATAAAGTTAATGAAAATGCTGATATTTCATGTTGGGTTGATTATGCATCGGCAATGGCAAGTTTTAATTCAGCTTATATGGCTTTGGCCCAGTTTACGACTTATAACAAGTTTTTACCAAATCAAAAGAACTTAGGAAACTTTGTAAAAGGAATCAACGTAGATTTTTATTTTGATAATGATAATGCACGGATTGAGGAAATAGTCGAATATTCAAAACCAATTGCAGATTTAGTGGGTAAAATTAGTAACCGGAAAGTAAATAAAAATATCTTTAATTATTTTCCAGCTCAGAAGCCGCTTGGTTATATGACGTATCATTTTAATGCAAAGGAAATGCTCAACAGCTTTCCGACGCTGAGTGCCGAAATTTTCAGCAATCCTTATATTTTAAAAGAAGATATTAGTGTCGCTACAGATCTAATTTCAACCATTATTGATGAAGAAGCTACAGCAACCCTTTTTGATGGTGATTTAAGCTTCTTTCTTTATGATGTTACAGAAAGAGAAGTAACCACAAAAACTTTTGAATATGATGAGAATTATGAGTCAAAAGAAGTTATAAAAACGATAAAAAAAGCAGTACCGCAGTTTTCTGTGATTTTTACTTCAACGCACCCTACTTTTGCTGATAAACTGATCCAATTAGGAGTTCGTAAAAAAGGATTAACCCAGAAAGGGAATTATTACGAAATAAAAGGAACTCAGGAATATGGCAATTTGTTTATTTTTAAGGAGAAAGATGTGGTAATAATAGGGAATAATATTGATGCTATTTTTCCAAAAGACAATTCATTTTCGAAAGAAGTTAAAAAAGAACTGAAACAGAATTATATTTCGGCAAAAGTGAGTCTGGATAAATTAGTATCTGCCTATTCTAATTCAGGCGAAGCGAAGGAATCTGAAATTAAATCGCTGAACCGAATGGCGCAGCAGTTTAGCGACGTTACGTTCTATTCTGCCAAAAAACTGGTAGATAATAAACTGAAATTGGAGTTAAAACTAAACTCAAATAAAGCCTATAAAAATATTATTTTGCAAACTTTAGACTTAGTAGATGAACTGAGTAAAAAGTAATAAAAATGCAAAAGCCCTAAAATTGATGTTTTAGGGCTTTTTTTATGTTTTGTCAGTTCGGATGAAGTCAGGAAAAATTGCCGCTAAAGCATCTCGACTCTGCTCGATGTGACAAAGAAATTATTATAAAGCATTGTTATGTAATTGAGGCCTCGTAAATTTCTTTAATTGTTGTACCGAGCTTACTATTAAATTCATCATCCGATTGACCGGCAGAAAGTCCTTCAGATAATGCTCTTGAAAAACTTGCAATCAATCCGTGATTTTGTGACAGTTTGCGATTGGCTTCTTCTTCAGAATACCCTCCCGACAATGCCACAACGCGGACAACATGTAGATCTGACATTAATTCCTTGTAAAAATCATTTACTGTTGGAATAGACAATTTCAGCATCACTTTTACATCTTGATTTAATGAATTCAGCTGCTTTTTGATTTCTTCTTTTAGAATTTCTTCTGACTTTTCTTTGTCAGTGCTGTAAATATCAACTTCAGGTTCAATGATGGGTACAAGTCCTTTTTTGAAGATTTGTAAACCAACTTTAAATTGTTGTTCTACGATTTCACGGATTCCTTCGGCATTTGCTTCTTTGATGACAGAACGCATTTTGGTTCCAAAAATGTTTCGTTCTACAGCTCGTGTCAGCAATTCATCTAAATTAAGAATGGGTTTCATCAGCTGCACGCCATTTGCAAGATCAGCAAGTCCTTTGTCGACTTTTAAAAACGGAACGATATTTTTCTTTTCCCACAAATAATCGGCAGTCCATTGCCCGTCAATTTTGCGGTCCATAGTGTTTTCAAACAATATAGCACCTAGAATATGATCGCTTTTAAAAGCAGGACTTTTAATAATTCGGGTTCTCATTTCATGTACAATTGTGTACATTTCATCATCATTCGTGAAACTGCTTTCCTGAACACCGTATAGTGCTAACGCTTTTGGAGTACTTCCGCCACTTTGGTCTAATGCAGCGATAAATCCTTTTCCGGAATGCATACGATCTAATTGTGCAATGTTCATTTCTCTCTTTTCCATAATATTTAAATTAGACTGAATTTTTCATTAAATTACAATTTAAATTTATGATTACAAAGAAGTTATATGAATTGTATTCAATTTCTTAGATCCATTCCCGGGGATTTTCTAACACATTTACTAATTTTTCTTCTTCACTTCCTGATTCTGCATGATGATCGTAAACCCATTGCACGTGTGGAGGAAGGCTCATTAAAATACTCTCGATTCTTCCATTGGTTCTTAAACCGAATAAAGTGCCTTTGTCATGAACCAAATTGAATTCGACATAACGACCACGACGGATTTCCTGCCAGTTTCTGTTCTCCGGAGTATACTCGAGGTTTTTTCTTTTTTCTACAATCGGAACATACGCTTGTAAGAAGCTATTTCCAACTTCAGAAACGAAATCGAACCAGTTTTCCATTGACATTTGCTCATTTGCTTTGCAATAATCAAAGAATAAACCGCCAATTCCGCGGGCTTCATTTCTGTGAGCATTCCAAAAATAAGCGTCGCATTGTTTTTTATATTTTGGATAAAACTCCGGATTGTGTTTGTCGCAAGCCGTTTTACACGTTTGATGAAAGTGAGCCGCATCTTCTTCAAACAAATAATAAGGCGTTAAATCCTGTCCGCCACCAAACCATTGTTCGATTACTTTTCCGTGTTCATCGTACATTTCAAAATAACGCCAGTTTGCATGAACCGTTGGTGTCATTGGATTTTTCGGATGTAAAACCAAACTTAATCCGCAGGCAAAGAAATCAGCTTCGCCAACACCAAACATTTTCTGCATCGCTTCCGGCAATTTTCCGTGAACGGCTGAAATGTTTACACCTCCTTTTTCGAAAACTGCACCGTTTTCAATAACGCGCGTTCTTCCACCACCACCTTCCGGACGTTTCCAAAGATCTTCACGGAATTTTGCAGTTCCGTCAACGGCTTCTAATCCGGCACAGATTTGATCTTGTAGGTTTTGTATGTATGCGTAAAATTTATCTTTCATTATTCCAATTCTTTTTTATTTTCCAAATAATCAATGGCATTTAATTTATTAACCACTTTTTTACCTGTTTTTTCTTTAATTTCTTTCCGCGTGTTTCCTGCGATTGTACCACCTTGATTTGCAATTTTTTTGTTTCCGAACTGATTTCTTTTGTAGTGACTTCAGCTAACATATTGAGTACTAATTCAAGATTACTCATGTTGTCACGTAAATTTTCTTTTTTTAAATTTTTGTGATTTTTATATTCTTTGACTGATAAACCACTCCAGGCTTTGGTAATTTCATCTGTTAGAATAGCATATTCCTGCCCTTTTTTTACACCTCGCTTAACCCATTCATCAGTAAGTTCCTTTCTTACTTCAATACTTTTTAAACGTTGATTAACCCATTCTTTAGAATATCCTTTTTTAAGATATGTTTCCATAAGCCTGTCAAAACCAAGTTCCGGGTCTTCAATTTCGTCAATACGTTCCCGACCAACTTGGGCTAACCACAATTTAAAAGGTTCTGCTTTTTTAGATGGAACGGACTGAATTAATCTGAATAATTGTTCAGTATCAGCAACATCAGTAAGCCTCATTTTGCCATCAGCCGCTTCCATTTTCAAACCGTTACAATTTGTAACGGTTTGGTTTCCTTCGGAAAGTAATCTTTTTTTAATACTCTCCAATAAACTTGTGGATTCTGGCTATCTGTCAAAACTCCAATAACATCTACAATAGAGAAAAACCATTTTTCTTCATCATCAATCCAAATTGAACGGATTTGCTTTTGTTCAAATAATTTTATGGCAGTTTCCTTCTTCATGGTTTCAAATCTTGTTGGTGATTTTAATATACTAAAGTGCTTTATATTTCTTGAATATTATATTCTGATTTAAGCAAACCGAAATAAACAGTATTTTCTAATTCTCCATCACCATTTCTAAATTCGTCTCGTAAAATTCCTTCTTGTTTGAAATTGTGTTTTAAAGCAACTCGCTGACTTGCAATATTGATTTCAGAAGTACAGATAAAAACCTTGTTCAACAATAATTCATTAAAACAAAATTCAAGTGCATCTGAAACCATTTTTGATGTGATTCCTTTTCCCTGATAATCTTCATCAACAAAATAACCTAATTCACATTTAGAAATGCGGTAATCTATACTTTTTACGCATAAATAACCAATTAAATCATTGGTTTTGTTGTCTCTTGCATAAAAATAAAAACCTTCATTGTTTTTTTCTTTGTCAAGACTGACCGCGAGAAAATCTTCCGTTTTTTTTAATGAATCAGAATTTGCCAAAGTAACGGGAAAAGTTTTTCCAATGTGATTTTTGTTCTTCTCAATTAGTTTGAAAAAATCTTCGGGAAGAACATGTTCAATTCGGTCTGTTTTCCAATCTGTAAAACTCATGGTTATTTGTTTTTAGCCGAAGTGATTTTTGCATTTATTCCAAAAGAAAATACGTTGCTTTCCTGTTGAATATGTTGGTAAATGTCTAATGCATTATTTTCAAAATTATAGTTTTCGACTTTTGAAAATTCCATCAGAAAATCTGCGAACTGTTCTAATTGATTGAAATCTAAATGACAACGAACTAATAAAGTTATCAATTCTTCATCTTGATAGTCAACTAAAGTTTCAATATTTAAACCGAATTCTTTCAGCTGATTTTCAATGTCAAACTTTTTATCGTCAGTCAAAGGCTGAGGTACAAAATCAAGAGAGCGCAATGTTTTCAGGACATTGTCAATTCTTATTGATTCTTCGTCTCTTAAACCTTTGTTGAGCATGATTTTCCGATTTCCTGCAAGGTTTCCAAAACCTTGTAGGTATTATTATCAAGTTATCTAAATCCTTATGTAAACCTACAAGGTTTTGAAAACCTTGCAGGACGAAAACTATTCAAAAGTATATATTTCGCTTAAAAATTCATTCTTTTTATTATGGCAAAAGACGAAATTTTCAAAATCTCCAAATAAATTTAAAACCTCATCTCGTTCGATTTTTGTTTCCTTATCAGAGAAAAAAGCTCGATAAGATGCAAATCTAAAATCCTTAAAATCTAAATCAAAATGATGTTTAGGATTCAAATGAACGTAAACGATGAGTTGTTTCAAATAATTTTCATCTCTTAATTTTATTCGTTTGAAATGTTTTTCAAATAAACTTCCTGTTCTGTTTGTCTGTTTATTAAATGCTTTCGCATAAGAATTAAATAAATTTGAAAACGACTGGGTAACTTCTTTTTCTTCTGTATTTAATCTGACAACGATATGAAAATGATTATTCATTAAACAATAAGCAAAAATGGACATTTTCCCTTCAGAATATTTAGCTAATTGTTTTAAAAAATAAATTTTATTATTATCATTTTCAAAAATATTGGTTCCGTTAATGCCTCGATTATAAATGTGATAATAACAATTTTTTTCCAGAATCTCCAATTTCATATTATTATTATTGTTTTTTTACATCCCTGCAAGTTTTTCAAAACTTGCAGATTTGCGAAACATTAAATTTTAATACCTACAAGGTTTTGGAAACCTTGCAGGAAAGCAACCGTATCCCTATTGCCCGTATTCCTTAACAGCATCAATAAACGCTTTTGCGTGATCAACAGGAATATTTGGTAAAATTCCGTGACCTAAATTTACGATATATTTGTCTTTTCCGAATTCGTCAATCATTTCGTGAACCATTTTTTTTATGGTTGGAATTGGAGAGAGTAATCTTGACGGATCAAAATTTCCTTGTAAAGTAACGTTTCCACCAGATAAATAACGAGCATTTCTAGCTGAACAAGTCCAATCTACACCAAGAGCAGAAGCCTTACTTTTACCCATTTCGCCCAAAGCAAACCAGCATCCTTTTCCGAAAACAATAACCGGAGTAACCTCAGCCAAAGCATCAACAATCTGGTTGATGTATTTCCATGAAAATTCCTGATAATCAACCGGAGAAAGCATTCCGCCCCAAGAATCAAAAATCTGAACGGCATTAACTCCAGCCTTTACTTTTTCTTTTAAATATAAAATAGTAGTATCTGTAATTTTTTGCAATAAAGTATGTGCTGCAACAGGGTTAGAGAAGCAGAAACCTTTTGCAGTATCAAAACTTTTAGAACCTTTACCTTCAACAGCATAACAAAATATTGTCCATGGTGAACCCGCGAAACCAATTAATGGCACTTCGTCGTTCAACATCTCTTTAGTCAATTTAATAGCGTCAAAAACGTAACCTAAAGTTTCATTCACATCCGGTACAAAAACCTGGTTTACCTGTTCCATTGTACGAATCGGATCTGGAATGATTGGGCCTAAATTGTCTTTCAATTCTACATGGATTCCCATTGCGCGAGGCACAACCAAAATATCTGAAAACAAAATAGCAGCATCCGGAGCAATTCTGCGAATAGGCTGAACGGTAATTTCTGCCGCTAACTCAGGAGTTTCACATCTTGTGAAAAAGTCATATTTATCACGTAAAGCCCTGAATTCAGGTAAATATCTTCCTGCCTGACGCATCATCCATACTGGTGGGCGTTGAACTGTTTCTCCTTTTAATGCTTTTAAAAATAGGTCGTTTTTTAACATGGATTTTATTTTAGGTGCAAAGGCACAAAGTGACAGAGTTGCAAAGGTTTATTTATATTCGTGTAAAACATCTTCAATTACATCTTCAATTGTTGGCTGATCTGCAATGATGATGTTTTTGGTAATTTTATGTAAAGCGTCTGCAGTGGTTTCTCCAATGCAAAAGCAGGTTTCTTTTTTGATTGTATTGTCTTTCAAATAACTTTCAACGCCGGACGGACTGAAAAATAAGATCCCGTCTACAGCAGTTTTTATTTTCTGAGGTGTTAATGACGTATCATAAACCTGAATTTCATTGAATTGCACCTCAGCATCTTTTAAAGCTTGTGGTAGCGTTTCTCTTCGGAGATTTCCACTGAAAAAAGTATAGCTTTCATTTCGGTAAATCAAAGTAATGATTTCGGCTAAATCCGAAGCGTATCCGGTATAAGCCACAACATTGAAGCCACTTTCGGATAATAAAATCTTAGTTTTAAGGCCAACGCAAAAAACGTTTTTACTTTTAAGTTCTTCCGCTTTTGGGTGTGATAAAACACTATGAACGGCATTTTGACTTGTAAAAATCAGATTTTCGTTAAGGTCTTTTAGTTCGAAAGATTTATTTTGGGTTTGAATGAAATCAGCATCAATAATTTCAAGATTAGCATCAGTTAATGCTTGCTTTTGTTCGCCTGATAGCTTTTTTGTGGATAATATCTGAATTGATTTCGCCATTATTTTTTAAGAGATTCTTTAATAGATTGCATCAATTCTGTTCCGCCATTTTTTAGAATTTCTTGTGCCGAGTGGAAACCTAATTTTTTCCATTCTGAAATGTCAACGGTTTTTTCGATTTCCAACTTTTGTTTTCCATCAACAGAAAGCAAAACGCCCTTGAAATGCAAAGTATCTTCGTCTTCATTATATTTTACCAAAGCTCCAATTGGCGCAGTACAACCACCTTCCAGCGTTCTCAAAAACTGACGTTCGATGTAAGTACAAATCTCCGTTTCGATATGATTTAATTGAGAAATTGCGTCTAAAGTATAATTGTCATTTTCCATCGCCACAACCAGCATTGCTCCTTGTGCCGGTGCGGGAATCATCCAGTCTAAATTGATATAATTTTCCGGTTTGATGTTGATGCGCTCCAAACCTGCAGCAGCAAAAACGGCTCCGTCCCAATTATTGTCTTGTAGTTTTTGCATACGTGTATTTACGTTTCCACGTAAGTCAACCACTGTATGATTTGGGTATTTATTAAGCCATAATGCCTGACGACGCAGACTTCCGGTCGCAATGGTACTTGGATTAGTAAAATCCGGATTTCCTTTGTGAACTAAAATATCTAAAACATTGGCTCTTTCTAAAACAGCGGCCTGAACAATACCTTTTGGTAATGCCGTAGGAACATCTTTCATAGAATGAACTGCTATATCACAATCGCCGTTAATCATCGCAATATCCAGCGTTTTTGTGAAAATTCCAGTGATTCCGAGTTCGTAAAGAGGTTTGTCTAAAATAATATCTCCTGTAGATTTAACCGCAACAATTTCGGTTTTATAACCTAAGTCGTTTAACTGTTTTTCGACATTATGTGCTTGCCAAAGTGCCAATTCGCTGTCACGAGTTCCTATTCTGATAACTTTTTGAACCATATTTTTTTTGAACCCTGAAAATCAGGGAACATTATTTTAGACTTTATGAAAGATTGATTTTGTATTTTTCTTCGACTGGTGAAGGAATTTTTTTTGGTGCAAGCTGCCCGATTTGAAAAACTTTTTCAATAAATTCAATACTTTCGTCTAATGTAGTATTTTCATCTTTTAAGTGACTTGCAAAATGATTTGTTATTTTTTGAATAATTCTTGAAGTAATTAAATCAGCCTGTATTTCATCAAAATTAATTGTTTTCTTTCTTTGCAAAGCCAATTCGCTGGCTGCAATATCATTTAACTTAGCTTTCAATGCATGTATAGTTGGGGCATATTTTCTACCATTTACCCAAGTATTTAATTCTAATTTCATATCCTCAATAATAGCTTCTGCAGCAGGAATATGTTGTTTTCTTCTTTCCAGGGTATCATCTGTGATTTGAGACAAATAATCTAAATGTATTAAGGTTACACCTGGTACTTGTTCAACATCCGGATTTACATTCCTTGGAATAGATAAGTCCAAAATCAATAAAGGTCTTTTTAAATTTAATAAAGTTTTGTCAATAGTTGGATTTTGTGCTCCGGTAGCTACCACCAAAATATCTGCCTGTTGAATTTCTTCTTGTAAATTGGCGTAATCTTTTACAATAACATTTAATTTTCCGGCTAATTTTTCTGCCTTGTTTTTTGTTCTGTTTATAAGCGTAATGTGTCCATTTTTAGTATGTTTTACTAAATTTTCACAGGTATTTCTGCCTATTTTTCCTGTTCCGAATAATAGAATGTTTTTGTTTCCAATATCTTCTACATTTCGGATAATATATTGAACCGATGCAAACGAAACGGATGTTGCACCAGAAGAAATTTCAGTATCTGTTTTGATTTTTTTGCTCGCCTGAATAACTGAATTTACCAAACGGTCCAGGAATGTATTTACTAAACCTGCTGCTTTGCTGTTATTAAATGCAATTTTAATTTGACTTATGATTTCAAAATCACCAAGAATCTGACTGTCTAAACCTGTTCCTACACGATACATGTGATTGATTGCCTCCTGGTTTTTATAGATATGTGCCACTTCACGAAATTCTTCTACGGATCCATTGCTGTTTTCGCATAGTAATTTAATTAACTCATACGGGTGATTGGCAAAACCATATATTTCAGTTCTATTACAGGTAGAAGTTACAATCAATGATTCTATTCCTTCGGCTTTGGCCTGAACCAACAAATTAGATTGTGCTGTAGCATCTAAACTAAATTTTCCTCTAATTGTGGCATCTGCTTTTTTATAACTTAAACCTAGAGCGTAAAAAGTGGTAGTTTTGGACATGTTAAATTTTTCCATATTATACTTTCCTTAAAAAGTTCAACAAAATTATTACTAACTAATTTATAAAAACAACGCTAGAGGTACTTTTTATATCGCTACTGGATAAATTGATTCAAATTGGTAATTCTAAATAGCATTTTGTGCCATTTATAGTGAAATCACGCATTCAATAACTTGTTATATATACTTATTCTAAATAATAACCTTGTTTTTGTTTTAAATATATACGAAAAAATATCGCTATGAGTTCGGATATTGGTTTTGGATTTATAAATCATTCACTTTCATAATACTAGTGTAGAGAAATAAAAACAGTTTCGTGAAATAAAACCCTACCTTTTTGAGGCAGGGTCTATTATGAGGAATGAATTATTTTTGAACGATAGGAGTTCTCAATGATTCTAAAACAGCAACAATATCAGTATAAAGTTCTGTATTTGAAGCTACGCCATTTGCATTTGCAGCTGCACCAACATAACCTTCAAATTTTGTATAATCTGCATTACTTGATTTTGTTCCCATACGTGCATTTACAGCCGGATCATGAGCCGCAACCATATTCAAGCCAGAATATTTGTTTACTGCATTAGTCCCACCGGTGTTGAAAGAAAAGAAATCTGTAAGATTGTCTACCAATATAGCCAGTTTAGTAGTATTACCAGCTCCAACTTCTGTTAATACGGGAGCAAAATGAGCACCAAGATTTCCAGAAGCATTTGATTGAACGTCTGCAACGATAAGTCCAACTGTAGAGTTAACTACTTTACGAAACGATAAACGTCCCTGTTCAATCATTTGTCCTGAATTATCTGGATCCGCTACCATTTTTGTTCCGCCTAATCGATCATAGATAGAGGCTTTTACTGGTGGTGCAGGCGTGTCGTCATCATTATTGCTGCAGGAAATTAAAGCTGTCGATGTAACGAATAATACACAAAGTGCAATTCTAGAGAAATTTTTCATAATAAAAATATTAAAGGGTTAATTAAAAAATTGATTTACTTTCTGAGATAACTTGTAACTCATACTATTTTGATTTACCGGACAAACTTCTTTGCTTGCTAAATGTGCCGGTAAAATAAAACGTTCGGCGTCATAAGGTCTTTTAGTCATTAATTCATTATATACTTTTTCAGAATTAGTGATTTTATTGTTGTGGAAATACACTACTACATTTCTTTTAACTATGATCGAATCAGAAGTCAGTCCTTTTATAGATCTTAAATCTGAACAGATTTGTTTGGCCTGTAATGAATCTATATCTGATTTGAAATCAATTCGGCTGACTTGTAAATTCGGACTTTCGTAAACAGCAGGTTTTGCCGTTATAATATGGAAGAGAAAAATGCCAAAAAATAATATGGTAATTATCAGCCCGGTCCTAAGAATTTTTTTGATTGTTTTGTTAGTTTTCATATTGATAATTTTAAAATGATTAAATTTTAAAAATTATATACGAGCACTTTTTTAAGTTGGTTTTAATAATTATAAGAAAAGTATTAATTTAGAATTGTTATGAATAACTTAAACAATATAGTTTCGAATAAAACGTATGCAAACAGCTAATTAGAATACTCTGGCAAGATTAAATCCAAAAAACACATCTCCTTTTGTCCAATCCCCGGTTGTTCTTGCAAGATATCCTGCTTCATCAATTCCCTGAGAACTGGTAAAATGCATCTGAAATACGTGTCCTCCTGTTTCTAAGTCAAAACCGATGGATAATGGATTGTTATAAAGAGAATTTGCGGTTCTGTTTAAATGTGCCGCATAGTCAATATTTAATGACCAGCGTTTAGCAAATTTATATCTCCCTCCAAAACCGATAGCATATTGGGTATTGCTTTGGTCTACATTTTCAACAAAATTTTCATGAAAAAAAGTGGGAACTATTTCTAAGGACAGATTTTCAGAAAATTTTCTCGAAATTAAAAGTTGCGCTACATAAGTCAGCTTGTTTTTAAATTCAAGCTTTGGATACAGGCTTTCTTTTAGCTTATTGTTGATAGATAAACTATTAAATCCTGCAATAGTAACAGGAAATCCGTTTTTTATTTGAGGGAGTAAAGTGTATTTTGTAGCAAAATCGTAGGCGAATTCACTTCGGGCAGCACTTACATTTAGTCCATTTGTTATTCCGTATATAAATTTTATTTGTGTGTTGGCATTATCCAGTCCGTAGAAACCTTCAAAACCATCTTTTACAGAACCAAATCGATGAGCAACAACAAAATACAAGTCTCCTTTTGCCGCCAATTTTGTAGATTCGAGATTAACAATTTTCAAGGCTTTAAATGCAGATGTCACTTTTTCTTTTGTAACAAGAGGTTCCACTCCATCTAATAAATCATCTTGACAATAGGACAGTAAAGGGAATAAAAACAGTAATAATAGGAGATTTTTCATAGGGTTTAGTTTTTTAATTTTTTATTTGTTTTAACGGACAATGGAACTTTGATCTATTTTAAATTCCTGCAGTAATTCATCATACCCTAAAAACCGTCCTTTAATTTTTAGTGTTTTGCCAGCAACAATTTCTTTTGGCAAGCTGTCTTTGAATGTTGCAAATATTTTTTCACCAAGAACAATTCCTTTATTAGAAGTATCAATAGCGGTTATCTGCGCTGTTAGTTCAATCGTTTTGTCCTGGTATTTTATATAAGCGAGACTGTCATTTAGAGTAAAATCCTTTTCAAGTCCGGAAACGATCACTGTATAATCGGCAGTTTCTGCATCAATATCCCTATGATCCTGGTAGGCGTAGAAGTAAACCGAGATTCCAATTATTAGAGAAAGTAAGAGTGTAATAAGTATTTTTTTTTTCATGGCTTGTTTTTTAGTGCTTGGAATTATCTACGTTAAAAACTTCCTATTGGATTTAATCTAAAAAATAAGCCTCCCTAAAAATCTACATCATGTATTTCAACGTATATGTTTTCGAACTGCTTTTGTAATTCATTAAAGTTTATAAAGGCAATTATTGTTTAAACTAAAACCAATCGTTATGAACTTAAAAACGCTATTAGCAGTTTTATCATTTGCTTCAATCCTCGTGAGTTGCACAGATGATAATCCAGGTACTTTAATTGATACCCCGCCAATTACAGGTGTGGCAACATACAATCAAAATGTCAAATCTATTATCGACAATAATTGTGTTGTATGTCACGCCACTGTTCCAAAAAATGGAGCGCCCATGTCGTTAGTTACCTATGATCAGGTAAAAGATGCCGTTTTAAATCGTGGATTGCTTACCCGAATTTCTTTAGAAAACGGTAATAGCTCCTTAATGCCAAAAGGAGGTCCAAGATTACCACAAACTACAATTGATGTTATTAAAAAATGGGAACAAGATGGGTTATTAGAACAATAATCCGACAAAATGATGAAAAAAATTATACTTCTGCCAATGCTATTGGCTTCATGTATTGTTTTGTCGCAAGATAAAATGATAACTAAATCAGGAACAGTAACTATTGAAGCTTCTGTTCCTTCTTTCCAGCCGGTTAAGGGAACAAATAATAATGTAACTTTTGTTTTAAACCCAAAAACAGGAGAAATTGCAAGCCTGGCTTTAATGAAAGGCTACGAATTTGAAATGGCCTTGATGGAAGAACATTTTAATGAAAATTACATGGAAACGGATAAATATCCGAAAGCAGTTTTTAGAGGACAAATTGAAGGATTTGACGCAAACAAATTAACGGAAGACTATAAAGATTATATCATAAAAGGAAAATTAGAGCTCCATGGTAAATCGAAAGACATAAATATAAATGCAAAAATTACCAGAACAGGTACCCGAATTAGTGTTTTTTCAGATTTCTCGGTAAATACCAGTGATTTTGATATACCAATTCCGGCGCTTATTAAATATAAGCTTGATAATAAGGTAAATATTCAAATTATTGCTGTTTTGAAATAAGAAACGGGAGAATAATAAGATAGTACAAAAGCCAATAATTAAAATCAAGATCATGAAAAAAATTATACTCATAGCAATACTGTATGTTTCTGCAATTGGCATTTCACAAGAAAAAAGAATCAGTAAAACAGGAAAAATTACTTTTGAAGCTTCGGTTCCTTCATTTGAAGAAGTTTTAGCAACCAATACCAATGTTACTTTTGTTCTAAATACGGCTACAGGTGAAATTGCGAGTTTAGCCTTAATGAAAGGATTTCGATTTAAAGTCGCTTTGATGGAAGAACATTTTAATGAAAATTACATTGAAAGTGATCAATATCCGAAAGCAATATTTAAAGGAAAAATACAAGATTTCGCTTTAAACAGTCTTATCACGGGTTCTCAGGATTTTATTATAAAAGGCAAGTTAGAACTTCACGGAAAAGTGAAGGATATAACCGCCAAATCGAGGATAAGCATGTCGGGATCGGGAATTAGTATTGTGTCTAATTTTGATGTAAATGCCAGCGATTTTAACATTGTAATACCTTCTATAGTGAAAAACAAAGTTTCTAATAAAATAAATGTTCAGATTGTAGCTATTTTAAAATAATGTGCACAAACAATAAAGATTTTATAAATTTAGAAGCAAGTAAACAATAAACCATCAAAAAGATTTAATTTTGAAAGGCCAATTATTCGTTTTATAAAAACGGCAATAGTAATCAGAAAGTAAATCAAAAATGGAGGAAGAAATAAAAATTGAAGACGACTTTACGCTTATCCGTTTTCAAAACGACAGTTCAGAACCTTTTTTTGCACAACGTGAAGTGGGCAGTGGTTTGATACAGTTTCATTTTGGACTAAAGGGCAATGCCAAATTTTTATTCAATCAGGGCAATTATGCCTTAGAATTAAAAGAAGAAAAATCACTCCTTTTATATAATCCACAAAAAGAATTGCCGCTGAATTTAGAACTAACTCCAAATTCCTGGGTAATTTCTGTAATTGTTTCCATCAAGAAATTTCACGCGTTGTTTTCTGCAGAAGCTGATTACATCACTTTCTTAAGTCCTGACAATAAAGACAAAAAGTATTATAATGAGGGAAATATCAGTCCGTCTATGGCAATTGTGTTGAGTCAGTTGTTTCATTACAACCTTCATCCGTCGATAAAAAATCTTTACTATAAAGGAAAAGGATACGAATTACTGAGTTTGTATTTTAATCGAACCGAGGATCCAAACGCAGAACAGTGTCCATTTTTGATTGATGAAGACAACGTTTTGAAAATCCGAAAAGCAAAAGAAATCATCATCGCTAATATGGCCGAACCGCCCGGATTACAAGAACTGGCAGATGAAGTTGGTCTGAATTTGAAGAAACTAAAAATGGGCTTCAAACAAATTTATGGTGATACGGTTTATGGATTCCTGTTTGATTACAAAATGGATTTCGCCCGAAAATTATTAGACAGCGGTTCCTATAACGTAAACGAAGTAGGACTGAAAATTGGCTACAGCACCGGAAGTCATTTTATTGCAGCATTCAAGAAAAAGTTCGCCACGACTCCAAAAAAATATTTAATGTCGATTAATACTAATGTATAAAAGACATCAATTTTATATATCAAAACATAAATAAAAGATAACATTTATCATATTTCTAAAAAGTTGCAGGTGCTACTTTTGACGAAAATTTAAACAACAAAAAGCTTAAAGCCCAAAGCTTAAAGCCTAAACCAAAAAACAGAATGAAAGGCGTATTATTAGTAAACCTCGGATCACCGGACAGTCCAACACCAAAAGATGTAAAACCGTATTTAGATGAATTTTTAATGGATAAATACGTGATCGATGTTCCGTATTTATTGAGAGCATTATTGGTTCGCGGTATTATTTTAAGAAAAAGACCAGAAGAATCAGCACATGCTTACGCGAAAATTTGGTGGGAGGAAGGTTCTCCGTTAGTAGTTCTTTCTGAAAGAATGCAGAAAAAAGTGCAGCCTTTGGTAAATGTTCCTGTTGCTTTAGCGATGCGTTACGGAAGCATGACTATCGAAAAAGGACTTCAGGAATTGCATGATAAAGGCGTGACTGAAGTATTGCTTTTTCCTTTATATCCGCAATATGCCATGGCTTCGACTTTGACTATTTTGGTTAAAGCTGAAGAAATTCGCAAGAAAAAATTTCCAAATATGACTTTTACAGATGTTCCGGCATTTTACAACAAACCGGATTACATCAAAAATCTCGCTGACTCAATTCAAAAACATCTAGTTGGCGTTGATTATGATCATTTGTTGTTCTCCTATCACGGGATTCCTGAACGTCACATCCGCAAAACCGATGTTACGAAATCACATTGTAAAATTGACGGTTCCTGTTGCAACACTCCATCTCCGGCGCATGAGTTTTGTTACCGTCATCAGTGTTACGAAACCACAAAACAAGTCGTAAAACTATTAGATATTCCTGAAGATAAGTACAGCCTGACTTTCCAGTCGCGATTGGCAGGAGATAAATGGTTAGAACCTTATACCGATATCGAAATTGATAAAATGCCAGGAAAAGGAATCAGAAATCTGGCCGTTGTAACACCTGCTTTTGTTTCGGATTGCTTGGAAACGCTCGAGGAAATCGCTATGCGCGCCAAAGAAGATTTTGAGAAAAACGGGGGAGAGAATTTCTTTGCTGTTCCATGTTTAAATGATGATGATGAATGGTGTGAAACAGTTGGGAATTGGATTAACGATTGGGCTAAATAATAGAAAATAGAGTAAAGAAAAAAGACTTTATCAATGGAGAATTTACCTTCAAATTATCATCAAACTCTTCTTTTATTAAAGGAAAGAGTAAAACAGGCTCAATATAAAAGCTTATCTTTAGTTAATACTGAGTTGATTTTAATGTATCTTGATTTTGGAAAAGTGCTTTCAGAAAAATTAAAATCAGGTTGGGGTGAAGGTATTGTTGATAATTTGTCAAAGGATTTGCAAACAGAATATATTGGTGTTAAAGGTTTTTCTTCAAGAAATTTAAGGCGGATGAGACTTGTTTTTGAAGAAATAGAAGATAATCCAAATTGGACACAAGCTGTGTCCAAAATTCCTTGGGGGCATACGAATGTTATATTTTCTAAATTAAAAGAGGTAGAAAAAAGAACTTTTTATTTGCAAAAATGCCAAGAACGGGGCTGGAGTAGAGCTGTTTTAGAAGAAGAAATAAAATTTGATAGTTTTACTAAAACTACTAATTTTCAAAACAATTTTTCAAGCACAATACCCGAAAATAAGTTAATAGATTATCGATTAGAATTTAAGGACGAATATAATTTGTCTTTCTTAAATCTTGAAGATATTCATAGTGAAAGAGAATTAGAAAATGCAATTGTAGATAATATTACCAAAACGTTAGGTCAATTTGGTAATGACTTTGCTTTTATGGGAAGACAATTCAGACTTGAGTTGGACGAAAAAGAATATTTTGTAGATATTCTTTTTTACCATAGAAAATTAAAGTCAATGATTGCAATCGAACTTAAAACTTCAGAATTTAAACCCGAACATAGTCAACAACTTAATTGGTATTTGCAATTATTAGACAAAACCATTAAATATCCTGAAGACAATCAAAGTATAGGAATATTACTTTGTAAAACCAAAAGTAAATTGACCGTAGAATATGCTTTAGAAATGGCAAATAAACCAATGGGAATAGCTACCTATAATTATCGACAATTACCTGAAGAAATAGCTAAATATCTTCCTACAGAACAAGAATTTGAGAAAATATTTCAATCTAACTACTATATTGAATAATGGAGCTTTATAATTATCTAAAATCACTACATCTTATCTTTGTAATCACTTGGTTTGCTGGTTTGTTTTATATTGTGCGTTTGTTTGTGTATCAAATTGAAGCCAGTGAAAAACCATCTCCTGAAAAAGAAATTCTACAAGCGCAATACAAAATAATGACCTATCGTTTGTGGTACATTATCACTTGGCCATCAGCAGTTTTAGCCAGTATTTTTGCTTTTTGGATGTTGTTTTTTACAAATTTAGGAAACGCCTGGCTCAAGATGCCCTGGATGCATGTGAAATTATGTTTTGTATTTCTTTTGTATTTATATCACGGAAAATGCCATCAGATATTTAAGCAATTACAGAATGATAAGGTAAAATATTCGAACAATTTTATGCGTTTATGGAATGAAGGCGCCACAATTATTCTTTTTGCAGTTGTTTTTTTAGTAGTTTTAAAAAGTGCGGTTAACTGGATTTTCGGTGTTATCGGAATTGTTTTGTTCTCGGTTTTAATCATGCTGGGATTCCGTTTTTACAAAAGAATAAGAGAAAAAAAATAGTTAGAGTTGTTGGTTTTTAGTTTATGGCTAGCAACTGACAACTAATAACCAATAACGAAAAATGAAGAACTTCAAAATGTCAATGCTTTCACTCCGTATCAGGATTTTCCTGTCGATGATCGTATTGATTGTTGTGGCATCTTTTTTATTGGCTTCCATTTCAATTATTCAGTTTAAAAATGAAGCAAAAGAATACCATCAGGAACGTTTAGAGCGTAAAGAGAATGCCGTAAAAGAGCACATTAATTACGTTCTGGCGACTACAACTTATCCTTTAAAAACTGGAAATCTGGATTTGATTTTTAAAGATAAAATCCATGAATTAGCCCAGATTCATAAAATCGAAATCAATATTTACAGTCTAGACGGAAAACTGCTGAAATCATCCAAAGAATCTTTTGCGGTTGATAAAGTGGCACCTCCAATTCCGGAATATATTCTGAAATTAGTCCGTTCTTCTATCGAAAAGCGTTTTGTTGATATTAAAACAATTGATGGAGTCAAAAACAGATCTTCTTACAGTTTAATAAAAGACGAAAAATTCAAACCTCTTGGGATTTTAAACCTCCCATATTTAGAAGACGATGGTTATTACGACAACGAATTGAATACGTTCCTGATTCGTTTAAGTCAGGTTTATTCTTTCATGTTGCTTGTGGCGTTTGCATTGGCCTATTTTCTTTCGACTTATATTACAAAATCACTAAAAACGATTTCAGACAGATTAGAAGAAACAAATCTTGATCAGAAAAATGAAAAAATTGTTTTAGAGGCGAATAGTAAAGAAGTCAATTTCCTGATAAAAGCTTACAACGGAATGGTCGACAAATTAGAAACCAGTGCCATTAAATTAGCGCAAAGTGAGCGTGAAGAAGCATGGCGCGAAATGGCAAAACAGGTAGCGCACGAAATCAAGAATCCGCTTACGCCGATGCGATTGACGGTGCAGAGTTTTCAGCGCAAGTTTGATCCAAATGATCCTGATGTCAAGCAAAAAATGAACGATTACTCAGAAACGCTGATTCAGCAAATTGATACGATGACTGCTGTAGCTTCGGCATTTTCAAATTTTGCTTCGATGCCGGCACAGCAAAATGAGACTTTAAATGTTGTTGAGGTTGTAGAATTGGCTTTGGATATATTTAATGAAGATTATATTTCGTTTGAAAGTGAAGAAGACGAAATTATCTCAAAAATGGATCGTACGCAGCTGATTCGTGTGATTACGAATCTAGTTAAGAATGCTACACAGGCAATTCCGGAAAGCCAGTTTCATAAATCTATTTTAGTTACCGTAAAACGCATCAATGATCATGTTGAAATTGCCGTAAAAGACAACGGAATCGGAATGCAGAAACAAGATATAGGCCGAATTTTCGAACCAAAATTCACCACTAAAACCAGTGGAATGGGACTTGGACTCGGAATTATAAAAAACATCATCGAAAATTACAAAGGAACAATTACCTTTGAGTCAACTTACGGAAAAGGAACCACATTCAGAGTTTCTTTGCCTATCACAAACTCATAAAAACAGCGTCATGAACTACGAAAATCTTTTAATCTCGATTGAAGAAAAAATTGCAACCGTAACTATTAACAGACCTGCAAAACTAAATGCTTTAAATAAAGCTACTATTAGCGATTTGAGTAAAGCAATAAAAACATTGGGTAAAAATGATGATGTTCGCGTAATTATCATCACAGGAAATGGCGAAAAGGCATTTGTGGCAGGAGCCGATATTTCAGAATTTGCCAATTATACTATTGTTGAAGGAGCGCAATTAGCTGCTGAAGGACAGGAATCGCTGTTTGATTTTATAGAAAATTTAAAAAAACCCGTAATAGCTGCCGTTAATGGCTTTGCATTAGGTGGAGGATTAGAATTGGCAATGGCCTGTCATTTCAGAATAGCGTCAGATAATGCCAAAATGGGTTTGCCTGAAGTTTCTTTAGGGTTGATTCCGGGTTATGGAGGAACACAACGTTTGCCTCAATTAGTGGGAAAAGGCCGTGCGATGGAGATGATTATGACTGCCGGAATGATTTCTGCAGAAGAAGCAAAACAATACGGTTTAGTGAATCATGTAGTGCCGCAAGCTGAACTTATAACTTTTACAACCGTAATTGCCCAAAAAATCATTAAAAATGCTCCGTTTGCCCTCAATAAAGCAATAAAGGCAATCAATGCGAATTATAAAGATGGAAAAGACGGTTTTGAAGCCGAAATCAAATCTTTCGGAAAATGTTTCGGAACTCAGGATTTTAAAGAAGGAACTACTGCCTTTTTAGAAAAAAGAAAAGCAGAGTTTACAGGAAAATAAGCTATTCCACAAAGTTGCACGGAGATACACAAAGTATTAAAAACTTAGCGACTTAGAATCTTAGAACCTCAGAAACTAAAAAATAAAAACATGTCCTACGAACCAATATTTGCTCTTTTTTGCGAACGCGTAAAAGAAAGCATTAAAAACGGCACATTTGCCAAACTTACTTTAGCCAAAACCATTGGCGATACCGAAATCAAAAATATCTATTTCAGATTGGTTCTGAATGAAGATAATACGTTTTCAATCTCATTAACAACCCGGTACAAAACCGAAGAAATCGAAAGCATTCACACTTTAGATGAAGCTTTAATGATTTTAGGTACCTACATTAAAAACCCTTTTTTAACAGCACTTTTGTTTACAACTGAGAACGATGTAACATTCAAAGTCAACAAGAAAAATGCCGGAAGCATTATAGAGCAGCCAGCGACTTTTAAAAATGCTTCACCGGTAATGCTCGAAATGATTGAGAAAGGTATTGTTTAATTTTTTTAGGAGCTATTCCCGCTATACGTTACAATCTTTTGCTTTTTAAAGAAAAAAGCAAAAGGATTTTCACTTCTATCGGGGCTAAAAAACGTCGTTGATTGATATTTTTAGAATTGTGATTATTTGATACGATTTCCTTATTAGATGAATCGTTCCTACAGTACTTATAGGTTTTTGAGCGTTTGTTTTCAACTGATTTTAATCCGTTGCTATAAAATTTAATCGTTCTTAACACAACTATAATTAATAATCTGTGCAATAGCAAAGAGCCATAGGCTCGGTAAATGTTGTAGGGATGGATTTTAATCCATTCATTTAAAAATGACCAACAAATAAGAACCATAGGTTCGGTTCTATATTAAAATAATTTCCGTGTATCTCTGTAGAATCTTTGCGAAATAACCTAAATAAGCTTCACAAACAAATTGGAAGCTATTTTATTCGAAATAGACAATTCCCTGGCATCAATCTTTATTTTAACCGATAAATCGAAGCTTTCCTTAGATAAAAACTCTATTCTTGAACCCAAAGCAATTTCCTGTTTATCAAGGTATTTCAGGAATTCAGATGAAGTATCTTTTACCCCCACACAAATTCCAATTTGGCTTTCAGTTAATTCAGAAAGCAAATGCTTTTCGATTTTAATGATTCTTCCATTCGCATCCGGAATTGGATCACCGTGCGGATCTTCTGTTGGATTTCCAAGAAAATCATCCAAACGATTGATTAACTGTTCAGATTTAATGTGTTCCAGCTGTTCTGCAATATCGTGAACCTCATCCCAGGTAAAGTGTAGCTTTTCAACCAAAAACACTTCCCATAAACGGTGTTTTCTAACAATCATTTTAGCAGACAGTCTACCATTTTCTGTTAATGAAACTCCCTGGTACTTTTTATAATTCACCAAATCCTTTTCCGCTAATTTTTTTAGCATATCCGTGACCGATGAAGCTTTGGTGTCCATCATTTCAGCAATGGCATTCGTGCTTACTTCAGCATCGTTCGAAGCAGTAAGATGATATATAGCTTTAAGGTAGTTTTCTTCTGAAAAAGTCATTTTTGAAAGTTTCTAAGGTTCTGAGATACTAAGTTCCTAAGTTAAAAATTCAGGGAAAAAACCTTAGAATCTTAGCAACTTAGTGCCTTAGCAACTATTTTTTAACAATCAACAAAGGTATCGAAATTTTATGTCTCAATTTGTCTACGGTTGTACCAAATAAAATATCTTTTAAGCCAGTGTGACCATGGGTTCCCATTACTAAAATATCAAAATTTCCTTCATTAATTATCTTCGGAATCACACTGTTAGGTTTTCCAAAACCAAGTTCTGTTTCGATTTTAAATCCTTTCTGCGAGAGCATTTCTTTATATTCCAATAATAATTTTTCGTCAAAAGTAGTTTCATGATCGTCAACATGACCTCCATACATTAAGGCACCAACCGTTTCTACAACGTGAATTAATGTATACTGAGCATCAAAGCCGCCCAATTCAAGAGCATTGTTTAATGCTGATTCGTCGGCTTTAGAAAAATCGACTGAAATTGCTATATTTTTCTTATTATACGTTTCTTTTGGTGTATAATGCAGTTTTAAATGATGAGGTGAATGATTTTCAATTGATTTTGCTCTTGCAATAAAAGGTTTGAAAACGATATAAAGTAAAAGTCCAAGAAATCCAAAGGCCAAAGGAACAACGGTAAACCAAAGAATAGAAGGGTTGCTGGAGCTTTCGAGCCATGAAGTTATTTCGTCATAAACTAATTTGGCATTCAGCGAAACAATAATCAAAGCGATGATCCAGGCAGCAATTTGAGTGGTTTTCGAAATATGAAATCCCTTC
The DNA here is from genome assembly GCF_946478785.1 of uncultured Flavobacterium sp. The sequence continues at coordinate 70,206 of NZ_CAMLDD010000010.1, forward strand.
ATTTTGGTTTTGTCACTCACAAAATGTATTAGCGGAATAATTGCAAAACCCAATTGTAAACTCAAAATAACCTGGCTTAGAATCAATAATTTTCCAGTTACGCTTTCTCCATAAATCATAATCACAACAACGGCCGGAACAATAGCAATCAAACGGGTTATAATACGTCTCACCCAAGGCTGAATTCTTAAGTTCAAATAGCCCTCCATTACAATTTGACCGGCAAGCGTTCCAGTAATGGTCGAACTTTGTCCTGCGGCAATCAAGGCAACCGCAAATAATATAGGGGCCCACTTAGTTCCCAATAAAGGCTCTAAAAATTGATGCGCATCCTGAATCTCAGCAACTTCAAACATCCCGTTTTTGTAAAATGTGGCTGCAGCCAAAATTAAAATGGCTGCATTTACAAAGAAAGCTAAGTTTAAAGCAATTGTGGAATCTATAAAGTTGTATTTCAAGGCCTGTTTGATTCCGGCTGGTGTCCTGTCGAATTTTCTGGTTTGTACCAATGAAGAGTGCAGGTATAAATTGTGTGGCATTACGGTTGCCCCAATAATTCCAATTGCGATGTATAAAGCAGCAGAACTTGGAATTGACGGAACCAATCCGTAAATCACTTTATCAAGCTCCGGTTCTGCAAAAATCATTTCAAAGATGAAAGAAAATCCAATAATGGCAACCAAAACAATAATGAAAGCTTCCATTTTCCGGATTCCTTTATTGATTAAAAAAAGAAGCAGGAAAGTATCTAAAACTGTAATTAAAACGCCTTCCAGAAGCGGAATACCGAATAATAGATTAATTCCAATCGCCATTCCCAGAACTTCTGCCAGATCACAGGCAGCTATGGCAATTTCGGCTAAAAAATACAATATGTAGTTGATGAATTTTGAATAGGTTTCTCTTGAAGCCTGGGCCAGATCACGCTGAGTAACGATTCCAAGCCTTGCGCTTAAACTTTGAAGTAACAAAGCCATTATATTGCTCATTAATAAAACCCAAAGCAAAGAATATCCAAACTGACTCCCGCCGGCAATATCTGTTGCCCAGTTTCCGGGATCCATATAACCAACACTTACTAAATAAGCGGGACCTAAAAAGGCTAATATTTTACGAAATCCTGTTTTTTTATGCTCTGTAGCAACCGATTGGTTTACTTCGTCTAAAGATCTGCTCATTTTTGCAACTGTTGTTTTAACAAATATATGTAAAAATTATATTCACACAACAAAATTTTTAGGCAAGTCTAAATCTAGCTATTCGAATTTAAACAGTTAGGACATAATCCTGATAAAGTAAAGTTTATATTGTTTACTTTATAATTATGAGGCATGATATAACTGGGTTTTACATTTTCGAGGCAAGTTATTTCAAGACAGTTTTCACAGCTAAAGTGAGCATGATTATGTATGTGAACACGCTGTGTATGATGGTGACATTTTGCATACTTTATTGTTCCGTCAAGATCAACAATCTTATGTACGATATCGTCATTTACGAGGCGTTCTAAAATTCTGTACACAGTAACCCGGTCGCATACATCTTCTATTTGTTTGTAAATTTCTGTATGGGACAGTGCTGTTTTAGATTTCTCAAAAATCTCTAAAACGGCCGTCTTTGCTGTTGTATTTCTCGTTGTTTTCATTTTTTTAGAAATAATAATTTTAAAGCAACAATGTTGCATTTGATTTTAAAGTGTATATTTGCAACAAAATTGCATTAAGTAAATTTAAAAAAAATGAAGAACATAACATCATCTTTTTATGATATTTTAGGAATTTCAAGTGCAACTATTTGTTTGGTTCATTGTTTAGTTTTTCCGCTTTTGACAATCCTTCCTTTAGGGCTAATTCACAATCCAATTATCGATTTACTTTTTGCTTCGATAGGACTATTTGCGATTTTCAAAATTACAAAAAAATCAAGTCTTTTCATTTCGTCTATTCTCATTGTTTCAATGAGCTTAATCTGGGTGAGTATTTTGAGTGAAATCTTTTTAGAAATTCATTTGGATTTAATTTATTTTGGAGGAATCGGAATGATTATCGGGCATTTGATAAATTATAAATTGCATAAAAAACAAAATCACTAATACAGAAGCTCATGGAAGAGAAGAATTTTGAAGTAATAATAATCGGTGGCAGTTACAGTGGTTTATCTGCTGCAATGAGTTTAGGTCGTTCCTTGCGACAGGTTTTGGTTATTGACAGTGGTTTGCCTTGCAACAGGCAAACACCGCATTCTCATAATTTTATTACACAGGACGGGGAAACGCCAGCTGCTATTTCCGCGAAAGCCAAATTACAAGTTGACTTTTATAAAACAGTTCAGTTTTACAATGGACTTGTTATTAATGTTGTTAAAACACAAAATGTATTCGAAATTAAGACGGAATCTGGAGAATTATTTACTTCTAAAAAGTTATTATTTGCAACAGGTGTAAAGGATCTGCTTCCGGAACTTAATGGTTTAGCTGAATGTTGGGGAATTTCGGTATTGCATTGTCCGTATTGCCACGGTTATGAAGTAAAAACCGAAAAAACTGCCATTATTGCCAACGGTGAAATGGGTTTTGAGTATGCAAAACTAATCTCAAACTGGACAAAAGATTTGACATTGCTTACCAACGGAAAATCAACCCTAACCCCTGAACAAACAGCCATCCTAAAAAAACATGAAATTAAAATTATTGAAGATGAAATTGAGTCTTTGGAACATACAAATGGATATGTTCAGCAGATTATCTTCAAAAAACAGTCAAAACTTATCGTAAAGGCAATTTATTTCAGACCGCCTTTTAAACAGCATTGCCCTATTGCAGAAAGTTTAGGTTGTGAGTTGACAGAGCACGGCTTAATTAAAGTTGATATGATGCAGAAAACAACTATTCCCGGAGTTTATGCGAGCGGTGATTGTGTGATTCAGGCCAGATCTGTTGCCATGGCGGTATCTTCTGGTTCGTTTGCAGGTGCTTCTATTAATAGAGAACTTATTGAAGAAGCTTTTAATATTTGAAATTTACTGGTATAGTTCGTCTTTTTGTGTAGCACATAGCTCCAGCTAGGGATATAAATTTGAATCAAAAAGGCTTTAGCCACGTTGTGTATGTTTGACTAAAGCCCTTTTTTCTTTCCCTTATATTTTCATCCAGCTAAAGCTGGACGCTATTTAATTTTTTGTTTCTTTTTCGACAGATAAGCATAAATCATGGATCGTCGGGTTTGTATAGTTTTTTTGCATAGCCCCGAGCCTCAGATTGTGGAATTAAGATGTGAATTGAAAAGGCTTTAGCCGAATTTTAGGTTTTGCTAAAGCCTTTTCGGTTGTTTATTTTTTTATAAAAGGTGAAAGCTATTCAATTGAGATAAAACCAAAATTTAACACATTGATTTAATTGAATTAAATTTTTTTAGTTTCATAATCATTATTTGTCAAATTTAATTTTTAGTTTTGTCTAAATTTAATTTTATAATAATGAAAACATCAACTTTGATATTGATTCTATTTGTTTTACAAATTTCTTATGCACAAAATACGGGTTCAATATCTGGTCATGTTTCCGGTGAAGGTCAAAAACTGCAGGCTGTGAATGTTCAGTTATTGGGAACAAATTATAAAACTGTAACAGATAGTTTGGGATATTATGATTTAGAAAATGTTCCAACGAAAACTTATAAAGTTAAGGTGAGCTCGACTGGATTCAAACCGGTAACCCAAAAAATTTCTGTTGTAGAGGGACAAAATATAACTCTGAATTTCGAATTGAAGGATGATCAAAACGAACTTAATGAAGTCGTTGTTTCCGGAACTTTAAAGCCAGTAAAACGATTAGAAAGTGCTGTTCCGGTTGAGGTTTACTCTACTGTTTTTTTTAAGAAAAACCCAACTCCAAGTATTTACGAAGCACTGCAAAACATTAACGGCGTTCGGCCTCAGCTCAATTGCGGTGTTTGCAACACAGGCGATATTCACATTAATGGATTAGAAGGGCCGTATACTTTGGTACTAATTGATGGAATGCCAATTGTCAGCAGTCTTTCGACTGTTTACGGATTATCCGGAATTCCAAATTCTTTAGTCGAGCGAATCGAAATTGTAAAAGGCCCGGCATCTTCTCTGTATGGTAGTGAAGCAGTTGGTGGCTTAATCAATATCATCACTAAAAATCCGACCAATGCACCAGTTTTTTCTGTGGATTATTTTACAACCAGTTATTTTGAAAGCAACCTCGATTTGGGAATGAAGTTCAATGCCGGAAAAAAAGCCACTTCCATTTTGGGTGTTAATTATTTTAATTACGATCAGGTAGTTGACAAAGACCACGATAATTTTACGGATGTAACACTTTCAGAAAGGATCTCGGTTTTTAATAAATGGAGTTTTCAGCGAGATAATAATCGGTTATTTACCATCGCAGCACGCGGAATGTATGAAGATCGCTGGGGCGGAGATGTAAATTGGGAGAAAAGATACAGAGGAGGGGATGAAATTTACGGTGAGAGTATTTATACCAAACGAGGAGAACTGATAGGAAGTTATCAATTGCCTTTTGAAGAAAAACTGATGCTTTCGTTCTCCGGAAACGTACATTATCAGGACAGCCGTTACGGAACAACATCGTATATCGCCAATCAAAAAATTGGATTTTTGCAATTGACCTGGGATAAAAAAATTGGACGTAATGATTTACTGGCCGGAATTGCCAGCCGTTACACCTATTATGACGACAATACCCCTGCAACAAAAGAAGCCGAAAGTACGTGGCTGCCTGGGATTTTTGTTCAGGATGAAATTACGATTTCTCCAAAAAGCCAGGTATTGCTGGGAGCGCGTTACGATTATAACTCCATTCATGGTTCTATTTTTACACCACGATTCGCTTATCGTTTCAAGGCAAATGAAAATTCCATCTTCAGATTAAACGCAGGAACGGGATTTCGTGTTGTGAATTTATTTACAGAAGATCATGCGGCACTTACAGGCTCTCGTGATGTTGTGATAGCTAATAATTTAAATCCGGAAAAATCAATCAATGCGAATCTGAATTATATTCAGAAAATAAACTTTGCAAACGGAACTTTTATCGGAATTGAAACGACGGCTTTTTATACGCGTTTCAGCAATAAAATCATTTCTGATTATGAAACAGATCCTAATAGAATCATTTACGATAACGTTGACGGATATGCCATAAGTCAGGGAATCAGCACCAATGTTGATGTGAATTTCACTAACGGATTAAAATTTATTCTTGGTGCCACAGTTTTGGATAACAAAAATGTGGAAAACGGCATTTCAGAAAGACCGTTTTTAACCGAGAATTTCACCGGAACGTGGAGTATTTCATATAAAATGGAATCCTTAAATTTATTGCTGGATTATACAGGCAATGTCTACAGCCCGATGAAATTGCCTTTACTGAGTGAATATGATCCAAGAAGCCCGAAATCACCTTGGTACAGTATTCAGAATATTCAGTTTACATATACCGGATGGAAGAATTTTGAAATATATGGTGGTATTAAAAATTTACTGAATTTTACACCAAAACAGAATAATCCGTTTCTAATTTCAAGAGCAAATGATCCTTTTGATAAAAATGTCATAACCTCAGATGGTACCAACGTTGGTATGAACGGTCAGGTAGTTCCAAAAGGGCAAATTGTTACTACCCCGGATAATCCATACGGTTTGACTTTTGACACAACTTATGTTTATGGGCAAAACCAGACGATTCGTGGTTTTTTTGGGTTGCGTTATAATTTTAGATAAATTGATTTGGCCACAGATTTCCTTGCTCGTTATCGCTCGGTCACAGATTAAAATTTTTTTTGCCACGAATTGCACTAATTTCCTCGAATTTAATTTGTGTAAATTTGTGTAATTCGTGGCAACCTTATTTTATAAAATCCTTTTATCAGTCGCAAAAATTAAATACAAATGAAAAAACTATTTCTAATTATTTTTTTCTTTGGAATTACTTCATCGGGATTCTGCCAGCTTAAAAACAGAACCTTTGAAGAAATTGAGGGTTTACAACAAATCCAAAAGCGAAAAATAATCGTTTTTATTCATACTGACTGGTGTCAGTATTGCCAAAGAATGAAAAGTACAACTTTCAAAAACAATGAAACTATTGAGAGCTTGAACTCCAATTTCTATTTTATTGATTTTAATGCCGAGGAAAAACGAAATATTATTTTTAATAATCAAACATTCAAATATCAGCCAACCGGCAATAAGGTTGGCGTTCACGAACTGGCTTTACAACTCGGAACCATCAATAATCAAATCGTTTATCCGGTTTTGTGTGTTTTGAATGAGAAAAATGAAATTATTTTGCAGTATAACAATTACCTCAGTCCAAAAGATTTTAAACTGCTTTTAGAAAAATTGCAAGAATAAATTTCCGTATTTTTGAGGATGAATTCTTCGCAAATCCAACATTTCAATTACATTTTTACAGGAACAGGCTTAGCGTCTTTGATGACCGTTTATAAAATGGTTTTATCTGGAAGATTTGCTGATAAATCCATTTTGCTTTTGGATGAAAATGCAAAGAAAACCAATGACAGAACCTGGTGTTTTTGGGCAAAAGAAGAAACTTTATGGCATTCGATTATTTCAAAAAAATGGGATTCGGCTTTGTTTGCAAATGAAAATTTTAGACGCAATTTAGAATTAAAGCCTTATCAATACAATCAAATTCTGGGACTGGATTTCTATAATTTAGTTTTTGATGAACTTTCAAAACATTCCAACATTACTTTTCTAAATGAAAAAGTAACCGATATCAACGAACTCGAAAACCATGTTTTTGTGGGTACGGAAGCTAATCGATATACCTGCGATTATTTGTTCAATAGCATTTACACTAAAGCTTTGGCTTTAAATCAAACTCAATATCCGGTTTTGCAGCAGCATTTTGTGGGCTGGTTTGTAAAGAGTGAAAGAGAAATCCTCAATCCTGATCAGGCCACTTTCATGGATTTTTCGGTAGAACAAAGAGGAAACACACGTTTTATGTATGTTTTACCAACTTCCAAAACCGAAGCTTTGGTAGAATATACGTTATTTTCGGAACATTTGCTTCCAAAAGAAGAATACGAAAATGAAATTCAGATTTATCTAAGAAATCTGGGAGCTGATCAATATGAAATTACCGAAAAGGAGCAGGGCAGTATCCCAATGACCTGTTTTCCATTTTGGAAAAAGAATACAAAAAGAGTTCTGAATATTGGCACTGCCGGCGGCTGGACCAAAGCAAGTACAGGTTATACGTTTAGAAATTCGGATAAAAAATCTTCACGGTTGGTTGAATTTCTTCAAAAGGATAACTTTAAAATGGCATCATTCCATAAAAAAAGCAAATTTTGGTGGTATGATTTATTGCTTTTGGATATTTTGCATCGCCATAATGAACTGGGAAGTTCTATTTTTTCTTCAATGTTTAAAAATGGAAATCCCGCTTTGATCTTTAAGTTTTTAGATGAAGAAACCAATTTTATTGAAGATGTTAAAGTTATTTTAAAGTGTCCTAAAATACCGTTTTTAAAAGCGTTATTTAGAGTGATTTTTCTTTCAAAATAAATTTAATCAAAACAAAACCTTTGAAAAATATTACTTTAGGAATTTGTCTCCTTTCTACACTTATATCCCTTGCACAAGTTTCAACAAATAAAGCACATGACGCAATTATTGAAGAGTTTCTGACCAATTGTGCTCATAAGTATAATTATGTTTTTGAAATGACCGAATGGCAGAATTGTCTTGATGAGGGTTTAAAAAAAGACAGCACAGTCGCTTATCTGTGGCAACAAAAAGCAATGCCGTATTTTAAATGCAAAAAATACGAAGTTGGAATGCCCTATTTAGATAAAGCAGTTTTGTATAATAAACAGGAATGGCTTCCGTATCGTGGCTTTATGAAATGCATTTTTACAAAGAATTATAGTGAAGCGATTATAGATTTCGAAGAATGCATAAAACTGTATGGAAACGGATACAGAATGGATCACACCTATAGTTTTTATATCGGACTTTGTTATCTGCAATTAAATGAATTCGAAAAAGCAGAAAAACTTATTGATGATTATGTTGCTGATATTTATAAAAACAGACAGCAATTAGAACATCCAACAGCATATTTTTACCAGGGAATTGCGAAGTATGAATTGAAAAAGTGGGACGAAGCCATTGCTATTTTTGATAAAGCATTAAAAATTTATCCCGAGTTTTCAGATGCCAAATATTACAAGGCATTTTGTTGGCTCAAACAAGGAAAGCCAAGAGAAGAGGTTTTAGCTTTGTTTAATGTTGCAAAAGAAGATGCTGCAAAAGGGTACACGATTAATGAGGACAATACAATTTACGAAACGTATCCTTACCAAATTAAATTTTAATTGATTGTTTTTAACTCTTAAGTTGCTTCTTTCATCAATCGGACTATAACAAAACTTTATACCTCAAATGAACTAGTTGCGAGTAAACTTTGTAACTTTGCAAATCAAAAGTAAAATTTAAAAATAAAAAATATGTATCCAGAAGAAATGGTAAAACCAATGCAGGCTGAATTAACAGCTGCAGGTTTTCAAGATTTACATAGTGCTGACGCTGTAGATAACGCTATCAAAGCTGAAGGTACCACTTTAGTAGTTGTAAACTCTGTTTGTGGTTGTGCTGCAAGAAACGCACGTCCGGGAGCTAAAATGAGTTTAGAAGGCGCTAAAAAACCAGATCATTTAATCACAGTTTTCGCAGGTGTTGACAAAGAAGCAGTTGATGCTGCAAGACAACATATGTTCCCTTTTCCTCCATCATCGCCTTCTATGGCTTTGTTCAAAAACGGAGAATTGGTTCACATGTTAGAGCGTCACCACATCGAAGGCCGTCCGGCAGAACTAATCGCTGAGAATTTGCAAGATGCGTTCAACGAATTCTGTTAATTTCAAAAAGAAATAATATAAAGACTGTCTGTTTAGGCAGTCTTTTTTATTTGGAGTTAATAAATGTTTATATGCAGTTAAAATCTTAGAACCTCAGAACCTTAGCAACTCAGCCTCTTTTTTAGAAGCTATTCCGGCTGTCCGCTATATCTTTTGCGCCGAACCCCGGCACAAAAGGATGCCACTCCCATCCGGGCTAAAATCAAAAATTCTAAGAGCTTTAATTTAACTTAGAAGCTTAGTATCTCAGAACCTTGTCGCTTTGAGCCTTTTTCCTTAACTTTGCCACTCGAAAAAATTTCTAAACTTAAAACTGTTTATAGCATGCAACTGTACAACACTTTGAGCGCAGAAGAAAGAGCCATCATGATCGATGATGCCGGTAAACAACGACTCACGTTGTCTTTCTATGCGTATGCCAAAATTCAAGATCCCAAAAAATTTCGCGATGATTTATTTCTAGCTTGGAACAAACTCGATGCTTTAGGCCGAATTTACGTTGCCACCGAAGGAATAAATGCTCAAATGAGTATTCCCGAAGAAAATTTGGAGACTTTTAGAGCAACTCTTGAAGTATATGATTTCATGAAAGGCATCCGATTGAATGAAGCGGTAGAACATGATGACCATTCCTTTTTAAAATTAACTATTAAAGTCCGAGATAAAATCGTTGCTGATGGTTTAAACGACGAGACTTTTGATGTAACCAACATAGGCATTCACCTGAAAGCCAAAGAATTCAACGAAATTCTTGATGATCCAAACACGATTGTGGTTGATTTTAGAAATCACTACGAAAGTGAAGTAGGCCATTTTAAAAATGCCATCACTCCGGATGTTGAAACTTTTAGGGAAAGTCTGCCGATAATTAACGAACAGCTTCAAAATCACAAAGAAGATAAAAACCTGGTCATGTATTGCACAGGTGGAATTCGTTGCGAAAAAGCCAGTGCTTATTTCAAACATCAGGGCTTCAAAAACGTGTTTCAATTAGAAGGCGGAATCATCAATTACGCCAAACAGCTTAAAGAAGAAGGTCTGGAAAGCAAGTTCATCGGAAAAAACTTTGTGTTTGATAATCGCCTTGGCGAAAGAATCACCGAAGATATTATTTCGCAATGCCACCAATGCGGAAAACCTTGTGACAATCACACCAATTGCGAAAATGACGGTTGTCATTTGTTGTTTATTCAATGTGATGAATGCAAATCGGCTATGCAAAACTGCTGTTCTGTAGAGTGTCTTGAAGTTGTAAACATGCCTTTGGTAGACCAGGTAAGACTGAGAGCTGGTAAACAAGTGGGTAATAAAGTTTTCAGAAAAGGAAAGTCTGAAAATTTAAAATTCAAACATTCAGGCGAACTGGCAGATACAGCTTTGGCTGTCAATAAGCCTGCTGATATTCGTCAAAAAGTAAAAGTAAAAAAAGTATTGCTTGGTAAAGCAGAACATTATTATGTAAAAGCACAAGTAGGACAGTTTACAGTTGAAAATCACGAAGTAAACAGTGGTGATATAATCTTAATTTCAGGACCTACAACTGGCAATCAGGAATTGGTTTTAGAAAAATTCATCGTAAACGGAATTGAAACTTCATGTGCTAAAATTGGCGATAAAGTTACTTTTGAAGTTCCTTTCAGAATCAGATTGTCTGATAAAATATACAAGATTTTAGCATAGATTATCATGACAAGCATTAATAATTATTCATGGCTCTTGCCGGGAACTGTACCTTCAGGCTGCTAAAGCTTGTCCAATAAAGATTATTACTGTGTTAAGGAAACTTAAGAAAGTATTAAAAAGAAAACCCTATTCTGTAGTACATAGAATAGGGTTTTTTACTCATTAAGCGATTTTATTCTTCTGAAACATTAAGTTCATCAAAATCTTTAATTTCAGATAATTTAAGAAGTTTGTTTTTGCTGATTTTTGTTACTTTTTTTTCAAAAACTTCATTTTCTTCTTCAGCATCTTCATTAGTATTATGGTTTACTATCTTAGTCCTGGTTAGAAAGTTTATACTTGTTTCTGTAATCACTATTGGACCACGATTATAGCTGCCATCATATCCAATAAGCTCAAAATCATTGTTTTGAAACCTGAACATGTAAGACCAATATCCATATCTTCCGTGACCATAACTAACATGTAGTTTTGCTTTATCTATTTCAACAGATAATTCCGGGGCAAAATAAACGCCGCCTTCTTCATTTTCAGAAGAAAAGCAATCATAATTTTCAACTGCTAGTTCATAGCCTTTATTTTTGTTGAACAGTACAATAATTCCTCTACGGTTACGGTCTAACTTGCCGCGATATTCGTGTTCAATGATCTTACTTTTATCTGTGCCTTTAATAATGAGAACACAGTCTTCTAGTCCGTCTTTATTGAGATCGCCATAAATTGTATCGAAAGAGACATAGTTTTTAGGTATAAAATCTGTGATATCTTTTTTGGTTTCGGTTGTTGATTCTTCAACTTCGGGAATCTCTTTTAGTTCCGTAACTTCTGTATTCAGTTCTTTATTAGTTTTTTTGGAGTCCTTGCAGGAGATAATTGTAGACATTATTAGAATTGTCCCAACAATTGACAAGTATTTCTTTGTCATATTCTAGAAATATTTTTTTGTTTAAAAATTTTATAAAATTCAGGTTGAATAAATTTTGAATTATTAAATACCAATTTTGGCATTAATATTATGCTTTTCAGCATAGGCTTTTGCGACATTCATTAGTTTTATAAACTTAGCATCGATATCGCTTTGAGTTGAAGCATCAAAATCTGCTATTGCTTTTTGTATTTGTTCATTTGAAGCCTTTTCATCCTTCATTTTAGCAATTGGCAGATAACCTTCTTTTTGTTTAGCAATTGCATATCCAAAAAGATCTTTAGATGCCTGAAGAAGTTCTCTGTTATCATCATCTTCCTCTATTTCTTTAATTCTGTTAAATTGAGTTTCTAAATTAGCGATGTCAAATTTAAAATAATCGTAATAAGAAGAAGGAACCATGTTTTTTTTGCTTTCATCATACACCTGAGGTTCAGATTCCAGTTTATAATTGATGTCTTTGCTTCCAAAGCGGGATAGCAAATTTGTATTCAAAGCAGCAATTTCAAAAGTTTTTTCAGGGGAGAGATTTGTACAAGAGGTAGAAATTAGACTCGCAACGATTAATATTAATGCTATGATAGAGTTATTTAAGGACTTTTTCATTTTTAAGTTTGTTTTATGATTTTAAAATTTTGCTCTTTTCACTTTCAAATTCTTCCGAAGTTAAAATTCCGGCGTCCAAAAGTTCTTTCAGATCTAATAAGGCCTTTTTCTTGTTTTCCATAGAATTTCCTCCTGAATCTGTTTTTGGTGGTTCTTCTTTGTGAATTGGCGTAACAACAGTTCCGGAAGGAGCATATTTCAGAATCAATTCGGTAATTTCATTAAAGCCTTTTACGTTCGAGTAATCAATTGCTTTTTGTTCTTTCACATTCACAATCGAAGCATCTGCTTTATTGTCAAGCAAATATTTCACTACATCTTTCTTACCGTTTGCCGCACTGTAATGTAAAGGCGTATTCCCGGACTCGTCCTGAATATTTATATTGGCTCCGGCTTCAGTCAGTAATTTTACCATGCTCAAATTGCCTTTTTTAGTGGCCACATGCAAAAGACTTTCTCCACCGTAAGTATAAGAGCTGTTTAGCGTAAAACTAGATTCGTTTGAAATATTGGTGGCACTCACAACCCAATCCAGATAATCATTCATTGACGAAGTATCTTCCGCTACTGGTTTGCTGTAGTTTACATCAACGCCATTTTCTAAAAATAAAGAGACAATTTCTTTCTGATTATTTGCGCAAGCGTACCAAATAGGTGAATAGCCATTGTTGTTGGAGACAAAAACATCTGCACCTCTTTCGACTAAAAGTTTAGCGAGCATTCTGTTGGTTTCAAAACAGGCAATTAAAAGTGCATTTTCACCTGCGTGATTAGTATGATTGATCGCAGCGCCATTATCAAGAAGCAGGGTAACCATAGGAATCGATTTGGTATAACAGGCATATAGCAATGGCGTATTTCCTTGTTTGTCGGTAACATTAATGTCAGCACCTTTGTCTAAAAGCAGCTGTATAATTTCCTTGTTTAATTTTGCAGAGGCCAATAAAAGCGGCGTTTCTCCATTGTTGTTCAGAAGATTAACATCGATTCCTGCTTCAAGCAACTTTGCTGCAATTTCAACTTGAGCAGTTTGAACTACTAAATGTAAAAGACTATTTCCGTATTTATCATTTTTGGTAATTTCGGCACCATTTTCTAAAAGATACAAAGCAGTTTGTTTTTGCTTTTGAAGACAGGCAAAAAACAATGGCGTTTCACCCTGATGGTCTTCATAATTAATATCGGCGCCGTCTTCTGCTAGTATTTTTACAATATCCAGATAACCTCTGTGTGCTGCATAATGTAATGCTGTTCTTCCTTTTTCGTCTGTATATTTTACATCAACTTCTTTGTTTTGAAGCAGTAATTCGGCTATTTTTCTGTTGCCGTTTTCACAGGCAATTATAAATGACATCGACATGTATATCTGTTTTTTTAATTAATAGATTGTTCTTACTGTTTCATTAAAAGTTCAACGGTTTTCACTTTCAAATTATCTCCGGATGCCAGCATTAAAGCAGTTTCATCTTTATCGTTGGTAATCGAAACATCAGCGCCCTGATCTAATAATAGTTTTACCTTTCGATACGTTTCCTTTGCCATTTCGGCATCATAATTAACATTGTAGGCACAAACTTTATGCAAAATAGTGTTTCCCTGATTGTCTTGTTCATTGACATCTAATGAAACCTTTTCTAAAACCGATTTTAGGATATCTGATTTTTTTTCAACAATAAAATCAATTCCAGATTTTGGCCTCCCATAGTATTCCGCACAGAAATTCACATCGGCTCCATCTGCCAATAATCTTTCGAAAAACATAATATCTGTTGGTGAACCAGAGACAGAGCTGATGAAATTGGTCAGTAAAGTTCGGCCGTCTTTATTTACAATATTAAAATCAGGAGTAGTAACAGCTGCTAAAGCATCGTACATATCATACGAAAACTGTTCTGCAGCAGCATAGTAAAAAGCAGTATTGCCGCGGTTGTCGGTTTCGTTAGGATCGGCACCGTTTTCTAGCAAGAAAGGTATAAGCTCTTTTCTGTTTCTTTGAACCGCACATAATAGCGGAGTAGTTCCCACTATATTTTTTTCATTAATGTCAACACCGTTTTCAATTAGTAATGAAATGTACTCTTTGGTTCTTTCTGCTTCTAGACCATAAGTGTTTATTACAGTATAAATCAGGTTTTCCCCCGCATTGTTTTTATATTGTGTATTAGCCCCAAAATCATCAATAAGAGTTTTAATGATTCTTGAAGCAGCACCTTTCTCCAGAAAATATTGTAGTAAAGTCTGATCGCTTATTTCGTCGTTAATATTATCTATTTTTGACATTACTGCCTTAAAAAAAGCAATCGATTCGTCATCGTCTTTTAAAGATCTGGTTAAACGAGCAAAAATCGATTTATCGAAACTATCCAGTTCGTAAACATCGGTTTCAATAATACCAGCTTTTATTAATTTTTCAATAAAATCAATTTCTTTGGCTTCGATAATTTTGGCGGCGATTTGAGAAAAGTTGTTTTTAAGATAGGGTTCGTTAAAGGTTGAACCGCTATTTAGGCATTCTCTGGCCTCGTCAAATTTTCCCTGAAAAAGGAAGTTTTCAATCTGGTTTTGTTGCATTGGATTTGTATTTAAATGGAAAGTATTTTGAAATGAAGTCCAAATTCAGGAGCTGCAAATTATTATTGTAAGATAAAACATAAAAATGATAAATATATTTTAGCTTCACTTAAAAAAGGCATTTTTATTGAATGAATCGTAATTAAGAATTTTGCTTAAAAATAGATAATTAAAAAGAATTTAGACCTGATTTTGCTGCAAAAACAGAGACGGTTTTTATTTAACAGCCCTTTAGTTTTAATCGATAAAAAGCAAACTAAAAAAAATACTATCTTTACCGTTCAAACGTTTATGAACTTAAGTTGCACTTTTTGCAATACTACATATAGAAATTATGGCATGTACAAGTTGTTCAACCTCTGATGGCGGCGCACCAAAGGGTTGTAAAAATAATGGGACTTGCGGCACCGACAGCTGCAATAAATTAACAGTTTTTGACTGGCTTTCGAATATGAGTCCGTCTAATGGAGAGGCGATTTTTGACTGTGTTGAGGTTCGTTTTAAAAACGGACGCAAGGAATTTTTTAGAAATTCAGAAAAATTAACTTTAAGTATTGGTGATATTGTAGCAACTGTTGCATCACCTGGACATGATATCGGAATTGTGACTTTGACAGGAGAATTGGTAAAAATTCAAATGAAGAAAAAAGGAGTGAACCCTGACAGCAACGAAGTTCCGAAAATTTACAGAAAAGCATCTCAAAAAGATATTGATATTTGGTCTGTGGCGCGTGATCGTGAAGAACCAATGAAAGTTCGCGCCCGTGAATTGGCGATTCAGCACAAGCTGGAAATGAAAATTTCTGATATCGAATTTCAGGGTGACGGATCAAAAGCTACGTTTTACTACACCGCAAATGACCGTGTCGACTTTAGAATGTTGATTAAGGATTTTGCCAAGGAATTCAGTACAAGGGTCGAAATGAAACAAGTTGGTTTCCGTCAGGAAGCAGCTCGTTTAGGCGGAATTGGTTCTTGCGGGCGTGAGCTTTGCTGTTCTACCTGGTTAACCGATTTTAGAAGCGTAAATACTTCAGCAGCGCGTTACCAACAGCTTTCTTTGAATCCTCAAAAATTAGCCGGACAATGTGGTAAACTAAAGTGTTGTCTAAACTATGAGTTGGATACTTACATGGATGCGTTAAAAGACTTTCCGGATTATGATACTAAATTAGTAACCGAAAAAGGAGATGCAATCTGTCAGAAACAAGATATTTTTAAAGGATTAATGTGGTTTGCCTACACGAACAATTTTGCCAACTGGCATGTTTTAAAAATTGATCAGGTAAAAGAAATTATTGCCGAAAATAAACAGAAAAACAAGGTTTCTTCATTAGAGGATTTTGCAATAGAAATCACTACTGAACCAGAAAAAGACTTTAATAATGCAATGGGTCAGGAAAGTTTAACCCGTTTTGACCAGCCTAAAAAGAAGAAAAAACCAAACCGCAAACGCAAGACTACCGAAAATGCAATTGTGGCTGCTCCAAATAAACCTCAGCAAGGAAACAATAACAACAATAAACCTGCAGGAGCGAATCAAAACAATAAACCCAGACCAAATAATAATAACAAAAAAGCAAATCATTCAAATTCAAATAAACCTAAAGCGAATGATAATAAACCAGCTGAACCGAGAAAACCTATAATTATTACTAAAAATGAGAATAAAAAATAGCGGATTTCTTCTTTTGGCAGCCATACTTCTTTTTTCCTGTGATAAAAAAAGAGTATTTGATGAGTACAAATCTGTTGGGAGTGCCTGGCACAAAGACAGTATTATTACCTTCGATTTGCCAGTTTTAGATTCCACAAAACGATACAATTTATTTGTGAATTTGAGAGATAACAACAATTATCCGTTCAATAATTTATTTTTAATTGTAGCCATCGAAATGCCAAACGGTTTTACAAAAGTTGATACTCTGGAATATCAGATGGCAAATCCGGACGGAACGCTTTTAGGTAATGGTTTTTCAGACATTAAGGAAAGTAAACTGTATTTAAAAGAAAATGTAAAGTTTAGAGGTAAATACAAAGTGCATATCAAACAAGCTGTAAGGGAATCCGGTAAAATTCCGGGAGTTCAGGAATTAGAAGGTATTACGGATGTAGGTTTTAGAATAGAACAAAAAGATTAAAATAGTTATGGCTGCTAAAAAAAACAATCAAACAAACAGTACGAAAGACGTTAAATACTATCAAAAGAAATTTTGGAGAATTTTTGCATATGCTTTACTGAGCATTTTAGCCTTTTTCTTATTTGCATCCTGGGGGCTTTTCGGTTCCATGCCCTCTTTTGAAGATTTAGAAAATCCAGACTCTAATCTGGCTACCGAAATTATTTCGTCTGATGGAGTTGTAATAGGTAAATACTTTAAAACCAATAGGTCACAGCTTAAATATTCAGATTTGCCAAAAAATTTGGTGGAAGCATTGGTTGCAACCGAAGACGCCCGTTTTTATGACCACTCAGGAATTGACGGTCGCGGGACTTTAAGAGCTATTTTTACTTTAGGAACCAATGGTGGTGCAAGTACATTAACACAACAATTAGCAAAACAGTTATTCCACGGTGAGGGATCAAGATTCCTCCCTTTCAGGATTGTACAGAAAATGAAAGAATGGATTATTGCCATTCGTCTGGAAAGACAATATACCAAAAACGAAATTTTGGCAATGTATTGCAATGTGTATGACTTTGGAAATTATTCGGTTGGAGTAAGTTCTGCGGCACAAACATATTTTTCTAAAGAACCGAAAGATCTAACGGTAGATGAATCGGCTATTTTGGTCGGAATGTTCAAGAATTCAGGACTATATAATCCCGTTCGTAATCCGGAAGGAGTAAAAAACCGCCGTAATGTGGTACTTTCTCAAATGGCTAAAGCCAAAATGATAACGGATGCTGAAAAAGAAAAATATCAGGCATTGCCTATTTCTTTAAAGTTCAAATTAGAAAGCCATCGTGAAGGAACAGCCACTTATTTTAGGGAATATCTTCGTGATTATATGAAAAAATGGATGGCTGATAATAAAAAACCTGACGGATCCGATTATGATATCTACAAAGATGGCCTTAAAATATACACCACTATCGATTCAAGAATGCAGGCGTATGCGGAAGAAGCAGTTTCTGAACATATGAAAAACCTGCAACAGCAATTTTTTATTGAAATGAAAACCAATAAAAATGCGCCATTCGTAAATATTACGCAGGCAGAAACAGACAGAATAATGATGCAGGCAATGAAGAATTCTGTTCGTTGGGCTCAGATGAAAGAAATGGATAAAAGCGAAGATGATATCATCGCGTCGTTCAAAGTAAAAACAAAGATGCGCATCTTTACCTGGAAAGGGGAACGCGATACTACTATGACACCTATGGATTCCATCCGTTATTACAAGCATTTTTTACAATCCGGTTTAATGGCAATGGAACCGCAAACAGGAGCTATTAAAGCATGGGTTGGTGGAATCAACTATAAATATTTTCAATACGATCACGTAGGGCAGGGAGCAAGACAGGTAGGTTCTACTTTTAAGCCCTTTGTTTACGCTACCGCAATTGAGGAGTTAAATATGTCTCCTTGTGATTCAATTCTTGACGGGCCATTTATGATTCACAAAGGGCGCCATCATGTGACTGAAGACTGGGAACCAAAAAACTCAAACCACTCTTACCGTGGAATGGTTACTTTAAAACAAGCTCTTGCCGGTTCTATCAATACAGTATCCGCAAAACTAATAGACAGAACTAGTCCAGAGGCTGTTGTAGAACTAACTAGAAAATTAGGGGTTAAAACAGAAATTCCAGTACAGCCCTCAATAGCATTAGGAGCTGTTGATATTACGGTTGAAGATATGGTTGCTGCCTATAGTACATTTGCCAATCAGGGAGTTTATGTAAAACCACAATTTTTAAGCAGAATAGAAAACAAAAGTGGTGAAGTAATCTACGAACCAATTCCGGAATCACACGATGTTTTGAACAAAGATATTGCGTTTGCTGTAATCAAATTGCTTCAGGGCGTTACCGAAACCGGATCTGGTGCACGCTTGCGTACACAAGGCGGAGGTAATGGTGACAAGCGCTGGACAGGTTATCCATACATGTTTACAAATGCAATTGCCGGAAAAACAGGAACAACACAAAACCAGTCAGACGGTTGGTTCATGGGTATGGTACCAAATTTAGTCACAGGAGTCTGGGTTGGATGCGAAGACCGTTCAGCACGTTTCAAAAGTCTTACGTACGGTCAGGGAGCTACGGCTGCATTACCGGTTTGGGGTTATTTTATGAAAAAATGTTATGCCGATCCGGATTTACAGGTTTCAAAATCAGATTTCGAACGACCTAAAAATCTTTCCATAAAAGTAGATTGTTATGTACGCCCTGCCATTGTAAAAGATACTACAGAAACAGAACAAAATACAGACGAATTCGAATTGTAATCTAAATTTTTTTAAATATAAATATCCTTTTGTGGTTTCTGAAATTCGGAAAACACAAAAGGATATTTTTTTTGAAGCTATTTCCCGCTGTACGCTATATCTTTTGTGCCGAACCCCGGCAAAAAAGGATGTCGCTTCCATCGCGGCTAGGGTTTTATTTTTCATAACAACACTTTTTCTGATCTAAAAAATCGTATTTTTAATAAAAATTACAGTCAATAAAGACAAATTATTATGATTGCAAAAAAAGTAAAAACCGTTCATGATGCCTTAGAGGGAATCGAATCCGGCATGACAATCATGTTTGGTGGATTTGGCCTTTGTGGAATTCCTGAAAACACCATTGCAGCATTAGTTGATACAACGATTTCAAACTTAACCTGTATCTCGAACAATGCAGGAGTAGATGATTTTGGTCTGGGATTGCTTCTTCAAAAAAGACAAATTAAAAAAATGATTTCTTCGTACGTGGGTGAAAATGCCGAATTCGAACGCCAGATGCTTTCGGGTGAACTGGAAGTTGAATTAACGCCACAAGGAACTTTGGCAGAACGCTGTCGTGCAGCACAAGCCGGAATTCCAGCCTTCTTTACGCCCGCAGGTTACGGAACTGAAGTGGCCGAAGGAAAAGAAGTACGCGAATTTAACGGAAAAATGCATATCATGGAAGAAGCCTTCAAAGCTGACTTTGCCATTGTAAAAGCATGGAAAGGCGATGAAGCCGGAAATCTTATCTTTAAAGGAACAGCCAGAAACTTCAATGCCTGTATGGCAGGTGCCGCAAAAATAACCATCGCTGAAGTGGAAGAATTGGTCCCTGTTGGAACATTGGATCCCAATCAAATTCATATTCCCGGAATTATGGTACAGCGTATTTTTCAGGGAGTGAAATTTGAAAAGCGTATTGAACAACGAACAGTTCGGGTTAAGAATTAGATAATTAGAAAATGAATTAGATTGCGCAAATTGAAGCATTATCTAATTTCCAAATTGACACATTCAATTGACAAATTAATAAAATGACAAAACTTTTTTATACAATTCTGATTTCGTTTTTATCGTTTCAGACTTTTGCTCAAACGTCAAAAGAACTTCGGGAACAATTAAATCAAATTATTGCAGGAAAGAATGCAACGGTTGGGATTTCTATAAAAAGTATAGAAGATAAAGATACTTTGAGCATTAATGGAAATCTAAAATCGCCTTTGATGAGCGTTTTTAAATTTCATATTGCATTAGCCGTTTTAAACAAAGTCGACGAAGGCAAACTTTCATTAGATCAAAAAGTCTTTATTAAGAAGAAAGATTTGCTTCCTGACACGTGGAGCCCAATTAGAGAAGATTTTCCAAAAGGAAATATAGATTTAACCTTGGATAAGTTGCTGCGATATACTGTTTCACATAGTGATAATAACGGATGTGATATATTGATCAATTTAGTTGGAGGCACAAAAACAGTACAAAAATTTATAAATAAACAAGGAATTAAGGATTTTGTCATAAAGGTTAACGAACAGCAAATGCAATCTTGGGAAAATCTTTATTTGAATACATCAACTCCGTTAGCAACCACTAAATTGCTTGAAAAATTTTATAAAGGAGAAATTTTAAAAGAAAGTACAACCAGATATTTATACCAAATAATGGTAGAAACATCAAGAGGACTTACCTGGATGAAAGCTGGACTTCCCGAAGGAACGGAATTGGCACACCGAACCGGAATTTCAGGAACAAATGATAAAAATTTGAGAGTGGCAATGAATGATGTTGGAATTGTAAAACTTCCAAACGGAAAACATTTTATTCTGTCCGTGTATTTAAAAAACATTACAGAAAGCAAAGAAGATACTGAAAAAATAATTGCAGATATTACAAAAGCAGCCTGGAATTATTTTGCAAAAAAGAATTAGATAATTAGAAAATGTGATAATTAGATAATGAATTAGATTACGCCAAGTGAGGCATTATCTAAATTATCTAATTTCCAAATTGACACATTGAGTTATGTTAACAAAAGAAGATATAGCAAAACGTATTGCGAAAGAAGTAAAAGACAGATATTTTGTCAATCTTGGAATAGGAATTCCGACTTTGGTTGCGAATTATGTGCGGGAAGATATTTCGGTTGAATTTCAAAGTGAAAATGGCGTACTCGGCATGGGACCTTTTCCTTTTGCGGGAGAAGAAGATGCCGATATTATTAATGCAGGAAAACAAACCATTACAACACTTCCGGGAGCTAGTTTTTTTGATTCGGCTTTTAGTTTCGGAATGATCCGAAGCCAGAAAGTAGATTTGACGATTTTGGGCGCTATGGAAGTTTCAGAAAACGGCGATATTGCCAACTGGAAAATCCCGGGTAAAATGGTAAAAGGAATGGGAGGCGCAATGGATTTGGTGGCTTCCGCCGAAAATATAATCGTTGCCATGATGCACGTCAATAAAGCAGGAGAATCAAAAATTCTAAAAAAATGCACTTTGCCATTAACGGGCGTAGGCTGCGTTAAAAAGGTTGTAACGGAGCTTGCAGTTCTCGAAGTAACTGAAAAAGGTTTTAAGCTCTTAGAACGCGCGCCAGGTGTTTCTGTCGAACACATCATTGCTTCAACTGAAGCTGAGTTGATTATTGATGGTGAAATTCCGGAGATGAAGTTTTAAAAGAACCTTTTGCTGATTCCTTAAGTTGGCTAATTCTAAAAAAAATAATTATTAATGAAAACACTTTTTATTTTAATATCATTTTTATTTCTCACTAATGCAGATGTAATACACAAAGATAGACGCTTACAAATTGACAACAATGGAAATATAATTGGTTTGCCTAAACAATTTAATCCTGCGAAATTTGACAGGAATAAAAAAAAATTGAGAATAAATAATAAGGAACTCATTTTTCCAAAATGTATGAATTACTATTTTGACCAACATAAAAAAACTAAATTCAATTTATCAGCTTCTTGGTATCATTCAAAAGATATTATGCCCTATTATTTAAATTTTGACATTTCTGATAAAAGTGGAAATTATGGATATACAATTTTGATTGACTTAGAAACACTTGAATTAATTGATATAAATCAATTAATTAGAGAAGGGAATACAACTTATAATCCCAAAGTGGAATTGGGAAAAAAATGTTTAACTGAATACAAAAAAGGAATTAAAATTCTGGATTAATAGTTTAATGACTTCATATTAGCAAGCTCATTGATTGAAAATAATCGATAGTAATTTTTTCTTATGTCATAAATTTAGATTTACATTATAAAACAACAAAAACCGCCAATAAGGCGGTTTTTTCTATCATTTAAGCTTAGAGTCTCAGTCGCTTAGCAACTTAGCCCCTCAGTCTACAAATTTTCAAAGAAATCATTTCCTTTATCATCAGTTATAATAAAAGCCGGGAAGTCTTTTACGGTAATTTTACGAACAGCTTCCATTCCCAATTCTTCAAAGTCAACTACTTCCACTTTTAAAATATTGTCCTGAGCTAAAATCGCCGCCGGACCTCCGATAGAACCTAAATAGAAACCGCCATATTTGTTGCAGGCATCGGTAACTTGTTTTGTGCGGTTTCCTTTTGCCAACATAATCATACTTCCGCCATGTTTCTGGAATTCATCCACATAAACGTCCATACGTCCTGCTGTTGTTGGTCCAAAACTTCCTGAGGCCATTCCTTCCGGAGTTTTAGCAGGTCCAGCGTAATAAACAGGGTGATTTTTAAAGTATTCCGGCATTGGTTTTCCTGCTTCCAGCATTTCCATGATTTTGGCATGGGCAATATCACGGGCTACAATCACGGTTCCGTTAAGTTTCAAACGTGTTTTGATTGGGTATTGAGTCAGTTTTGCCAGCATATCCGCCATTGGCATATTCAAATCTATTTCAACCGGCGCTTCTAAATGTGGCGCTGTTTCAGGTAAAAATTGTTTTGGGTTTACTTCTAACTGCTCAACGAAGATTCCGTCTTTTGTAATTTTTCCTTTGATATTTCTGTCTGCAGAACACGAAACGCCTAATCCAACCGGACAAGAAGCTGCGTGACGAGGCAAACGGATTACCCGTACATCATGCGTAAAATATTTACCGCCAAACTGTGCACCAATAGCACTTTCCTGGCAAATTTGCTGTACTTTTTGTTCCCATTCGATGTCACGAAATGCCTGACCCGACATGTTTCCGGTTGTTGGCAAATTGTCGTAATATCCGGCAGAAGCTTTTTTAACAGCACTTAGATTTGCTTCTGCAGAAGTTCCTCCAATCACCAAAGCCAAATGGTATGGTGGACAAGCAGAAGTTCCTAGATCTTTTATTTTGGCACGAACAAAAGCATCCATTGATTTTTCATTCAACAATGATTTTGTCTGTTGATATAAATAGGTTTTATTGGCAGAACCACCGCCTTTTGCCATGAACAAAAACTCATATGAAGTTCCTTTTTTAGCATAAATATCAATTTGCGCCGGAAGATTCGAACCTGAATTTTTTTCTTCGAACATCGAAATCGGAACAATCTGTGAATAACGTAAATTGCGTTTTTGGTACGTATTGAAAATTCCTTTGCTCAGCCATTCTGCATCATCAACACCGGTATAGATGCTTTCGCCTTTTTTGGCCATTACGATTGCCGTTCCGGTATCCTGACAGCTTGGCAATTGTCCTTCGGCAGCAACCGAAGCATTTTGAAGTAAATTATAAGCCACAAAACGGTCATTGTCTGTCGCTTCAGGATCGTCAAGAATTTTACGAAGCTTTTGTAAATGTGATGTTCTCAACATAAACGAAACATCGGTTAAGGCTTCTTCAGCCAATAATTCCAAACCTTTTGGATCAACTGTAAGAACTTCGCGTTCTCCAAATTTTTCAACTTTTACAAAATCTGAGGTAATTTTGCGGTATTGTGTATCATCCTTTAAAATAGGATAGGGGTCCTGGTATATAAAATCGATCATTTCTTGGGTTTTTGGCAAAGTTAAAAATTATTTACCTAAGAAAGAATTTGAATTATACGTGTTTATGAAGTTTATTGTTGGTTATGAAACTCATTAAAACTCATTTTCTTTTCGAAATAAGGTTTGTCTTTTGCCGAAAGTAATTTCTTTTTCCACTGATTTCCTTTCAATGAAAACGAGATAGAATCTGAATACTTTAAGATGCCGGAATCTTCAGAATCATCATCTCCGGGTTCAAACGAAACAGTTTTGCAATAGAAAACTTCGGGATCTTTCTTTGATTCATCGGTTATAAATTCTGTCCAGTTTCCCCAACCGCTGTCAGACATCGATTGCCATTGATGTACAAGCTGCAAATCCTTATTTTTTAAATAATACAAGTAGTATTCAAATACATAACCACAGGCAGGATATCCGGTATCGATTTTTATAAATGATGAATTCTCAGATGTATCTGTCAAGCCATAGGATCCACCCCATTCAGAACCTTTTTCGTATCCTTTGATTGTTACTTTCGAAGAAGCTATTTTGTTTTTATTCTGATAAAAGTCAAGTCTGAAACTTGATGTAACGATGCTGTCTTTATCTGCTTTTTGTTCTGTTAAATTTGCCAGTACGTGGGTAACGGAAGCATTTTTATCTTTTGAAAGCAGAATTGTATCTGTTTTTAATGAAATTTCTTCTGTTTCATTTGTATTTGCATCAGTAGCTTTTGAAACTTCAATGCTAGTATAACTCGCAGTTTGAGCTGTTTTTTGCTCTCTCTGACAACCCGTAAGGATTAATACAATAAAAAGATGTGTTATTTTCATATAATTATATTAAATTTTCGAAGATGTATTTTTCTTCAAATTGTACTTTAAATTTCTCTAAAAATTGCAAATATTCTTCTTTAAAGGTTTGTTTTTTATGATGTTCTTCTTGATTAGCAATATATTTATAAACTGCGTCAATTTGTGATTGTCCATAAGAGAATGCACCATACCCTTCCTGCCACTCGAATCTCGAAGTTGTTAAATTATGATCATTGATGTATTTGGAAGATTTTGCTTTTACTGTTTTCATAAGTTCAGAAATTGAAATAACAGGTTTTAATCCAATTAAGCAATGAACATGATCTTCGACACCGTTTACGATAATGGTTTTACAGCCAGTTTCATTAATTAAATTTCCGATTACGCCCAGTAATTGTGATTTCCATTCTTTATCAATTATAGCTTCACGATATTTTACAGCAAAGACAAATTGTATATAGATTTGATGATATGTATTTGCCATTTAGTCTTTGTAAATATGAACCGTTCCTACGGAACTTAGAATCTGGTGAATCTATATATTCCACGGATTGAAATCCGTTGCTACAAAATAATCCATTCCTACGGAATTTTCAAAAATGTATAAAAAGACATCAGCTCGACTCATATTGTAGGGCTGGATCAATCCAGTTGCTACAAAATAATCCATTCCTACGGAATTTTCAAAAATGTATAAAAAGACATCAGCTCGACTCATATTGTAGGGCTGGATCAATCCAGTTGCTACAAAATAATCCATTCCTACGGAATTTTCAAAAATGTATAAAAAGAGCCATCGGCTCGCCTCATATTGTAGGGCTGGATTTTAATCCAGTTTAATCAAAATATCAAAAAAACCAGCTAGCCACAAAAATCGCTGTAATCACACAAATTACATCAACCAAAAGCATCGTGCCTAAAGCGTAACGGGTATTTTTAATATTTACAGAGCCAAAGTAAACAGCTATTACATAAAAAGTACTTTCGGCACTACATTGAAAAATACTGCTCAGTCTTCCGGTTAAGGAATCTGCACCAAAAGTATTCATTGAGTCAATCAAAAATCCACGTGATCCTGCAGAACTAAAAGGTCTAAGCATTGCAACCGGCAAAGCATCTGTGATTTGCTTGTTAACACCCATATTCGAAAAAATAAAGGCAATCCACTCACTGATAATTTCGAATAAACCGCTGTTTCTAAATAACGAAATGGCTACCAGCATTCCTAAAACGTAAGGGAAAATCGTAACTCCCGTTTTTACTCCGTTATTTGCTCCTACTACAAAAGCATCAAAAACGGTGGTCTCTGCTTCTTTAAATTTCTTTTCATGAATAAATGAAAAAATCAGCGTAAATCCTATTATGAAAAGTAAAATCAATGCCGATAGATTCGTTGTGAAATAATTTTTTCCTATCAAATCCAAATGGTTTACATACATCAGCAAACCAATTATTGCCCCAATTAAAACCATCAGGCCAATGACAAGAGAAGCACTTTTGAAATTGATTTTTTGTTTGATTCCGACAATTAAGAATGCGGCGATTGTACCTATGAATGAAGTTATAATACACGGAAGCATCACATCAGCAGGATTGCTTGAACCAGCAGCAGCACGATAACCGATAATAGAAGTTGCAATTAAGGTCAAGCCTGAAGCATGGAGGCACATAAACATAATCTGCGCATCACTAGCCCTGTCCTTATCCGGGTTTATTTCCTGTAAACTTTCCATTGCTTTAAGACCAAACGGAGTTGCAGCCGAATCTAATCCTAAGAAATTGGCGGCAAAATTTAAAGTCATATAGGAAATAGAAGGGTGGTTCTTTGGAATACTTGGAAACACTTTTACAAAAACCGGGCTCAATCCTTTAGCCAGTTTTCCGGATGCTCCAGAAATGATTAAAAGTTCCATTAAGCCGCAGAAAAAAGCCAAATAAGCAATCAACGGCAAAATTAAATCCAGTAAAGTAGATTTGCAGGTTGGCAATAAACCATCAGATTTTTGAACACCGCTGAAAATTTTTACGGTTTTGTTCTTGTAAACGTAAGTTGTATCAGAATTAAGCGTGTCACGATTGATAATCATCGTCTGATCTGGCGCTTTTGTGATGCTGTCTTTTATGAAAGCAGGAAACTGTTCAACATATTTTTCTGAAACCAGAATAGGATCGTCTTTTTTTCCATTCAAAACATGATCAATAGTATAAGTGTTTGAAGTAAATAGAGCGATCATAATAAAGATGATCGACGAAATAAAAATAGTTAACCAAAATCTACTTAATACCATAGCGCTGTTTTTTTTGTAAATGTAATTATTTCACAATAAAATGCATAAAGATTTTAGTACCGAAACGAGAAGAATGGATTTGAAATCCTACTGTGTTTACAAAAAACCGAATTATTCAATAACAATTTTGGTTTCCAGATAGTTTTTAAAAGCTTTAATACCTTCAAACAGAATTGTTTTTTTATGACTTTCGGTTTCATTAAAAAATTGCGTTTCTATTTTGGCGTGATCTTTTTTGATCGTTCTTTTCCAAGTTCCGATCACTTTGCTATTTTCAAGAATAACCGGTTTGAAGATTCCGTTATTGGTAAAAGCCTTTGATTGATGTTCGAGTAAAATAGAAGCTTCCCGGGTTTTATACGAAATTAAAATCTCATCAAAAGCTGCAATAAAATGTACGCTTTCGCGGAAGCTGTTTTCAAGAGAATCATCTTTTCCAAACCAATATTTCAGACCATCAATTTCGAATGAATTCAACTGTAATTCAATTGCATTAATAATTTGTTTGCAGATTGTTGACGGAAAACCGGACCACCACGAAAAGTCAAGAAGAGTAGCAGGGCCATGGCTTTCGAAATATTTTAGAGCTAATTTCGCAAGACCTTCTTCTTTTGTTAATTTAGTCGATTTTAGTTTTGAAACTCTTTCTTCCAGTAAGGCATACGTCATTTGTTTTCCTTTCATTTTTCCGTTGCAGACTAAACCGTCTAATTCTGCATACATCATGATAAGGACCGGACTTAAATGATATTCTCCGGGAACCTTTTTAAAATCCAGTTCCTGTATGATTTCATCACGTGTTAAATGATTATTTCCGGATAGCATTTTTTCAATTCTCAAATTAATCTTGTCGAATTCCTTTTCATCATAACCCTGTTTTTTGGTTTCAGCAAGAATGATACGTTTGACTTGCGGTCCGGAAACGTCCAGCATCCAATGAATATCATCAGCAGAAACAAAATGCCAGGTTGGACGCAGAATATGAGTTCGAATAATTTTTCCAGAATTTATAGCTTCTTCAATTTCCTTTTCAGTAGCATCACAACGAGAACCGATGGCCCATTTTGCCATTGAATAATCCTGAGCCTGCATAGCACCTAAATGTTTTACAACTTCTTGAGGTGAACTTGCATTGTTTCCTAAAAGTTTTTGAGAAAAAAGTCTGTGATGTGAAATATCCTGATGTGTCATTTTCTAAAATATTAAATCCGAAGAAGATTAAACTTTGAACCTTTGTAACTCTGTACCTTCAAAAAACTATACATGAATAATTTCCTCATCAATCAATAAATCTTCTCGACGCAAACGAAGGAAAATCTGTGCTACGGCAATGGTGTCTTTTTCACAATAGGTTACAATTCGGTCAATGTCTTTTTCTACATAAAAAACATGAGCAACCTGACTGCCGTCGATATCGCCTTTTGGAGAAGGAATTCCGAGAATTTTAGTCAGTAATTTTAGAGAAGTGAAATGTTTATAATCGCCAAACTTCCATAATTCTAAAGTGTCCAGATGTTGAATTTCCCATGGTTTTTTGCCGAATAAATTCAGTTTGTCCGGTATGGCAATCTGGTTGATAATCATTCTGCGTGCGAGAAACGGAATGTCAAATTCTTTCGCATTGTGTCCGCACAAAACATGTTGAGGCTGATTAAAATGATTATTCAGCAGATTATTAAAGTCACGAAGAATCTTT
Organism: uncultured Flavobacterium sp.; assembly: GCF_946478785.1. The sequence goes on from NZ_CAMLDD010000010.1 coordinate 99,124, forward strand.
TTTTCATCTCCAAAAAAGGATGTAACTCTAAAATTCCGAATATCACCTTTGATGGTAAAATACCCAACCGAAATACAAATAATTTTCCCAAACTCTGCCCAAATTCCGGCGCGATCGTAAAATTCTTCGGCTGTATAATCGTTTTTACGCTGATATTGCGTTTTTAAGTCCCAAAGCGACTGCATTTCTTCGTCAAGCGAATTGAAATTTTCTTCTTCAGGAACGGTTTCAATATCAAGAAATAAAATGTTGTTGAGGTTTATTTTTTCAATCATAAATATAGTTTAAACACGAATTTCACGAATTAGCACGAATCATTTAAATTTAAATGATTGCACATACTGATCATGTTTTGTAAATATAAAGCTATAATTTTAATTTGTGTTAATTAGTGAAATTTGTGTTTAAATTTAAAACAAACTTTGTTGAGTGGGAGGATTTTCATGTTCTAAAAGCCATTTTTTACGCCATATTTCTCCGGCATAACCTGTTAAAGATCCATTGGTACCAATAACACGATGGCAAGGAACCACAATCCACAATGGATTTTTACCATTTGCTGATGCAACTGCACGAATTGCTTTGATATCGCCCAGTTTTTTGGTCTGATCCATATAACTTATGGTTTTTCCGTATGGAATTTCCAATAAGGCTTTCCATACTTTTTGCTGAAATTCTGTGCCTTGCGGATTTAGCTTCAAATCGAAATCGATTCTTTTGCCTTCGAAATATTCTTCAAGTTGGGAAGCCGCTTCTTTTAAAACATTCGGAATTTCTACAGAAACTTCATTTGTACCAACATCGGAAACGGAGATTACAGCAATTCCGTCTTCATCGCCAACAATTTTGGTGATTCCTAAAGGCGAGTTTATATAAGCTGTTTCCATAAGTTTTATGCAAAATTTTTAAACCATATAAGTTATGTAAGTTAATTTAAGTTTCATACTCTTTATGTCAAAGAGCATAAAATTTTCAACTGATTTTAATGAACATATAACTTATATAGTTTAATATTCGTCCAATTTAAATTTATAGTTTAAACTTTTTTCAATTTTTTCACTTGAAATAGTCTTTTTTATATTCGACTTTTCCGGGCTGAATTTTGGTAAAATCAGATTTTTCTCTTTTGCTTTTTGCGTATAGTAATCTTCCTTAGTCGGATGAAAAGGTGCAACAGCGTTGAAAACCTTATTCCATTTTGATTGCTTGATGATGGTTTCAATAATTCCGATGCAATCATTTTGATGAATCAAGTTCACAGGAGCATCCGGATTTGCTATGTTCTCTTTTCCTGATAAAGAAGTTACGGGATGTCGGTCTTCCCCAATTAATCCCCCGAAACGTAAAATCGTGGTTTCAAAGTTTTGATTTTTCTGCAGAATTGCCTCTGCTAAAAGTAATTGTTTGCCGCTTTCAGTTTCAGGATTCGGAATCGTTTCTTCAGTTATTAAACCATTTTCATCTCCATAAACAGAAGTTGAACTTACAAAAAGTACTTTTTTTACACTTGATATCTCAATAAATGGAATCAGGTTTTCGATTTTATCTACAAAAATCTTCCGCGAAGAACCATCATTAGTTCCTCGTAATTTGGGCGGAATGTCAATAATTAGAATTTCGCTTTCGGCTAAAAAATCAGTTATAGATTCTGAAACACTTTCGCTGTCAAGCGTTACCAGAAAAGGATGTATTCCGGCATCTTTTAAAATAGAAAGCTTATTTTCAGAAGTTGTAGATCCGTTGACAGAATGGTCTTTTTCTATTAATTTTTTCGCCAAAGGCAGACCAAGCCATCCGCAGCCTAAAATACTTATTTGAGTCATTTGTTATTCATTTAAAAAAAAGGGTAATGCATCCATTACCCTTTGCTATTATTTTCAGATTATTATTGATTTATAACCTCCTTTTTAATTTTCATTACTGGTACTAAACTGTCTTTTATGATATTTATACTATCATTTACAGGAACGGCCTCTAAAGGTTTTACAGGAGCAGTATATCTTTTTATTTTTTGCTGAATCAAAACAGCATCGTTCAACACAAAAGGTGTCGGCATCATCCAGTCACTTCTCGGTTTGATCTGAAACAACGGATTTCTCATTAAATCAAACGAACTTTCTATTAAATCCATATCAAAAACAGTTGATTTGTTAATGTAGAATTCCAAAACAAGAGGTTCATTGCCCACAACATAATAACATAAGATCTTACTGTCATCTCTTTCTAAACGATTTCCTTTTTGCCCTGATGTTGAAACGCCATTGGCTTTGAAATCATAAAAAGTCATTTTTCTATTCGCAAAAATATCGTAACGGTTAACTTTTCTGTTTGGTGTAATTTTTATTTTTAAGTATCTGTTGTTTCCAATCACGCTGTCTTTAAGAAATGCAATAGTTGGTTTTGGAACTTCTATTTTAGGGGCAATGGCACTATACGTAAAAGTTGAATTGTATTTGCTGGCTATTGGAAGACTATTTAAACCAACCGCTTTTTGATTCACATTGGCAAGATACGTTTTGGTCCAATCGTCCAGGTTTTTATCATAAGTGGTCCAGACTGCAGAATCAGTGTCGGCATTATAAACATACAATAAACTGTTTGATTTTGCTTTTCCGGGCTCATAGTCTGAATGATATCCCGCATAAACAAAAAAGCTGATTGCTATTATAAAGAAAAGCATAGTCCAGACACCTTTTTTGTAAAATGTTCCAAATATCGGAAGCAATAATCCGAAAAGCAATACAGTCAGTATAGCACTTCCGTAAAGGATTTTTAATCCCAAACCAATTGGAAACATTAAAATAAACGGTGCAACTATTGCCAATGCCGGAATACTGAACAATAAGTTTAAGCCCAGACTGTAATGTTGAGTAATGACAAAAATTCCAAATAAAAGGATTCCAAAATAAACCGGAATAATAAGGAAACCGGCTCCGGTTAAGCTATTCGCTAAAATGAGATTGATAATAATCCAGAGCAGCAGAGGCGCTACATAATGATTCATCGTAATTTTTGATTCAGAAAAATGATGATAAAAAGCAAAACAAATCGCTATGCTAAGTGCCACAAATGCCCCAATATACGCATGACCATTATAGGTGAAACCGTTGAGCAAATCTGAATATTGAGGATAAATCTGCAGAATAATTTTCCATCCTAAAAAAGTTACCAAGCCTGAAATGATTAAGGAACCCAGTAAAGGAACAAACCCTTTGAAAATTTCCCTGAAAGTAATAATACGCTTTACTTTACCGATGAAAATAAAGAAAATCAGTAATCCCAAAGCAATAACGCTCATTGGAAAAACCCATGAAAACGGATAATGAATAAATCCGAAAGGAACACTAAAATAAATATGGTCTTCTGTAGTTTGAGTAGCGTTTAAATCAATATTGGAGAAGTATTTTAATAACGGCATCAAATAACTTCCCTGATGCGTTAATGTTGTTTTGTTTAAGTGCTGAATGTCGTCTTGTTGTGTGTGATAATTATAATGGCCATCAATAAAAGCAAAGTTAAAGCCCTGTATATTTCCCTGCTCTCTAAAAACAGTCAGGTCAGTATCGTTTGGAAGCATTTTGTAAATACTGTACATCAGTGAATTCGAAACCGGATATTTAGTCTTTGCCTTCGCAAATTCTTTTACAAGTCCTTCGTTTCCTTTATTGGTTTCCATTAGCATATAACTTGGGCCGGATGTACCTCTTGCCTCAAAATTTAAAACCAGGCCAACATCTTTTGCCCACGGATGCTTATTTACAAAAAGTGCAGCACCGTTTAAACCTAATTCTTCGGCATCAGAGAAAAGGATAATAATATCATTTTTGTGTTGTTCTTTTGCATATAAAAAAGCCCGGACACCTTCAAGAATTGTCGCAACTCCTGATGCATCATCACTTGCGCCTTTAGAAAACGAATGTGGTGCGCTGTCATAATGCGAAAGCAATAAAAGGGCTTTTGAACTATCTGTTCCTTTAATACGGGCCAGAATATTTTTGGATTTTACCAGAATACCTTTGTCATTAAGGGTGAAACCTTCCTGAATGCTGGTTTCTAAACCTATTCTGTTTAATTCCAGTTTAAGATAATTGGCTACTAATTCGTGATTTGTGGAGCCGACAAAGTGCGGCTTTTGGGCTATAATCTGAACCTGATTTAGTGCTCGTTCTGTTGAGAATTCGGCAAGGGCTTCTTCGTCTTTAGAAATATACTGGGGCATCATTGAGGCGAATATGATGGACAGAATTGCTAAGACTCCTAAGAAAGCAAGAATAGAAGTAGGATTTTTTTTCATAATGGTAATATATACTAAATTTCTTTTTTTACGAGCATAAAATAGTCATTGTCCAAAGACCGATATCCCTGGTCGTACAAGAAATAGTAAGTGTTTCCTGTTTTGGTTTGCAAAATATTGGTAAAGAAGTCAAAATCAAAACCTTTATTGATCATTTTGTCACGTGTCGCTTTTGATTTTCCTTCCGAATTTAATTCAGACAAAATTCGGTAATTTTTACGCAATTTGTTGTTTACATTTCGCATAAAATTAGTGCTGTCTTTATTTATTTTATTGTTGTAGGCATTCCGACAGCTGTCTGAGCAAAACTTCTTGTCTTCCCGGCCTACAATTTTTTCGGCGCATTCGAGGCATGTTTTCATGAATCTTTTTTTAAGTAGAACATAGGCAACTTTATTTGTTTTATTTTGAGCGAATTAATGTTTTCTGTTTGCTAACATCGTTCCTGCTTTCGCCTTTATCTCTTCACTACGTTACGAGGATATCGGCTCTATCAGGGCTAAGTTGGTTTTATGGTTTTTATAATTTACTTTTCATAAAAAATAATCCTCAAGTTTGTCATTCCGTAGGAATCTCACATTTCTGAATCTTTGCGCATAGAGATTACTACGGAATGACAAGTTTGGTGTCTGTTTTTTGTGTTTTCTCAGGGACTAATCTTCCTAATCTCATACAGATCATCACGTCTGTCCTTCAAAATTCTAACACTTCCATGTTCGTGCAGCTGTTTCAATAAATTCAAATCGACATCTACAATCAAAGTCATTTCGGTATTTGGAGTGGCTTCGGCTTTGATACCGTTACTCGGAAAAGCAAAATCGGAAGGTGTAAAAACAGATGCCTGTGCATATTGAATGTCCATATTATTTACTTTAGGCAAATTTCCAACGCAACCCGCAATCGCTACATAACATTCGTTTTCTATCGCACGCGCCTGAGAACAATGTTTTACACGCGTATAAGCGTTTTGAGTATCGGTTAAAAAGGGGACAAACAAAATATTCATTCCTTCATTCGACATAATTCTGGACAACTCCGGAAACTCGACATCATAACAAATCAAGATGCCTATTTTACCGCAGTCCGTATCAAAAGTCTTGAATTCAGATCCGCCTTTCATTCCCCAATGTTGTACTTCGTTGGGTGTGATGTGAATTTTGGTATACATTTCTGAAGTTCCGTCTCTTTTGCACAAAAAGCCAACATTATATAAGTTGCCGTTATCGAGATAAGGCATACTTCCGGTTATGATATTGATGTTATACGAAATGGCGAACTCCTGAAAACGCTTTCTGATAGGATCCGAATAGCGTGCGAGTTCCCGAATCGCTTCGGCTTCAGATAAATGATTATAATCCGCCATCAATGGCGCAATAAAAAGCTCTGGAAACAAGGCAAAATCGCTTCCATAACCTGAAACAACATCAATGAAAAACTCCGATTGCTCAAAAAATTCTTCCAGATTATTCAATTGACGCATTTGCCATTGCACAAGGCCCAAGCGAATAACGCTTTTTTCAAGGTTGATTAATTTCGGGCTTTCATCATAATAGACATTGTTCCATTCCAGAAGAACGGCAAACTCTTTCGATTCTTCGTCGCCTTCCAAATAGTTTTTGATAATTCGCAAAACGTGAAAGTCATTGCTTAACTGAAAAGAAAGCACAGGATCATGTAATTCCTTGTGTTTTACTTTATCAATATAGTTTTTAGGCGTCATTTTTTTAGAATGCTGAGCATAATTCGGAATACGGCCTGCAAAAACAATTGCTTTCAGGTTCAATTGTTCGCATAATTCTTTTCGGGCATCGTATAAACGTCTTCCTAAACGCAATCCGCGATAATTAGGATGAATGAAAACATCTATTCCATATAAAATTTCACCGTCTGGATTGTGAGTTGAGAAAGTATAATCTCCAATAATTTGTCTGTAATTATGCTTTTTATCGACTAACTTTTCATCCAGAATCAGCGATAATGCAGATCCTACTACCTTGCCATCTACCAGAATAACCAATTGACCTTCAGGGAATATAGAAAGTAATTTTTGGATATCATCAGCTTCCCAATATGAATTTGCCATTTCGGGATAGGACTCAACCATAGAATTTTTTAACTGTTTGTAATCGTTAAATTTTAAATTTCGTAATTCTACCTTGTTGATTTGAGCTTGCATATAATGTGATTTCTCTCAAATATAGTAAAATATTTCCATTTACAAACGGTTACAAATAGTTACAACCGAAAGTAAATAGATTGCAACCGAATAACTTTTGGAACTCATCGCATCTTTGCCATGTTGAATTTGACGAACGAATTCAATTTATATAAACCTTTAAATAATATACGCCATGAACGCAATGAAAAACAGAGTACAATTAATTGGAAACGTAGGAAACGATCCTGAAATCAAAACATTAGAAAACGGTAAAAAATTAGCACATTTAAATATCGCTACCAATGACAAATACACAAACGACAAAGGTGAAAAAGTAGAACAAACCGAGTGGCATCGTGTTACTGCCTGGGGAAAAACTGCCGAAATAATTGAAAAGTATGTCGTAAAAGGAAAGGAAGTAGCCGTTGAGGGTAAATTGACACACCGAAGCTATGATGATAAAAACGGAGAAAAACGTTATGTTACAGAAGTGGTGGTAAGCGAAATATTGCTTTTAAGCAAATAACCGTAAATAAACTTATATCAAACCCGACAAGTTTTAAAAACCTGTCGGGTTTTGCGTTTTAATAAATTACAAAACAGAAGCACCATTTATATCGGTTGTAAGCACTTCGCTCATATAGTCTAAAAAAGGCCTCATGTTTTTGCAGGTGTCTAAAGCCTGCTCCAGAAAAAGCGGACTTAATACTTCCTCATCAGTAAAACGTTTCATAATCAAAAACTGTTTATAACGAAGTAAATCAATGGCTTCGTGATTTATGTCAAAACCTTTTGGAGCTGTTTTTAGCTGTTCGCCTTGCAGCGTTCCAAAAGTACTTGTAAAAGATTTTGAATTCAGGATCTTTCTAAAGGATTCAGAATCATGATCAAATTCGGTTCTGATGCGTTTCAAGTCGGCAGCATTTGGTCCCCAGAATCCACCGGCAAAAAAGCTGTTTCCCTTTTCCAGATGAAAATAATAGCCTCCACGTCTTGCAGCTGTTGCACGTGTATAGCTGCCTCCCCAAAAAGTTTTAAATGGAGTTTGGTCTTTAGAAAAACGAATATCACGATAAATTCTATAAACGCTTTTTTTACCTGAAGCGGTTTCCAATACATCTGTTTTGGAGAGTTCCTGAAGCAAAGCATCTGCAAAAGTTTCAATATGATTTAATTCTTTTAAGTAATTTGTTTTATTTGCTTCGAACCAGGGCTTATTATTGTTTTCTTTAAGTTGAAGCAAAAAATCAAGACTTGATTTGGGTATAAGAATTTGGTTTTTCATAAAATGTTAGTCATTATAATCAGAAAGATAATTTTTAAACTAAAAACCCACCAAATTTCTTGGTGGGTTTTGTATATCTGTTAGGCAGTTTTTTTGAATAAGTCAAACATAGGACAACGGGAACAACGTTTCTTCTCGCTTTTTTTGAATTTCTCACAACAAGAAGACTTGCAGTTTTCAAGCTTCTTAATGTTTTCAAGGATATCTTTATTCTTCTTTTTCTTTTTATCCTTTTTTTTGTCCTTCTCTTTTTCTTTCTTGCTCATCTTCTGAATTATAAACAGGGACAAATATAAAAGAAAAATATTATTTTTATGTATTCTAAATAAACTTTAACTTTTTTTATTTTGGATTCATAGCAATTGAGCTGGTGACTGTTAACTGTTGGATATCACGATCAAACAGATAAAGTCCGCCCTTGTCATCACCAATCAAATTGATTTTATCAAGTATAGATTTAGCTGTAGCTTCTTCCTCAATTTGTTCAGATACATACCATTGAAGAAAATTATGAGTTGCATAATCTTTTTCCTCAAAAGTAATGTGTACCAATTCATTAATAGATTCAGAAACAAAGATTTCGTGGTTATAAAGCGTTTCAAACATTTCTTTAAAAGTAGAATAACTTGTTTTAGGCTCTTTCAAATCTGTAATTTTGGCATGTCCGCCACGTTCGTTAACATATTTAACCAGTTTTAGCATGTGTGCACGCTCTTCGTCTGACTGGGTGTACATAAACTGGGCAATTCCCTCTAATCCGTGTACTTCGGCCCAACAAGCCATTGAAAGATACGTTTGCGAAGATTCCGCCTCTATACGGATTTGCTTATTTAAAGCTGCTTCAATATTTTTTGATAACATAATAAGTGTCTTTTTTGTAAAGTTAAAAAAATAATTCAGACCATTTTTTGAATCCTAGAAAACATAGGGACTTCGTTAATTCCTGATAGATTTATTATCAAAAGAAAAAGGATTTGACAAAATAGCTTTATTAATGATTGGATTTTTTTCTTCATAATAAAATCCGTCAGTAAATTTACGCATGACATATTGTTTTAAACTGGTGTCATAATACCCTAAGATGTAATAATCTTTTAGTTTAAGAATATTTTGCAGTGTAATATTTTTATTGATACTCAAATAATAAAAAATGTTATCTATAGCCAAAGGTTCTAATTGTTTGTTGTTTATAAATTCTAAATCTGAATTCAGCATGGCATCAAAATAAACCATTTTGCTTCTATATTCTGAATATCCGCCAAAGCCATTATCAAAATCTCCAAAAAAATTGGTTTGTCCGTAACTAAAATTGGAAACCTCATATTCTGCAAATCCTCCTAATGATAAAAATATATTTTCTTTATTCTTAAGAGCTGAAATTCCGGTATTTAAAGCTGATAACTGTTTTAAAAATTTAGCTGTGGTTTTTATTTCCTGAGGTTTTTTTTCGCTTATCTGGGCAAATAAAGGAGAGTTTTTAAAAGGAATTGTATCATTTTTTGAAACAGCCACACTTTTCAAAGTTTTGCCCGAATTAAATTCTTTGATGTCAAATAGTAGTTCTTCTTTACCAGCGTTGATTTGAAATAATTTATTCCCGTAAAAAAACGAATTAGATGTTTTCGATGCTTTTTTAGTGACTGGCTGATTAAAATTTTTCTCAGTAACAGCGAGAGTGCTCAAATTAAGATTTAAAGTCTGGGTTTTTTTCAAACTGTAATCAAATGTCAAAAGAATATGGTCATCTAACACATACATTTTGGTTTTGTTAGTGGTTTTGTCTAAGGAATTAAAACTTTCATGATCCATTTTCTCAATCGGATAATACCGAATTACGGTGCTGAAAGCCAAGTTTTGCCCTCTTTCACTTTGGAATTGTATTCCAGATAAATCGAACATTTTTACCTCCGCTTTTCCGTTGTTGAATTCATAAAGTAATAAATGCTGTTGGCTGGTTTCTTTCGACAGCATATAAAAATTATTATTTTTTTGAAAAGAAGTTATGATGTATTCATTGGTTGGAGGCAAATCAAAATTTAAAGCCTTTGTTGTTTTTGTTTCCAGATAATACTTAACAATTCTGATGTTTCTTAAATTATTTGTTGCCCAATAAAGTATAGGATTTCCGTCATCGGCGATGCTGTGCCCAATTAAAGATCTGTTTTCTGCTAGTTTTATAGAATCGGTGAATTGATTCGTGAGGAAAAGGGATTTATTGTATTTTAAGATATTGATGAATTTATTATCAGCTGCAAAAACATAAATATCATTGGTTTTTACATCTTCGACATTTAAAGTTTGACCATTTTCTAAAGGCCTGTTTAGATTTAATGAAAAAGAATTTAATACCGTCTGACTGAATAAGACAGCATTATAAAAGACGCAAAAAATAAGGAATAATTTTTTCATGTGTTTTTACGCTCAAATATTGTTCCGTTTCTAATTACTGATTCATTAGCTTCTGAAAAAGATCAACAAATTGGCCTACATGCATTCCATCCATCAATCCGTGATGAACATGGACAGACATTGCCATTGTTTTTTTTCCGTTATCTAAGGTAATCATTTTTCCGAAAGAAATTTTAGGGCAGCTGTCCGGATAAGAATAACTGCGGGCATGCGAAAGAGAAGTGAAATTCAGCCACGGAATTGCCGAAAAGTGAATCACATTATCATCATCAAATGATCTGGTAAAAAGCCCGGCTGTGTTTTGGATACGTTCGATTTCGGCATAAGCACTCTTTTCGAAAACCTCAAAGTCAGGATTATATTCCATTAATGAAAATCCAAAAGTACCATCTTCACGGCCAATTGTTGCTGAAGCATCCACACAATCATTGATGTAAATTTTATCTTCAGCAATACGGTATTTAAAATTCTCTATCGAATTTACCGCAACCAATGTTTTATGCAGATAAAAGATAAAAAAAGAAGTCTTAATGTTTTTGGCTGTCTGATAGGCTTTGGTACAATCAATTTCGACGGTAACGCCAAAAAAAGGCTCTTCCATTTTACTGAAATGTGCAAAATGCTCTTTCCTGTTCCAGTTTTCTAAATCTAAAAGGGTTTTCATTATAGTAAATTATGGACAACTTCTGTTATTTTTTCGAAAGAACTAAAATGTTCATGTTCTACTTTATGATTGATTTTTTCATGTTCCCAGGTCGTATGAAACGGAATATGAACGGCATAACCACCAATTCCTAAAACAGGCAATACATCTGATTTTAAAGAATTTCCTATCATCAAAAATTCATGTGCCTGAATGTCCAAACGGCCTAATAATTTCTCATAATCAATTTCCTGCTTGTCTGACATAACTTCAATATGGTGAAAATAATGTCCCAAACCGGATCGGTGTAATTTGCTGTGCTGGTCTTTTAAGTCGCCTTTTGTAGCCACAACCAGCTTGTATTTTCCGTGTAAAGCCTGTAAAGTTTCTTCGATTCCGTCCAGCAATTCGATTGGTTTTTCGAGTAATTCTTTTCCGTATTGAATGATTTTTTCAATGACTTCAACCGGAATGGTATTGTTGGAGATGTTCATTGCAGCTTCAATCATCGATAAGATATAGCCTTTAATTCCGTAACCGTACAATGGCAAATTCTCAATCTCAATTTTGAATAATTCCTGCGAGATTCCCTGATGCGAAAGATAATCTTCCATCAGGGCACAAAATTTATGTTCTGTTTCCTGAAAGTAAGGTTCGTTAACAAACAGAGTATCATCAGCATCAAATGCGATTACTTTAAGATTTGGTATTTTATTTCTATGTAACATGTATTTTTTTGTTTCAGGTTTAAAGATTTTTTTGTTTCGCTTTTTTTTACATGAAATCAATCTGCAATTTTAAGTAAACAATTTCTTTAATGTAATTGTTTTATCGTAAAACGTAATCCGGATTCCAAAAAGCAGAATTATGCCGCCGAAAACCATCTGTAAAGTTATTTGTTCTTCTAAAAACAACCAAGCCAAAACAGAGGTAATTACGGCCTGACTTAATAAACTTAATGAAACTCGGGTCGCACGCATATGTTGAGTAGCATAACTGATCGAAAGCCAGGCGCACAATTGACAAATTACCGCCTGAAGTACTAATACAAACCAGCCGGTATCTGAAAATCCTGTAAAAGGCTGATTTAAGCAATAACAAAGAACCCCTAAATAAATACTGGAAGCAATCAGGCTAATGGTCATAAAAGATAAAACATCAATCTCAGAAAGTACATTTTTGCTGACTAAAAGATAAATCGAATATAAAATTCCGGATAAAACAGCAAACAGAAATGCCTGATCAAAATTCAATTCCAAAAAGAAACTAAATCCAACCAAAGTTACCATTCCGAATAAAGAAACCGCCGTTCCAATCCAGAAATTGGTGGCAGGCTTAACTTTTAAAAAGAAGAAGGAACCAATTCCAACCCAAAGCGGGGATAAATTTGTCAGCAACGAAGCCTGAGTTGCACTAGAATCCTGAATGGCAATATTCCAAACCGCAACATCCGAAGAGAATAAAACACCGCAAAGGGCTGCCAAAAGCATAAATTTTGTCTTCGGGAGTTTAAAATTCTTAGTAATGATTACATAAGGCAAAAGCAAAATGAGCGCAAAAAACATGCGGTAAAAAGCAGAAATTAATCCCGGTGCCAGTTTCAGTTTAACCAATATAGGGAAGATGGAAATACAAAGTATCCCGCAAATTAAAGCTAATCTAGGTTTGGTGAGTTTCATTGTTTTTTTTATAATTCAGATAATTGTTGACAAAAGTCCAATTACTCCGGCTTTTCTTTAATCTGAGAATTTTCTAAAAACATATTGTTTTGTTTTATTATCATAGTAACCAAGATAGTAAGAATCTAATTTAAATAAAGTGTGTGATGAGATATCTTTATTTTCAAAAAAGGTTCTGATTTTATCAAAAGCCAATGGTTGTAATTTTCCTTTAATACGGTTTCCTGCACTATCAAATAATCCTTCAGTTTTAACTACTCTTCTGTTAGAATTGAAATCGAAATCTTCCATTGACTGACTGAATACGATATTTTCACTAAGTCCAAATTGGTTCATTGTCTGATCGGCTGAAGGTTTTAATTCAGATACACCTCCAAAAGTAATCAGTGTGTTTGCACCCGTCTGATAACACGACAGACCAAGAAATAAATTGTTTGCTTTAAGAATAAACAGGGGACTGCTTGCCAAAGTTCTTTTGCTCCTTAAACTGCCGCCTTGCTCATAAAATGGAGAATTTTTGAACGCAATTGGTGTAGTTGAATTGGCAAAATACTCCTTTAAAAGATTGTCCTCTAAATCTTTTATAGTGAAATAAATAATGCCCGATGAGGTTTTTAGCTGATATAGCTTATTGTCAAAATAGAAAGAGTTTGAATTTAAAAAGTTTCGATCACCAACAAGGAATTGCTTTTTCACCATTTTTTCGGTAGCAGTAAAACTTTGTAAATCAATTAAAAGAACCTGGGTAAAATCGATGTTGGTATCAAGAGTGATTATAATTTGTTTAGTGTTGAAATAACATTTTCTTTTTTTGGCAGCATCTATCAATGTCGGATTTTCAACGTTGATATTTTGTAAAGAGAAGGGCGCTTCAAAAGGCAGTAAACTTTCGGCAAAGGCTGCATATAAATCTGATTTTTTATAGTCTGATGTAAAAAAATGAAACCCTTCTGAAGTAATCATTTTTTCAGTATAATTTCCTTCGCTGTCAAAAATATGCAGTTTGAAGTTATCACTGTTTTTTAAAACCGTCAGGATATAAAAGTTATCTTTTTGACTGAATTTTTGTATAACTTTTTCGTTTTTTAAAATTATTTTATATTCTTTAGTTATAGTTTCACGACTATTAAAATTAAACAATTGGGTATAAATTGCTTCATAATTATTAGAGGACCAAAATAATCTTGTATTGCCATTGCTGCTATTGTAACCGATAATATTAGTGTATGTTTTAGCATTTGGCCTTGGGGCAGAAATACTGTCAGCAATTTGCATCTTATCATTCAGATTAATTGCTTTTATTTTTAAGGAATCAGTTATAAACAACTCAACTGTCTTTTTTTCAGGATTTGAAATTTGAAATACAGCGCTATTTTTCTTTAGTTCCAGTGCTGTTGAGCTTACAATTTCCTGAGCAAAACCACATACATTTGTTAAAAGTAAAAAGATCAAACAAATATTTATTTTCATAATTTGTTTTTTTTAGTTAATTAAATTGCGAACATCGTTTTTTTTCTGATAAATAATAAATCAGATATTAAAATCAAAAAGCGTGAATCAATTAATTACAATCGATTCACGCCATTTTATAGTAGTATAAAACTTTAGTTTACCGTTTCCCCATTTGGAGCGTCAGCATCCGGATTGATAAATACCAATTTTCCTTCAGCATTTGTTGTCATCAAAATCATACCCTGACTTTCAACACCACGTAACGCTCTTGGCGCTAAATTAGCTAAGACAGAAACACGTTTTCCGATGATTTCTTCTGGCGAAAAGCTCTCGGCGATTCCTGAAACAATGGTACGAACGTCAATTCCGGTATCTACTTTAAGCACTAAAAGTTTGTTTGCTTTTGGCATTTTTTCTGCTTCCAGAATGGTTCCAACACGAATGTCCATTTTAGCGAAATCCTCAAACTGGATTAACTCTTTTTGTGGTTCCGGTTGTTTGCTTTCGGCAAGATTGGCTGTTTTTGTAGCTTCCAATTTATCTATTTGTTTTTGTATTTCTTCGTCTTCGATTTTTGCGAATAATAATTCGGCTTCACCAATTTGGTGACCTTCCGGAATTAAATCTGAGTTTTCAGAAACATCATTCCATTTCATTTTACCTTCGTTTTTCAATATTCTTGATAATTTAGCAGCAGTAAAAGGCAAAAATGGTTCAGCCAAAACGCTCAGAGCAGCAGCTATTTGAAGTGCAACATACATTTGGGTTTTTACACGCTCCGGATTGTCTTTCATTACTTTCCAGGGCTCTTCGTCAGCAAGATATTTATTTCCTAAACGGGCCACATTCATTAACTCCCCTAGAGCTTCACGGAATCTGTAACGCTCCACTGAACTTGAAATCACAGCCGGATACGCTTTTAATTCAGCCAACGTATTTTCGTCAACTTCAGATAATTCATTTGGAACTGGAATGAATCCATCGTAATATTTGTTGGTTAAAACAACCACACGGTTAATGAAATTTCCAAAAATGGCAACCAATTCATTGTTATTTCTCGCCTGAAAATCTTTCCATGTAAAATCATTATCCTTAGTTTCAGGTGCGTTTGAAGTTAATGTGTAACGCAAAACATCTTGTTTTTCCGGAAATTCTTCTAAATATTCGTGTAACCAAACTGCCCAGTTTTTAGAAGTCGAAAGTTTGTTTCCTTCCAAATTCAAAAACTCGTTTGCAGGGACGTTGTCCGGCAAAATATAGCTTCCTTCTGCCTTAAGCATCGCAGGGAAAATGATACAGTGAAATACGATATTGTCTTTCCCGATAAAATGAACCAGTTTGGTGTCTTCATCTTTCCAATACGGTTCCCAGTCTTTTCCTTCGCGAGCTGCCCATTCTTTAGTAGAAGAAATATATCCGATAGGTGCATCAAACCAAACGTATAATTTTTTTCCTTCGGCACCTTCAACCGGAACATCAATTCCCCAGTCAAGGTCACGCGTTACCGCACGAGGCTCTAGTCCGCCATCAACCCATGATTTAACTTGTCCGTAAACATTCGGTTTCCAGTCGTTTTTATGTCCGACTAAAATCCATTCTGTTAAGAAATCAGTATAACGGTCTAAAGGTAAAAACCAGTGTTTTGTTGATTTTAAAATTGGAGTTTCTCCTGTAATTGTAGATTTTGGATTAATCAAATCCGTTGCATTCAAAGTCGATCCGCATTTCTCACACTGATCGCCGTAAGCTTCCGGATTGTCACATTTTGGACAAGTTCCCACCACAAAACGATCCGCCAAAAACTGATCTGCTTTTGCATCGTACAATTGTTCTGTTACTTCTTCAATAAAATCTCCGTTATCATAAAGTGTTCTAAAGAATTCCTGAGCCGTATCATGATGAATTTTAGCCGAAGTACGAGAATAATTATCAAATGAAATTCCGAAATCAGCAAATGATTTTCTGATAATTCCGTCGTATTTATCAATAACTTCCTGTGGCGTAACTCCTTCTTTTTTGGCTTTCATCGAAATTGCAACGCCATGTTCATCGCTTCCGCAAATAAACGCAACATCTTTTCCCTGCAAACGCAAGTATCTCGAATATATATCTGCAGGCACGTAAACCCCTGCCAAATGCCCAATATGAATAGGTCCGTTGGTGTAAGGTAAGGCTGCCGTAATAGTATATCTTTTTGGATTCTGTATCATTTTTCAATTTTATTGGGTGCAAAAATAAGCAATAGAATTGAGAATTTGTTATTTCACGGAGAATCGCAAGCAATTTCACAGAGTTGCACGAAGAAAAACACAGAGATTCGCTAAGTTTTTTTAAAGTAAAGCCAATTAATTTCGCAAAGCCGCTAAGTTTATTTTAAAGAAAACAATTAGTCACACTGTTTGTCAGAAATGACAAGGTTGTGTAAAAATAATTATTTTTTTTCAGGAAAATCCCCAATTTGTGTAGTAATCGGGGTTAGCTATTTCGTTTATTTATAATAATTTTCAAACTCAACGGGCATTTTATTTATTGGTTTTATTTTGATGTTTTTATAATAAACTTCGGCAGCTTCGCTTTGCAATTGTATTTTTCCTTCGGTTAAAGGCATAAATTTTTCACCATCATAATAACGGGAATTTTGCAAAACCATGACTACTTTACCATTGACTATATGAACACTTTTTCCTTCAAAACAAACCAATTCAATTTCTGTCCAGCCGTTATTAGGTGTTTCAGCTTTCATTTTTCGCATACAAAACCCAGTATTTTCAGTATTTGTACCGAAAGGAATAAATTGCTGACCCTCATCGGCTACGGCATTCATCGATCCTTCGGGGATATAGGCTCTAATATCAATTGCCGAATTAGCAATGTTCCAATAATCGCCAAAATGGCCTTCCATAATTTGAAATTCCTGTGACAACATCCAGGCACGCCAGTAATCTACACCCGCTTCCCCTTGGGAATGATAAAGCACACCCGCATCCATGAGTTTTTCAGTTCTGGGCTCCCATTTTTTATTTCCAAATTTAACTTTTAGCTTCAGGCGATAGTTTTTGTAATTTTCTTTGGTAAAAACACAACCATAATATTCTCCGGAAACTTTAAGTACCGGTTCCTTGTTTTCCTGAATCACTGTAAACATATTGTTTACATTTTTGTTGTAGCCAATAGGTTGTATTTCGTTCCCATTAGCATCCGTTGGAATTTTGCCCGCATATCCGTTCTGGTGTTTGTAACTTAGATACATATCCCATTTGCTGAGGCCGTTGTCGAGTAAATTTATCCAGCCGTCTTCGAAAGAGTTTGTTTTATTAGTTGCGGAGGTCAGGCTAAAAAGAAAGGCAAATGCTATTAGAATGGTGTATTTTTTCATAAGTGGTTTGATAGTTAGATAATAATGATTTCTCAAATCTACAAAATAATGTTTCAATTGTATTGTGCTATTAATTCAAAATCAGATACCATTCCTGCACTTTATCTTTTGAAATAGCACAAACCTCATCATCAGTAAATCTCAATTTTGGTCTAAAAATTGAAAAACTTGCTTTTAAATAGAACCAGTTTAAACTGCATTTACCGCTTATAAGTAAAGATATATTTTGCAACCTTTGCCCTAAAAAACCAAAACATTATGAGCAAGACAAAACTTATCATCAATAAAAACGGATCAATAAAAATCGAAGGTGATTTTGAAATCATGGATTCAGAAGGAACAGTTTACGGACTTCAGGGAAGATCTGCATTAGGACTTTGCCGTTGCGGATTATCTGCGAACAAACCTTTTTGCGATGGAGGACACCGTAATAATTTCGAACATGATTCTGTGGCGTTTGATTTACCGCCTATGAAAACGAACTAATTTAAGTTTGGATATAAAAAAGCTGCATAATTGCAGTTTTTTTATTTTTTATAACTTAACCAGTTCACTCTCTGAATCAAATATCTTTGGTTTAACCGTTCGTAATATGAGTTTCTCTCTACTTTTAAATTCAATAATTATTTGACTATTATTTTCATGAGACTCACACCATATTTTATAGATTACTTTATTTAAAAGCCCATATTCATTAGTTTTATCAATGTAATTATAATCATCATCTGTATCAATTTCATCACAGTGATGCCAAAAACCGAGACCTGCATCGAGAAAATATTCGTGCCAATTGTTGCTTTCTATTTTTAAAAAAACTATTACTGGTGCTTTTGTTTTAGGATTTTCACAAATTATAATTTTTTCTAACTTCAGATTATTAAATTCTGTTACTTCAAAATTGTTTAATTCGTGCATTAATCCTTGTGGCTCTTTATCCATTTTATCTAAATCTGCAATAATTAATTTTAATTTCTTTCTGGGGATAATCTCAATTCAGCTTTGATTCCGATATTTAAAAGTTCAGTTTGTAATGAAGTTAATCTCAATTCAGACCCTTTTTCAATACAGAAAAAGTTATTTTTTTTTATATTTATTAGGTCATTATAACTTAAGTTCATTTTGTTTTTCAATAACAGAATTTTTTGATTGTTGCGATTAGATTCAAATAAAACTAAGTTCCAAATATTTTGCTCTTCTTCATATTGTTCAATAATTTCTTCAAGGTTATATCCAGATGGATAAGATGTTTGATTTCCTGTTTGTTTATCAATTATTATTGGTGAATTCCCTGCGATTAAATATTTTGTATCTTTCGTTTCATGCCAAAGTTTGGATGTGTAACTAAAAATCCAGGCATATGGTTTTTCAATAGTAAAATCATCAAGAATAATTAGTGAATCAATATCTGAGAAATTAGAATTTGCTAATCGTTCAGAAACAATTTTTCTGGCTTGTTCTAATGTGAGCATTCTTAATTAGTATTAATTTATAAATAAAGTTCCCCTTTCATCGTAATAATCGAAGAACCACCAACCAAAATATCATTTTCCCTATTCATAACTTCAATGAGCGAGGGATGTTTCAATTTGACGCCCTGCAGAATCTTATATTCTGTATCTGGTTTAGTAAATTTTTTCTGCGTCAAAAAACCAATCAAACACCCTGCAGCCGTTCCTGTAGCAGGATCTTCATTTATTCCGATTATGGGATTAAAAAACCGCGCTTCGACTATATTTTCCTTATTTTCATGTGAAATAGTAAAACAATAAAACCCTTCAGACTTATATTCTTTAGAAATTTCAATTAAAAGTTGGTTGTCAGGCACACAATCATTAAGTATCTGGCTGTTTTTTATGGGAACCATTGTGTGGGCAACTTCTGTTTTGACAACCGTAGGAACAAAAGCATTTACATCTAAATCCTCTATTTTTAAACCAAGTGCCACCGCAATTTTATATGTTGGGATTTCCTGTTTGATAACTGCTTGTTTTTGATGCATTTGCACCAATGGATATTGCGTAACGGGATCAAAACTTACTGTTAACGGAATCGCTGAATGTTTCATAATGACAAAACGATTGCTTTGATTTTGTTCTTCAAAAATAGGTATTCCTTTAAGCAAAGCACCGCAAACCGCACCAAGCAAATTGTGTCCTGCTCCGTCTATTTCGATTCCGGTTGGTGTAAACGAACGAACATTGAGTGCTTTTTGTCTGGCAGAATAATAAACAAATGAAGTTTCAGAGTAGCCAAACTCTTTTGAGATATTTTGATAAATAGCTAATTCTAAATCACCATCAGTAAAAACGACAGACAACGGATTTCCTTTGTAACTTTTATTCGAGAATACATCTAAAACATAGTATTGCAAGGTGGTTCTTTCTTTCATTTTTCTTATTTTGAATGAATAAAGTTACTGCTTATGTTTTAATCAAAGCAACAATTACTGGTTTTTTTTATAGCATTCGCTTTTGTTCTTTACTTGCATTTATCGCTTTTTCAAGTCTTGATATTCTGGTTTTTTCCTGTTTGGCACTCATAATTAAATGAATCACTACTCTTTTGTAAGATGGTGCTTGTTTTTCAAAAAAATGCCAGGCAGGTTTATTGGCTTTGAATTGTTTTTCTAATTCTGGATCGAGGATATAAGTCTCTTTTTCGTGTGAATAAATTCTCGAGCGTTCTTCTGATCTAAAGGAAAAAGCTTTTTTACCTGCTTCCGTCATCAAACCGGCTTTTGTGAGCTGTTCGACTTTTTTAATATTGATAGCACTCCAGATACTCGATTTTTTTCTTGGCGTAAATCGAATCGAATAACTTTCTTCGTCAATAGTTTTTCGGATACCGTCAATCCAGCCAAAACAAAGTGCCTGATCTACAGATTCTGACCACGACATGGTTGGCTTTTTGGTGCTCACTTTATAGAAACCTACTAATAATTCGGTTTCTGTCTGGTAATGGTTTTCTAGCCATGCTCTGAATTTTTCCTGGTCTGGGAAGAAGGTTGCTTTCATATTTGGCTAGTCATTTAATCCTTTTCCGTTAAGAATTTGTGGTATGGATTTTTCAATTCTTGATTCTCTGGTTTTGGATTGCTTTGGCGAAGAAAAGTGTAACATGTAAGCTCTTTGTCGTCCCGGAGTTAATGCTTCAAAAGCTGTTTTCAGATCTGGATTTTCATCTAATTTCTTTTGGAATTCTTCGGTAATTTCGAATTCTTCGGTTTTTTTAAAAGTGAATTTCAAACCTGCTTTTTCTACTTCAACAGCTTCATAAATATACGTTTTTAGAACCGGTTCGAGTTCAATTATTTCCTCAATATTGGTAAACCTGATCTGTCGAGCCGATTGTACATTGACAGTTTGCTGCACCAAAATATTATCTGTGTCTTTTAGCAAAGCACCTTTAAAGAACAAAAGCGCACAATATTCTTTAAAATCATGGATTAAAACGATATTGTTTTTCTGAAAAGTATAGCAAGGAACGCCCCATTTCAATTCTTCAGTTAACTGACAATCGAGAACAATGCTTCTTAACTTCTCTGTTTCTTTTTGCCATTTTTCATTCTTGCTAAAATAAAAGTCAACTTTAGAATTCATTCTATTCTTAATTTAATAGTCTGTAAAAAGATTGAGTTACCTGTAAATACTTTATCTATTCGGTTTTGAAATTGTGTATCTGCATAAACAAAAATACGAATAAATTGAAAATGGGTTTGATTTGTAAAGTCAAAGAGCATTATTTGATAACTGCTTTTTTGAGCTCTTTACTATTTTTATATGATAAGGTTGTGGTATGACTGAAGTCCGGTTTCATTTATTTAGTTTTTAAATACACTTTTTCTAATTCTAGAACCCTGTCTTTCACAAAAAGAGCATTTTTATTAGTGCAAATCATTCTGTAATCTTGAGATTGATTTTCATCATCAAGTTTTTTGGCAAATAATCTTCTTATGGAAACGTCAGCGTTAGGGATAGTAGCGAAAAGCCCGCAGCCTGACGAAGGAAGTGCGAGGACTTGCAGCGAATAGCCCGGCCCGTAGGGAAACGCCCAAAAAATTATTCCCATTTATATCATTATTTCACCGAAATTTGCAAAATAAAGTAATGAAGCATAGAAATCATGGCAAAAGGACCCGAAAAAAATACCAAAAACAAGGCTTTGCATACCAAATTGCTAAATCGGAAAAAGGCAAAACTTCAGGAAGAGAAAAGAGAACGTGCATTGCGATTGAAAGCTTTAGTGGCAAAAATGAATGAAAAGAAGAATAGCGATGGTGATGCTATATAAATTACATTGTATTTCTTTTCTGTTTTAATTTACCCGAAATTTGCAAAATAATCCCAAAACAAAATCAAAAATGGAGGAATTCGGTAGAATAATAGTTTCTGAAACGGCAATGAACAGTGAAAATCTTCATGATGTCATTCACTCAAATATTTCGGTAATCAATTTAATTCGAGAAGAAGGAGTTGATGATGAATTTATTCACGAAGATGCTTTGATGAGTTATTATCTGGATTATTACTGGTCACAATATGCTGAAGGAAATTTTGCCCAGTTTGTATACAAATCAGGCTGGAATAAAGAACTAAACGAATTAATCGAAGAAGGATTAACCTTAATTGGTGCCGAAAAACATTTGGAATTGTTTCAGCAGCAAAGCAAAAAAGCCAGATTGATGAGCAGTGTAAAGCTGGCAAAATTTCTAAAAGGAAAATTAGAAGGCGTAAACCCAATTAGAGATTCTTTGAACAACGATACTTTTTATGAACTCGAAGAAAACTTAATTACTTTGAATGCAAACTTCTTAAAAAACCATCCCGATTTCGAAGTACTTTCTGTAGATGATATGTTTGCTGCTTTAGAGGAATTTGTTGGACATGAGATTAAGCGCGCTTAATTTATTAATGTTCAAAGGAAAACGTTTTTTAATGATGATAATTAAAAACTAGTGACAAAGATTGGCTGTATTTGTGAGAATAAAACCATAAAAAGTAATCTAAAAATTATATCCATGAAAAATAAATTTACAGTTTTGTTTATTATTGCATTAGCATTTTTAAGTTTTTCGTGTGGTGATGATCTGGAAAAAGCATTTGATTGTTCGGGATAAATTTATTTTTGGAAATAGGGCACACAGCAGATGCTGTAAATTCTAAAAAAATTGATTACGAAATAAAATATATAGGCAAATATGAAGTAAAATCAGTTAAATGGATTTTTGGTGACGGAGCAACTCAGACAGTGAATGGTACAACGGTTTCGCATACTTATGCTGCGGGTGGTACTTTTGCTGTAAAAGCAGATGTTACTCTAAAAAGCGGAAGTTCGAGCTGTACTTCGGTACATTCAAAAAGTTTGACTGTTAATTAATATATATTTGGCTTTTACGGATGAGTAATTGTTTTTATCTTATTTAAGTTTCTTGTAACTTCGCTTATAGTGTTTAATAAATTTAAAATGAGGTATCTAAGCAGTCAAATATTTTTTTTGTTATCTCTTCAAATAAGTTTTTCTCAAAACAAAATCAATCTTTTTTCTGAGATTAATTACAATTCGATTCCTGCTGTTTCATTAAACGAATATAAATCGGTTCAGGAACGCGATAAAAAGCTTCAAAATCCCAATATTGCATTGGGAGTTGCAATTTCCGGAGGAGGTTCCAGAGCACAGTTTTTTAGTATGGGCGTGCTTTTGGGATTAGAGGAAATCGAGGAAAATAACTCTCATCGTAATTTTTTGAATGAAATCGACTACTTCTCAACCGTTTCCGGAGGCTGTTATTCGGCGGGTTATTATTTAACGATACTAAAAAATAAACTCTATCAGGGAAATCAGTCTTTTAATGATTTTTATTTTTCCAAAGCTGATGCATATAAGGATTACGTCGATAAATCGGCGAATATTTTATCCCTTCTGAATAATAACAGAAACGAGAAAGGAGATAAAATATCGATGACACAGCGATTGGATTTAGAGGTTTTGCAGTATGATAGTACTAATCCTGATAATCCTGACAAGTTTAAAACCCAAATGCTTTTGTCTGATTTTTTTGTTCCTAAAGAAAGTAAAAACACACCTTATTTACCCATTATGGTAGCAAACGGTACGGCATATAACAATGGAGAACGGTTTCCGTTTATGCCGCATGTTATTCGGGAGCTGAATTTAAATTCGTCTCTGGCACCCAATAAAGCATCTATTTGTTTAAACGAAAATCAAATAAATGATGGTTACGATTTTCCGCTTACGTATGGGATAACGGCGAGTTCTGCTTTTCCGGGCGTACTTCCAAAAGTAAAATTTGGCGTTAAAAACCATGATAAAATATTGTGCATTATCGATGGAGGCGCCTCAGATAATATGGGCTATAAAACTTTAATAGAATTACTGCAAAATGATACCAAAGTAGACAGTAAAAATAAAAAAGCACTTTTTATTGACTGTTTGGGACAAGGAAAAAAAGAACCTTACATAAACGATGAAAAAATAAAACTTATTTCATTGCTGGAAACAGCTTCTTTATATACAGTTCAAACACGATATATGACATTTGACAGAGATGTTGAAAATGCATTTGAAAGATGCAAAGTGCCAATTTCAAATTATCAGGTAATTGGTTTTACTACGTTACGCGAGCATTTGCTTAAATTAAAAAAAGACGAATCGTATGAAAGAACAGTCTCAGAACTTAAAAATACTGATGATGAATATGATAGTTGGTTAAAATTTCATTATAAATTTAAACAGGATTTAATAGAACAGTTTGGAGAACTCAGCTTTACAAGAGATAAGGAGGGCGAAATAATCCTGGCCACATTAACCCGTAATAAGTTTAATGAATTGAAACCTTCCGATATTTTAATTTTATATGAATTTGCATCCCATGTTGAAACTAAGCTAAAAATTACCCCTGAAGAAAGAGAAATGCTATTGCTGTCGGGACGTCTGGCCACTTTTTTAAAAACCAAAGAGTTAAAAGAATTACTCACAGAGCATAAGCAGTTTTGAATTATTATTGAATCTATTTTTTAAAATCATAAAGAAAATAGTTTACTTGAATAGTCTCAAATAAAGATCTTCTGTCAAAAATTGCAAAACAACATTTTGAATACATCTTTCCCTTAAAACTTTGTCGTAATCTTAGGAAACATTTCCTTAAATTTGCTTCCGTTATAAAAAAACAATAGTATAAAAACCAAGCTATGTTACAAATCGCATTTATTAGAGAAAATCAGGAGAAAGTAATCAAGGCTTTAGCAAAACGAAATATTGATGCTAAAAGCGTTGTGGAAGAAGTGGTGCAATTAGACGAAAACCGTCGTGCAGCTCAGGCAGAATTAGACAACACTTTAGCTGAATCTAATAAATTATCCAAAGACATAGGCGAATTAATGAAAGCTGGAGAGAAATCGAAAGCCGCAATTTTAAAGGAAAAAACCGTTTCATTAAAAGAAAAAAGCAAGGAATTAGGTGAAAAAGCAGAAGCTTTGGCAACCGAATTGACCCATAAATTATACACATTGCCAAACCTTCCGGCTGATATTGTTCCAGAAGGAAAAACACCTGAGGAAAATTTGAATGTTTTCCAAGAAGGTGATATTCCGGTGTTGCACGAAGGCGCACAGCCTCACTGGGAATTGGTAAAAAAATACGACATTATCGATTTTGAGTTGGGTGTAAAGATTACAGGCGCAGGTTTTCCGGTTTACAAAGGAAAAGGCGCTCGTTTACAGCGTGCCTTAATCAATTATTTTTTAGATAAAAATACAGCTGCAGGTTACAATGAAGTACAAGTGCCGCATTTAGTAAACGAAGCTTCAGGTTACGGAACAGGACAATTGCCAGATAAGGAAGGACAAATGTATCATTCAACAATTGATGATTTATATTTAATTCCGACTGCCGAGGTTCCGGTTACGAATTTATATCGTGACGTTATTTTAAACGAAAGCGATTTGCCGGTTTTAAACACGGCATATACACCATGTTTCCGTCGTGAAGCAGGCTCTTATGGAGCACACGTACGTGGATTAAACCGTTTGCACCAATTTGATAAAGTTGAAATCGTACGTATAGAACATCCTGATAAGTCTTATGAAGCACTTGACGGAATGGTAGAACATGTAAAAGATATTTTGAAGGAATTAAAATTGCCATACCGTGTTTTACGACTTTGTGGTGGTGATATGGGCTTTACATCAGCTTTGACTTATGATTTCGAAGTTTTTTCAACGGCGCAAGACCGCTGGCTAGAAATCAGTTCAGTTTCTAACTTCGAAACTTTTCAGGCGAATCGCTTAAAATTACGTTTCAGGGATAAAGATGGAAAAAACCAATTAGCCCACACTCTTAACGGAAGCTCATTGGCTTTGCCAAGAGTTTTGGCCGGAATTTTAGAAAATTACCAAACTCCCGAAGGAATCGTAATCCCTGAAGTTTTACGTCCTTACTGCGGATTTGATATTATAAACTAATTTTTTAGGGTTAAACCTAACAGGTTTTAAAACCTGTTAGGTTTTAATTACCTTAAACCATAACTTAAAAGAAACCGAAATATGAAAAACATCTTTGTCTATATCGTTTTGTTGTGGTCAGGTTTTACATTCTCCCAAAATGAGCAGCTTGCTCAATATTACTATGATAAAGGTGATTTCGAAAAAGCGAAAATCAGTTACGAAGAGCTTTTAAAAAGTTCGCCATCGAACACACAATATTTTTTAAGGACAGTTGAGTCTTATC
Source organism: uncultured Flavobacterium sp. (assembly GCF_946478785.1). The sequence continues at coordinate 125,165 of NZ_CAMLDD010000010.1, forward strand.
AGCAATTGCACCAGTTTGAAACTGCACAAAAATTAATTCAGGATCGCTACAACAGATACAAACAAGGTGTGTTTTTAGTGGAACTGGGGTATAATTTCCAGCTTCAAAAAAATGAAGCAAAAGCCAGAAATTACTACGATCAGGCTATCGAAAAAATCAAAACGAATCCAAATGATGTTTACGGAATAGGAAATTCATTTGAGAAAAAAGTATTGTTGGAATATGCTTTAAAAGCTTATGAAACTGCAATGCAGGTGCAGCCGAATTACAATTTTAATTTCCAGATCGGTATGTTGTACGGACAGTTAGGCAAGACCGATTTAATGATCGATCTTTTGCTAACGGAATCTTTTAAAAACCCACAAAATTCAAATTTGATTCAGACACAATTATCTCGTTTCATGAATGGAGAAACAGATAATACGGCTTTTAAAGATGCGATGCGAAAGGCATTAATCCTTAGAACGCAAAAAGATCAGGATGTATTCTGGAATCATTATCTGAGTTGGTTTTATGTACAGCAGAAGGAATTCGGAAAAGCATTTATTCAGGAAAAAGCCATTTATAAGCGTGAACCGGAATCGCTAATGAGTATTGTCAATTTGAGTCAGTTTGCACTCAATGAAGATGATACTGAAACAGCTTCGGAAATTTTGAATTTCATTTTACTGAATACCAAAGATTTGGATTTGCTGGTGCATTCGAATGCGCAATTGATGCAAATTAAAATCGATAAAGCTTCTGAAACAGATTATGCGGCAATCAGTACCGAATTAGAACATTTGCTTACAACCTATGAAATCACTCCTTTTACCTTATCTTTACAAATAATTCAGGCGCATTTTCTGGCGTTTAATTTAAAGAAGACAGAAGAAGCCAAAGCAATTGTAAAAAAAGCGTTAGAGCTGAATTTGAATGAATACCAAAAAGCAGATGCCAAAATGGAATTGGCTGATATTTTGCTTTTAGAAGAAAAATTCAATCAGGCATTGATTTATTATTCACAGATTCAGTTGGATTTAAAGAATGATGTTATGTCGCATGAAGCGAGTTTAAAAGCGGCCAAAACAAGTTATTACAAAGGGGATTTTGAATGGGCTTTAAAACAGTTCAAAGAATTAAAGTCGGCTAATACGCAATTGATTGCCAACGATGCATTAGAATATTTTTTACTGATCAATGACAACACCGTTGCCGATTCGACACAAACAGCACTGAAACAATTTGCAAAAGGTGATTTTTTAATTTATCAGAATAAAAAACAAGAGGCTATTGCCCAGTTTCAAAACATTTTAAAGTCTTTTAAAGGACAGGAAATTGAAGCTGTAACAATGTTGCGTTTAGGTAAAATTTACGAAAGTCTGAAAGATTATAATTCGGCTTTAAGCCAATACCAGCAAATAATAGACAATCATAGCGATGGTATTTATGTTGATGAAGCATTGTTTTTTTCAGCAGAAATTTACAACGACGAATTGAAAGATATTGAAAAGGCAAAACCTCTCTATGAGAAGGTAATATTTAACCATCAGGACAGTATCTATTTTGTTGATGCCAGAAAAAAGTATCGCGAGTTGAGAGGAGACAAGAATTTATAATTTGGTTGAACCGTTTATTCGGTTAAACGTTTAACCGAATAAATGATTAAAAAAAAAAGACATGATAATTTACAACGTTACTACAAATATACATGAAACCGTTCATGACCAATGGTTAAAGTGGATGCAGGAAAAACATATTCCGGAAATTCTGGCTACCAATAAGTTTTCTTCAGCACGAATTGTAAAAGTTTTGATTGAAGAAGAAATGGGCGGAATTACATATTCTGTTCAGTATTTCACTGATAGCAAAGCGACTTTAGAGAAATATTATCTGGAAGATGCACCAAACTTCCGTCAGGAAGCTTTAGAATTGTTTGCCGATAAAATGCTTTCTTTCAGAACAGAATTGGAAGTTATTTCGGAACATTAAATTTAGTTTTCAGTTTTAACTAATAATTATCATGGAAATTCGATTTCAAACAAAAGAAGAAAGTAATAAACAACAGCAAGATGACTTTTTAAAGTTGTCCAAAATTGAACGGGTTTATAGTTTTTTACGTTTAAGTGAGAGAATAAGTAAATTTCCAGTAAAGAATAAAATAGATAAAAATAAAGACAATTTTCTGATTGTTATAAAATCAAAATAAGATGTCAAAATTGTGGGATCAAAACATTGATGAATTTATTGCCTTAGCAAACAAGCATAAAGTCAGAATGCTCATGGTTGGAGGTGGAGCAGTTAATTTTCACGGTTATCAAAGACATTCTGCTGATGTTGATTTTTGGATAGAAACAACAGATGAAAATTTTAAAAAATTAGTCCTTGTTTTTAATGAAATGGGATATGAAATTGACGATTTTCCTGAAAATGTAAAGCTGCAGAAACAAAATATATCAATAAAGTTTTCACCTGTAGATTTAGATTTAGAATTAATTACCAAATTTTCGGTAAATAAATCATTTGAAGAAGCTTATAATGATAGTGAGGAAACAACTGTAAATGATAAAACATTTTTAAAGTGGAATGTTTTGTCTTTAGAAGATTTGATTACAAGTAAAATTAAAGCCAATAGAGCTAAAGATTTATTAGATATTCAACAACTTCGAGAAATAAATAAGAAGTAAATTATTTTTGACATTTAGATTATTCGATATTTCAAAAAACTAACGATCTAAGAAGTCTAAAAATCTAAGAATCCAAACAAGAAAATGGAAAAAGTAAAAGCCAAAAAACATTTAGGACAGCACTTCCTGAAAGACGAAAGTATTGCAAAAGCAATTGCAGATACTCTAAGCTTAAAAGGATACGATGAGGTTTTAGAAATAGGACCGGGGATGGGTGTGCTGACTAAATATTTGCTTGATAAACCAATAAATACGCATGTAATCGAGATCGATGGCGAATCAGTTACGTATTTGGGTGAGAATTATCCAAAATTAAAAGATAAAATTATCTCTCAGGATTTCCTGAAATATAATATTAACGAGGTTTACGAAAATAAGCAGTTTGCTATAATCGGAAATTTCCCTTATAATATCTCTACGCAGATTGTTTTTAGAACATTAGAATTTAAGCATCAGATTCCGGAGTTTTCCGGAATGTTTCAAAAAGAAGTGGCTGAACGAATCTGCGAGAAAAAAGGCTCAAAAGCTTACGGTATCTTATCCGTTTTAGCCCAGGCTTTCTATATTACTGAGTATTTGTTTACTGTTGACGAAAATGTTTTTATTCCTCCGCCCAAGGTCAAGTCGGGTGTGATGAAAATGACCCGAAAGGAAGATTATAGTCTTCCATGTGGTGAGAAGTTGTTCTTTACGGTAGTGAAAACTGCTTTTCAGCAAAGACGAAAAACATTACGTAACAGTTTGAAAACATTAAATTTAACCGATAATTTGCGATTAGACACTATCTTTGATAAACGTCCCGAGCAACTTAGTGTAGAAGAATTTATTGAACTGACTCAAAAAATAGAAGCCGATGGAGTTCAAAGTTAGCAAAGAATTAATACACCAATTAGAAGAGCATATTGTTAATAAAAACGACAAAGAACTTGAAGTTTTACTGAACGATCTGCACCATGCCGATATTGCCGAAATCCTGGACGAACTGGATTTTGACGAGGCAACCTATATTTTTAAGGTTTTAGACAGTGATAAAACCGCTGAGATTCTTCTTGAACTGGAAGATGACTTGCGTGAAAACATCCTGAGCCGACTTTCGCCTAAAGAAATTGCAGAAGAGCTTGATGAGCTTGAAACCAATGATGCGGCAGATATTATTGCCGAACTTTCTCAGGAAATCAAAGCCGAAGTAATCTCGGAAATGATTGACGTTGAGCACGCAAAAGACATTGTTGATTTGTTGCGTTACGACGAAAATTCTGCTGGTGGTTTGATGGGTAAAGAACTCGTAAAAGTCAATGAAAACTGGAATGTACTCACTTGCGTCAAAGAAATGCGTATTCAGGCCGAAAACGTATCCAGAGTACATTCCATCTATGTAGTTGATGATGAAAACCGATTGAAAGGACGATTATCACTTAAAGATTTATTGACAACTTCGACCAAAACGCAAATTGGAGATATTTATATTCGGAAACTTAATTTCGTTAATGTGGATACTGAAGATGTTGAGGTAGCGCGTATCATGCAAAAATATGATTTGGAGGCTATTCCGGTCGTTGACGAATTAGGCCGATTGGTAGGAAGAATTACGATTGATGACATCTTAGATGTAATTAAAGAAGAAGCCGATAAGGATTACCAATTGGCTGCGGGTATTACGCAGGACGTTGAATCAAATGACAGCGTTTTAGAACTCACAAAAGCACGTTTGCCATGGCTCTTAATCGGGATGGTGATAGAGATTGTCGCTTCTTTTGTTTTAAAGGGAAATGAATCGACTTTTCAAACCTATTCAACCCTCATTATCTTTGTGCCTTTACTTTCTGCAACCGCAGGAAATATAGGTGTTCAGGCGTCCGCAATTGTAGTTCAGGGTCTGGCAAACGGAACTTTAAAGGAATTCAGCAGAGGATATTTTACCAAAGAGATTACCGTTTCGATGATTTCAGGAAGTATTATTTCATTGCTTTTACTCGGATATCATTCTATCATGTATCAGCAATATTTAGTAGGTTTGGCAATTTCTATCTCAATGATGGTAGTAATTTTGTTTGCTGCGACCTTAGGAACTTTAGTGCCGCTTTTTTTACACAAAAAGAAAATAGACCCCGCTATTGCAACAGGACCTTTTATTACCACCACAAATGACGTTTTTGGAATTATGCTGTATTTTACAGTAGCCAAATTGATTTTGGGATTCTAAAATGTTGAATTATACAAAAAAATGCTATTAACCAATTACAATATAAATTAATAACCAGAATGAAAGTACATATCATAGGAGGAGGAAACCTTGGTGTTTCTATTGCTTTGGGAATTGCGAAATTCTCACAAAGTCACAAAGTCACAGTAACGAGAAGAAACACTGCCAGTATTCAATATTTGACCGAATTAGGAATTACAGTTTCTTCGGATAACAAACATAGTATCCAAGAAGCTGATGTTATAATCTTAACTATAAAGCCATATCAGGTTGATACTGTTTTAGCTGAAATTTTGCCGGCTATTCAAGGTAAAACAATAGCTTCGGCCGTAAGCGGATTATCTCTTGAAACGCTACAGGCAAAAACAAATAATCAATATCCTGTAATTAGAATCATGCCGAATATTGCAGCACAATTTGGAGAATCGGCGACTTGTATTTCTTTCCCTGAAAAGGACAGGGAAAAAGCATTGCCAATTGTTGATTTGTTTCAGGATTTAGGAACTGCTCCGGTTATTGACGAAAAATTAATGGATGCAGCAACTGTTCTGGGCGCTTGCGGAACGGCTTATGCCTTACGGTATGTTCGTGCATCTATGCAGGCCGGAATTGAAATTGGTTTTGATTCTCAGACAGCTCTTGCAATAGCTGCACAAACCGTAAAAGGGGCAGCTAAAATGCTGTTGGAAGAAAAAGTGCATCCGGAGCAATTAATTGACCGCGTTACTACACCTCAAGGCTGTACGATTGTCGGTCTGAACGAAATGGAACATAATGGTTTCAGTTCGTCATTGATCAAAGGAATCAAAACTTCTCTTAAACAAATTAAAGGTTAGTTTTAAAAGAATTCCAATATAAGAAATTCCAAATTCTAAGTCAGTAAAGCTTGGAGTTTGGAATTTGTTTTTATGCAGGCATTTATTATCCAACATTTATAAATAGAGAATAAACTGTATTTTTGTTTCATCTAATTCAAAAAATAATGAGCGTAAAAATTCTACATATCGACAGCAATCACCCAATTCTTTGGCAGCAATTAGAAGAGGCAGGTTTTGAAAATCATGCCGATTTCAAATCTTCAAAAGAAGAAATTGAAGCCAAAATCCAGGATTATAACGGAATCGTAATTCGAAGCCGTTTCAAAATTGATAAACAATTTATTGACAAGGCCACCAATTTACAGTTTATTGCCAGGGTAGGAGCGGGGTTAGAGAGTATTGACTGCGACTATGCTTTAGAAAGAGATATTAATTTAATTGCTGCACCCGAAGGTAATTGCAACGCTGTTGCAGAACACACATTAGGAATGATTTTGTCTCTTTTTAATAAACTGAATCAGGCTGATAGTGAAATACGCTCCGGAGCATGGAATAGGGAAAGCAACCGTGGTCATGAACTCGATGGGAAAACTGTAGGGATTATCGGTTATGGTAATATGGGGAAAGCTTTTGCCAAAAAGTTAAGGGGTTTTGATGTCGAAGTTTTGTGTTATGATCTTTTGGAAAACAGTGGGGATGAAAATGCAACACAAGTTTCATTACAGGAGCTACAGCAAAAGACAGATGTTTTAAGCCTCCATATACCCTGGACACCTGAAACAGACAAAATGATTGATACTGATTTTATAAACGCATTTGCAAAGCCGTTGTGGATTATTAATACTTCGCGTGGCAAAAATATAGTTACGGCAGATTTAGTTGAAGCTATGAAGTCAGAAAAGGTGTTAGGAGCAGGTTTGGATGTTCTGGAATATGAAAAGCTATCTTTTGAAACACTTTTTCAGGAAAAAAATACACCCGAAGCTTTTCAGTATCTTCTGGATGGTAAAAAAGTGATTCTTACTCCTCATATTGCAGGCTGGACATTTGAAAGTCACGAACGTTTGGCTCAGGTGATTGTAGACAAAATTAAGATTTTATATACAAAATAATTAGCGATTTAAATTTAGGTTATAATAACAAGTTTTTTCTGTAAATTAATTTTTATAATTAGTTTTTGAAGTTATTTTTTTTTAATATTGTTGTTAAATTTAACAAAATTTTAAAAGTAGGAGTAACCGAAAATCCAAAAGAGTAGGAATTAACTAATTAAAGATTATAATTATGATTGAATGGTACAAAAAAGTTGTTTTTGAAAATTATGCAAATTTTGAAGGCAGAGCAAGAAGAAAGGAATATTGGATGTTCTTCTTAGCAAATATTATTATCAGTTTTGTCTTAGGTTTCATTATGGGGTTAATTTTTGCATTCATATCGCCTAGTTTGGCACCTTTGGCAAATATTTACAGTTTAGCTGTTTTTGTACCCTCAATTGCAGTAGCAATTAGAAGGATGCACGATATTGGAAAAAGTGGATGGTATATCCTTATCCCAATATACAATATAATATTGTTAGCTACAGAAGGAGAAAAAGGAGCAAATCAATATGGTCCGGATCCTAAAAATGATTTTGATGAAATCAATGAAATAGGAAGTGTTGAAGTATAATTAAAAGTTATAGAATGGAAACTACAAGACCAACTGAACACTGGAATAATCCTCCGGTTCGTAGAGAAGAAAATAAAAAAGTTTTAGCTGGAGTTTTAGGAATTCTATTTGGCTATCTGGGAATTCATAAGTTTATTTTAGGATATACCAAGGAAGGAATAATTCAGATATTGCTTAATCTTTTATGTGGGTTAGGAGGTTTAATTGGATTAATCGAAGGAATCATCTATTTAACAAAAACGGACGAGGACTTCTATCAAACATACCAAGTGGGTAGAAAACCCTGGTTCTAAACATAAAAATCCCAATTGCTACAGCGATTGGGATTTTTTCTTTACAGTACTTTTTTTTAATTGATATCTTCTTTCTCCGATAATTTGCGTTCCAGTTCTATCTGAAATTCTTCAATAACCGGCTTCATAGTGCTTTCTGGTATATCTGCTATCCTTATGTACATTAAGCCATCTATCGCATTATTAAACAAAGGATCTACGTTGAAAGCGACAACACGGGCATTTTGCTTGATGTACTTTTTAATCAAAACAGGTAAACGTAAATTTCCTGGCTCTAATTCATCAATGATTTTGTCAAATTTGTTTAAATCTGATTCTGCTTCATCAAAAATAAAATCTTTGTCGGCATCTTTCAGTTTTACTTTATAGGCCTTTTTCGGATGAATGTATTGTGCAATATAAGGATCGTAATAATTTGATTTCATGAATTCGATCATCAACGATTTCGAGAAATCAGAGAACTGATTACTAATACTCACGCCGCCTAATAAATATTTATGTTCCGGATAGCGCAAAGTAGTATGAATAATCCCTTTCCATAACAGGAATAATGGCATTGGTTTTTGCTGATACTCCTTGATGATAAAAGCGCGTCCCATTTCGATCGATTTGTGCATCATATCATGTAGTTCTGGTTCAAACCTGAAAAGATCATTAAGGTAAAAACCTTCAAGACCATATTTCGGATAAATTTCAGAACCTAATCCCATGCGGTAAGCACCGGCAATTTTTTTTGTTTCATCGTCCCATAAAAACATATGGTGATAATATTGATCAAATTTATCTAAATCAATAGATTCATTCGTTCCTTCGCCTACTTCACGGAAAGTTATTTCACGCAAACGTCCAATTTCATGTAAAATATTCGGAACAGCTTTTGCTCTCGCAAAAAAAACTTCATAGTTTTTACTTTGCAGTAAGCGGGAATTACTGTTTCTTAAAGCGTCAACCTCAGCAATCATATTGGATTCATTAGCTGGCGTAACAATTTTTTTTGGGGTTTTAGTGAGTTTTAAGTTGGCTGGATCTAATAATTTAACATCCTTTTCAAAAGGATTTGCCAGCATATAAGTCTTCTTTCTTAAAAACTCTGAATATTCTTCAAAAGATTCTATTTCGTTCTGTTCATTTACCGAAATTGGTTTTCCAATACGGACCTTAATAACACGGTCTTTTTGCGTAAGCAATTCAGATGGTAATTTAGCAGTACGCAAAGTATCATCAATTTTTGACAGCCAATAGAATAATTTACTGTTTTTAGCATGAAAATAAATCGGAACAACCGGAACTTTAGCTTTTCTGATCAGTTTCAGTGCCCCTTCTTCCCAAGGTCTGTCAACTACCAGTTTTCCATCTCTGTAGGTCGAAACTTCGCCGGCAGGAAAAATTCCTAAAGGTTTGCCATCACTTAGATGACGTAGAGTTTCTTTAATTCCTACAACGCTCGATTTTGCATCCTTATGGTTTTCAAAAGGATTAACAGGCATGATGTATTTTTTAAGCGGAACAATTCTGTGTAATAAAAAGTTGGCAATAATCTTGAAATTTGGCTCTCTTTCGAGCATTAATTTCAATAATAAAATACCATCAATTCCTCCAAGCGGATGATTCGAAATAGTAATGTAAGCACCGTCTTTAGGCAAACGTTTTAAATCTTCTTCGGGAATTTCAAACTTAATTTGTAATTCGTCCAATACTCCGTTCAAGAATGGAACGTCTTCCAGATGTTTGTTATTATCGTAAATTTTATTAAGGGTTGATATCTTGAGAACCTTCATAAGGATCCAGCCTGAAAAAGTACCAAGAACTCCGTACTTCTCAACATTTATCGCCTTTGCAACTTCTTTCGCGGTAACTAAACCCATCTACTATTTTTAATTTATTAGAACAGCGAACAAAGATAACAAAAAACTCTACTTTTAGTGTTTGTTATGTAAACTTTCCTCATTTTTATTACTTTTGAAATCTAAAAAAAACGCATGAAAATTATTTCTTATAATGTAAACGGAATACGCGCTGCTATTGCAAAAGGATTTATTAATTGGCTCCAGCAGGCTAATCCTGATGTTGTTTGTCTTCAGGAAATTAAGGCAACCGAGGAACAAATTCCGACAGCCGATATTACGGCTGCGGGTTATCCTTATCAATATTACTATCCGGCAACCAAAAAAGGATATAGCGGAGTAGCTATTTTATCTAAAGTTAAACCCAATAACGTGGTTTACGGAACCGGAATTCACCATATGGACTTTGAAGGGCGTAATCTGCGGGCCGATTTTGACGATTGTTCTGTAATGAGTTTGTATCTCCCTTCAGGGACTAATATCGAAAGATTAGATCATAAATTTATGTTTATGGATGATTTTCAAACCTATGTAAACGAGTTAAGGCTTACTATTCCCAATATTATCATTTGTGGTGATTACAATATTTGCCATGAAGCAATCGATATTCATGACCCGGTTCGTAACAAAACTGTATCGGGATTTTTACCAGCAGAACGTGCGTGGCTGGACGGTTTTATGAAAACTGGTTTTATTGACAGTTTCAGACATTTTAATAAAGATCCCCATCATTATACCTGGTGGAGTTACCGGGCAGGAGCAAGAGGCAATAATAAAGGCTGGCGTATTGATTATAACCTCGTTAGCGAACCGTTACAGCACAGATTAAAACGTGCTGTTATTCTCCCAGATGCTATTCATTCAGATCATTGCCCGGTTTTAGTCGAAATCGAGTAAAACTGGTATTGTTATTGTTGAGAGAATAGCTGTTTAAAGTGAGTTTTGGAATGTGCAATTTATTTTTTGAAGCTATTCCTGCTGTCCTTCCAAATCTTTTGTGCCGAACCCCGGCACAAAAGGATTTTCCCTCCCATCAGGGCTAGGAATCTCCGTTAAACAAGAAATTAAGAATTATTAATACCCTTTAAATAAAAAAGTAAATGATTAAAAAAGCCTCACTCGGATTGTTAATTTTAGCACTTTCAACATCATGTGTATCCAAAAAGATTTACAATGATCTGGAATCAAAATATTCAGACCTGAAAAAAGAAAACCGTTCTGTTGCAGATGAAAATGCAGATTTAAAAAGAACAAAAAACCAACTGGAATTAGATCGCGATAAATTAACCAAAGATTTAAACAGTGCAAAAGATGATCTTGCTAAACAAAAAGCTGATTTGGCCGCTGAACAAAAGAAATATAAGGTATTGCAGGACTCCTATAATGCATTAGAGAGAAACAGCAATGATGCTTTAGAAAAAAACATGGATAAAAACCGTGAATTGTTAGCGGAATTAGAAGCAAAATCAAAAAAACTAGCCGAAGAACAAGCACGTTTAGATAAAACTGCAAATCGATTGAGCGAGCTTGAAGCTATGATTGCTGCTAAAGAAGCAGCTATGAGAACGCTGAAAGAAACGTTATCAAAAGCATTAAATGGTTTTGAAGGAAAAGGACTTACAGTAGAACAGAAAAACGGGAAAGTATATGTTTCTATGGAAAACAAATTACTTTTCAATTCAGGAAGCTGGGCTGTTGGTTCAGAAGGTAGAAAAGCGGTTGTAGAACTTGGAAAAGTATTAGGTGACAATCCAGATCTTTCTGTTTTAATTGAAGGCCATACCGATGATGATCCGTATGCAGGTTCCGGTCCAATTGCAAATAACTGGGATTTATCAACAAAAAGAGCAACGGCAATAGTAGCTATTTTAAGTGAAAATGGTAAAATCAACAAGCAAAAGTTAACAGCAGCAGGCCGTGGAGAATTTTCACCTTTGGCAAGTAATGCAACTCCTGAAGGTAAAGCTAAAAACCGTAGAATCGAAATCATCCTGACCCCAAGGTTAGATGAAATCGCTGATATGCTTAATAGTATTAATTAAGTTTAATAGGTACAAAGGTTCAAAGGCTCAGAGTTTAAAACTTTGAGCCTTTTTATTGAAATCTAATTTCCGATTATAAACTGGATTTTTACATGAATCGTTCCTATGGAACTCTTAAATTTTCATTTTCAAATTTTCAACGGATTAAAATCCGTTGCTACAAAACAAATCGTTCCTCTGGAACTGTGATATTGATTATCTACCTAAAGATATTTTGATATAAATCAGCTTTTAGTAAAATAGCAGTAGGTGGTATTACATTATAGTAACGGACTTTAATTCGTTGATATAAATAAGTTGATACAAAACAATCATTGCTCAGGAACTGTTATATTGATTAATTAAAAGATATTCTGTTATAAATTAACTTGAATAAAAAGCCTTAGGCTTGCAACATATTATAGCGACGGATTTTAATCCGTTGATAGAACAACAGAATTAGAAAAAATGAGTTTCTTAGGAACGGTTCATTTTATGCTTTTTGAATAAGAATACTTACGGCATTACCACCAAAACCAACAGCATTAATCAGAACCTTTTTAATGGATTTTTTTTGAAATTGTGCTTTCGCAAAAGGAACATTGACAAATGTATCATGTTGTATCATCAAAAGAGCCAGTTCTAAACTCAACATTCCCGAAGCACCAAAAGTGTGACCAATTTTCCATTTATTGGTGGTGAGCAAAGGTAAATCGTTTCCAAATAATTTTTCGATGGCACGCAATTCGGTTAAATCACCTTTTATCGTTCCTGGTGCATGCATCACAATTACATCAACATCTTCTAAACTTGTATCTTTTAAAGCCATTTTCATGGATTTCTGAAAACAGTCCGCTTCTGCAGAAATGGAAATGTTATGCTCAAGAATTTCAGTTGCATAACCCACGCCTGTTATATAGGCAATGGCGTTTTCTTTTTCTCCTGTTTCTAAACAACAAACACTGGCACCTTCACCCAAAATCATCGTATTTTGTGTTTTTTCAAAATCAAAAGAAAGGTTGGGCCATGCTTCATCGGTTTGATTGATACGGGAATATATTTTTAAAGCCCGCATTTGAGCAATCGTAAAATCAGTTAAAGGAGCTTCACTTCCGCCAACCAAAAATTTATCAGCCATTCCTGATTTTAGCCACGCAACACCATTCAATAAAGCATGAAGAGCAGTAGAACAAGTAATAGAATGTGAAATTTCAGGACCTGTACTTTGCAAATCGTGCGCAATCCAGGACGAAATATTTCCTAGAGTAGTGGTTGGCGATGCTAAAGTCTGGGCTTTTCCGGTATCAATATATTCTTTGTAATGCTTTTCGAACAAATCGGTTGCCCCACGTGATGATCCAATATTGATTCCGAAAATGTCTTCTGGATTCCAGCCGGCTTCTTTAACGGCTTGTCGGGAAGCGGCCAGAGCAAATAAAACCGAATTGTCTAAAAATCTATATTTAGGATCAGATTCGCTAATTTCAGCTATAATTTGCTTCGATTCTGAGTCAAGAGCCGCAACAGAAGTTTGCTGCTGGTCTAAGTATTGGGACGTAAAACAATGTTGGTTGTTAAGATACTTTTTCCAAACTTCATTAGTATTATTTCCTAAAGGTGAAATTGAAGAAAAAGCCGTTATTGATATTTTTGTATTCAATGTATTGTTTGTTTGATTGCAAAGTTCGAAAAAGTTTTTGGTTTTCAGCAGAGACCTAACAGGTTTTTAAAGCCTGTTAGGTCAGACTAAAGACACATATATAATTCAAAATTAAACTATTTCTATTACTTCTTCGATTGTAGAATATACTTTTTGAAGCTGTTCGTCTGTCATGATATAGGGTGGTAAAATGTACACAATATTGCCAACTGGACGCAAAACAACCCCATTTTCAATAAAGAAATTATAAAGTTTGTTTCGCATTGACCCGTAATAGCTCTCCTCAGAATCTGATTTGATTTCAACGGCAAAAATAACACCCAGTGTTCTGGTGGTAATTACTTTTGGATGATTCTCAATTTTTTGCTGAAATTCTAAATGGCTTTTATTGATTCTTGCAATATTAGCCTGCATTTCATCAGTATGCAACAAATCGATACTGGCCAGAGCCGCTGCACAGCCAGTTGGATTAGCCGTAAAAGTATGTCCGTGAAATAAGGCTTTATTGATATCATCATCATAAAAAGCATCAAAAATAGCCTGTGTAAAAGTCGTAATTGCCATCGGAATTGTACCGCCCGTGAGGGCTTTCGATAAACACATCATATCCGGTTGCTCAGAAACATAATCCATTGCAAAGTTTTTTCCGGTTTTGCCAAAGCCTGTCATTACTTCATCGGCAATCGTCAAAACCTTATTTTCTTTGCAAATCTGAATCAGTTTCGCCAGTGCTTCGGGTTCATACATGACCATTCCGGCTGCTCCCTGAACCAAAGGCTCAAATATAAATGCGGCACAGTTTTGAGTCTGAATTGCATTTCTCAAAGCTTCAAAACTTTCTTGCTCTTTGCCTTTTACCGGAACTGGGATTCGAACAACATCAATAAACATTCCTTGAAAAGCCTGGGTGTAAAACGAAATTCCACTCGCCGCCATTGCTGCAAAAGTATCGCCATGAAAAGCATTTTCAAAAGCGATTATTGTCGTACGTTTTTCATTTTTATTGAAGAAATATTGTAAAGCTACTTTTATCGCCACTTCTACAGCAGTAGAACCATTGTCTGAAAAGAAAATTTTCTGCTGATTCTTTGGAAGAATCTCCATCAATTTTTCCGCCACTTTTATGGCAGGTTCATGTGTAAAACCACCAAATAGAACATGTTCTAAAGTGGTCAATTGTTTGTAAATCGCATCTGCAATGAATTTATTGCTATGCCCAAACGGATTTACCCACCAGGAGGCAATTGCATCGATATATTCTTTATTGTTTTCATCCCAAAGCAATGCACCTTCTCCTCTTGAAATGGCTATTGGTGTTTGTGAAGTTTTGTGCTGAGTATAAGGATGCCAGAGGTATTGGCTGTCTCTTTCTGTTAAAGTCATCTGAGATATATTGTAGATTTCTGATTTTAGATTTTAGATTCTTGTAATGACAGAAGATTGTGCCTAAATAAATCAGCGTATTCGCGAATAACATTTTGGTCAAAATAAGGTTCTTCGTCAATTCTTCCGATACATTTTATTTCGGTTTTATTCAAAATCAGGCTTTCAGTCGATTTGTTTTCGCTTCCGCTAAAGATAATTCCAGAAACTTGAAAACCTCGATTTTGAATAGCTTCAATAGTTAATAGCGTATGATTAATACTTCCAAGATAATGTCTTGAAACGACAATTACTTTATAATCCGGTTGAATCAAGTCAAAAATAGTATCTTTTTCGTTTAGCGGAACAAAGATTCCTCCGGCTCCTTCAATAACCAAATGATTATCAGTTTTTGGCTCCTGAATTTGTTTTAGATCTATTGTAATTCCATCAATTTCAGCTGCCAAATGCGGACTTGCAGGTGTATTTAAGGCATAATTGTTAGAAAAAAATTGGGATTTGGGATTTGAAATTCGGGATTTTACTTTATGGGTATCAGAATTGTTCAAATCCCCAGCCTGAATAGGTTTCCAGTAATCAGCTTCTAAAGCTTCAACAATAATAGAAGAAGCAATAGTTTTGCCCACATCTGTTGAAATTCCTGTTATAAATAGTTTCATTTAATTAAAATTCAAATTGACAATTATTGCATTTATAACGATATTTAGAATATAAAGGCATCAAAACAAAAAGCAATGAAAATAGAAAAGCAAAAAGTGTTTTTTTGTCTTTTACAGAAGTTACCATTTCAATTTCTTCTGCACCACAATTAGGACATTTTAATGGTTTGCTATCTTCATCTAAAGAATAAGGAGCAATATTTAATAAAATTTCATTTGCCTTTTCAAAATCCTGAGTTTTTACAAAAAGCTTAACTCCGCCAACAGCATTACTCCAAATCGGATTTGAGTCAACAGTGTGAGTGTCTCTTAAGTGAACTTCAATTCCTTCAGATTGCAGTTTTCCACTAAAAATTTGTGCTTCTGATGAGTATTGAAAACTTCTGACTAATTTAAAATTGTCGTCCATAATTTTAGTAGAGAGATAAATTAAGATGTAAAAATACCAATAAAAACAACAAACCCATCATTTACGATGGGTTGTGTTTGTTATTCTTCTTTTAATTGGTCGATTACTTTTCGAATTTCTTTGGCATATTTACCATAAAATTTATGAACCCACCATTCTAAAGTAATTCCCATAAAAAGCATACAGAAAACGACAATTGACAACATCCCGAACAATTGATAATTTGTAAATTCTTCGGCAAAAAAACCTGGAGTTTTAGTAAATTCAAAGTAAAAGAAGCCTATTAGATACAACATTAAAAAAGGAGTAAGTGCAAATCCAAAGGTTTTGTACAGTTCCATGTTCAGCCTAATATCAAAATAAGTTTCATACAAACTGTCTTTTGTTTTTAAGGCAATTATATTTAATCTTTTATAGAAAAGATAAAACTTAACAAAATAGTAAAAACAAACTGCTGTAAAAAGGCTATAAAGCAGGTAAAATAAAATCATACCCTTTGGAGGAAAATTGTAGATTAATGGAATGAATGCGATAAGAACAATCGAAATGATCTGGTATATAAATTCGTTTATTATGTTTCTTTTTATTTTATCCAAAGGCGTATTGGCAGATTGTATTTTTTCTAAATTATCTGGAAGAACGACATTGTCTGTCTTTTCGTTATTCCATGCGTTTTGTATATCGTTAAAATCCATATCCCTGATTTTTAATTATTTCTTTTAATTTTTCTTTTGCCCTGTTTAATTTTACTCTGGCATTTCCTTCAGAAATTCCTAGATTCTCGCCAATTTCTTTATGCGAAAAACCTTCCAGTTGATAGAAAATAATAGCCTTGTCAATTTTTTCCAGTTTCTGAACCGCTTTATAAAAATGATCAATCTGATTTTCTTTTATATGTGAGTCGCCCTCATCATCTTTAATGTTCTCTGAAGCAATTTCATATCTATCAACTTTTCGTTTTTCTTTTTTTAAGAAAACTATCGCTGTATTTACAGCCACACGGTACATCCAGGTCGAGAACTGACTTTCATTTCGAAAAGTTTCATACGATTTCCAAAGCTGACAGACAATCTCCTGAAAAAGATCCTGCTGATCATCATAATTGTCCATGTACATTTTTGAAACCTTGTACAGTATCCCCTTATGAGTTTCTATCCGATTTAAAAATTCTTGTTCTTTCTGTTTCAAAATGTACTAATCCATTACTGGTTTAACAGAGTATCCTGCTTTTCTTAACAAATTAATTACTCCAAAATCTCCGGCTAAATGAGCTGATCCCATAGCAAAGAATGTGCTTTCGGTTTTCATTAATTCAGGCATTATTTTTAACCATTTTACATTTCTGTTGTCCAATATGCTTTTTTGCGTTTTTTCAGATGTATATCTTTTATCAGTAATAATTTCGAATATTGCATTAATATCTTCTTGTTTGTATTTTGATACCAGTTTGACAGTTTCTTCTTTGCTGGATTCTGCCAGCATGGCAATCATTTCTGTATCCGTATATCCATTTCCAAAGGCTTCAAATTGGTCTTTTACAGTTTCCAATCCTTTGATAGGAAGATTTTTTTGTTTGGCAGCTTCAATAAAATTCATTTCATAAAATTTTAAATCATTACAGTCAAAAGATTTCATCGAAATTAAACTCATAACAGTGAGTAAATTAAAACTGTCTACTTGCTGAACCGTCATTCCTGTCTTTTTTTGCAGGATATTATCCAATTTTGATAAATTCTCAGCAGTAAGTGTTTTACTAAGTGGTTCTTTTCCCATTGCCATTTGCTGCATATCTGTCACTTGTTTAGGATCAGATAAGTCAACTTCCAGTACTAATTTATTTGAAGAATCGAATGCTTTTTTTGCTTTTTCGGAGAAAAAATAATCTGCTGCGCAAATCATGTGGATGGTTCCATACAAATACGAAGGTTTTGATAATCCGTTTCCTGAAACTTCCCATAAAAGTGAGTTTTCAAGTTTTGGAGATTTTGTTTGTGCCTGAGTTGTTGTATTGAAGATAATTACGATTACTGCTACTACTGATTTGAATAAATTTTTCATGTTTTGATTGATTTAAAGTTATGATTATTGATTAATGATTGAAACCCGATTGTTATTTCTTAATTTATCTTTTCTGCCCTAAACCCATTTTACTTAGAAATAAGTATCCTATAAGCAACAACAGAATTAGACTAAATAGCTTTATTAAAAATGAGCTAACTAAAGCTATTACGAACCCTATAGAAGCAAAGAGGATAAATTTGGTAATATTTTCTTTTAACGAAGTTGATTGTGATTTCATAATTGTTCTGATTTATTTTATTACGACTCGTAAGTAATCAAATAATCAAAACGTTACAAAAAATTTAATTTTTTTTGAAAAGTGAGGGAATTCAGCTATTCCACAAAGATTCACAAAGTAAAAACCCAAAGATTCACAAAAAATCTTTGTGTTACCCTGTGTTACTTTGTAAGTCTCTGTGGAATAATTTAAGCTAAAAGACAAAATCTCTCAGAAGCCCTAAAACCTGATTAATTTCTTCTTCAGAATTGTAACTGTGAATACAAAAACGCAAACGTTCCTGACCTTCCGGAACGGTTGGCGAAAGAATAGGTTTTACATCAAAACCTTTATCCTGAAGTTGTTGGGCAATTCGTTTTACATTTTCATTTCCGGGCACAATAGCGGACTGAATTGCAGATTTGCTTCTAACAAACATTGGTTTCAATCCCAATAAATTTTTCTGCTGATTAAAGAACACAATGTTTTCACGCAGTTTTTCAATGTTTTCCTTTTCATTTTCCAAATGCTGATAAGCGGTTAAAATAGTAGCAACAGAATGTGGAGACAATCCTGTAGTGTAAATAAAACTTCTGGAGAAGTTGATTAAATATTCTTTAAGTTCCAGATTTCCTAACACTACAGCTCCATGGCATCCCAAACCTTTTCCAAAAGTCATAATTCGGGCAAAAATTCTATTATGTAAGTTCAGGTATTGTGTTAAACCTTCTCCTTTTTCTCCAAAAACACCCAGAGTATGTGCTTCATCAACAATCAGATAGCAATTGTGTTTTTCTGAAAGTTCAACTAATTCTTCCAGATTTGGACTGTCACCGTCCATCGAGAAAACGGTTTCCGTTATGATGTAAATATTGGTTTGGGGAAATTTCTGAATCAGATGTTCTAAATCTTCAAAATCATTATGACTGAATTTATATGATTTAGCATTAGACATTACAATTCCGTCACGAATAGAAGCATGACATAGCTCATCATACAAAATAACATCATTTCGCTGCGGCAGAGCGCTAAAAAAGCCTACGTTGGCATCGTAACCTGAATTAAAAATTAAAGCCGATTCTGCTTCGTGAAATTCTGCGATAAAAGTTTCTGCAATTTGATATAGGAAGTGGTTGCCGGAAATTAATCGGGAACCTGTTGCTCCATTCTGTATAATGTCGTTTTCGATTAAGTAATGATGCGCCATCTTGAAAATAGCTTCGGATCTTGAAAATCCAATATAATCGTTTGAAGAAAAATCAACAAAATTATTAAAACTTGGCAATTGTCTCAACGCATTATTTTGCTTTCTGTTTTCAAGCTTTTGAATAAGATTTTCAGGTAATTTCATAAAAACAAAGTTATGAATTTCAGATTAAATTCTTAGAAGTTCTGATTTTTAGCCCAGATGGAAGCGGCATCCTTTGCTAGCCTTCTTTAGGCGGGCAAAGATATAGCGGACAGCTGGATTAGCTCCTGAAAACAAAAAAGCCAAACATTGCTGTCTGGCTTTTATTTATTTTTAAATTATTTTAGTCAACTAAAACAATTACTTTATTGTCTTTCATTTCGATAGTACCTGACGTAATGTCTAATGTATAGGTTTGGTCATTTACTTTCGTGAATTTATCCGCTACATCTTTAGAAAAATTGAAACTTGACGCTGCAATTTTAATAGTTCCTTTTTCTAAAATAGAAACAATAGGAGCGTGATTGTTCAATATTTGAAAGCTTCCATCAATTCCGGGCAATGTAACCGAAGTTACTTCTCCTGAAAATAATTTTGCTTCTGGTGATACTATTTCTAAAATCATCTTTTTTTGGGTTAGAAGTTATTTGTTAAAGGTTAGAAGTTGCGAACAAAACGTTTAACTTCTAACCTCTAACCTTTAACTTATATATTATGCTTCAGCTAACATTTTTTCTCCAGCTTCGATAGCATCCTGAATAGAACCTTTCAAGTTGAAAGCTGACTCAGGAAGGTGATCTAACTCACCATCAATAATCATGTTGAATCCTTTGATAGTATCTTTGATGTCCACTAAAACTCCAGGTATACCTGTAAATTGTTCCGCTACGTGGAAAGGCTGAGATAAGAAACGCTGAACACGACGTGCTCTTGATACTGATAATTTATCTTCCTCTGATAATTCTTCCATACCCAAAATCGCGATAATATCCTGCAATTGTTTGTATTTTTGAAGAATCTCTTTTACCCTTTGTGCACAGTCGTAGTGCTCATTTCCTAAAATTTGAGGAGTCAAAATTCTTGAAGTAGAATCTAACGGGTCAACCGCTGGATAAATACCTAACTCAGCAATTTTACGAGACAATACAGTTGTAGCATCTAAGTGAGCAAACGTTGTTGCCGGTGCCGGGTCAGTTAAGTCATCCGCAGGAACGTAAACCGCTTGTACAGATGTAATAGATCCTTTGTTTGTAGAGGTAATACGCTCTTGCATAGCTCCCATCTCTGTTGCCAAAGTTGGTTGGTATCCTACTGCAGAAGGCATACGACCTAAAAGTGCTGATACCTCAGAACCTGCTTGTGTAAAACGGAAGATGTTATCAACGAAAAACAATACGTCTTTACCCTGATCTGTTCCGGCTCCATCACGGAAATACTCAGCGATAGATAATCCTGAAAGTGCCACACGTGCACGAGCTCCAGGAGGCTCATTCATTTGTCCGAAAACGAAAGTAGCTTTAGACTCTCTCATTCCTGGCATATCTACTTTAGATAAATCCCATCCTCCATTTTCCATAGAGTGCATGAAATCATCACCATATTTAATAATTCCTGACTCTAGCATCTCACGAAGCAAGTCATTTCCTTCACGTGTTCTTTCACCTACTCCAGCGAATACTGAAAGTCCACCGTGACCTTTTGCGATATTGTTAATCAACTCCTGAATCAATACTGTTTTACCAACTCCGGCACCACCAAACAATCCAATTTTACCCCCTTTTGCATAAGGCTCAATCAAATCGATCACTTTAATACCTGTGAATAAAACTTCAGATGAAGTTGATAGGTCTTCGAATTTTGGTGCTTGTCTGTGAATAGGTAAACCGTTTTCGCCAGTTTTAGGCAATTCACCTAAACCATCAATGGCGTCTCCAACAACATTAAATAATCTTCCGTATACATCCGGACCGATTGGCATTTGGATTGGATTACCAGTTCCAACTACTTCATATCCTCTTGACAAACCGTCTGTAGAGTCCATAGAGATTGTACGAACTGTGTTTTCTCCAATATGAGATTGTACTTCTAGAACTAACAATGTTCCGTCTTTTTTAGTGATTTCTAGTGAATCATAAATTTTTGGAAGTTCAACATCCTTACCGTTGAAAACTACGTCAACTACTGGTCCAATGATTTGAGCAACTTTTCCTATTACTTTTGACATTACTTATGTGTTTATTAAATAGCTATTTAGGTTTATCGAAAATACCTCTTTTTTCAGAGCGCAAAGATAAATTTTTAAAATATAAAATCAATATTTTTTTTATAAAAATACTTAGTTTTTTGTTATACTCTTAAAGCGCGTCATCCAAATATCTAATAATATAAAATTTGGCTGTTAATAAAAAAACCACTACGTTGTAAAACGAGTGGCTTTTCTACTAAAAAAAATTGGCTTTATTTATAAGGTTGCAGGATATTGAATTGGATAATTTCCTAAATCAACGTGGCGTAGTGTTGCGCCATATTTTTCATTAATGGCATCTATGAATTTATTAGCAATTAACGCATAACCTCTTGGACTAGGATGCACGCCGTCTAATGAAAAAGCACCTCCAACAGCAAAAGAACTTGTTAAGTGGAAATTACCATAACGAACTCCTCCGTTAGCAACTTGTGTCAATAAAGCATTTGAATCTACAAAAGCCAATCCTTTTGTATCAGCAATACTTTTTATAATTGCATTGTAACCATCAGTAGCTGTTTTTAGTTCAGCAACTTCGTTTTTAGACAATACCCATCTATCTTGTAAAGGAAATTGAGTTCCATTCCCTGCAGCTAAATGCGCTTGGGCAGAAACACCTTGAGAACTTAAAACTATATAATCAACTGCTGTAGTCTGTCTTAATTTTATTAACGCAGGACTTACTGCACTAATATCTGTAAGGTATTCATCAATCATTACCACTGCATTTTTACCTACTACAAAATTTATAGTTCGCTGTAATCTTTCTGCTTCTGTAATTAATCCTGCATTTTTTGCAGCGACTAAACCTCCATTATAACCAGCATAAGCTGAATTTAGTGCATTAACCTGAGCTTCTGCTAATGGCACTGGGCTGAATCCAACTGTTGTAAAAAATGGAATAGTATTTACGTAAGGTATGTTGGAAACAACACCTTTTGCACCAGCAGAGGTTAAAGTATTCACTAAAGCTGTATAAGTTCCATCAAATCCAACTCCAGCAGCACCAGAAAGTGGCGTGATAGGATTTGTTCCATCTCCACCTGTCGTTGCATAACCCAATACATCATTATTTCCTATCCATAAAGAAAAGAATGTAGGCGTTTGTGACATTGCATAAGCCAAAACCGATGTTGTTGCATTTGGTGCAAAACGAATATAATATGGATTTGCAGTTCCCGTTGCTAAACCAGCAGCGCTCCCATAGCTTGGAGACAATAAGTGAAAACTTTTCGCTCCAGGAATACCTACATTGTTGTAAGGTCCAGCTGCAACAACAGCAGGGTTAAAAACCTCACTCGTTGGAACTCCCGAGACTGGAACAGGACCTACTCCATTAAAAGTTAATCTAGGACCAAATGCTGGATTTGTAGTGCCTCCAAATAGCAATCCTCCTACATTATCATTCATGTAAGGAATTTTAAAATCTCCTCCACCAGCTAATTTAAATTGTGCAGCAATAATATTTGTATAAGAACCTTCTTGTCCTTTTTTGAAAAGTGCATTGTCGCTAAAGCCTGCTGTAAGAGAATTGCCTAAAGAAACGAATTTAGAAAAATCTGCAGTTCCAGACGTAATAGGAACTTCTGCAGGAGTATTATTGTCATTATCATCATTATTACAAGCTGCCATAAAGGTCAAGGAAACCAATAATAGCCATTTTATATTTTTTTTCATGTTATCGACTTTTAAGTTATTAGCTCTTTCTTATTCATTATACAATAAAAAGAAAGAAAATATTTGATCAAATGATTGTTTTTGGGTTAAGGATTAATGATCCATGAAGCAAACCACATCTGACCAATCATACCGGCACCAACTACCTGAAGATAATCTTTTCCAAAAAGATTTGTTGCTCCAACTTTAATAACAGATTTCAACTTTGGAACACCATAATTAACCTGAGCATCAAGAACTGTGTTTTCCGGAATCATTCCGTCTCCAAAAGAAGATTGCCACAAATATTCTGTGTTCCATCTTACATTCACATTAAAGCCTAAGTTTTTAGTCACTTTAGCATTCCCAAAAGATCCTTTTATCCTATGTTTCGGAGTGTTAAATCCGGCAACAAAGCTTGGATCTTCTGATTGGTCAAAATTAAATTGGGCATAATTATAGTTAACACCTAATTCAAAATCTTTATATACTTTTTTAGACAATCCAATTCCAAGACCGAAGGATGTTATCTGAGCAGTAGTATTGGTGTAAACCTGATATACCCTTCTGTCGCCAAAAGCCAAAGCAGCATAACCTAACTGAACACTGGCCTCTGCAGGATTAGTGCCAACTGTACCATAATAGGGAGTAATGACTCTCGAAGTATTCATAAAATCATTATAGATATTGTAATATGCATTGATATCAATCGACAGGTCATTTTGAACAACGGTACGATATCCTGCTTCAAAAGCCTGAACTTGTTCCGGCTTTACTAATCCAGGATTTGCAACTTTAAGATCTCCGGTATTTCCAGATGCTGCAAATTCCTGAACAGAAGTTAATGTATATGAGTTTTCATAAGCACTGCGACCTGATAAATTAACAGTTGGGCCTATTCCTGTATTAGGAATAGCCTGACCGGCAGCACTCACAGGCTGTGTTTCCTGAAAACGATCCAGGTTGTCTTCTGCAGAACCAATTAAAGCAAATGGTCCTAGATCTAGGCCAATATATTGATCCTGAGTAGTTGGATTACGGAAACCTGTTTGATAAGATATTCTGAAATTATGTCTTTTTGATTCACCTGCAGAATACACAAAAGAAATTCTTGGTGAAAAATTCCCGTCAAAATTCTGGCTTTTATCATAACGTACAGATCCTGTAAATTTCAATCTGTCGTCCATCCATTTTTTTTGCAATTGCGCATAAGCGCCATATTCTCTGTAGTCGATCGGGCCATCATAGTCAGTAAAGATTGTTCCTTCTGAATTCATGATGTATTTTCTCCATGAACCACCAACCTGAATTTCGGCAAATTCGATGATATCTTTGAAATTGTAATTTATATCTGAATGATATAGTTTTGATTGATCAATAAATTTTGCCCCCTGTGTTAAGTCAGGATTAGAAGTAACAGTTGCAAGTGCATTAGTAAATTGTGCTGATCCCGGCTCAAATCTTGGTAATCTTGGAGCGTCTGGATTAAGAGGATCTGTATTTGGTACTAATGGTAAATTCGGCGAAACATTATAATCTGCAAAAGTTCTGGCATAATTAGCAGCATCATTTGCATTAAGACCAAGTACTGCAGAAGACAATTGAAAGGCTGTCCCGTAATCTGTAAACCAGTTTTTGTCAGATTTAGCCAATCTGTTCACATTCCATCCTGCAAATCTCATATCATAAGAATCTCCCGCATCTTCGCTTGTAAAATAAACCCTTCCAAAAAAGTTTTTCCCTTTTATTTCAAACTTACCCTGCTGCATTAGGAAATCTTTTAAGGCATATCTGTTAGCTCCCTGATAAATGGTGCTTCCTGTACCAATCTTGTATTGCAATATGATTTCAGTGTCATCTGCCCAAGGTTTTATATGAGCACTAAAGTCTGCCTTCATGCTTTTAACTTTATTATCAGTTAAGTCCTGTTCGCGATATCCCGTTCTGCTTACCTGCCCCACATTCGGAATAAAGGTTGTAACCTCGTCGCCATATATATTCAACCCATCGTAATTTTGATTCATTGCGTGTCCAACAGAACCCTTAGTCATACTTCTGGTATCTGCTGCGATCCATTCAGAAGCTTCCATATAAGTGAAATTTGCTTTCAATGCAAAATGCTTTGTAAATGCCTTAGCAGCTCTAATACCAAAGTCGTTATAGCCATTTGTTCCGGCAGCATCCTGACTTGTTTGTCCGTATTTATAATAAATACTAATTCCTTCATTAGTAAAAGGGCTTTTGCTAGTCATAAACATAATACCATTAAAGGCATTAGCTCCATATAATGCTGAAGATGCTCCGGGCAAAAGCTCAACACTTGCCACATCAATATCCGAAATACCAATTAAGTTACCTAGTACAAAGTTTAAGGCCGGTGACGAATTATCCATTCCGTCAACTAACTGCATAAAACGAGTATTTGCCACTGTAGCAAAACCACGTGTATTTATTGATTTAAAAGAAATACTACTAGTATTAAAATTAACCTCTTTTAAGTTTTCTAAACCATCGTAAAAAGTGGCTGCTGTAGTGTTTTTGATTTCCTGAAGTCCCATTCTTTCAATAGTAACGGGGGACTCAATTATTCGCTCCGGGGTTCTGGACGCCGAAACGACTATTTCATCCAGTTTAGTTTCCTCTTCCTTTAAAACTATGTTTACATTTTGATTTGCAGATGTAATAGTAATAGTTTTGGTTTCAAAGCCTACAGCTGATGCTTTAATTGTGTAAGGTGGCTTGGCTGTCGTGTTTAATGTGAAAGAGCCGTCAAAATCAGTAGATGTACCACTGGTAGTACCTGATACACTAATATTAGCTCCGGGAATTGATTGTTTGCTGCTGTCTGTGACAGAACCAGTAACTGTATTCTGCGAAAAGGATAATCCGCTGATAAACAACATAATTAGTAAATAGACTCTCATCGGTTGATTTTTTGTTAGTTTCTATAGCCAAAATACAAATTATTTTAATATTAATAAAAAAACGTTAAAAAAAATTAATATTTATCATAATTATCAGCTTTATTTTCACTATTTGATAGCGTATTTTATTAAATTTAAATCAAGAATTTAGCATGAATGAAACAAAATAGTATGCATACATAATAATTTTAAGAAAAAAACTGCATTAATCCTAAAAATTCTATTTGTATAAAAAATATTTGGCAATAAAAAAGCGAGATGTGAATCTCGCTTTAATTTAGAATTTATTAAGTTGATTACTCTACAGTAACCGACTTAGCAAGGTTACGTGGCTGGTCTACATTACACCCTCTCATTACGGCAATGTGATAAGATAAAAGCTGTAAAGGTATAGTGGTAATTAATGGCGATAATGCATCAGAAGTTTCTGGAATTTCAATTACATAATCTGCCAGTTCCCGAACCTGAGTGTCACCTTTGGTAACTACGGCAATAATTTTACCGCTTCTGGATTTAATTTCCTGAATATTACTTACAATTTTATCGTAGTGCCCTTGTTTAGGAGCGATAACAATAACAGGCATCTGTTCGTCAATTAAGGCAATTGGACCGTGCTTCATTTCTGCAGCAGGATATCCTTCAGCGTGAATATATGATATTTCTTTGAGTTTTAAGGCACCTTCAAGGGCTACAGGAAAATTATAACCGCGTCCTAAATACAGACAGTTTGGCGCATCTTTAAAAGCAGCTGCAATTTCTTTAGCTCTTTCGTTTGTTTCTAATGCTTCTGCCACTTTTTCAGGAATTATTTCTAGTTCTTGCAAAAAGGTATGAAAATCAGTATTTGATAACGTTCCTTTAGCTTTTCCTAATCTTAAGGCAATCATGGTCAAAACTGTAATTTGTGTAGTAAACGCTTTAGTTGAGGCTACTCCAATTTCAGGTCCCGCATGAGTATAGGCTCCGGCATGACTTTCTCTAGAAATTGATGATCCAACAACATTACAAACTCCAAAAACAAAAGCTCCGTTTTCTTTTGCCAATTTAATAGCGGCCATTGTATCAGCAGTTTCTCCTGATTGGGAGATAGCGATAACAACATCATCCTTGTTGATTATTGGGTTTCTGTATCTAAATTCAGAGGCATATTCTACTTCAACAGGAATACGGGTAAACTCTTCAAAAACATATTCTGCAACTAAGCCTGCATGCCATGAAGTTCCACATGCTACAATAATAATGCGTTTTGCATTTAAGAATTTTTCAAGGTTATCCTCAACACCTGCCATCTGAACTATTCCTTCATTTGCATGAAGTCTTCCTCTGTAAGTATCTTTAATAACACTTGGCTGCTCATAAATTTCTTTCAGCATAAAATGGTCATAGCCTCCTTTTTCAATCTGCTCCAAATTCATTTGAAGCTCCTGAATGTAAGGATCTACTAAAGAGTCATCTTTTATTTTTCTGATTTTAAGAGGCTTGTGTAATCTGATATTTGCCATTTCGCCATCTTCCAAATATACAGCATTGGAAGTGTATTCTATAAATGGTGAAGCGTCCGAAGCAATAAAATATTCGCCCTCTCCAACTCCAATAGCTAAAGGGCTTCCTAATCTTGCAGCAACAATTTCATCCGGATTTTTTTTATCAAAAACAGCAATTGCATATGCACCAACAACTTGATTTAATGCAATTTGAACTGCCTTACCCAGTTTTATCTTTTCTTTTTTCTGAACCTCTTCAATTAAGTTAACCAAAACTTCGGTATCGGTATCAGAATGAAATATATAGCCTCTTTTTTGTAATTCTTCTTTTAAAGGAGAATAGTTTTCAATTATTCCATTGTGAATAATAGCCAATTCACCTGAATTGGAAAGGTGAGGGTGCGAATTTACATCATTAGGGACGCCGTGGGTTGCCCAACGTGTATGGCCAATGCCGATAGTTCCATTTGTTGTGAAACCTGCTTTTGCTTTTTCCTCAAGATCCGAAACTTTTCCTTTTGTTTTACAAAGTTTAATGTCTGATCCCTGGTCGTATAACATGACACCAGCACTATCATATCCTCTGTATTCGAGGCGCTTTAATCCTTTGATGACAATAGGATAAGCCTCTCTGTGGCCTATATATCCAACAATTCCACACATATATTATTTATTATTTAGTTTGGTGTAGTAAATTTGAAGCTTTACTCTTTTAGCATAATTATCGTCTCCTTCTGGAATATTACTTCCAAACAATACCGTTCCTAATGGATTCATTACTGATGCTACCGGAATTTCTGAAAAAATACTTTGAGCAGTTTTAGTTTTGTCTAATTTAGCTGATGTAATTGTATTGATGTCTTCAGTAACGACCAAACCTAATTTTACGTTTTTAACATCAGCGTTTTTAATGATATTTCGGATATGATTGGTAATTCTTATTTTATAAGTAGTTCCTCTTTTGTTTGCATCTAAATTTATGATGCCTCCCAAAACAGTTCTGGACTTTTTAGGATCATTATTAGGAGCCGGGGTACGATCGTCAACATGATCAGCAATTACGGTATTGTTTTCTAAATCATATAAATAGATTCTGTTAGGTTCTGGTATAGCTGTTTTAGGGTCAGTAGATCCTGTTCCCATTTTTTGTGTATCAATAGTAAATACTAAATTAGCTTCATTAGCCAGCCAATTTTTATGTGTAACATTGTTTCTGATTTCGTCTAATTCATCATATACTCCATTTGATCCGTTTACCGGCTTTCCCTTGTCATCATAATGGATTAAATCAGTTTTGTCAAAAAGCTCAATTACCGCCATAGATCCCTGGCCACCTTTTAGGTATAATCTTTCGTCAGGGGTATCATCGTTTGTAGTAGCGCTTGTATAATCAGATGCAGGGTTGCTTTCTTCTAGAAGACTAACAGTGCTTATGACATTGTTTTGGCTTCCGGCTAAATTGATAACTAAGGTTTTTGATTCAGCGGCAGTATCGGTAGCAGTTGTTTTAGCTTTATAAAAAACAGTTATTTTTCCTTTAATGAAATTCATCATAGCCATTCTGCCTGCAGAAGTTCCTGATTTTTCTACATTAAAATACAATCCTTTAAAGTAGTTTTTAAATACATCAGGCGCGGCTAATTTGCTTGCCGGGGCATCAAATATTTTTGCCTTGAAAAAGTCCTTGTTCAAATGCAAACGCATTTCAGGGTCGATTGTTTTAGAAGATTCTGGAGTAGTTGTAGTTGCTGCAGTTTTTTCTATTATTGGTTTAGAGCTAAAAAAGAATTGATCGTTTTCGGCTGTATTGGTTGAATTGTTTAATCTCTCTCCAAATACGGTAGGGTTAGTAGTAGCTTGTTTTAGAAAGTCGCTATTTCTGTCAGTATTGTAAAATTGGCTAATATCGTAATTATTAGCGTTATAATTATTTAATAAAATACCTGATTCGTAAACACTTAATTTAATTATGCCGGTTTCAGGTCCGTAAATAGAATCCAGCACATAAGTTGTTTTGCCTTCTGCACTTGTTGTAGTTTTAGTTGCATCTATAAAGTAAGGAATATTTAAAGTTACACTATCAATAACTGCTTCAAATCCCAATGAAGGAGGATAAGATGTTAAGGTAACCTGAGTATTGAAACTAGCCGTAGTGGTTCCAAAAACTGGATTATCATAAATACCTAATGCATTTATAGGTAAATTATTAGAAGCAACCGGAGTAACTTTTTGGTTATAAGCCGTAACACTATAGTCTTCTGCTTCCAGGTCAAAATGATTATCACCAATTAAATCATCACCTATGGAATTAAACTCTTTATCGCAGGAATAAAATATAGCAACTGTAGCTAATAAAAGAATTTTCTTAAAAAAAGAAGTATTGTACATGTTTGGAAATAATGTTTAAATTTAAAGCCCCATACTTTTGTAGAAATTTGTATACGCTTCTGCGAATGCATCTTTCGTGGCGAAAGGTAAAAAAGGTTTTCCTGAAGATTCTATAAATTTTGTTAAACTTGGCGACACATTTTGTGAAGCAATAATTACTGCATCTGAATGCAAAATACTAGCCTTTAGGACATTTTCGTAGTTTGGAGTTTCTAAATCAGCAACAGATTCATGTGGAACACCGTCAAATTTTACTTTATTAATCATTTCCAAATCCAGATTTTCATCAAAAGATTGTCCGTAAACAGACGTTACGATTTTAGTTTCAGAGAATAAAGCTTCGTTTTTGTAATAATGTTTCATGTAAATTGGCAGCATAGCAGCAAGCCATCCATGAACGTGAATGATATCTGGAACCCAGTTAAGTTTTTTTACAGTTTCAACAACCCCTTTTGCAAAAAAGATAGCTCTTTCATCATTATCAGGATATAAGACACCCTCTTCATCAGCAAATGTCGCTTTGCGTTTGAAATATTCATCATTATCGATAAAATACACCTGAATTCGTTCTTTCGGAATAGATGCTACTTTGATAATCAAGGGCATATCTAAGTCGTTCACTACCAAATTCATCCCTGAAAGTCTGATTACTTCGTGTAATTGATGTCTTCTTTCGTTAATGTTTCCATATCTTGGCATGAAAATTCTTATCTGTCCGCCCTGATCATTTATCATTTTAGGCACATCGTAAGACATTAATGAAACCTCATTTTCAGCCAAATAAGGCACGACTTCAGATGATACATATAATATCCTCTTATCTTTCATAATAGTATTTTACTTAATTTTTGGTAATAAAAACGATGCAAAATTACAAAAATTTATGCAGTTTATAACTAATATATTATGTTTGCACAAATTTTAATAATACCGCCATGCATATTTTCTACGGCAAAGTAGCCCTGATAGCTTATTTAAAAACTATCAAAACAGCAAATTCGACTATAGGGTTTGTACCAACAATGGGCGCTTTGCACCAGGGGCATCTGGCTTTAATGCAGCGCTCTCTTAAAGAAAATGATGATACTGTTGTGAGTATTTTTGTGAATCCTACCCAGTTTAATAATCCTGAAGACCTTGAAAAATATCCTCGTACACTTGATGAGGATGTAAAGAAAATGAGAGGTTTAAGTGATAAAATGATTTTATATGCACCTTCTGTAGATGACATTTATGAGGGAAACACAATATCACAATCGTTTGATTTTGACGGGCTGGAAAACCAAATGGAAGGAAAATTCAGGCCTGGACATTTTAATGGTGTCGGAACTATCGTGAAGCGCTTATTTGAAATTGTTTTACCTACCAATGCTTATTTTGGAGAGAAAGATTTTCAGCAATTGCAGATTGTAAAAAAAATGGTTGAAAAGAATAACTTACCTGTTCATGTGGTGGGTTGTCCTATATTCAGAGAAGAAAATCAGTTGGCAATGAGCTCCAGAAATGAGCGTTTAACTTCTGAAGAACGAAAAGAAGCTGCCATTATTTATAAAACCTTAACGGAAGCAAAAGAAGTATTCAATACAAAGGGTCCTCAGGAAACTATCGAATTTGTAGAAAACTCTTTCAAAGAAAATGAAACATTTGACCTCGAATATTTTGTAATTGCTGACGAATCGACACTATTGCCAATAGAGTATAAAATTAATGATAAAAAATACCGTGCATTTATAGCAGTATTTGTTAATTCTATAAGGCTGATTGATACCATTTCATTAAATTAATTTACCTTTGCAACATGCAAATTCAAGTTATAAAATCAAAAATTCATCGTGTTAAAGTAACCGGAGCTGATTTAAATTATATTGGCAGTATCACTATCGATGAAACTTTACTGGAAGCCTCAAACATTATTGAAGGCGAAAAAGTATCTATTGTAAATATCAATAACGGGGAGCGTTTTGAAACTTACGCTATTAAAGGCGAGAGAAATTCAGGTGAAATTACGCTGAATGGACCCGCTGCCAGAAAAGTTCAAAAGGACGATATCATCATTATCATATCCTATGCAACCCTAGAATTTGAAGAAGCAAAAACCTTCAAACCGTGGATTGTTTTTCCTAATGAAAATGATAATTCGCTGACTTAATTTCTTCTTACTTTAACTTATTTCTTATTTGTCAAATTTATTTTGTACAAACAAGATTTCTTTTGTCTTAATTTCTTTGCTTTTTAAAAGCTCTCCTTAACAAAAAAGCAAATAAAGTATTATATTGCCGCCTTATTTTAATGCTTTTTAATTTCCCCCAATCATGAAAAAAGTTTACTTGTTTTTAGCTTTATTAATCTCTGTTGCAGTTTTCTCACAAAAGAAATTTGACACCGTTAAATCTGAAAAATTAGATGCAGACAGAAGGATAACTATTGGGCTTCCGGCCTCTTATGAAACTAGTCCGTCTAAAAAATATCCGGTTTTGTATTTGCTGGATGGCGATTATTTATTCGATCCGTTTTCAGGTGCTTTAAATTATGGTATTTATTGGGATGATTTACCTGAAATGATTATTATTGGAATTCATCAAAATCAAGATGGAGAACGCTATGATGATTCTACTATCGATCAAAATCAAGGCGTTCCTTTTGAAAAAGGGGCTGAGTTTTTCGAATTTATAGGTGCGGAATTAGTACCTTATATTGAAAAGCAATATCGTACTGCTCCTTTTAAAATCATTGCGGGTCATGATATAACTGCAAGTTTTATAAATTTCTTTTTATATAAGGAAACCCCTCTTTTTAACGGATATATTTGTTTAAGTCCTGAACTTGCTCCAAAAATGGAAATACGCATTCCGGAGAAATTCGCTAAAGTAAAAGAGCCATTTTTTTATTATTTGTCAGCAGCAGATGGTGACATTAATAAAATAAAAGAACCTATAGAAAAGTTAGCGAGCAATATAAAAGTCGCAAACAATCCTATGGTTAATTTCAAATATGACGTTTTTAAAAATTCAACCCATTATTCAGAAGTTTTATATTCGATTCCGAATGCTTTATATCATATTTTCGAAGTCTACAAACCAATTAATTCTGCAGAATATAAAGATAAAATTGCTGTTCTTCAGTCGGGTTATGCAGGTTACTTAGAAAATAAATACAACACAATGTCAACGGTTTTGGGAGTTGATATTCCGGTTAGGATGAATGATTTTAAAGTTATCGAAAACCTTATTTTGAAAAACAATGCCTACGATGAATTAGAAAAAATGGCAGAAATTGCGAATGTAGATTATCCGTTGGCAATGTTGGGAGAATATGAATTAGGTTTGATGTATGAAAAAAGAGGCGACCCGAAAAGAGCATCAAAAAGATATCAAAATGCTTCACAAATGGAGCCAATCGGCGATTTGAATAAAGATATGATGTACGAGAAAATTGATGAAATGAATACGCTTGCAAAAAAAACAAAATAATGTCTAAAGTTAAAACTTCCTTTTTTTGCCAAAATTGCGGAACACAATATGCCAAATGGCAGGGACAGTGTAATGCGTGTAAAGAATGGAATACTATTGCCGAAGAAATTATTCAAAAGCAGGAAAAAGTAGCCTGGAAAAGCGAACCGACTTCGACAAGTAAAGCGCCACGACCTTTAAAAATTAATGAAATTGATTCGGCTCAGGAAATCCGAATGAACACTACTGACGGCGAATTGAACCGTGTTTTAGGTGGCGGAATCGTTCCCGGATCTTTAACGCTTTTGGGAGGAGAACCCGGAATTGGTAAAAGCACTCTTTTGCTGCAGATTTCATTAAAATTACCTTATAAGACCTTATATGTTTCTGGTGAAGAAAGTCAGAAACAAATAAAAATGCGTGCCGAAAGAATTACGCCCAATAGCGACAACTGTTATATTCTAACCGAAACCAAAACGCAGAATATCTTTAAACAAATTGAAGCCATTCAGCCTGAAATTGTGATTATAGATTCTATTCAGACGTTACATACAGACTATATTGAATCAACAGCCGGAAGTATTTCCCAGATTAGGGAAACTACTGCTGAGTTGATCAAATTTGCGAAAGAAACTAATATTCCGGTGATTTTGATTGGACATATTACCAAAGACGGAAA
This sequence comes from uncultured Flavobacterium sp., assembly GCF_946478785.1. The sequence goes on from NZ_CAMLDD010000010.1 coordinate 159,081, forward strand.
CATAGCCGGACCAAAAATTCTGGAACATATGGTGGATACCGTTTTGCAGTTTGAAGGCGATCGAAATCATGTTTACCGAATTTTACGATCCCTAAAAAACCGTTTCGGATCAACTGCTGAATTGGGAATTTACGAAATGTTAGGAAGTGGTTTGCGTGAAGTAAGCAACCCATCAGAGATATTGATTTCGCACAAAGACGAAGAAATGTCCGGAACTGCGATTGCTACTACAATGGAAGGCATGCGTCCTTTAATGATAGAAATACAATCATTAGTAAGTACAGCAGTTTACGGAACACCACAACGAAGCACCACAGGTTATAATGCCAAAAGATTAAACATGATTTTGGCGGTTTTAGAAAAAAGAGCCGGATTTCGTTTAGGAGCAAAAGATGTTTTCCTGAATGTTACCGGTGGAATTTCAGTTGATGATCCTGCAATTGACTTAGCAGTTGTGGCGGCTATTTTATCATCCAACGAAGATATTCCTGTAACAAAAGGTTTTTGTTTTGCCGGTGAGGTTGGACTTTCAGGAGAAATTCGTCCGGTAAATCGGGTAGACCAGCGTATTCAGGAAGCTGAAAAATTAGGTTTCAATACTATCTTTGTTTCCAAATACAATAAAATTGCCTTGAAAAATACCGGAATCAAAATTGAACTCGTGGCTAAAATTGAAGATGTAGCGACTATTCTTTTTGGTTAATTTTTATAAACCCTGCTTATGCAATTTTCAAAACAAAAAATATTCAAAGCCTTAAAAATACTTGCTGTAGTAGTTATATTGATCTGCATCGCGCTTTACTCTTTTCGTAATTCACTTTTAAAACAAGCTATTGCGAAAGTAACCCACAGAATGGCGGTTGATTACAATAGTGATTTTTCAATAAAAGAAGCTTCTTTTGATGGTTTGTCGGGAATTAAATTTACCAATGTTATTTTGGTTCCAAAAAATGCGGACACTCTTTTTAATATTAAAAAAATAGAAACCACTGTTAGTCTAAGTAATCTTCTGATTGGTGATGTTCAGTTGGGAACTTTAAAAATCAATGATGGCTATATTCAACTGGTTAAAAAAGGGAAAGTTAGAAATTTTGATGCCTTTTTAAAAAGAGATGATACTGAGGAGAAATCAGATGAAAAACGAAATTATGCCAATTTTGCCTATCGTATTATTTCAACATTACTGAATTTGGTTCCGACCGATATGAAGTTGGAAAATCTGGATTTCAAAATTGATGATAATGGAAAAAAAGCTACCATTGCTATTAATAAATTGATTTTAGATAACAAACAACTTACAACGAATCTGCATGTTCAAAGCAAGAATTTTGATCAGCGCTGGAACATAAAAGGTTTTGCCGACCCAAGAAATAAAAAGGCTGATATTCGATTTTTTAATCTTGATACCGGAGCAATAAAAGTCCCATATTTGGATGAACGTTATAACTTAAAAGCAAGTTTTGATTCTATTCGTTTAAATGTTGCAAATATTGATAAAGACGGAAGCGAATTGCATATTGACGGTTATACTTCTATCTCCAATTTAAAAATTAATCATCCAAAAATTGCCAGCAAAGATGTGGTAATTAAAAATGCACGATTTGATTATCGCTTTTTATTAGGTTCTGATTTTATTTCGATTGACAGCACTTCAACAATGCAGCTTAATAAAATAAAAGTGAAACCTTATGTTTCTTATAATACTGAAAAAGATACGGTTTATACTTTGAAAGTTGAGATTCCGAAAATGACGGCTCAGGATTTTATCGTTTCATTACCGGACGGATTGTTTACCCATTTTCAGGGCATGGAAGCGACCGGAAATTTCGATTATAAACTGGATTTTAAATTCAATAAAAACAGACCAAATACTTTAGTTTTTGACAGTAAACTGAATAAAAAAAATCTTAGAATTACCAAATACGGAGAAGCCAATCTTAATAAGCTAAATGGAGAGTTTGTTTATCGAGCGATCATCCAAAACGTATTGCAACGTCCTGTGTTAGTTGGAACTGCAAATCCGAATTATACACCGCTGGATCAGATTTCACCTTATTTGCAAAAATCTGTACTGACTACCGAAGATCCGTCTTTCTTTTCGCATCGCGGATTTATCAATGAAGCTTTCAAACAATCCATTTTGAAGAACATCAGAACCAAAAAGTTCTCTCGTGGTGCCAGTACCATCAGCATGCAGTTGATAAAAAATGTCTTTTTGACTCGTGAAAAAACACTTTCGCGAAAGCTGGAAGAAATTTTATTGGTTTATATTTTAGAAAATAACCGAATTGTAAGTAAAGAAAGAATGCTGGAAGTGTATTTCAACATTATTGAATGGGGACCAAATGTATATGGAATTGGTGAAGCCAGTCAGTTTTATTTCCAGAAAAGCCCTTCGGAGTTAAGTGTTGATGAATGTTTGTACTTAGCCACTATTATTCCGAAGCCAAGAAAATTCATGTACCAGTTTAATGATGAAGGAAACTTAAAGGATTATGCATTACAAAATCAAAAATTCTTAAAAAACTTGATGTTTCGCCGAGGACTTTTAGTTCCGGAAGATACGCTGGGGCAATTGCCGGTTTATATTTCCGGGAATGCACGTTCTTTATTGAGAATTAAAGCTCCTGATTCTACAGCTGTTCCAGTTGATTCTTTATCGATTGATAATGAATTTGATTTGTAGAGTTTAACGAGACATAGTCATAAAGTTTGTCATTTCGACGAAAGGAGAAATCACATGCGAAATTCGACAAAGATCAACTACTACATAACGGAGCTACTAGTGTGATTTCTCCTTTCGTCGAAATGACAAGATTGGGTTTAAAACTTTGTGTTTTTCTTCTTAAAATTAAAATATCATTTAAAATTCTTCAAAAAATCTTCTTTATAAGTTGGTGAAACTTCAATTTCAGAACCATCGTCAAGGGTAATAATTCCGCCTTTATTATATGATTTTACACAATTCATATTGATAATATGTGATTTGTGAACGCGAATAAAAGGCAATGGTAAAATTTCTGAAAAGTGCTTTAAAAACCGACAGACCATTTTTTTATTTCCATTATTTAAATATAAATCGGTAAAGTTTCCGTTTCCCTGAAGACGAACGATTTCTTCCATTTTTACGACTTCAAATCCTTCCAGTGTTGGCAGAATCACCTGTTGTTTCTCAGGTTTGGATTCATGGAAATTCTCGACAATGATTTTATTTCTATTAAACATTTCATGATTCATAATTTGATGATGAACCTTGTTTACCGCCACAATTAATTCTTCGATACTAATTGGCTTTAAAAGATAATAAGCAGCACTTTGATTTAGTGCTTTTAAGGAATATTCAGAAAAAGCAGTTACAAATATGGTTTCAAATTGCAAATCTTTACAGGCTTCTAAAACATCAAAAGCATTCCCGAAAGGCATTTCTACATCCAGAAAAACCAATTGAGGCTGTATCTCGTGCAAAAGCGGCACAGCTTCTTTTATATTCTGTGCTTCACCAACGATTTCTACCTGTGGGCAATATTTGCTTAAATAATTTTTTAGGACTTCCCGAGCGGCTAATTCATCTTCGACAATAACACTTTTTATCTTTTGAAACGTCATCATATTGTATCAATTAAAGGAAAAATAATTTCTACTATTGTTCCTGATTCCGGAAATTCTTTCTCTCTGATAGCAAAAGAAATGTTCTTTTTGTACAATTCATTCAGCAAGCCAATCCGTTCTTTGGTATTGTTGAGCCCTCGTGATTCATGTACTTTCTGATTGCTTGTTTTGAGTTCCTGGCTTTTGGTTAAACCAATTCCGTTGTCTTCAATAATTACATTTACTTTTCCGTTATTCAATTGAAATTTAAGTTGTAAAAATCCTTTTTTGTCCAGATAACGCAAGCCATGCCAAATCGCATTTTCCAGATGTGGCTGAATAATCATATTGGGTACATAAACAGTTTCAGCATCCAGATTTTTATCAACCGTAATTTCAAAATCAAATTTATCCTGAAAACGCAAATGTTCTAAGTCCAGATATTTTTGTAATTGCTCTACTTCTTTATCCAATATGATGAAATCCTTATTAGAATTTTCCATCATATCACGCATCAGGGTCGAGTAGGAAGTCAGGTATTTATTGGCTTCAAGTTCTTTATTTTCAGAAATGAACTGATTAACGCTATTGAGGCTATTAAAAATAAAATGCGGATTCATTTCACGTCGTAACGACTGCAAAGCGATTTCTTTATTTTTTGTTTTGATGGAAAAAAGCGATTTTACAATAAAAAAGAACAATAGCAAAAGCAATATGACTGATCCGATAAGAAAATAATTGAAAGTGTTTTTTTTCGTAATCAATTCATCTTTAAGTGATTTTTCTTTTTCAAGCTGACGAATTTTGCCTTCTGTAATCTGGAACTTTTTAGCATTAATCAAAGTTGTATCCGATTGGATTAGCTGATCGAAATTTTGAAGGAATTGGTCATACAATGCCATGCTTTCTTTTTCATTTCCCTCGGCTTTGTAATAGTTTACCAATTCTGATAAGGTTCTTTTCGCTTCCGCTGAATTTCCTTTTTGGGAAGCCAGATCGTACGCCTCTTTTAGATAGATAAGTGCTTTTTTTGGTTCTTCTTTTTTAAAATAAAGAGAGGCCAGCGATTGTAATTGTTTTATCTGAGTATTAAAATCCTGTTTGGTTACGGCCTCCGCCAAAAGCTTTTCGTTGATGCCAATTGCTTTTTCAAACTGATTGTCTGAGGCGTAAACTTTGGCAATTTCGTTTTTGATTTTAATTACAGATTCAGGTTTGTCTTTTGCATAGACCAATGCTTTTTTATAGCTTTCTATGGCAACCCTTTTATCTTTTAGATCTAATGAATTCTGCGCTTTCTGAACATAAGCTTCTGTAACTTCTTCGGATTTTTTTTCTTTTTTCAGCAATTCAATATTCGAATCAACATAATTGGTCTGACTTGCAGGATTTGCGTTATTACGTAAACGTTTGGCATCATTTAAATTGATTTTTTCTTCAGATTCATCTTTTGCTAATGAACCTGCGACTTCATAATTTTTTATGGCCGAATCAAAGTTCTTTTGGCTTTCCTGCACTTTTGCCAGATTTCGTGTTACACGGATTTTATCTTCGGTAAGTTTTAATTTGGTATAACTGTTTAAAGCTCTTTTAAAATATTCTTCGGCTTTTGTATTATCACCTTTATTTTGAAATTCGTTGGCAAGAGTCTCGTAGTTTTTGGCAATTTGCCCTTCATCGTTTGCATCCAGAGACTTTTCTAAACTCTTTACAGCTTTGCTCATTTTTGATGCTGGTGCCGCTTTCTTTTTTGAAATAGAATCTTGCGCTGCTATTTTAATTGGAAATAACAGCAATATAAATAAAGAAAAGATAGCAATTGGAAAAAAACGTTTCATACTTATTCAATTAAGTTGCGTTATTCTTAGCAACAAGAGCCTTCAAAAAATAATATTGTAAAGTAAAGTATTTTATGTTCCGTTTACAACTTGTTTCACCAAGTCAAAATAGGGTTTCACCATTTCTTCAAAAAATGAGGATTTTAAGTTTCTAAGTTTGATCTGTAATCATCCAATTAAAATCTAAAAATTATGAAATCTAAACTTTTTATCTCCGCTCTTTTTGCCATTGTAATTTCTTTTGTAAGCTGTAATTCCTCCAATGCAAATCCAAAAAAGGATACCAGAATTAAAAAACCTGTTACAGCGGAAACTACAAAAATACAAGTTGCTCTTCTTTTAGACACTTCCAGTAGTATGGATGGTTTAATTGATCAGGCAAAATCGCGATTATGGAATATAGTAAACACCCTGACTACATTAAAATACGAAGGTAAAACTCCGGATATTGAAATTGCTTTGTATGAATATGGGAATAGTGGATTATCAGAAAAATCAAATTATATCAGAAAAATTACGCCATTTTCTACAGATTTAGATTTGATTTCGGAACAACTATTTGCGCTAAGAACTAATGGCGGAAACGAATATTGCGGGGCTGTAATTCAGGATGCTACAAAAGAATTAAAATGGGCATCTGAGAACAACAGTATGAAACTGATTTACATTGCCGGAAATGAAGGATTTGATCAGGGAACTATTAATTATAAAGAAGCGATCAGCAACGCTTTAAAAAATGATATTTATGTGAATACTATTTTTTGCGGTAATAAAACAGAAGGTATCAACATTCATTGGAAAGATGGTGCAGATTACGGAAAAGGCAAATATTTCAATATCGATTCCAATCAGGCTGTACAATATATCGCTACTCCGTATGATGATGAAATTTCAAAATGTGATGAAAAAATAAACAAAACCTATATCAATTACGGTTCAAAGGGACATGAGAAAAAAAGGAATCAGGTGATGCAGGATCAAAATGCAAAAAAAGTTTCAAATGCTAACTATACGGACCGTGCGGTAAGTAAATCAAAAGCTGTTTATAAAAATGAAAGCTGGGATTTAGTCGACAAGGTAAAAGATGATAAAAGTGCCATTTCAAAAATAAAAAAAGAAGAATTGCCAACGGAACTTCAAAGCAAATCGACTGCTGAACTTCAAAAAATAGTGGAAGAAAAAACAAAAGAAAGAGAAACGATTCAAAAAGAAATTAGTGTATTGGCTAAAAAGCGTCAGGAATACATTGACGCTGAATCTAAGAAAACCAAAAGCAGGATGATTTGGGGAATGCTATCAATACATCAATAGTTGGTTTTGCTAAAGTGAAAGGCTATACGGTTGAAAAATAAAAGTTTTCTGAAATCAATCTGTAAAACATGAAAAATAATATTTCATTCCTGCTTTTAATTGGAATTTTTGGCGTGAGTTTTGCATGCAGAAATAACAACGAAAAGCCGTTAACAAATACGTATTCAAAACCGGTTTATTCCTATGAAGAGAAACTAAAAAGTGAGATAGCTGAGATTCGGAGATTTTTGGGGGAATCTTCGAAATACAATTCAGATGTAGCTTTCTTTTTAGATATGAAGATTGAATCAGGGAAAAATCGGTTTTTTATATACAATTTAAAACATAGCAAATTACTGGATAAAGGTTTGGTAGGACATGGTTCCGGCTCTGAAACCGGGATTTTGGGAAAACTGAAATTCAGTAATGTAAAAAATTCAAATTGCAGCTCTTTAGGCAAATATGCTATTGGAGGTTCTTATTCCGGAAGTTTTGGAAAAGCTTATAAATTATATGGTTTGGACAAAACAAATAGCAATGCTTTTGATCGAAATATTGTGCTTCATAAATATTATGGTGTCCCTTTTGAAGAACAGGCTTATCCAATTTGCAACAGTTTGGGCTGCCCGATGGTGAATGAAAAGTTTTTTGGAGTTATGGAAAAACTGATCGATAACTCAAAAAAGAAAATCATTCTTGTGATGTACTACTGAAACAATACTGAAAATATAAATCCCGATGACTTGGAAGTTATCGGGATTTTGTGTTTTTAGTGAAATTCTAGTTTAAGGGGCAGGATCCGGAATAATAGTCTGAACTTCTTCAATTTCGGCTAAGATTTCTTTTGAAAGTGTAATATCAATAGTTGCAATATTTTCTTTCAGTTGCTCCATTGTAGTTGCTCCAATAATAGCACTGGTTACAAAAGGCTGTTGCAACACAAAGCCGAGAGCTAATTCGGTCAAAGTCAATCCGTGTTTATGAGCAATTTGCTGATATAAACGTGTTGCCTGAGTGCTTTCTTCGCTGTTATAGCGTTTGTATTGCGGAAAAAGATTGATTCTGGCATTTGGCAAATATTCACCCGTTAAAAACTTGCCTGTCAAAACTCCAAAGGCTAAAGGAGAATAGGCTAGTAATCCAACGTTTTCATGAATAGAAACTTCAGATGAACCTACTTCGAATAGGCGATTCAATAAATTATACGGATTCTGAACCGTTTTGATTCTCGGTAAATTCTGGTATTTGCTTTCTTCAAGAAAACGCATCATTCCCCAGGCATTTTCGTTTGAAACCCCAAGATGTTTGATTTTACCTTCCTTAATCAAACCATCAAAAGTTTCAAGGACTTCCCTGAAATTATCTTCCCAAGCATCCTCATAGCCATTAAAAGCCCGTTGTCCAAAATTATTTGTTTTACGTTCCGGCCAATGCAGCTGATACAAATCGATATAATCTGTCTGCAGGCGTTTTAAACTGTTTTCTAAAGCATATTTTACACTTGCAGGAGAGAAGTCTCCTTTTTCGCGCATGTAGGTAAAATTTGGATTTGGTCCGGCAATTTTAGAAGCCAGAACTATCTTGTCGCGATTGCCTGTTTTTTTGAACCATGTACCAATAATTTTCTCTGTGCTTCCATAGGTTTCTTCACGAGCCGGAACCGAATACATCTCGGCAGTATCAAAAAAATTAACACCTTTTTCTAAAGCATAATCCATTTGCTGGTGACCGTCTGCTTCTGAATTTTGTTCACCAAAAGTCATAGTGCCCAAACAGATTTTGCTCACTTTTATATCGGTATTGGGTAAAGTTGTGTATTTCATGTTTATTAAGGTTCTAAGGTGCTAAGTGAAAAATAAGTTTTTAGCTTAAATAAGTCCAAAGATACAAAGGTCTTTTTCAAATGGTAAAAGTTAAAAAGTTAAAAAACGCTAAAAGCTTTTTCAGTATTAATAAGGAAAAATTTTATTTGTTTTTTTATAAAATGTTGAAGATTGATAATCAGTTGTTTTATGAAATATTTACTTTAAATAAATTGGCTTCTAATTATTTTTTATTGTAAGTAATCACATATAATTCTTACTTTTTTATTTCTAAATATGTCGCTCATCGACTAATAATGCTTTTCATCTAAAAGAGCTTAAAATTCATAAAAAGCCTGAATTTACAAGCTAATTTTGCTTCATAATTTAATGGAAAAATCTATTAAAAATTAAAAACCGTTACAGGTGTTTTTACGTAGGTAAGGTAGATATAAGAATCTAAAAGAAATAGATTTTAAGTTGGAATGTTATTGAGCATATTAAAAATATTAATAGGGAAATGAAAGTCTTCTATGACTAAAAATTATTTTATGAAAAGAATTTTACTTGTTTTGGTTTTATTGCCTTTTTTGGGTTTTGGGCAGACTGTTGTTGATTTAGCTAGTTGGTCTTTAACTTCGAATGGTGACATGACTGCAAACCAAACTTACGTAACACCAGGCAATGGTAGTTTTGCAACAACTCAGAGTACAACTTATAATAGCTCAGGAGTATTAGTGGGAGGATGGGGAGATGGTAATGATTTTTATGATTATAGATATTTTGAGCTTTCTATATCTCCTACTGCAGGTAATGTAATATGGATCTCAAGTTTATTATTTCAACAAGCAAGAATTACAAATAGTGGAAATAATGGGCCTTCAAATTACACGGCTAAATATTTTATATCTGAAAATGGATCTACCCTTGGTGATTTTTACAATCAGAGTACTACTTTAATACCTGAAGAATCAATTTCATCAAATAATTCTAAAAATGTTCAAATAAACCAATCATTAAATCCTAATCAAAAATTAATTATTCGTTTTTATGCTAAAGGAGGAAATAGTTGGAATGGAGATATTGGATGGGGAATATTGGCAAACAGCCTTAAATTTACGGGTTATAAACTGGCGCCTCTTAACGGAACCTATATCATAGGTAGTGCTGCCGGAGCAGATTTTCCAAATATTACTGCTGCGGTAAACAGATTAAATGGCGTTGGAGTATCAGGACCAGTTAAATTTTTAATAGATGAAGATCAGACTTTAACTTCTCAAATTACTATTAATCAATTTGATGGATCGAGTACTACAAATACAGTAACAATTAAACCGAATGTTAATAGGGAGATTAAGATTATAGTGAATAAACTTAATGGGAGTACAGGTGTACCAGCAGTATTTTTATTCAATGGAACTAAAAATATTATAATTGATGGAAGTAATTCAACTTTACCAACTAAAAACTTAGAATTAATTAATAATGACGATTTAAATTATCTTTTTAGAAGTATAATTTGGATTGCAAGTAATTCAGCTATTCCGTCTTCAAATATTATTATAAAAAACAGTAAGCTGAAATTTAGTAATCGTACAGATCAAAACAATTTATTAGCTGCTGTTTATTCTGGAAATAACTTAATTGGTAGCAGTAATACAATTGCTTATGGTTCTTCTACAGCTGCAAATTCTAAAATATCGATAATAAATAATGAATTTATAAATGTTAAAGAAGGTGTTCACATTAATGACGATAGTGATGTTTCTAAGCGGTCTGTTGACTGGAGCATACAAAATAATAAAATGACAGGGGGAACTGCTGATGTTGATAAATTATCCAGAGGTATATATGTGTTGAATTCTACTAATTTTACAATTTCAAATAATATTATTTCAGGAGTTTTAAGATATACTAATGCAGGTAATACGCCAGCATATCAAACGGCGGGTATATGTGTTTTAGGTGAAAGTTCTGGGGTAATAGATGGAAATACAATAGATGATGTTACTAATATTAATTATGCTAGTGATGGTGCCATAGCAGGTATATTTTTAAATACTAATACCGGAACGACAGTTACTGTTTCAAATAATATAATTAGTAAAATTTATAGTGGTGCAACAGATAGTAATGATTGGAATTATTATTATAAAGGTTTTGGAATATATGTTAAATCAGGAGGCACAACTAATTTATATTACAACACCGTTGTAATGAACCATTCTGGAGCAGGAGGATTAACATCATGTTTATATCTTGAAGGAGGCACAACTTTTAACATAAGGAATAATATTTTTTATAACACTCAACCTAATACACAATATGGTGTTTTTACTAGTAATAGTGTTGGAGTTTCAAATATTAACAATATCAGTAATAATGCCTATTATGTCACTAATGCTAGTGGTAATTTTTCTAATCGATTAGGAGGAACATCATATACTGGAACTACTGGTTTTTCTGATTGGAAAACAGATTTAGTAAACAAAGATGCGGCATCAATAATAAAACTGCCAATTTTTGTTTCATCTGTAATTCCAACAGACTTTCACTTGCAAGATGTGATAGCAAACAGTCCTTTAAAAGCAGGAACACCTATTTCAGGTATTACAACAGATATTGATTTGAATCCACGTGCAGCAACAATTCCATATATGGGTGCTGATGAAATATTTGCTTGTGTTGCTCCATCCGCAGCAGGGACAATTATAGGGACGGCAGCAGTTTGTCAAGGGCAATCAAACATTGGATATTCGGTTCCATTAATTACTAATGCTGTAAGTTATGCATGGTCATACTCAGGAACAGGAGCAACAATTACCAATGAAACAACAAATATACCAACAATAACTTTTTCCTCCAGTGCTACTTCGGGAAATCTTACTGTTTACGGTGTTAATACTTGTGGAAATGGGACTGTGTCAGCAAATTATGCAATTACAGTAAACCCAAGACCAACACCATCATTCACAACAGTCGCTCAGGCTCAGACTTGTGCAGATCAACATATGACCTACGCTACTCAGTCAGGGTTTTCAAATTATGTGTGGACAGTTTCCGGTGTTCTTAATACAGATTATAGACTTATTGCAAGAGGGGCAAGTACCAATCATGATATTGTGATTGAATGGATAACAGGAGGGTCTAAAACGGTTACAGTAAATTACAATAATTCAAATGGTTGTAACGGCGCTTCGCCAGCAATTTATACTACAAATGTAACTGTTATAGACAGAGGAAGGGTAATTGGCGGAGCACATATTTGTAAAGGAAATTCATTGCCAACTCTAACCTTAAGAAATGATGCAGGTAATTCAATTTATCCTGATTCTTCAGTAGTTTTAAAATGGCAATACAGCGACGATCTTAATAACGCTACATGGCATGATATTCCAGGTACAGCGGGTCAGACTTCATACACACCAGCGGCATTTTTGGGTGCTTTTAGAACCTATCAGGTTATATTACAAAACGGAAATTGTGCAAAGACTTCTATAGAAAGCAGAATTAATATCGATGCTTTTAATGCTCCAACTTTTGGCATCATAACAAATCCTACTTGTACCGTTTCTACAGGTAGTATAGTTTTAAATAATTTGCCTGCAGGAAATTGGACAATAAATCAAACGGGAGCTGCAACGACAAATTATAGCAATACTACTGCCAATACAACAAGTTATACGATTAATGGATTAGCTGCGGGTACTTACACTTTTACAGTTAATGAAGGTAATTGTACTTCGGATCCTTCAACAATAAATTTAACTCAGGCAGCAAATACCTGGGATGGAACAAAATGGTCAAAAACGAATGACACCACTCTGCCAGTAGCAGATGACAGTATTATTTTTGAGGGCAATTATACAGTTTCAAGTGATTTGACTGCTTGTAGCTGTACCGTAAATTCAGGGAATGTTAGAGTAAGTGCTGGCAGAACTCTAAATATTACCAACGCAGTAACAGTTAACGGAGGTACTTTAACTTTTGAAAACAATGCTAGTTTGGTTCAAATTAATGATTTAAATAACAACATTGGTTCTATTATCTACAAACGAAATTCGCAGCCGATGAAGAATTTCGATTACACGTATTGGTCGTCTCCGGTAGAGGGTCAGACTTTTAATAATTTTTCGCCCAATACACTTTGGGACAAATATTTGTCATATACAGGTACTGGCTGGCAGGAGGAGTTAGGTTCGAGTGTTATGGAGCCAGGAATCGGTTATATCATTCGTGTGCCTAAGCCCAATTCAGTATATCCAAATGGCAAAGATTATTGGACGGGAAGCAGTTATACTCAGCAGGTTGAGTTTATAGGCAGGCCCAATAATGGAAACATTACCAGTAGTCAGTATTTGGAGAAAGATCAATATTACCTGATCGGCAATCCTTATCCTTCAGCTATTCACGCAGATGATTTTTTATACAGTAATGTTCATAATAGAGGTATTTTAGGAGGGACAGTCTACCTTTGGACCCACAATACAGCTATTAAGATAGTTGATTCAAGGCTTGCTTATGTTTCGGACGATTATGCGAGCTATAATTTAACGGGTGGAACTGCTACAAGGCCAGCCCTGAGTCCGGGTGCTAATACAGAGATACCGGAAGGTTACATAGCTGCTGGTCAGTCCTTTTTTGCCAGTGCAGAAGATGGTTCTGGCAACGTTGAATTTACCAATTCCATGCGCTATGGCGGAACCCACAACGGTCAGTTTTTCAAACCCGGCAGAACATCCAGATCAGCCGGACTGGAGAAACACCGATTGTGGCTTAATATGACCAATGCAGGAGGCCTTTATAAACAAACCCTGATTGGTTACATTGAGGGTGCAACTAACACTTATGATAAAATTTTTGATGGATTGACTTTCGACGGCAACAGTTACGCTGATTTTTACAGTGTCAATGCAGCAGATAACCTGACCATCCAGGGACGTGGCTTGCCATTTACCGATACAGATGTCGTTCCTTTGGGCTACCGTTCTGCCATTGCGGGAGATTTTACCATTGCAATCGACAAGGCCGATGGGAATCTGTCCACCCAAAGAGTTTATCTGGAAGACAAGCAAACCGGTACTATAAATGAACTGACAGCGGGGAACTATACTTTTGCCACAAAGGCAGGAACCTTCA
>NZ_CAMLDD010000011.1 GCF_946478785.1 uncultured Flavobacterium sp.
AAATAAAGAACAATGAATCAAAAATCCGATAGCGAAAGTTATCGGATTTTTTTGTTTTAAGATTTTCTGAAAATCACTAAATGTGGGTATTGTAGCAGGATAAGTATAATTATAGATTGCATGTAAATTCTTATTAATTAAAACAAGAAGATGATTTTAACCCAAACACCATATATTTTGAAATCCAAATTACACTTTTTGTACATCACTCTTTTCTGCTTTTTATCTTTTCATAATAATGCCCAACAGGGAAAATTAGATGTTACTTTTAATACTTATGATGATGGTCTTAATGGTGATGGATTCAATAATGTAGTCAGAACCTTATCGATGCAAACAAATGGCAGCTTGATTGTTGGAGGTGATTTTTTGAGTTTTAACGGAAAACTGCTTTCCTATTTAACAAGATTAAAACCAGATGGGACTGTAGACGAAGACTTTGATACAGGTTCTGGTTTTAACGGAAAAGTATATTCTTCTTATATTCAGACTGACGGTAAAATTATTCTTGGAGGAAATTTTACCAGTTATAATGGAGTTGCCGCAGGCAGGCTGATTCGTTTAAATAATGATGGATCACACGATACTGCTTTTGATACTTCATTGGCAGCGGGGACAGGGATTATAAATCAGATTGTGCAGCAATCTGATGGAAAAATCATAATTATTGGAAGTTTTACGAACTATAATGGTATTTCAACGAACAAGATTGCCAGAATTTTGCCAGATGGAAATTTAGACACCAGCTTTTTAAGCGGTTCCGGTGCTCCTACAAATGTAAATTGCGTTCAAATTCAGCCAGACGGGAAAATTATTTTGGCAGGCAACTTCATAAAGTTTAATGGTATCGATATTAATAAAATAGTTCGTTTAAATCCTGATGGAAGTACAGATATTACCTTTAGTGTTGGAACTGGGTTTGATAACGATATCCATGCGATGGCTTTGCAGCCAGACGGAAAAATTATTTTGGGAGGAGAGTTTACAAATTATAACGGAATAGCGGCAAACAGAATTATTCGATTAAATACTGATGGAACCATTGATTCTGCTTTTTTATCAGGGACAGGTTTGAATAATGGTATTGTGTATAGTATAAAAACAGATGCTTCAGGAAATATTATGCTAGGTGGTTCCTTTACAGATTTGTATAATGGAGCTGATGTAAACAGATTAATGCTTTTAAATCCTGACGGAACAATCAAACCTGACTTTGCGATAGGGAGTGGTCCAGGTTCTGCATCGGTATATGCCTTAGCAAATTCAGTTGATGGTTCTTGGTACATTGGCGGTTCTTTTTCGGTTTTTGATTCTCAAAATCAGGGTAAACTGGCTAAAATTGATGCAAACGGAATACATGACATTAGTTATCTGTCGGCTGGAGTTGGATTTGATAATTCGGTTTTAAAAGTATTGTCATTGCCTGATAGCAGAACAATGGTTTTTGGCAATTTTTCAAAGTTTAACGGAACTTCTTCTTCAAAAATTGCCCGTATTTTACCAAACGGCGAATTGGATTTTACTTTTAATTCGGCTCAGGCAGGAGCTAATAATACGATAAAAACAGCGGCACAACAATTAGATGGTAAAATGATTATAGCAGGAAGTTTTACGACCTATAACAATACTATTAATAATCGCATTGCGCGGATTTTACCTGATGGAAGTTTAGACAACAGTTTTGCCTCCGGAAGCGGTTTTAATGGTCAGGTGTTTGCTGTGGCTATTCAATCAGACCAAAAGATTCTTGCAGCGGGAAGTTTTACAAAATATAATGGTGTTACAATAGGACGCATAATGAGAATAATGCAGGACGGAACAATTGATAGTAATTTTAACGCAGGTTTAGGAGCCGATTCAACTATTGACGCAATGATAGTCCAACCTGACGGGAAAATTATCTTAGGAGGACGATTTGATATGTTTAACGGAATAGTATATTCCAGATTAATAAGATTGAATTCGGATGGAACTACAGACAATAGTTTTGATGTGGGTATCGGATTCGATAAAAATGTATATGCACTTGATCTGCAATCTGACGGAAAAATTATTATAGGCGGTTCTTTCTTAAATTATAATGGTGTTTCGAATAAACGAATATTACGATTGAATTCTAACGGAAGTTTAGATACTACTTTTTACACAGGAACCGGTTTTAGCAATGGGGATGTCCGAAGTATTTTGGTGCAGCCTGATGACAGGATTTTAGTTGGTGGTGCTTTTTCCGGAAATTACAATGGGACAGCTTCTTTACGTTTATTGCGTTTGTCCGCAAATGGTGTTTTTGACCCCTCATTTTCAGTAAGTCTTAATAGCACTTTGTACACAATGGGATTTACTGCTGATTATAAACTGATAATTGGGGGTAATTTTAATTCGGTTTCAGGAGTAGCCAAACACAGGATTGCCCAATTAAAATTATGCAATAACAGTACAAAATGGAATGGAGCAAATTGGTCAAACGGATTTCCGTCAGGCGGAAAAGAATTGACTTTTGAAGAAGATTATTTGATTTCAGTTTCAGCAAATGCTTGTTGCTGTAGCATAGACCCGGGTAAGGCAGTGACAGTTTCAAATGGACAAACTTTAGGGTTAAGTTTCAATTATACAGGTGCCGGAACATTAATTTTAGAAGATACTGCTTCGTTGTATCAATCAGATAATGAAATGATAAATACAGGAATTATCCATGTAAAGCGAAAAACAACTCCTATTCGAAAATTTGATTATACGTATTGGTCTTCTCCTGTTGAAAACCATAAGCTGGTAGATGTTTCTCCAACTACATTGTCAGATAAATTTTTCTCTTTTGATACTGATGTTAATTATTGGAAAGAGGAAATTCCATTAACAATTATGAGTTCAGGAAAAGGATATATTATTCGCGGACCTCAGAACTTCTCAGTTACAGTGCCTGAAAAATATGAAGCCACTTTTAAAGGAATTCCGATTAACGGAAAAATAAAAACGACAATTGGCAATGCAGATAGTTTTAATTTAGTTGGAAATCCATATCCTTCAGCTCTTGATGCGGATTTATTTTTAACAGACAATTCAGCTGTTATCAAAGGAACTCTTTATTTCTGGACTCATAATACAGCCTTTATTAATAACAAATATGCTTCAGATGATTATGCAGTTTATAACCTGTTGGGAGGGGTTGGAACGAGGTCTGCACTGGCTTCTGGTGAAAATGAAACTTCACCGGACGGAAAAATTGGTTCAGCACAATCTTTTTTTGTTCAAAGTAGAGCTGTCGGAGAAGTGAAATTTGAAAATAGTATGCGAATTACAATGGAAAATTCATCTTTTTTCAAACCGGCTAAAATTACCGAAAAAAAGAAAAATGTAGAAAAAAACAGGATCTGGCTTAATCTCACAAATAAAGAAAATGCTTTTAAACAGCTTCTAATAGGTTATATCGAAGGCGCTACGAATGGTTACGACTTATCTTTTGACGGAGAGTCATTCAACGGAAATAAGTATATTGATTTTTATAGTTTTAATGCAGAAAAAAACTGGACAATTCAGGGCAGGGAATATCCTTTTCAGGATTCAGACGAAGTCGTACTAGGATACAAAACAGAAATCAATGGGAATTTTACCATAAGTATCGACCATTTTGATGAAAATTTTACAAGCCAATCGGTTTATCTTGAAGATAAAGACAAAATGATTTTGCATGATTTGAAAAAAGGACCCTATACGTTTTCAACCGAAAAAGGAATTTTTAAAAATCGTTATGTTTTGAAATTTACTAATAAAAAATTGCATGTAAATGAAATTACACGAAGTAAAAATAAGCTCGTAATTTACCAAAAGAGCGCACAATTAGTTGTAGAATCAGAAGATTCTGCTATTCAAAAAGTTCAGGTTTTTGATATATTAGGTAAATTGGTTTTAGAACAAAAATCCAATCAAAATTCAATGATAATTTCCAGTCTAAAACCAAAAAACCAGGTTTGGGTCTTCAAAATTACAACTCAAAATAATGGTTTGGAAACAAAAAAAGTCATTTTTTAAGAAGCCTTCTTCAATAAATTTTCATGTGTATTTTGAATAGCCTTTTCATTTTTATAATCAATCCATTTTTGGCCCTTGAATTTACGCATCAAAATATCAAAATGCCGCATGATAAAAACATTATATGCTGCTTTTGATAAATTGGCAATATTTTTTGGGAAAGAGCGCAGACTCATTGAAAATCCCGGAGTCAGATATTTCATATAATGCCAATAACCTTCAGGCATATATAACATTTCGCCGTGTTTTAGATTTGTAATATATCCTTCAGCATTTTTTAAGGCAGGAAATTTTTCATAATCAGGATTGTCAAAATCAATATCTTCCCTCGAGATTAAGGCATGAGGTACTTTGTACATATATTTTGACTGATCAGGCGGGAAAATCATACATTGTTTTTCTCCATGAAAATGGAAATGAAGAATATTCGAGTAGTCAATGTCGTAATGCATAAACACTCTTGAATTTTCTCCGCCAAAAAAGAGCATTGGCATTTGTTTGACTAATTTTAAGCCAATATCCGGCCACAAAAAATCATTTTTCAAGACGGGAACATCTTTCATTAAGTTGTAAAGAAAAATACGATAATTAGTGGGTTTTTCTTCAAGAAGGTTAATGTAATCAGTCATCTTCATTGAAGTATGTGCTTCATTAAAACCATCTTCGTGGTTTACAGGCCTGTCATCATATAAGGGAACAGTTTTATCACCCGCTATTTCTTTAATATAGGATAATTTCCATTTTTCATAAGCCGGCCAGTCTTCCGTCAGCTCTTCAATAACAACAGGGATTTGTTTTTTTACATATTGGGAAATAAAATCAGATTTTGAGATTTTTTTTACCCTTTCGATTTGTTTTAACTTCATCTTCTTAAATAAAAAAATTGCTTCTGACGTTTAAGTCAAAGAAGCAATTTAAAATTATCTACGGAGATTTATTAACTCTATAAATTAAATTTTTGACTTAATCGAAGCCTCAAGGTTTCTTTCAATAGTATGTCCTGGTCTTGACCATTTTGGTTTTTCTCCCAGAGGAGCAAATTGAGAATCTTCTGCTTCAACTGTTTTAGGCTGTGATACTTTTGTGAAAGGTTTTTGCGGATTTAATCCTAACATCTCAAACATTTTCATGTCTTCATGTACATCCGGGTTTGGAGTAGTAAGCAGTTTATCTCCTGCAAAAATAGAATTTGCCCCTGCAAAGAAACACATCGCCTGACCTTCACGGCTCATATTGGTTCTTCCGGCAGATAAACGTACTTGCGTGTCAGGCATCACAATTCTGGTAGTAGCCACCATACGGATCATTTCCCAGATTTCAACTGGTTTTTCTTCTTCCATCGGAGTGCCTTCAACAGCGACCAAAGCATTAATTGGCACTGATTCAGGTTGTGGATTCAAAGTTGAAAGCGCAACCAGCATTCCCGCTCTGTCTTCGATGCTTTCTCCCATTCCGATAATTCCTCCGCTGCAAACCGTAACATTGGTTTTACGAACATTTTCGATAGTTTCTAAACGGTCTTCAAAAGCACGTGTAGAAATAACATCTTTATAATAATCTTCAGAAGTATCTAAGTTGTGGTTGTAGGCATATAAACCTGCTTCGGCAAGGCGCTGCGCCTGGTTTTCGGTAATCATACCCAAAGTACAGCAAACTTCCATATCCAGTTTGTTGATGGTACGAACCATTTCCAATACCTGATCGAATTCTTCACCATCTTTTACGTTTCTCCATGCAGCTCCCATGCAAACACGGGACGATCCACTTGATTTTGCACGCAAAGCCTGGGCTTTTACCTGGCTTACACTCATTAAATCATTTCCTTCAACGCCTGTATTGTAACGTGCTGCCTGTGGGCAGTAACCGCAATCTTCAGGACAGCCTCCGGTTTTGATAGAAAGTAAAGTGGATACCTGAACTACGTTCGGATCATGTTTTTGTCTGTGAATTGTTGCTGCTTCATACAACAAATCCATCATAGGTTTATTATATATGGCGATTATCTCGTCTTTGGTCCAGTTGTGTTTTGTAATGCTCATTGATACATTGTTTTTGAAGCTTCAAAAGTAGTTAAATTGTTCTAATCAACCAATGCTGATTTTTGTAAATGAATATTTGGCAGTTATTTTCAAAAAAGAAACACCCTAAAATCATAGAATTATACTTTTTATGATTGTAGAGGGGTAATAGTTCTTTTTATTTTGAAAAATTAATTGACTATAATTTTTATTCTGGTATAAATATGATCATTAAAGTGATAATAACAGAAGTGGCAAGTATATTTCTGAACTTTTTACAGTTGTCCAACAAATTCCAATGCGGTTTTTTTATCCAGATTCAACTGTTCTTTTAGCAAATCAACTGAATCAAATTTCTGTTCTTCGCGAAGATATTTTAACAGGGAAATTTCAAGTTTTTGACCATAAATTTCAGCATCAAAATCAAAAAGGTTAACTTCTATAGTTTGTTTTTGGCCATTTACTGTTGGGTTGAACCCAATATTCATCATTCCGAAAACTTCTTTTTGACTAATAAAAGTCTTGACAACATATACGCCGTTTTTCGGAATCAGTTTATAATCTTCTTCAATTTGAATATTGGCCGTCGGAAAACCAATTGTTCTCCCTAATTGTTTTCCTTTTACGACTTCGCCGGTTAAAAAATAAGCATATCCCAGATACTCATTGGCTAAAGCCATATTACCGTCCTGCAATGCTTTCCTGATTTTGGTAGAGCTTACCGAAACATCCTGAATTTCCTGAGCAGAAATTTGTTCAACCTCAAAACCATATTCAGCACCAAAAGCAATTAAATGGTCAATATTAGCGGTTCTGTTTCTTCCAAAACGATGATCGTGGCCAATAATTATTTTATGAATATGAAATTGATCTACTAATATGGAATGTACAAACTCTTCGGCAGTTAATCTTGAAAAGTTTTCGTTAAACGGATGAATGACAAGATTTTCGATTCCCGATGCTTCCAGAAGTTTCGATTTTTCCGGAATTGTATTTAAAAGTTTAATTTCTGATTTTTCCTGTAGGACCATTCTCGGATGTGGAAAAAAGGTAAGGACCAGACTTTCGTATTTGCCATTTTCAGTATTTTGATTGAGCCTTTCAAGAATTTTTTTATGACCAATATGTACACCATCAAAGGTTCCAAGAGTCAAAATAGTTTTCCTGGCTGACTGAAAATCGTTTATAGAGTGAAAGAGCTTCAAAGCAAATAGTTTAAGATGCTGCAAATTTATACTATCTATTTTAAATCTGATAAAAACCTGAATTGATTTTTTAATTTGATTAGGTTAGTTTTTGTGAAAAAAGACTAATTAGTCGATGTCAAATAAATATCTGTTGATAATAGATAAGAATTTAACTTAATTAATTTAATTTTGATTCCTTAACAACTTTTTTGATTATGAAAAAACAGCTACTTATTTTGCTCTTTATTTTTTGTTGTACCACTATTCATGCTCAAAACAATGTTCTTTGGGAGAAGGTTAAATCGGTTTCAGCCAAAAAAACAGGAAGCATTTCTAATCAGGATAAGTTATATTATAAGTTGAATGAAAGTCTTTTGACCCAAAAAATTGCATCTTCAACAAGTAAATCGTCAGGAAATTCAACCTCAGAAATCACAATTCCAAATGCCGATGGGGTTTTAGAAAGATTCCTGGTTTGGGAATCTTCTAATTTTGAACCGGAATTGCAGGCAAAATATCCGGAAATCAGAGCGTATGTAGGGACTGGGCTGGATGATAAAACAGCGAAAATTCATTTTAGTGTTGCCCCAATTGGAGTACAGACCATGGTACTTCGTTCTGACAAGGCATCTGAATTTATTGAGCAAAATCCGGAAAACAAATCAGAATATGTATTGTTTACTTCAAGTAACAAGGACACTTCAAAATCACTGATTTGTAAAACTAAAGACGATAAGTCTCATACTATTTCCGGAAAAACAGCTAAAACAGCATCTAATGCTAAAACATTCAAAACCTTACGACTGGCATTATCGTGTACAGGTGAATATGCTGATTTTTTTGGAGGAACAAAAGAAGGAGCTTTAGCAGGAATGAATGCAACGATGACAAGGGTTAACGGAATTTTTAAAAGAGATTTGGCAGTAGAATTAAAGATTATTGCAAATAATTTAGATGTTATTTATACTGACGGAACAACAGATCCATATTCGAATGCAGGTGCAGGTGCCGGAGGTGCATGGAATTTAGAGGTGCAGCAAACGTTAACTACAGTTATTGGAAATAGCGGTTATGATATCGGGCATTTATTTGGACGTTCTGGAGGAGGTGGAGATGCCGGTTGCATTGGATGTGTATGTAAGAACCCCGTTTCATTGAATGATGAGGAAGCAAAAGGGAGTGCTTTTACCTCACCCTCAAATGCAATCCCACAGGGAGATACATTTGATATCGACTATGTAGCTCATGAAATGGGGCACCAATTAGGAGGAAGCCATACTTTTTCTTATGCTATTGAAGGAACAGGCGTAAATGTTGAACCTGGCAGTGGTTCAACTATTATGGGATATGCCGGTGTAACAAATGATTATGATATTCAGGATAATTCTGATGATTACTTTGCATATTCGAGTATCTTAGAAATCCAGAATAATCTCGCTACTAAAACATGTCCGGTCAGTGCTGCCATAATTAATAATCCGCCAGCTATAAGTGCTGGTTTAGACTATACGATTCCATTTAATACTCCGTTTATGTTAGCCGGAACAGGGTCAGATCCGGATGGTGATACTCTTACGTATTGCTGGGAGCAAAATGATAGTGCCACTTCGGCATCAGGAAACAATAGTATCGCTTATCCTGCCAAACCTGATGGGCCCTTATTTCGTTCTCTACCTCCGACTAATTCCTCCGTTCGATACATGCCAGCTTTAAGTACGGTTCTTCAAAATAAATTAACTACAACGTGGGAATCGGTTTCATCAGTAGCAAGAAGCTTGCATTTTTCGCTTACGGCAAGGGATAATGCCCTTTTGGACATTCCTCAGACTAATACAGATGATATGGTTGTTACAGTAAATTCGACAGTTGGCCCGTTTGCAGTAACTTCGCAAAGTAAAAATGATATTGGCTGGCAAAAAGGTTCTTTCCAGTCGATAACCTGGAATGTGAATAATACCCATACATTACCGGGTTCTAATAATGTAAATATTAAATTATCTACAGACGGAGGTTTGACTTTTCCAATAGTTCTGGTTTCCAACACGCCAAACGATGGTTCGGAGACTATAACAGCTCCTTCAGACCTTACAGCTACAAATTGCAGGCTGTTAATTGAGCCGGTTTCTAATATTTATTATGCTTTAAATACAAGTCCTTTTGCCATAGGATATACATCAGTAACAACATGTAATTCTTATAGTTTTGGCAGTTCATACAGTATACCATTTGGATCCTCTTTAACAAAAAAAACGTTAAGTGTACCGGCTTCCACAGGAATAATTTCTGATGTAAACATAACTGTAAATGTAACACATGAAAGGTTTTCAGATTTAGAAATCCAAATAGTAAATCCACAGGCAACGGTTGTAAAATTGTTTGATAAGGATTGCAGTGCTGCCAACTCCACACTCATACTTGGATTTGATGATTCCGGAGCTGCTATAGATTGTTCTAGAACAACGACTCAAATTGTTTTTCCATCCGAATCATTAAGTATTTTTAATGGACAAAATCCGCAGGGAGTCTGGTCATTTGAAGTTCGTGATGCAGTTTCAGGACGTTTTGGAACTATAAATTCGGTATCACTCAATATTTGCAGTCAAACGTTTGCTTTGGACGATTCTGAATTTGAAGGTGTAGATTTTGCATTATATCCAAATCCAAACCAGGGCAATTTTAGTATAGAATTCGCATGTGATCCTTCTAAAGATGTAAATGTGATGGTGCATGATATTCTGGGTCAAAAAATGTATGATCGGACTTTTAATAAAACACCGTATTTTATTCAAAATATTCAATTGCAAAAATCATCTTCCGGATTGTATTTGGTAACGATAATTAACGGAGACAAAAAAATTGTCAAAAAAGTAATTGTGAATTAAATTTAAGAGTTGGCCATTGCCATACAAACGATACTAATTCTTGCTCCCGGAATTTTGAGTAATGCACGGGAGCAGGCTTCAAGTGTGGCGCCTGTAGTGAGAACATCGTCAACAAGTAGAAAATGTTTGTTGTGGTTTTCTTCTGAAAAATGGACATCAAAAACGTTTTCTATTCCTTCTGATCGTCCTAATAAATTCTTCTTGGATTGTGTTTTAGAGTATTTCTTCCTAAACAACACAGTATCATTATAAACGATATTCAATCCTTCAGATAAAGCAGTGCCAAAAGTAGTAACCTGATTGTAGCCACGTTCCTTAAATTTCTTTCGGTGCAGCGGAACAGGAATTACGGCATCAAAAGGAGTTTTAGGTTTAATGTATTTTAAATCTTCTACATACCAGTTTCCCAGAACCGTTCCTATTTCTTCATATCCCTTATATTTCAGATTATGAATCAGTTCCTGGACGATTCCCTTTTTGTTGAAATATAAAAAAGCCGATGCATGTTCAATTTCAATTTTGCCATAAAACTTCTTGACTGCTTCATTATTAGAATCTAAATGATATTGTGTCAATGGCATTTCATGACGGCAACTGGTGCATAAAACGGTTTCATTGGTTATTAAAATGGTATGGCATCCACCACAAACTTTAGGAAAAAAGAGATTCTTTAGAGATTCAAACATTATTAGAAATTTTTTTTGCATAAATGTAAGATAAAAGAGATGAAAAGTAAAGAATGATTGTTTTTTCTTTAAAAAGATATTTTAATGCTCAAATTGTTTTCCGGATTATGATTTTGATTTCCTTTTTTTAAAACAGAAAAATGATTAGGTATTGAAATAAGACTTAAGGTTTTTTTTGAGAAAAATAGAAAAACCAGTATTTATTTCTAAAAATTTAATAATCAAGGGTCAATCTTCAACTTTTTTTCTTTTTTTTAAACGCACTTTTTATATTTTTGCACCACTATGGCAAAACAAGAAGATATATTTAAGAATGTGGTTTCGCACGCAAAAGAGTACGGATTTATTTTCCCGTCAAGCGAAGTATACGATGGACTGAGTGCAGTATATGATTATGCACAAAACGGCGTAGAGTTAAAAAAGAATATCCGTGAATATTGGTGGAAATCAATGGTTCAGATGAATGAGAATATTGTAGGATTAGATGCTGCAATATTAATGCATCCAACAACCTGGAAAGCTTCAGGCCACGTTGATGCCTTCAATGATCCGTTAATTGATAATAAGGATTCCAAAAAAAGATACAGAGCAGACGTTTTAGTTGAAGACTATGCTGAAAAATTAAATATAAAAGCCAAAAAAGAAATTGAAAAAGCGAGGGCTCGTTTTGGTGATGCGTTTAACGAAGAAGAATTTATAACGACAAATGCCCGTGTAATTGAATATTTGGCCAAAGAAAGAGAAATTTTAGCCAGACTTGCAAAAGGTATGAGTGAAGATCTTCAGGATGTAAAAGCCCTGATTGATGAACTTGAGATTGCTGACCCGGAAACCGGTTCCAGAAACTGGACAGACGTAAAGCAATTTAATCTGATGTTCGGAACAAAATTAGGTGCTTCTGCAGATTCTGCAATGGATTTGTATTTACGTCCGGAAACCGCTCAGGGTATTTTTGTGAATTTCCTTAACGTGCAGAAATCAGGTCGTATGAAAATTCCTTTTGGAATTGCACAAACCGGAAAAGCCTTCAGAAATGAGATTGTGGCAAGACAATTCATTTTCCGTATGCGTGAATTCGAACAAATGGAAATGCAGTTTTTTGTACGTCCTGGCGAAGAGATGAAATCCTATGAATACTGGAAAGAAACACGTTTAAAATGGCATTTATCTTTAGGATTAGGAAAAGAAAATTACCGTTTTCACGATCACGAAAAATTAGCGCACTATGCTAATGCTGCTGCTGATATTGAATTTAATTTTCCGTTTGGATTTAAAGAATTGGAAGGAATTCACTCCCGTACCGATTTTGACTTAAAAGCACACGAACAATACTCCGGTAGAAAACTGCAATATTTTGATCCTGAATTGAATGAAAATTATGTTCCTTATGTTGTAGAGACTTCTGTAGGACTGGATCGTATGTTTTTGGCTGTTTTTGCAACATCATTGCAGGAAGAAGTTTTAGAAGACGGTTCAACAAGAACAGTCCTTAAATTACCATCTGTTTTAGCGCCAACAAAAGCTGCAATTTTGCCTCTTGTTAAAAAAGATGGATTACCGGAAATCGCCAGAAAAATCATTGATGAATTAAAATGGGATTTTAGTGTAGCCTATGATGAAAAAGATGCGGTTGGTCGTCGTTACAGAAGACAGGATGCTCTTGGAACTCCGTTTTGTATTACGGTAGATCATCAGACTATCGAAGATCAGACTGTAACCATTCGTCATAGAGATACCATGAAACAGGATCGTGTTGCTATAGCCGATTTAAAGTCAATTATAGAAAATGAAGTTTCAATGAAAAACTGGCTAATGAAAATGTAAGTTTTTTAAAATCAGGATATAAATCCCAAATTCCGTTAAGGAGTTTGGGATTTTTTATTATTATGTTTTTAATAAATTGTAAGTGATTTGTTTATTTTTATAACTTTATATGCCCTGTTTTGCAGGAATATACCAGAATTAATTAAGTAACCCCAAATATTTAATGTTTCAAAAATGAATTACACCTATATTATTTTAGACGACGATCCTGAAAGTGTTAAAAAAACTAAGACAATTGCAAAGGAATTTTCAGAGCTGAATTTTATAGCCTCTGCGAATAATTATACCGATGGATTGAACCTGATATTGAAACACACACCGGATTTGATTTTTTTAGAAATTGACCCTAAAAATAAAGACAGCGGACTTTCCCTGAATTTAATTAATGGGTTAATGATGTATTTGAAAGAAATACCTAAAATTGTTATTACAACAAAAAGCAAAGATCTTGCGTTTGATTGTATTCAATATGAAGTAAATGATTATTTTATTAAGCCTCTGGCCTCAATGGATTTTGTAAAACTGATTCATAAATTAAATAAGTCAAACAGTGAAGACGAAGTCCTTTTGGTTCAAAATTTAAAACATAAAGAAAAAACTGGCTCAGAGGGTATTCAGATTAATAAAAATCGTAAATCCTTTATTTTATGTGTAAAATCATATGGAGATCATCGCTATATTGATTCAAATGAAATATGCTATTTTCAGGCAGATAATAATTCGACAGATATTCACCTTAAAAACGGAGAGATGATTACCGCTTTTAAGACCCTGAAGCATTTTGAAACTGTTTTGTCTAACCCTTTTATCAGGATACATAACAGTTATATTGTAAACAGAAATTATATTTCGAGAATCCATACAGGAAACTCCTTATGCTACATTAAAAAAACAACTATAAAACTGCCTTTTTCCAAATCTTACAAAGCAAATGTTGATTTTATTATCAGCGAATTTGCCAATGAAAATTACATAGAAACTTAAAAATAACCATCTGCCCTGATTTGCTATTCATTCACTCATGAACGGATAGCATTGACCATAAACGCCTTTTTTTGAAACAATTGTTGCGGTTAACTGTTTAGTTTTACAAAAGAATTCCAACAGAAACGGAATCAAAAACGTAAAAAATATAACAATATAAATCACAACAAATCATGAAAAAATCAGCCTTAACAATCGCATTATTTTCTTTAACAATGGTATTAACTTCATTTGATACAACAGAACCTGCAAACGATATTTTAAACAATACAACAGTTGGTATTGATGGAAACCAATCAGTTGGGCAAAGCAGAAAAGTAGATATGATGGGTTCAGATTTATCTAATCAAAGTATGACAGTAAGTATTGATGGAAATCAATCAGTTGGACAAAGCAGAAAAGTGGATTAATTACTTGTAATTCATTTAAATATAGTAAAGGCTGTCTAATTTAGGCAGTCTTTTTCTTTATGCCTAATAGATAGTTTTGTATTTTTGATTAAAGATTAACTCAAAATTGAAAAGAAGCTGTCTAATATTACTTGTTTTTTTTATTAGTTGTAGCAAACAAAATGAAACTACACCTATTTCCCGTCAATCCAGGGATAGTCTTGATTTGTATTTGTCTCTGGCTAATGAATATAAATTACCTGTAGCGATAAAGCAAAAATACAATCGCAAGGCTTTTGAAGTCATTATGAGCCAGCCAGATGATTCTCTTAAAAGGCTAAATCTTTTTAGAGTTGCCAATCGTTATTATAACATGCGGGACTGGAACGAATATAATAAAACTGTCAAAATTATTTTAGATAAGGCACAAAAGGCAAATGATTCAATTTCAATGTCTAAGGCTTATACTTATTTAGGGGATTATTATAGCTCTCAGGCAATTTCTGACAGTGCCTTTTTATATTATTATAAAGCTGAAAAGTTATACTCTCAATCTAATTCATTTTATAATCTGGCCAAAACGAGGCTTAGTAAAGCATTGTTGCAATTTAATGAAGGAGATTTTTATGGGAGTGAAAAAGCAGTATTTAATGCACTTCGGGTCATTAAAGGAAATGAAAACAAAGATATTTTTTATGATGCTTACAATTTACTTGGTGTAATTTACAATGAATTAGGAGAATATGATAAAGCTATTGAATTTCATAACAAAGCAATTGCCAGCATTGATGATAAAATTATTCCTGTAGAGTTTCAGTCAAAGGCAACTTCATTAAATAATATAGGATTTGTTTATCAAAATCTGAAGGACTACAAAAAAGCTAATTTTTATTTTCAGGAAGGATTACAACAGAAAAATTTATTCAATCAAAAGCCTGAATTGTATGCTATTTTACTGGACAATCTGGCTTACTCACAGTTTAAATTAAATGAGAATCAGGAACTTCCGGGTTTATTTTACAAGGCACTCAAAATAAGGGACAGCCTGCAGTTAACGGCTGGGATAACAGCAAGTAAAATGCATTTGTCTGAATATTTTGCTTCTGTAAAAGATACTGCTAAAGCCCTGCATTATTCAAATCAGGCACTTTTAGTTTCAAAACGCACCAAAAATTTTCGAAATGTATTGGTGGCCCTGAAACAATTATCTTTAATTCATCCTGAAAAAGCTTCAAAATTCTCAGAAGATTATATCCGGATAAATGACAGTCTGCAAAAGGCTGAACGCAAAATGGGCGATAAATTTACCCGAATAGAATATGAAACCAATGAAATAAAAAGCGAAAATTCGAGTTTAGAAATACAGAACAGGACTTTGGTTTACGTTTTTAGTTTCTCTTTACTGATAGCTTTGTTTTTTTATATTTACAAAACACAGCAGGCAAGAAACAGGGAATTGCTTTTTAAGCAGCAGCAGCAAATTGCAAACGAGGACATTTATAATTTGATGATTTCGCAGCAAAACGCAATTGAGACAATGCGGATGAGGGAAAAGAAAAAAGTTGCCCAGGAACTTCATGACGGGGTTTTAGGAAGGATGTTTGGTGTCAGGATCAGTTTGGACAGCCTGGATAAATTAGACGAAGAAACGGCTGCCGATAAAAGAAAAAAATACCTGCTCGAATTAAAAGAGATTGAGCAGGATATTCGGGAAATTTCGCATGATTTGAACAAAGAAAGAACAGGATTGATTAATAATTTTGTTGCGATTTTAGAAAAGTTGTTTCAAAATCAAATAAGTACATTCGATACCAAATTAGTTTATCATATCGATTCCAATATCAAATGGGACCTTGTAAGCAATGTTGTAAAGATTAATTTGTACAGAATCCTCCAGGAAGCACTTCAGAATGTGAACAAATACGCCCAGGCAAAAACAATTACTCTCGAATTTAAAAGTGAGATTAATTATTTAGTTTTATTAATATCTGATGATGGAATAGGATTTAATACCCATAAAACAAAAAAAGGAATTGGGTTGCAAAATATTGTGTACAGAACGGCAGAATGTAATGGGAATGTCGAAATAAATTCGGCCAGGGATGAAGGCACTTCAATTAT
Organism: uncultured Flavobacterium sp.; assembly: GCF_946478785.1. Next base: position 16,118 of record NZ_CAMLDD010000011.1, read on the forward strand.
AGTAAAGATACCAATTGACCAAAAAATAAATAAAGTTCATGAAAGCTGATTTACAACCATCGCTTAAACAAACAAACCATATATTAATTGTAGACGATCATCCGTTTATTATTGAAGGGTATAAAAATGCTATTACGCGTTATAATCCTGACAGCTTCGAGTTTTTGATTTCTCAGGCTAAAGATTGTAAATCAGCTTATGAAATTATTACAAATCCTGAAACCAAACCTTTTGATATTGCCTTTTTAGATATCAGCATGCCTGCTTACGATGAAAAAGAAATTTTTTCAGGAGAAGATATAGCAAAACTAATTTTGGAGTACATGCCAAAATGCAAAATTATTTTGCTCACCATGTATACCGAATTACTAAAAATTAAAACAATCATCCGTACCATACAGCCAAATGGTCTGATTATTAAAAATGACCTGACATTTGACGAATTGCTTTTTGCTTTTGATAAAGTAATGAAAAGCGATAAATATTATAGTCAGTCCGTTCAGAAAATGCTTAATCAGTCACCACATAATTCAATTGAAATCGATGAATTCGACAAACAGATTTTATTTCACTTGTCTAAAGGAACTTCTGAAGAGGAGATGCCACATTACATCCCGATTTCCATAAATGCAATTGGAAAGCGAAAAAAAGGGCTGAAAGAACTGCTCAAAATAAAATCAGGTTCTGATGAGGACTTAGTAAAAGAAGCGAAAAGCAAAGGGCTTTTTTAAAATAAAATCCCAAAAAAAAATCCAAACTCCAACTATATGATCATTGGAATTTGGAATTTTTATTTTTTTCGAATTTCTAAAAATTTATTCGCTTAAAGCATCCCAGCCTCTTGCTTTTAAAGCAATCTTCGTATTGGCACGTGTAACCAAATGAATGCCTTCGCTTTCATCAGCCATGTGGCCAATAATAGAAAAGTTTGGATTGCCTTTTATTTTATCAAAGTCGTTAATGTCAATTGTAAATAACAACTCATAATCTTCTCCGCCGTTAATAGCTACCGTTGTGCTGTCAATATTAAATTCTTCGCAAGTCGAAATAAACTGTGGATCAAGCGGCAGTTTATCCTCATACAAATTACAACCCACTTTGGACTGTTTACACAGATGAATAATTTCAGATGATAATCCGTCTGAAATATCAATCATCGAAGTTGGTTTTATTTCAAGGGCGTGTAATAATGTACGAACATCTTTTCGGGCCTCAGGCTTCAACTGGCGCTCAATTAAATAAGTGTACATGTCTAAATCAGGCTGGCTGTTCGGATTTACCTGAAACACCTGTTTTTCGCGCTCCAATACCTGCAATCCCATATAAGCCGCACCAATATCGCCGGTAACAACTAACAAATCGGTTTGCTTGGCTCCGTTTCTGTACACGATTTCATCTGCGTCTGCTTCACCAATTGCTGTAATGCTAATAATTAACCCTTTTTGCGATGAGGTGGTGTCTCCGCCAATAACATCTACTTTGTACTCGTTTGCGGCATGTGTAATCCCCTCAAATAATTCTTCTAAGGCTTCCAGCGGGAAACGATTAGAAACGGCTACAGAAACCGTTATTTGTGTTGGTTTGGCATTCATGGCACAAATGTCAGATACATTTACAACTACTGATTTGTACCCCAAATGTTTTAACGGCATATAAGCCAAATCAAAATGTACGCCTTCAATCAGTAAATCGGTTGAAACCACTACTTTTTTCTCCTTGAAATCTAGAACTGCAGCATCATCGCCAATACTTTTTAAAGTTGACTCTTGTTTAACATCAAAGTTTTTGGTTAAATGTTCTATTAAACCAAACTCGCCTAATTGCGCTATACTGGTACGTTGTGGGTTTTTATCTTCAATCATTTTGTCTCTTTATTGCTTTTTTTGGTTTTTTACCAAGGTTGCAAAGGTACGAAGTTGATGATTTAATAACTAAAAAGAGAGTTCGATTATTATTTCGAAACAGGAATATTTGGCTTTTGTTAAGTTTATACCGTTTTTCTGGTCTAATCATTTGTGCCGAAGACCTGGACAAAAGATTTCTACTTCAAACGAAGTTTATGACAACTGGATTAATCAAGTTATATTTATTCTTTTAATCTTTCTTTTCAAATGCAAAATGTATTACCATCTCATCGCTGGAAACTGTTCTTTAAATTTGTTATCAATATTTTGATATTGAAGAAGTTTTGGAAAACTATTGATTTTATTTTCAAAGCCAAATCACTATCATCAATTTTCGATAATTTGGATACGATCGGTTTTATCTTCCTTACCGGTAACAGCAAAATGCCAGGTGTTATTTGACTTAATCAATACAACATCTTCTTTCCAGGTATTATCATTATTCTGTAATGTATAATTTTCACATTCATAAATATTATAGTTGCCGTTTGGAAAAGTTGACTGTCAATGCCACTCGCTTATTTTTCCATTAGTTTTCAATAAGTCGTTCTGTTTTTTGCCAGTTGAAATTATATAAAAAAACATAAAGAAACATATAAGATAATTGCCGTCATTTGATTGATCTTCGTCTAACAGATTTGTAACTTATGAGCTAATGATACATATATATCAATTGTGACGTTGAGAAAAGTTAATTTGTAGACATAAAATGGAAGATTATGTTTATAATGGACGCCCGTCTTATATGAAAGTATTTGACGGGTTTTCCATTTTTTCAGAAGTCAACCTCAACCGGATATTATACGTCAATCAAAAATAAAAACAATTGCATTTAAATCGAACAACTTGTATGAATGATTAACTTTTTTATTCTCCGTGATAGATGTTATGAAACATTTCTGCCAGTTTTGAAGGCTCTTCTTTCCATGCATTGAACATTCCCAATCCCAATTCATCAGGAATAATTTCCAATTCATCTAATTCTACATTATCCAATATTATTTTTGCTATACCTTTCGGCGCCGGCATTTCCCAGTCACTTCCTTTATTCATATCTGTATCAATAGCACCTGGATTTACCATGTGAACACTGATTCCTTTTTTTGCTAACTCTGTACGGGCAGATAATGTTGCTGAGAAAAGGGCTGCTTTGGATGCTGAGTAGCCTGCAATTGAGGGAAGTGGAGAATAGGCTACAATTGATATAATATTTACAATTTTTGAAGGGGCGTTGTTCTCTAATATTGGAGCAAACGCCCTCATCATATTTATTGTACCATAGTAGTTGGTTTTCATATCATATTCCATTCCACTAATTTCTCCTTCTAAAATAGTGCCCTGGTTAAACGTTCCCGCATTATTGATTAGGATTTGAACATCCTGAGTTTTTTCAATTATTAGGGAAATTTGCGATTTATCAGTAATGTCTAGTTCTAAAGCGACCACTCTTTCATCTCCAAAATCTGGTAGTTTTTTTAAATCGCGTGAAGTGGCATAAATTTTTCTGGCACCTTTTTCCAATGCTGCTTCAACGAGTGATTTACCAATTCCTCTGTTTGCTCCTGTAATTAATATTACTTTGTCTTTCAATGTTTGCATATCGCTTTTTATTAAAATTATTACGCAAAAATACATTGACGACTAAGCTTGTAAAATCCGAAACTTGCTGAATTATCGTTGAAAGGTTACAGTATGCTTGTATGTCTTAAGACTCAGATGTTTATTTTTTTGCTACGATCTTAATATGAAATTCAATAGAATCCGACATAGTCTGATCAGCTAAAAGATTGTAGAATTTTCCTGATTTATACCGAATACCCCATTTTGTTCGATCAATAACCAGCTTATTATTCATTTTGACAATTCCGTTCTTAACTTCTGTTTTAGCTGAAAAAGTAATTGAGTGTGTGATTCCTTTAATGGTTAAATTTCCTGTAACTTTCTTGTCTTCAGTATTTATTGATGTAACCTTGGTAAACACAATTGTAGAAATGGGAAATTTTTTAACATCAAAAAAGTCAGGATCTTTTAAGTGATTAATAAGTCCGTTATCACTACTATGTTTTTCATCTTCAATTGTATTCATATCGACCTCGGCCGTACCACCCATTAGTTGACCGTTTTCGATCATTAATTCTCCTTTTGAGATATAGACATACCCTGTATGACTGTTTGAACCAATGAGCATAGAGCCTTTCCATGTTACAACACTTTCCTTAGTATCTATTACATATTTTTTATTCCCAATAGATAATGATAAGGAGCTTGACAGTGCATTATTTTTATTTTCTTCTTTTACAGGTCCACGGCAACCGAAGAAGGATAAAGCAATAATTAAAAGTGTTAGTTTGTTGTTCATAAGATTATACGTTAATGTATTTTTAATTTATTATTTAGCAGCCGCCTTTACGAGGAGCACGTTTATAAATCACTTTACTATCCAGTTCTACATAGTCCACAGATATTATTGGATATGAATACTTGGGCGCGTGCGATACGCTATGGCTTTTTAAAATTATTTTGTCATTAACTTTCAGGCTATGCAATTGCTTAAGTTGAGACTTTTCCGGCTCAACTTTAAGAATATAGTCGTCACCATTAATCCTGGCCATCACACCGAAACCTAATACTGATCCTGGCGGAAGAGAAAGTGAGTTTACAACAGCCTCCATATTGGTAAAGGCACTTATGTGCTTCCTTATTTTAGCAGCTCCGGCAAGCACTTTTTTACCTCGGGGAGACGCTTCCCACTTTTTGTACTTTATACCATCTGGGCTAGCTTCCCATTTTTTTAATTCGGCTTTCCTCTCGGCAACAGAGAGTGCCTTTCGGATTGGTTTTTTAGGAGTTTCATTTTTAATTTCGCAATTTGCAAACATTAGTCCACTTACCACAACCAGCGGTAAAATCAGCGCATAAATGATTTTTTTCATATTTTTTTACAGGTTTAATTTAAAATAGATTCATCTCCTGATAAATCTTGCTCATGTAAGGCATTCTTTTATTTTTCCCATCCTTTTAAAGTTGGTGAAACAAAATTAATTTGATATTTTTCGGTTGAGGGATTTGAATTGTAAATAAAAATGTAAACTTTGTAAATATAATATTGACACTATGCATGTTAGTCGAAATCTCCTCTCTGGGAAACGCAAATACCTATTCGTATTGATACTGCTCTCATTTATCTCTGTGATCTGCGCGGCTTTCAAAATGGAGGATAGTGAGGATTTTGATATTTCAAGAAGAGAATTTTTGCTCCGCAGAATTGGACATGAACTACTTTTGCAGTCGGGCGATAGTACATCAAGAGTGCTTCCTGTAAAAAAGATCGCCCAAAATGAATATCAAATCAGGTTTGAGAATGAGTTTGCTTTTTTACCCGACTCTTTGGTGAGTACAATGTTGCGTTTGTTGGGTAAAGACCCCCTCGCAAGTGATTATATTGTTAGCGTTCTGAATTGTGGTAACTCAAGTGTTGCTTATGGATACGCTATATCCAAAAATAAAAAAGATGATATTGTAGCATGCATAGGAAGAAAGCAGCCTAAAGGATGCTATATGATCAACATCAAATTCAAACCAACAGGCATAAATACAGCAAAAAACGGATATATTCTGGGAGGCTTTTCATTTTTAGCATTCGTTGGGTTTGTTTTTTTGAGATCTGTTAAGCCACTAAGAACCTTGCCTGATAATAAGAACACAAATATGTTCACTTTAGGTTCTGTGTTGTTTGATGCTAAAAACAGGAAACTCATCACAAATGATAAGACAATAGAACTGACCGGAACGGAAACCCGTGTATTACTCATTTTCGCATCGTCTCCCAACGAAACCATTGAGAGAAGCCGATTGCAAAAAGAGATATGGGAAGATGAAGGTGTTATTGTGGGGCGCAGTCTGGATATGTTTATATCGAAACTTAGAAAAAAATTGGAATGTGACCCGAATATCAACATTGTGGTGATACGCGGGAAAGGATATAAACTTGAAATTAGCGCTTAAGAGAATAGAATAATTCAGAAAGTAGGCTCGTAAATGTATTACCCTTTTATTTAATTTCCTTAAGTAGTCGGCGAGGTTTTCTTGGTTCTAAAAAATTTCTTTTTTCAAGTTTGTGATCAACCGATATTGTGTCAAATTGACTTAAATTAATACTCCCTGTGAATGGTTTTGAAAAATACACTACAGAATCATTTAAGAATTTAAGCCTAATTTTTGTTTTAAAATTGCCTGAGTATTTGACAATTTTTGTCAATATAAAATGATTTGGTTTTAACGCAATTCCTCCATAACTATTTCCACATCCAGAATATTCCCAATATTCTATTGGTCTCCATTTTCCGGATTTATCTAAAGCTTCCTGGATTAACATTAGTCTCCAATCTTGTACTTCTACTCTGATTGATTCTGAAGCAGGATTTATTATGAAGACAGGCATTCCCTTCAATAGTTTTGGATTTTTTTCCAAAAATTTTTGTACTGAAAAATATGAAATCGAATCTATACTCTTTTGTTTTGGTGAAGTCTTATCTCTCCACATGTAGTTTTTGAATAGGTCAAAATTTGAGTCAATTCTTTTAATAGTAATTTCTGTTGTAGTATCAACTAATATTTTGAGACCATTGCGTTTTACAACATTTTTGTTTGTCGTGTCTGATAAAAAATGATCATCAATGAAATATTTATATGGTTCGATTGTATCTCTTAGATCAGATATGTTGGCATTTTTTTGAATCTTATTAATAAAGTTTTCAGGGTTTTCAATTGCGTTAGGGGAATAGTATAAAGTTGCCACAGCTAATGTGTCAATAACTTTAGGAAATTTAAAATTATTTGCTGTAGAATAATCTTTCTTACAGCTTATAAATAATATTATTAGAAAAAGGTAAATGAAATTTCTCATTAGTGTGTAGATAATACTATAAACCTAAATTAGGCAATACAAAAGATTTAGTATTGGGATGTAACCTTATCCATAACCCTGGATTTGCATTTAATTGCAGTAATGCTTCCTCTTTATTTGAACTCAGATTTGTGTTAAGCACATTTGCATAAGTTTGGATTTTACCAGGAGCAGAATCGGCATCTACTACAGACTGAACAATCTTTTTGGCTTGTAATATCGCAGCTGGCCCTAAGGTGAGGATATATTCAGCAGATCGACATTCCTTTTCATCTCTTTCATTTACAAGGCTTCCGCCAGCTTTAAATTTGCTAATATGGTGCTCCAAAATACTGCTCGATATTGGAATTATCCCTGCAATATGATGACTATGTGCTCCGGAGAAAGGTTTAATATAGGCAAGGTGTGATGCCTGATTTTCTTCCGGACCATGACCAATAAAAAATATATCCAAACCACCCAATTCTTCCAATTTAGTCAAATACTCTACAAGCGCGGACTCTAAATCTTTAGTATCTGTTCGCATTGGTGTAAAGCTTTTTATTTTTTTGAAAAAGGCATCACCTAAAATACGCTCAAAATCCCTGACAAAACTAAAACCATTATTCATGCTCAAAGGAGCAAGTGCATCCTGAGTAAACACATTCAGCCTGCAGAGCAGTTCATCCTGTTCAGCTGACTTGGCTAATTCTCCCAGCAAACGGTGTAACTCCTGAGCGCCTCTTCCACCAAGAAGGGCAATATTAATATCACCTTCTTTTGATGCTGCGGTGCTGTAAAGCTCATTTAACATTGCCAGACCAACCTCTGCTTCAGTACTAAGGACAGTTGGTATTATGCCATAATCAGTAAAATTAAATTCTTGCTCCCTCTTTTGAGACAACCACACATTATTGTTGTCTTCATATCTTGTGAAATGGGATTTGTTTAAATTCATTATAATTGTTTATTTATTTAAATTCATTAATTATGTTTCGGATTTGCCACTCGAGCGATAGCGAACAGACGAAGCAAATCATCCCAAATACAAAACCAACTTTAAATTCAGGTAATTGCCCAAATCTGTTGTGGCGGTTGTAAGCAGTTTTTATTCTTTTATTGGGTTTCTGTATTCAGTTTTAATTTCAATAGGTGAATCACTAATTTAATAGCTTTTAATTCAGTTTTTAAACTCAAAAGTGTTTCCACCATAAACTTATCTAAATCGGAAGGAATTTCCATTTCACTATCTCTGAATTGCTTAATTAAAACGTCAAAATAATCTAAAATTGTTTTTTGTCCGTCAGCATCCAGAAACATTTCTTGAAGCCAATAATCCATTGTATTCATTTTCATCTTTCCGTCCACATCTTTTTCCCATATAGCGATTTGTTCAGGATTCAACCAATTCCATTTTTTATTCGTACAAAATATTTCTCCTTTTCAGGGTATGATTTAATAAAGTCAAATTCTGGTAAATCTTTTTTCTTTTTTAAAAAACTAAACATATTAAATTCAGATTGATTTTGGTTTTTCTAAAATTGCTTGCGTTTCAGTACTACAGCGATTTTGGGAATTAAATTAACCCATTTCCCTTCTGGTACTCGTTTGCAACGAGACTTTATAAAACTAATAACTGCTATACTAGTAAAAGTTGTAACCATACTGTCGATAGCTTTATATCTCAGACATTTTTCTTTCAAATATATTAATTTTAAGAAACTGAAAAGTAAAAAAGCAAAAGTTAAGTTTTTTAAGTTAATCCAGTTTTAGCTAACAGCGTTGAAAACGCTACGATTTATCTATTAATATAAATGATACTCGCTGTAATCGAGCATCAGGGTAAGAGGATAATGAAGACTAGTGGGATTTGAATTTTTTGCAAGAATCAAAAAACGGTAAATTGCAAATAATAGAAAAAGTTTTCTGATTTAATAGTCTTTGTATTCGTAATTTAGAATTTGCTTATTCTCTTTAATTGCTTCAACATCAGTAAGTTTTTGTCAGCTTTATAGTATGTGGATAATCTTTCTGTTCCCTCAGGATTATCATTTCAAAGGTCAGCCTTTAAGCAATGGAGCAAGAGGGGATTTTGACCATTGCTACAGTTAGTTTGGTGTGCAATGGGCGGTTAGGCAAGTAGTTACAACGGGTGCCGTAACAGGTTTCATGGCGGCATTGGATGCAGAACGTTATTTAGTGGCAAAAGATTCTACTTTTGAAGCTCTACATCTCCTATAATTAATAATTACTATGAATAGGTATAGGTATAGGTATAGGTATAGAAGAGATGAATGCCTTGATATTTTATTGATTGAATTAAATATCAAGGCGGCTATTTGGTCAATAAAACAAATCCTAATCAAATACAAAATTATAGGTAAGGGAAAAAATTGGAGCATTCATTACGGTCAGATCATAAGAACCCATAGGACTGTCAAGAAAAATATGCTGATTTACGTCGCCTGTTCTTTGTGTGTAGTAACGATTATAGGTATTTTTTCTGGCGTATAGATTGTAAACGGTAAAAGTCCAATCACCTACCCAGCGTCTATTTAATTTTTTGCTATACTTTACTTTCCATGAGAAATCAAGTCGGTGATAAGGTTTTAATCGTGCATTATTACGCTCCAAAAATATAGGTACTTTAATATCCTCTAAATCAAAATAGCCATTGGCTACAGAGTAAGGACGACCAGTTTGAGCTGTAAAGTTGAGGCTCCATGTATTGTATTTATTACCTTCAAAATTTACGGTACTATTAAAAACATGTGGCCTGTCAAAATCTGAAGGATGCCATTCGTTATTATTAACCCTATCGCCTAGTTTCGGGGCATTTGTTTTCAGAAAACTTCTGGACCAAGTATAATTAAACCAGCCATTTACTTTTCCATGGGGTTTTCTCAAGCTAAATTCAATACCGTAGGCTTTGCCTTCGGCTGCTACAACATCGCGATTTAAAAATTCTTCCAAAAAGAAATCGGCACCTGGTTTGTAAGTTAAATTGTTTTGAGTGTTTCTAAAATAGCCTTCGACACCAAGTTCTAAATTGTTGTCATTTAAATTTTGATAGAGACCAAGACTGTATGTGTCACTTTTTTGGGGTTGTATATTTGTGTCCGAGGTTTTCCATCGGGATGTTGGCAATGGTGTGGTAGAGTTGTAAATGTTTTGAAGATACTGGTTCAAAAGAGCATAGCTAGCTTTGACCGAGGTGTTTTTGCCAAGTTTTAAATTAACTCCTAATCGAGGTTCAAAGGCACTATAGGTTTTAATTTTATCGCCCTTTCCATATTCAGTAATGTTAATTATTTCATCTGTATTTTCATCAAAGTTGGCTTGGGTGTAAGGTCCAACAAAAATAAAGTTATTAAAGCGTAACCCACCAGATAGGGTAAGTTGTTCAAATGGGCTCCAATTAACATTGGCATAGGCTGACAACTCGTAACTTGTTTCCTCATCCAAGGTTATGGAATGAATACTGTTTCCACTGCCAGGATCTAGTTTGCCAGGTTTAATTTTGTACCTGTTACCCTGTAAACCTCCGTAATAATTCAGGTTATTATTTATTTTCTTAGAATATTCAGAAAAGAGACTTAGAAGATTAATTTGTGATTCATATTCAATAACATTGTTGTTCTCTTTTTCAGGAAATAATGTTTTTGGAGTATATCTACTATGTACTAAAACGGTTTTTAAACTAGAATTATCAGTAAAAGAATGTGTCCAGTTAAGTGTGTTGTTGAATGTTTTAAAATCATATTGATTGCTTTCAGCATTAACATTCTCAATTTGGGAAATCAAATCAAGTTGGTAAAAATCTTTACTTAAAAAATTAGTAAATGAAATTTGATCTTTATCTGTTGGTAAGTAAAGTAACTTTATGGTATGATCATAAAATCGGGCTTTAGTGTATTTTAGTCTTTCGGAAACAATGGGCAACAAAAAGTCTGTAAATCCGGCTCTTGTGCCGGCATATAACAAAAGTTTGTCCTTAATTAGAGGTGTTTCAATAGATAATCTGCTGGAAATCAAGCCGATTCCACCGCTTAACTTTAATTTATCAACGTAAGGTTTTTTTACCTTAACATCTAAAACAGAAGTAATTCTTCCGCCATATCGTGCAGGTATATTGGAACGATAAAGGTCTGATGAAGAAATGGCTTCGGGTGTAAATACAGTGAACAAACCAAATAAGTGCGTTGGGTTAAATACCGGGGCGTACTCGTATAATAAAAGGTTTTGGTCTAATGAGCCGCCTCGAACGGATAATCCATTGCTTATTTCTCCAGCATTATTAACTCCAGGCAATAATGCCATGCTTCTTAATAAGTCTACTTCACCCAAAGCTGCAGGCATTTTAATGAGCTCTTGTGCAGTGATCTGGAGAGCTCCCATTTGTGGGGTTTCCAAACGATCACTAACACGTTTGGCTTTTAATATAACTTCGGATAGTTGTTCCTGTTCTTCAGCAAGTGTTAACTGTAGTCTTTTGTTTTGGTTCAGTATTACTTCTCTTTCAACTGTTTTTAAGCCAATGAAAGACACTTTGGCAAAATAAGTACCTTTGGGTAAATTGATTGAAAATTCTCCATTAACATCTGTCACTCCCCCGCATGCACAAGGTGCTAAAATGATATGGGCATTTTCCAAAGGCCTATTTTCAGCTTCATCCAATATTTGGAAAGAGAGCTTGTATTCTTGAGCTGAAAGCAACTGGGTAATACCAAGCAAAGCTATCATTATAAAATAGCTTTTGATTCGATTCATCCTTAAGGGCATTATTCTATCCATCCTTCTGGTTTAATTGTTGTTCTATGTCTACTTTCTACACAAGGTGCCGTATACACATAAGGCTTAGGGGCAGGATCACTTTCTTGTGACGGTATTATTTGAGGTTCCAATGGGGATTCTGCTATCATGGTACGATCTATCATTATGGTTGTTGTTGTTGCAGAGGTTGCTGTAAATCTTCCCAAGACGTATTCATCGGAGTCTTGGGGATTATACATATTACCTATAAGAGCAGCGGGCAAAGGTGCATTAAACCCACCATTCTTATCAATTAAATCTTTGATAGTTCGGTAATAATTATATGCCTTGGGAGTAAGTGAAAATTGCTGTATTTCTACTAGAACTTTTGTTTTTCTGTTTAATAGAATATTTGCTATAGGTAAAGAAGTTGTGGTGGTTCCGTTAGAGAATTTATCTGAAAAAATCTGAATCTTGTTTCCATAATCTATTTGCCAACAATCAGAATCGCACCAATATGTATAGTATTCTGGTTTTCCTGGGATAATTGTTTCAAATCCTATACAACCGTTTCTATAATAACCAAAGTTGCAAATTTTACAAATTTGAACCTTGTCATAGGTCTTAAATTGCCAATAATAATAATTGCTTTGATTTTCAGGGTCATCAAAAGTTATTGATATTTCATGTCCTGGAACATATTTATCATAATCTTCGCTAAATTCTAATTGTTTGTTGTATGTTGCCTTCAGTTCTTTAATGGGAACCGATGGATTTATGGTTTCAATTTCCGAAAGATATTGTTTTCCGTTGGGTAAATTCACTTCTAAAAACCAATTTTCGTTTAATTCTCCTTTAAAATCACTAGGCGGTAGGTATTGAGAGCTCTCTTCAAGTAATTGAATTTTTTCTTTTGAATCAGCATTTACAAAATAAACAGTGGCACCGCCAACAAAAACATTTTTATAATAATATTGATTTACTACTGACTTTTTTATTGTTATGTAGGAAGACCCCTCAGTAGTTCCAATAAAAGCATCAACATAGATTAATCCGTCAACAAACTGATAATCCGGTTTAACAGGATCTGTACATGTTATTAATGTAAAAGATAATAAAACAAAGCTAATTTTTTGGAGCAGGTTTGGTTTGGTTAGCATATATGGAATAAATTGATTAGCCAAATATAAAAAAATAATGTTTTGCAAATATTTTTTTGTTAAAAAAAGAATGAAGTCTTTTTAAAACAATAATATAAACTCTGTGGAAAAAAACGTTGTTTGTATGTTTTTATTTAATTTTTCCTTTCATTTTACAAAAACGAACATTGGTCTTTTTGTCCTAAAGTTCTTAAGACTGCGTGAAGGATGGAAGCAGGTTACCGAAGTAACGCGGACAGCCTGACAATATCCCGATAAGTGGGCGAATAACCGCAAAGTGAGTTTGCCCGCTTATCGGGATGGTGGCACGCCCGGATGATTATCGCTTCATGCTAAAATGTGCTTTGAAAACCTGTGGTGTCCCGTTTAGGGTATAAAAAACCTGAAACCAATAATCGGTAGAGGGAAGCGGTTCGCCATTGTAATTTCCATCCCAACCCGGACCGGCAGGGCGGATTTTCTTTAGGACTTTTCCGTATCGGTCAAAGATATGGATGACGGCATCAGGCTGAAAAGCGAGATCGGGTATGTTCCAAGTGTCATTATAGCCATCGTTGTTTGGAGTGAAAAATTTGGGATATTTGAGTACATTGATAATCAAGATCTGATCGTCGCAATTTCCTTTGACATCTCTTACCGTAATAACATGCTCTCCCGAATCGACATCAGGAAATACATTGCTGGTTTGAAAATCGCCGTCATCGAGTTGATATTCATAACTTCCAAAACCATTGTGGAGTGTTACAGTAACGTCGGTATTTTCTTGAAACGAGTCGGACATGTTGATGCTTGCCACTGCCGAACTTGATTTTTCGACAACAATTGTAGCCGGATTGTAACCGCAATCATCGCCAACATCTGGTGTGTTTTTTGTAATTTGAAGGGTGTAAGTTCCTTCTTTGGTCGCCATATAATCAGGACCTGTGCTTAGTCTGTTTCCGTCTAAATACCAGTCGACAGTATAAATACCTGGATTAAGCCCCGAACGCAATTGTGCCGGACGCTGTGTAGTTCCTGTTTGAAAATCAACGCAGATTATTTCATTTTGTAACACCAGATTTTTTAAAGGATAAACCGTAATATTAAAATCATCCTGAGCAAAACAATTAGGGTTTGTAGCCGCTGCAGCGTAGATATACATTTGCTGGCTGGCGGTTATTTGCTGTCCGGCCAAATAGCGTGTTCCGGTCGCATCTGGACCGCTGTAATAATTTCCAACTGCTAAAGGCGGTAATGTATAGCTTCCGCAAATGGTAACATCGGGAGTGCTGGTCAATATTGGCGTTGCAGAAATAGTGACTAAAAAGCTTTTTTCACTTGAGCACGTCAATCGTTCACCAACAATGGCGTAAACATAAATTCTTTGTGAGGCTGTTAAAACAGTTCCAGCCGGAATAACAGCGCCTTTTCCTCCGGGCTGTGCATAATAATTGCCTAATTGTAATGGAGGCAGAGTATAGCTGTCGCAAACATTAATGTCGGTAAAGGTGCCAACATCTATTCCGTTATAATTGACTTTAAAAAAAGTTTCATTACTGCAGCTTGAAAAGTCTGCCCATTCATTATAAATGTAAATAGTTTGTGAGGTGGTTATGAGTGTTCCTTCGGCAATTTGTGTTCCTGAACCATGCGGACCTCCTGTTGCGGTATAATATTTTCCGTTTTTCAATACCGGAAGTTTAAAAGCATTACACGTTACCACATCAGTAAAACTGTCTACCTGCGGGCGTTTCCTGATTTCGACAATAAAACTATGCTCGTTGGTACAATCTGTGTTGGTGGCATACACATAAATAGTCTGTGTTGTGGTAATGATGTCTCCGGCTTTTAATCGGGAACCTCCACCGTTGGTTTTGGTGAAATAGTTACCATTTACTAACATGGGCAATACATAACGTTCACATTCGAGCCTATTTGGTGGCGTATCCACCAATGGCAATGTTTTTATCGTTATGTCGTATTTTAAGTTATTGGTACAATTGGGAGAGGTTGTAGTAGCAGTATAATAATACACAGTTTGCGAAGTAGTAATGGTTGTTCCGGCAGGAATTTTTTGGCCCTGACCACCCGGACTGGTATAATAACCGCCAATGGCAACGGACGGTAAAACATAACTTCCGCATCTTGTAATGGGAACGAAACGAGACGAATTTATAATGTTGATTCTGAAAGAGTGTTCGTTGGTACATCTGCCATCATCTGCGAAAACATATATTGTCTGAGTTGAAGTTATAGTAGCTCCTGCGTTTAAACGAGTTCCAGATCCTGCGGTTGCCGTATAATAATTTCCGTTTGCCAAAGGAGGCAGAATATAAGAATTACATGTTACCACATTTCCGGGTTTATCTACTAATGGCAAAGGGTGAACAACAAATGATACTGCTTCATCACGGCAAACCGTTCCATCAATTACAGCATAATAATAAATAGTCTGGTCTGTTGTAAATGAACTGCCTTGCCGAATGGCATTTCCTCTTCCGCCAGGCTCAGTAAAAAAACCACCAGCAGCTACTCTTGGAATAATGTATTCGCCGCAAGCTTCTTTACGAAAAGTGATTTCGTTGATAAGGATTAAGGTAAAACTGTTCTGATTAGCACAATTGTTTGTGGGCGTTGGCCCGCTGTAAATATAGTAAACTCCTGCTTTGGTAATCACATCTCCCGCATTCAGTCTGGTTCCTGTTCCATTTTGGCCTGTATAATAATTCCCGAAGTTAAGAGGAGGTAAGGTGTAACTGCTGCAGGCAACAACATTTGGAATATCGTCGACCATGGGAAGCGAATTAATGATTATATTGAAATTAACGGTTGCATAGCAGCCAGAGTTCGGGACATTTTCAATTCGTACCCAGATTGTTTGTGGTGATTGCGACAGGGAAGTAGTGTAAGCTGTTGGATCTGGGATGTTATTCGTTCCACTGTTTGCTTCTGTCTGGCCAGTGTAATAACTAATTTTATAATTGGATGGATTTAATCCGTTCAAAATAGTACTTTCCTTAGTAGTCAGGTCAACAGTTACTCTTCCGGAATTATTGTCACAAAAGCTCAAATCTGGCGGTGTTGCTGCAGTAATAGGTTCTGTTACCAACAAATTAAACGAAAGCGGATTGCTGCAATAGGTATTGTTATTGGAAAAATGTACCGCTTTTATGTATATCGTTTCATTACCTGCGCTAGTGTATGAAGTCAATTGGCTGGCAGGAATGGCTGGCCCGTTTGCGTTGGCTGCTTCTAAAGAATTATAGTAAAAAAGGGCATATTCTGCCGGATTTAGTTTCAATGCGGCCAAATTATTCTGCGTCAGGTCATATTGATAGGTGGGGCTACCGTTATAACAGGCTGTTATGTTTTTGGGAGGGGTAATGGCTAAATTAGAAACAACAACTTCGTCTTTTATTACACAGCCCGAAAGTGTTGCCGTAACTCCATATCTTCCGGCTTGATTAAGTGTCAGGATACTGCTAGTTTCCCCTGGAATTACAGCACCATTGCGTGTCCAGACATAATCATAATTCCCTACGAGTCCGGATTGCAAAGTGACACTTTCTCCCTCGCAAATAATTCGGTCCGGACCTAAATCCATGGTGGTTATAAAACTGCCTCCTTTTATAAAAACTGCCGAATCATAATTACTGTCGTTATAATCGCCAATGGCCAGTTTTATGCTGTAAGTCCGATTTGGAATTACAGTTGAAGAAGCTTTCAAAACTTTGGTTTCACCTCTCATGTTGATAGCAGACCCTGCTGGATTGTCTACATTATAGCGGTCAAATAAATTGGCATTGGCAGACAAACACGAAGAATTGTATTGTTGATTTCGAATATTTTTAACCGAAACGGGTGTTGTTGTTCCCGGAACCACCGCAAGATTTTTGGAAATTCCCGTTGTTAAATCAGTCAGGATAAAGGCAAAAACATCGCTGAAACCACATTGAAATTCTCCATATTCATTGGAAGCAAAAAGAAAATCAAAACTAAAATTACTCGACAAAGGGGTAAAATCAAACTGAATAAAACTCACATCGGTAACAGGAACAATTTGTCCATTCTCATTACTGACATTCTGCAAATCGCTATCACTCAAAGTATTTAACTGACTGCTTTCATTTGCGCCTGTATATGGACCTTCGGTGTGTTTGGCGATTCCGTTCCGAATAATGATTCCGTGTGAAATGGGGAAATTAGGATTTGTATTTGTGAATTTTCCAATACCTAATTGTGACGAAAATTTGAAGTTGCTTTCATTCGCACAGGCATTTTGCATTAACTCTTCGCGGACTAGTTCAGGTATGGTCAAGGTTGTATTGTCGACGATGATTCCCTGTGATGAAGATATAGCCGAATAAAATAATAAAAGTAGAAGTAGAGTTGCTCTCATAACCCTGATTTTATTAGTTGTATTATTTAAAGGTACGAATGATTTTTCTTTCAATACTATGAATATCAGTATTTTGTACTGTTAAAATTGTTTTAAAATTAATTGTCAGGAGAATGCTTGCCGAATCTAATTTTAGTAAATTGCAAGTAAAGTCTTAAGAGAGCTGAATAAAAACCATTTTAAAAAAAAGAAAAAATGAAACTACATGATATAGTAACACTAACCGTAAATCCTGCGGTAGACAAAAGCACACATTTTGCAGGATTAATTGCCGAACAGAAAATCAGGTGCAAAGATCCTTTGTTTGATGCAGGCGGAGGCTGAATAAATGTTTCGAAAGCTATTTCTCGCTTACGCGGAAGTTCACTGGCAGTTTTTACATCAGGCGGTCCCGTTGGAGAAATGCTTAAGGATTTAGTAACGAAAGAAAAAATAGATTTTGAAGCCATTGAAACACAAGCGGCAACAAGAGAAAATTTTATTGCCGTAGATGATAATACCAATTCGCAATATCGTTTTGGGTTTGACGGTGATGTTTTAACGGATTCAGAAATTGAAAAGCTTTTGGAAACGATTTCGAATTTAAAACCGAAATTTTTGGTGGCAAGCGGAAGCCTGAATGAAGGTTTGTCATCCGATTTTTATCAGAAAGTAGCTGAAATTGCCAAAACATCCAATTCTAAATTAATTGTTGACACTTCGGGAGAAGCTTTAAAGAAAGTTTTAGAAACAGGTGCTTATCTGATCAAACCCAATGTTGGTGAGCTGGCCAAATTAATTGGTGTAGAGCGCTTAGAAACAGATGAGGTAAACGAAGCCGCTAAAAAAATCATAGCTGATGGCGGAGCTGAAATAGTTGTGGTTTCCCTTGGTCCGCAAGGAGCGGTTTTGGTTACCAAAGATGAATACGAATTTGTACCGGCACCCAACGTTGCCAAAAAAAGTACCGTAGGAGCCGGTGATAGTATGGTGGGAGGCATGGTTTGGGCATTATCACAGAATAAAAGCCTGAAAGAAGTTATTCGCTGGGGAGTTGCCTGTGGATCGGCAGCAACGATGAACGAAGGAACACAATTATTTAAATTTGAAGATGCTAACAGGCTGTTTGAATGGCTAAAGAATAAATAATAAAAAGATTAATAAAAATATTTTTTCCTGCTGACAAACTGTTGTCACCAGCCCTCAATAATTTTGAAGTATTAAAAAATTAAAACTTTAAAATTATGAAAACATTAGCAGCACAAGTAATTACCCCAGAAGATTTGTTAATTCACTGGCAAGGACACAGAGCTCTTACACGTCGTGTGATTGAGGCTTTTCCTGAGAAAGATTTTTTCGAATTTTCGATAGGAGGAATGCGACCTTTTGCAAAACTGACTGATGAACTTTTGGCCATCGCAGTTCCGGGTCTTAAAGGAATTGTAAATAAAGAAGTTAAACCTTTTAGTGAAGAAGAAACAGAAAAACTGATTTTTAAAGCACAATATCTTGAAAAATGGGACGAAGCAACTGCAGAAATTAATAAGCATTGGGAAAAACTATCTATTGAAGATTTTAATGAAACCTTTAATCTTTTTGGACAATATGAATTTCCGGTTATTCAAAACATATTGTATTTCATTGAAAATGAAGTTCACCACCGCGGACAAGGTTATGTGTATTTAAGAGCTTTAAGTATTGAACCTCCTTTTTTCTGGGAGAGACAATAGCAAAGGCAGCAATCTTTTAAATAATTCAAAAATTAAATAATATGAGCTTAAAAAAAATAATGACTAATTATGCCAATTATAATTTATGGGTTAACCAGCAATTTGCAAATTGGCTTTCTGAAAAATCAGACGATTTGATTCATATGGAAGTTCCGTCAAGTTATTCTAGTATTGCTAAAACACTGAATCATATTTGGGAAACAGAAGAATATTGGTCTTCGGTAATTTCAGAATCTTCACTATTTGAAAAGAAAGAAAATGTTGATTTAAGTAAAAATGAAGTATTTAAAAGATTGCTGCAAAGCTCTTCAAGATTAGTTGAGTATATAAATTCATTGTCTGATGAACAATTAACTAAAGAAATTAAAATCGATAATCCCTGGTTTCAGTGTGAGCTTCCTCTTAGCGAATATTTACTGCAGGTTATAAATCACGGAACTTACCACAGAGGGCAAATTGTTACCATTGGACGAAATATTGGCATTACTGATGCATCCAATACGGATTATAACTTTTATAATGTTGTAAAAGGGCAACAATAATTATTTTTCGAAAGCAAATCTAACTCCTAAGATGAATTTTCATTTTAGGAGTTTTTTTATAGAAGCCTTTGTTTGTTAATTTCAAGTAATTCCAGCGCTCTGACTTTAAGTCTTTCCGGTTCCAGTATTCTGGCATAATCTCCAAACATCAAAAACCAACGCGGAAAACTATTTTCGATATCACAGGACATAAACGTCATTTCTATTTGCCCATCAACTTCTTTTTGAGAAACAAAGCCGTGATATTTTCTTTCCGTCATTAGATATTTTAAAATTTTTTTCTCAACCAGGATTCGGACTTTTATTTTTTGAGTTGGCTGGTCTTTTTGCAGATAATTTTCCAGTGAATCATGTTCGATAGTAAATTTCAGATCTGTTTTTTTAATTCCCTGAATTCTATCCGTTCTAAATTGACGGTAATCTTTACGCAAATGACAGTAGCCTAAAAAGTACCAATTGTTATTCTCATGAAAAACACCAACAGGCTCAATATTTCTATCGCTTGCTTCTTCAGCTTCTATGGTTTTGTATAAAAGCTGAATTTGTTTTTCTTCAGCAATACTTTCAAACAAAAGAGCCAGCGTGTTAGGAGAATTATCATTAAACATGGGTTCTGAAGCCTGCATCAGAATTTTCGATTCTATATTCGAAAGCCAGTCTTTATCCGTACTTCGCAAAACCGATTTTAATTTGTACATCGCCGAGGCATAATGATTTCCAAGAGATGGATCAGTAAATTTCTGCATCAGTTTTTCTGCCGCAATAAAACTGCTCACTTCCTCACGTGTAAACATAACCGGAGGCAATCTATAACCCTCCATCAACGCATAACCAACTCCCGCTTCACTGTAAATGGGAACTCCGGATGCTTCAAGAGTTCGAATATCCCGATAAATGGTTCTCAGACTGCACTCAAAACGATCAGCCAATTCCTGGGCTTTTACAATTTTTTTTGATTGCAGCTGAATTAAAATAGCCACAATCCGGTCAAATCGTTTTGGTGTTTCGTCGAGCATTTTTTCTAAGTTCAAAGGTTCAGAGGCTCAAAGATACAAAGGTAAAAAATGGAATAAAAACAAAAAGCTGTCCCAAATTGAGACAGCTTTAAATCTTTTATCCAAAAGTTAGAATCTATACAAAAGACCAAACTGAGGCTGGTCAAAAATGTTTTCAAATAAGTTGATGTTTAACTGAAATGTGTTTGCAGAAGGGCCATCTTCTGGAGAAACGCTGTTATAAGATAATATATTGGCCAAAGTAAATGTTACTGCAATGTTTTTGGTAACGAAGTAATTTAATCCCACATTGATGTCAGCTGTAACGCTATTATCGATATCTTCAATTCCTGAAGTTTCAGTCTTATTTCTTCCAAATCCTAAACCAGCTTCTGCAAATGCTTTAAAGCGTTTTTGGTCAAGTTCTAACAAATAATATCTTGCAAAAGCGCCAACTCCAAATACATCAGTTTTACTATCTGGTACTTCTCTTTCGTAGCTCTCGTAGTTTAATTTAGCTCCAACAGCAAATTTATCATTTAAAAAATAACCAAATTTCGGACTAAAGCCATAATAATCTACTTCTCCTCCAGTACTAATTTTTATAGATCCTTCGAGAAACATGTCACCATTTTGAAAAGTTACACCTTTTGCTGAGTTCATTTCTTCATCAGTTTCAATTTGCTGTGCGTTTGCAAATGAAAAAGTCAGTAACGATAAAATAAATAAAAATTTTGTTTTCATAATAAAAAGCTTTTAAAGTTTGTAAGATTAAAATTATGTTTTAAACATTAAAAAATTTACAATTATGATCTATAGCATTAATAATTAAGTTATTGAGTTAATATTTTTGTTTTTTTATAAGCATTTACTTGTTATGTTGTTTTTTGAAATGTTTCAAAATGATAATAATCCCTTAAAAATGGAGGAATCCAGATCTTCCTTTTTACAGCATTTAATGTCCTTCACAAGTATTTTTCGCATCTTTACAACAGCAGTAGCTTTACAATCAAATCTATAATTAAGTAATAAATGACAATCCCATTTGAACCTGTTCTGTTTGGTTATGAAATTAATGTTCATTTGATTTTAGAATATGTGGCTTTCTTTTTAGGATATCGATATTATGTTTTTTTAAGAAGAAGAACTTCAGATAACATTATATCTACCAATCGCTTATCAATTATTTTGGGCGCGGCTATCGGAGCTTTCCTGGGATCCCGATTGGTAGGTTTTTTAGAAAATCCTGTCTTGCCATCAAATTTACCTACGCTATTGCATCTTTTCAACACAAAAACCATTATGGGCGGATTATTCGGGGGACTTCTGGGTGTAGAATTGGCTAAAAAATGGATAGGCGAAAAGCAATCTTCCGGCGATTTGTTTACATTTCCCATTATTTTAGGGATTTTTATCGGCAGAATTGGCTGCTTTTTATCCGGAACCAACGAATTTACGTATGGAAAAGAAACTTCCTTTTTTATGGGAATGAACCTTGGAGATAATATCATGCGTCAC
The DNA here is from genome assembly GCF_946478785.1 of uncultured Flavobacterium sp. The sequence continues at coordinate 37,961 of NZ_CAMLDD010000011.1, forward strand.
CCGATTGCTCTTTATGAATTGCTTTTTCTGATTTTTTTATTTTCTTTTTTATGGAAATTAAAAAACAAAAATTTACAAAACGGATTAATTTTCCAGTATTTCATGATTACCTACTTTGCTTTTCGTTTTTTTATAGAATTTATCAAGCCCAATAATTTCTTTATAGTCGGATTGAGTTCCATACAGATTTTATGCTTAATTTGTATGCTTTATTACCACAAAACAATTTTAAATTTAGTAAAAAATGCCGGTTAGAAAATATACCTATTATGATTTTACTTTAAGCCTTTGTCCGGAATGTCTAAAGCGAATCGATGCCAAAATTGTTTTTGAAAATGATAATGTCTACATGCTCAAAAGATGTCCGGAACACGGAAATTCTAAAGTACTCATTGCAGATGATATTCCGTATTATAAAAATATCAGAAACTACAACAAACCTTCTGAAACGCCTTATACCTTCAACACCAAAACACATTATGGATGCCCTTATGACTGCGGCTTATGTCCGGATCATGAACAGCATTCCTGTTTAACCGTAGTTGAAGTTACGGACAGATGCAACCTGACTTGTCCAACCTGTTACGCCGGTTCATCGCCTTCATATGGAAGACACAGGACTTTGGAAGAAGTAAAAAAAATGCTGGATACCATAGTTTTAAATGAAAAAGAACCGGACGTGGTGCAGATTAGCGGTGGTGAACCGACAATTCATCCTCAGTTTTTTGAGATTTTGGATTATGCCAAAACGCTTCCGATCCGGCATCTGATGCTGAATACCAATGGAATTAAGATTGCCAAAGACAAGGAATTCGCCAGGCAGCTGAAAGCCTATTCACCTGATTTTGAAATCTATCTTCAGTTTGATTCTTTTGAAAACAGTGTGCTGCAGGAATTACGTGGTGCCGATTTGAGTGAAATAAGAATGCAGGCCCTTGAAAATCTGAACGAATTGAATTTATCTACAACTCTGGTAATTACACTTCAAAAAGGGCTTAATGATCACGAAATAGGAAAAATAATTGATTTCGCACTGAAACAAAAATGCGTTAGGGGCGTTACTTTTCAGCCAACACAAATTGCGGGAAGACTGGAGAATTTTAATCCTGAAACGGACAGAATGACCTTAACGGAAGTGCGAAGAAAGATTTTAGAACAGACTTCCATTTTTAATTCAGATGATTTGCTTCCCGTTCCTTGCAATCCCGATGCTTTGGTGATGGGCTATGCCCTAAAATTAGGCGATGAGGTTTTTCCGTTAACTCGCTATATCAACCCCAACGATTTATTGGACAACAGTAAAAACACCATTATTTACGAACAGGACGAAGTGCTTCACGGCAAAATGATTGAACTCTTCAGTACCGGAAATTCTGTAGAAGTAGCCCAGGAAAATTTAAAATCGATTTTGTGCTGTCTTCCCAATATTGACGCTCCGGATTTGGGTTATGATAATTTGTTCAGAATCATCATCATGCAATTTATCGATGCTTATAATTTTGATGTAAGGGCCATTAAAAAATCCTGTGTGCATATTGTCAATAAAGACAATAAAATCATTCCGTTCGAAACGATGAACTTGTTTTACAGAGACGATAAAATAGAAAGATTAGAAGAATTAAGAAGTAAAATGGAAAGTATATGATAGCATTAGAGGTAGGAAATCTGGATGGATTGGTGGCAATTTTGTTTTCGATTATGCTAGGGCCTCCGGTTTTATTAACCATCATTGGGTTTGCCGTAAAAAGGAATAATCCAAAAACAGCCAAGGTGTTGTTTATTTTAGGTGCTGTATATTTATTAATAGGATTGGGGATTTGTGGAGGTTTGATCGGGTAGTGAAAATCAAAAAACCCAACAACTTTCGTCATTGGGTTAGTCTATATTCTTGGCTCTTTATTCTTTCTTCTAAAAAACTAGTCGTTCAATTTCAAAACAGCCATAAAAGCTTCTTGTGGAATCTCAACGTTTCCAACTTGTCTCATACGTTTTTTACCTTTTTTCTGTTTTTCAAGCAATTTACGCTTACGCGAAATATCTCCACCATAACATTTTGCGGTAACGTCTTTACGAAGCGCTTTAATCGTTTCACGAGCGATAATTTTGGCTCCAATCGCAGCCTGAATCGGAATATCAAATTGCTGTCTTGGAATCAGCTCGCGTAATTTCTCGGTCATTTTTTTACCGATGTTATACGCATTGTCTTCGTGAATTAAAGCTGAAAGTGCATCAACAGTCTGAGCATTCAAAAGAACATCCAGTTTTACCAATTTCGAAGTTCTCATTCCGATAGGAGAGTAATCAAAAGAAGCATACCCTTTAGAAACCGTTTTTAAACGATCGTAAAAATCGAATACAATCTCGGCCAATGGCATGTCAAAATTCAATTCAACTCTTTCAGTCGTCAAATATGTTTGATTGGTAATTTGACCACGTTTTTCGATACAAAGACTCATTACGTTTCCAACAAAATCGGCTTTTGTAATGATTGTTGCTTTAATAAAAGGCTCTTCAACTCTGTCTAAACGAGATGGCTCAGGTAAGTCAGAAGGGTTATTTACAACGAATGCCGTTTCTGGATCTTTTTTGGTGTAAGCCAGATACGAAACGTTAGGAACTGTAGTAATAACCGTCATATCAAACTCACGCTCTAAACGCTCCTGAATAATTTCCATATGCAGCATTCCTAAGAATCCGCAACGAAAACCAAATCCTAAGGCTGCAGAACTTTCAGGTGTAAAAACTAGAGAAGCATCATTCAACTGCAATTTTTCCATCGAAGAACGCAAATCTTCATAATCTTCGGTATCAACAGGATAAATTCCGGCGAAAACCATTGGTTTTACATCTTCGAAACCTGTAATCATATTGGTAGTTGGTGTTTTTGCATCCGTTAAGGTATCACCTACTTTTACTTCTTTTGCTTCTTTAATTCCGGAGATTAAATACCCAACATCTCCTGTAGAAATTACGTTTTTAGGAACCTGATTCAGTTTTAAAGTTCCAACTTCATCAGCAAAATATTCATTGCCCGTTGCCATGAACTTGATTTTTTGCCCCTTACGAATTTCTCCATTCATAACTCTGAAGATAACTTCGATTCCACGAAACGGATTATAATGCGAATCAAAAATTAATGCCTGTAACGGCTCGTCAACATTTCCTTTTGGAGGCGGGATTTTTTCGATAATGGCGGCCAGGATATTCTCAACACCAAAACCTGTTTTTCCCGAAGCATGAATAATATCTTCTAATTTACATCCTAATAAATCGATAATATCGTCACTAACTTCTTCAGGGTTAGCACTTGGTAAATCAACTTTATTCAAAACCGGAATAATTTCCAGGTCATTTTCTAAAGCCAGATATAAGTTTGAAATCGTTTGTGCCTGAATACTTTGTGCCGCATCTACAATCAAAAGCGCCCCTTCGCAGGCAGCAATAGATCGTGAAACTTCATATGAAAAATCAACGTGACCAGGAGTGTCAATAAGGTTTAGGATATATTCTTCTCCCTTATAAGTATATTCCATTTGGATGGCGTGACTTTTTATGGTAATTCCACGCTCACGTTCCAGATCCATGTTGTCAAGCAATTGAGCTTTTTCTTCACGGGCTGTAACGGTTTGTGTAGCGCCTAATAATCGGTCTGCCAATGTACTTTTACCGTGGTCAATGTGTGCAATAATGCAAAAGTTACGTATCTTCTTCATTTGATGATGTCAATTCTCTATACGAGTTTTAAGTATTTTTTTGGGTATAAATTACGCTATAGCAATTGCTGTAGAGCATGTTATTAAGGCGCAAAGATAGCGCAAAGTTTTGGATTCTGGAATGAAGATGCCTGATTGTTAGATTTAGGAATTTAAAAGAGGTTTTAAAACTCAAAATTGAATCCTTTTTCGGTAAGTTTTTTGTAAATATCAGAGTCAAATTTGTACAGTTTTGCGGCTCTGTGTGATACATCCTGTTCTTTTTCATCCAAAGCAACCAGCAGTTTCATGTGCAGAATTTTTCTGCGGAAATTGGATTTGTCCAATTCAATTCCTAATATTTCTTCGTAAAGATGCATTAATTGCAATAAAGTAAATTTTTCGGGCAAGAGATTAAACCCAATTGGTGCCTGACGCACTTTGCTACGAAGTTGCATTAAGCTAAATTCCAGAATTTCATTATGATCAAAAATCAAATCCGGAATACTGTTGATTTTATACCAGGTCGCTTCCATCAAGGTAAGGCCTGCTTTTACATTGTAGTCTTCACGGTTTACCAGAGTATAATATCCAATAGTAACGACTCTTCTTCCGGTTACACGATTCGGATCCGTAAAAGCTTTCAACTGCTCCAGATAAATATTGTCTAAACTGGTAAGCTCATACAAAATTCGTTGTGCTCCATCATCTGAACTTTCTTCTTTTTTTAGCCAGCCGCCAAGAAGTCCCCATTTCCCAGCACTTTCACCTTCCGCATGATGCGCCAGGAGTACTTCGAGGTTTCCCTTATTGAATCCAAATATTACACAGTCGATCGTGATTCCGTCGATTACCGGATTTTGAATTTCAGAGGGTTCTCCAATATAAGTTTTGGAAGTTTTTTTAGACTGTGAGAATGACATTTGTTGCTTTTATAAGGCTGGTTTAAAATTCAAAATTAAATCCTTTTTCAGTAAGTTTTGTATATATTTCCGAATCAAATTTATATAGTTGGGCTGCCCTGTGCGAAACATCTTTTTGCTTTTCATCTAATGCAACGAGTAATTTCATGTGAAGAATTTTTCGTCTAAAATTAGATTTATCCATTTCAACTCCTAAGACTTCTTCATATAAATGCATTAATTGCAGCAGCGTAAACTTTTCCGGTAACAGGTTAAATCCAATTGGTGCCTGACGAACCCTGTCTCGTAGATGTTTCAGGCTGTAAGCTAGTATTTCATTGTGATCATAAATTAAATCCGGAATTTCGTTGATCTTATACCATTTCGCATCAGATGCCGTAAAACCTGGTTGAATATTATAATCTTCTCTTTTAATTAAAGCATAATAACCAATAGTGATAACACGTCTTAAGGGAAAACGATCTGGATTTCCAAATGCTTTTAATTGCTCCAGATAGATGTGATCTAATGCTGTCAGTTCATTTAAAAGCCGATGCGCTGCATTATCGGTACTTTCTTTTTTATTAATCCAGCCTCCCGGAAGTCCCCATTTACCTTTGCTTATTCCTTCTCCGTGCTGAATTAAAAGTATTTCCAGACTTCCCTTGTCAAAACCAAATATAACACAGTCAATCGTAATGGCATTCATCACTGAAGAATCATTTTTTACGATAATGTCATCATCCGAATTGTCAGCCATGTTGTTAATTTTTGACAAATTAAATAAATAAAAATAATAGTATACACTTAAAAAGAGACATATTTTTAAATAATGCCTTAATTATTTAATTTTTGAGGAAAAAAACACATAATTTAAGTAATTATTGTAAATCTTTAGAAATTTAATTAATCAAATGATTATTTATTAAATAATTTATTAATTATAAGGAAATATTTCATCTGGTTAATCCATAAAAATTCGCATCTTATTTGTTTGAATTGAAAAAAATAAAGCTAATCTTTTGTTAATACAGGAAAATTACGCTACACTTGTAGTCAAATTAACCATAAGATAAATCTGTTTTGACTATAAGTAATTTTATAAGAAACAAAGCTAGGGCTCATAGGTTAGAATTTTAGGATACTAATCGGAAGCAATTATGATTCATCAAGAAGAGTGAAAGCACATTTGAAAGGCCTCTGGCGTAGTGAAGAATGTTGAATTTAGAAACAGGTCTTTTTTTTAAAAGTTGATTTGTCGAATTATCTACGAACAGAGAATTTCAGCAACTTATGGTAAAAAATACGAGAATTAATATTTCAAATACATATTAATCAGATTAAGAACAACTAACAACAAACTTTAACCAATTATTAATTATTATGAAAAGCAATTATTGTATTAAGCCAACGATGCTCCAGTTTTGCCTGGTGCTGCTGCTTAGCGTATTTACGATGCAGTCTGGTTTTGCTCAAGAAGCCAAATTTGTAAGCGGAAATGTAAAATCGGCAGATGACGGTATGGGAGTTCCTGGTGCAACAATTTTGGTGCAGGGAACAAAAACGAGTACTATAACCGATTTTGACGGATTATATAAAATTGAAGCCAAAGCCGGTGAGGTATTAGTATTTAGTTTTATGGGATATAAAACGCAAAAAATCACTGTTGGAACTCAAACAAAAATTAACGTGACCCTGCAGGCAGAAACTGCAGAACTTAAAGAAATTGTAGTTATTGGTTACGGTACGCAAAAGAAAAAGGTCAATACTGCTGCAACATCATTAGTATCAGGAAAAGATATTCAAAATGTTGCGAGTCTTGATGTTGTAAATGCTTTGCAGGGTCAGGCTTCAGGGGTAAATGTTACTTCGACTTCAGGACAGCCCGGAGCTGGAATGGCAGTAAACATTCGTGGAGTTGGAACCGCAGGAAACAGCACACCGCTTTATGTAGTAGATGGTGTGGTTGTGGATAACGGAATTGGATATCTTGATCCTTCTTCTATTGAAAGAATGGACGTTCTTAAAGATGCTTCTGCAGGATCTATTTATGGAGCAAGAGCTGCGAACGGAGTTATTTTGGTAACAACCAAAAAAGGGAAAGATGGTAAAATGAATGTGTCGTTTAACTCTTACACAGGTTTTCAGTATGTAGCTAAAAAACTTGATTTATTAAACACACAGGAATATACTACTATTATGAACGAAGCTCGTGTAAATTCTGGTTTAACACCCCTTTACACCCCAGCACAAGCAGCAGCAATGCCAAATCACGATTGGCAGGATGATTTGTTTAAAGAAGGCGCAATAAAACAAAACCACTCTCTTACTATTAGTGGTGGAGATAAAAAATCTACAATTGCTACAGGATTGTCTTATTACGGACAAGAAGGTATGATTGGCGGAGCAACAAGTCAGTCGCAATACGACCGTATTACTTTTAATGTAAACTCAACTTCTGAAGTGATTGAAAACCATTTGAAAATTGGCGAGAATTTCTCATTCGCCAATATCAAAAGTTCTGGTGTTGCAGATCAGGGAATTTATAGTAACGCAATCAGAAGCTTCTTAAACGCAGCGCCAATTGATGTTGTTTATGATGCAGACGGAAACTTTGCTCATTCAGTAGTGGCACCAGATGTTAGTAATCCGGTTGGATCATTATATTACAATAATTTTAATGAAACAAAAACAAACCGTTACGTAGGAAACATTTTTGCAGAACTAAAATTCTTAAAAAACTTTACCTACAGAACTAGTTTTGGTGTTGATATGACAGATAGTAATTATCGTTCTTTCAGACCGGTTTATTCTCTTTCAACAACAGATAATAATACCGTTTCAAGTGTTACTCAAAATGCTACTAAATCATTAGGCTGGATTTTTGAAAACACAGTACAATATAAAGGAACACTTGCCGGAGTTCATAATTTTGATGTATTAGCAGGTACTTCTGCTAAAAAGAATACGTCTGATTTTATGGAAGGTATCGGGAGAAACTTAACTTTTGATGATTTTGGCCACGCTTACTTAAGCAATGCTACAGACCAAACATCAAACACAGTAAAAGGAAACCGTGCAGATTATGCGATTCAATCGTACTTCGGACGTTTGTTGTATGATTACAATAACAAATACTTATTCACGGCAACGATAAGAAGAGACGGTTCGTCAAACTTTGCACGTTCAAGCAGATACGGGAACTTTCCATCAGTTTCTGCAGGTTGGAATGTGGATAAAGAAAATTTCTTTCCTGAAAATAAAGTATTAAACAATCTTAAAATTAGAGCAAGCTGGGGACAAAATGGTAACGATCAGATTCCTGCGTTTTCGTATTTATCTACAATTAGTACTTACAATAAAAGCTACCATTTTGGAACAGAAACTGAAACATTACAAACAGGTGCAAGCCCCGATCAACTTTCGAATTCTCGTTTAAAATGGGAAACTTCAGAACAGACAGATTTAGGTTTTGATGCGACATTATTTACTAATTTTACTTTAACGTTTGATTATTACGATAAAAAAACAAAAGACTGGTTAGTACTGTCTTCAATTCCGGTTTACGCAGGTGCAACAGCTCCATATATTAACGGAGGTGATATTCAAAATAAAGGGGTTGAACTTACTTTGACTTATCGTACTAATTTTGGGAAAGACTGGAATTTTTCTGTAAACGGAAACATTTCGCATAACGAAAATAAAGTACTTAGAGTTGCCAACAGCGAAGGAATCATTCACGGTGAAACAAACTTATTGTTTCAGGGAACAGATGAAATGAACCGTGTTGAGGTTGGACAGCCAATAGGTTATTTCTACGGATTAAAAACGGCTGGAATTTTTCAAAATGCTGCAGAAGTTCAGGCTGGTGTACAGCCAAATGCACAACCTGGAGATGTTCGTTTTTTAGATTTGAATAATGACGGAAAAATTGATGCAAATGATAAAACGAAAATCGGAAATCCAAACCCTGATTTTACTTACGGTTTAAATTTTGATCTTTCATACAAAGCATTCGACCTTTCTGTTTATACATACGGAGTAGCAGGAAATCAAAACGCTTTTGGAGTTCATGATCCAACACGTCCTTATACTAATAATACAACACAAGTTTTAAACAGATGGACAACAGAAGGAAGTTCTAACACGATTCCAAGAGTTACTTACGGAGCAGATACAAACGGGAACTATACAAAATTCTCTGATTTATACGTTCAAAATGCAGATTTCTACAGAATTAAGAGTGCAACTATCGGATGTGATTTTACAAAATTAACAAACAAGTTGAACTTCTTTAGTAAATTTAGACTGTATGTTGCTGCTAATAACCTTTTTACATTTACCAAATATAAGGGAATGGATCCTGAAATCGGATTTGGAAACAGTAACAGGGATAGTAGCGGTAATTTGACTCAGCCATGGGCAAGAGGAATTGATGTTGGATATTATCCACAGCCAAGGACGTATATGATGGGTCTAAATGTTAACTTTTAAATTATGAAAACGATGAAAAAATATATAAAACTATTTGCTCTTTCAAGCTTATTTGTTTTAGGAGCCTGTTCAGATGATTTTCTGGACACAGAATCTTCTACAAACAAAGATGAATCTAACTTTTATAAAACGCCGGATGATGCTTATGAAGGATTAATTGCGGTTTATGATGTACTGCAGCGTGAAGCTTATGGAGGGCCGTTATTAATTAGCGAACAAGCATCTGATAATTGTTTTGGAGGATATGGAACTGCGGATGCTCAGGCTGATATCGAATGGGATCGCTTTTTATACGTGAGCAATAAAGACATGAACTCTGATGTTTGGAAATATGCTTATCTGGGAATTTACAGAGCTAATGTTTTATTAGAAAATCTGGATAAGGTAAATTGGGGTGCTAATACAGCCTTAAAAACAAGATACGAAGCAGAAGCACGTTTTTTAAGAGCGCACTTTCACTTTACAGCTGCGAAAATGTTCGGAGATATTGTTCCCCTAGACCATGCTGTAACTACAAGTGAGTTTCAATTGCCAAGACAAGCGGCAGAAGTTACTTATGCTTTAATTGCAAGTGACTTAAAATTTGCTGCAGATAATTTAGGACCTGAAAATTATTCACAAACAGGAAATGCTAATTACGGGCGTATTACAAAATGGGCTGCAGAAGCTTATTTAGCAAGAACATTTTTGTTTTACACAGATTATTATGAGAAACCTGATTTAGCAGGTATTGTTACAAAAGCACAAGCTACAGCTTATATCAACGATGTAGTGAGCAATAGTGGACACGGACTGGTTGCTGATTTTGCTAATCTTTGGCTGGCAGCCTCGTTTGCAGACTTTGCAGGAGAAGACAATACAGAAATGGTCTGGGCTGTTCGTTTTAACGGTTCAGGAAAAGGAGATTGGGGTTTAAATGAAGGAAACCGCTTTCAGGTAAATATTGCACCACGTGGCGGTAGTATCGGACCATACGCTACTGGTTGGGGAGGAGCAACTGTGAATCCTGATTTATATAATGAATATAAACCAGGAGATACTCGTAGAGATGCAACAATCATTAGTTATAATACGGAAACATATCAGGGAAATCCTTTAAATTTTGATGCTCAGGCAAGAGATCAACGTCAATATACAGGATATTCATGGAAAAAATATTGCCCAATTACAAATGAGGCAGGTGTCGCTATTGTTGAAGAAAATGGAGGAAATTTCCAAATTGATAACTATCAGGATTATGCAGTAATTCGTTTTGCAGATGTATTATTGATGGCTGCCGAATTGAATTTAGATGTAAATCCTACCTTGGCTTTAGATTATCTAAACAGAGTTCGCGACAGAGCCTTTAAAGATACGTTACACAGGATTCCGGCAAATGAATTTGATAAAAAAGCGATCATTGAAGAACGCCGTTTAGAATTAGCTCTTGAAGGACAACGTTATTTTGATTTGATCAGACAAGATATGGTAACGGCTAAACTTGCAATAGATAAAACTGGAACGACTCAGTTTGATGTAACTTTCAGAACTGAAACTTTAGGCTGGTTCCCATTACCACAATCACAGGTGATACTTTCAAATGGTACAATTGAACAAAATCCAGGTTGGAATTAATTAAAAATAAATAATTATGAAACGTATATTATATATATTAATAGCTGCAATAACCATAGGATCATTATTATTTTCATGTGAACCTATTGAAGATCGCGAAAGCCTGGACGCTATTACCTTAACGCCGGCTAACACAAAGTTTTCAGTTACTCAAAATCCAGCAAATGATCATGAGGTATTCCTGAAAAATGAAGATCCAAATGTAATTCCGTATTGGAAATATGTTGATAGTAGAGGAAATGAATTAGGACATTCTAACAATGGTGATGATAAAGTAATATTTCCTTTCGGGGGTACTTATAAAATCTATTACACCGCTTATACCAGAGGAGGTGCTGTAGATGCTTTGGCTCCTATATCAGTTACAGTAGCAGAAAATGATGAAACTTATTTCAGTGATCCAAAATGGGAAATGCTAACCAATGGTGCTGCCGGTAAAACATGGGTTTTAGATATGGACAGCCCTATAGGCTGGGGAGGATTAGATTTTCCCGGTGCAAAAGGTGATAACTGGAACTGGTATCCTGATTATGCAAGTAATTCATGGGTTATGCCTAATAAAGACTGGGGAGAAATGCGTTTTGATCTTGCAGGCGGATATAATGTTACCGTAAAACAAACCGCTCAGACAACCGCTGACCAAACTACAAAAGCCGGATTATTTGCATTTGATATGGTAAATAATAAAATGACTTTTTTGAATGGTGCAGAATTACTTTACGGAGGCAATTATTATCCGGATGCAAGCAACTGGGGGAGCTTAAAAGTAGTAGAACTTACAGCGACATCATTACGTTTATCAGTATTACGCGATCAAAGCAGAACAGGTGAAGGAAAAGCACAAATTATTTTCCATTTCAAACCAAAGCCTTAATTACTTAATTTTATAGTCTCAGTTTTAAATGCACAGTTAATGTGCTTTGAAACTGAGACTTAATTATTTGATTTAAGAAATAAATGAATCGTTTTTTATTTCTATCTTCTATTCCAAAAATATAAAAGTGTTTATGCAAATTAGAAAAAATATTAAAAGCTTAAGTTTATTGGCAATTTTAGCTGGAATTATTTTTTTGAATTCCTGCTTCAAAAAAGACGACGTTTTTAATAACCGAAAAGTTTCCTTTAATTCAGATTGGAATTTTCACCTGAATGATAGTATTGTAGACAAAGACACCATTGGAACTTCAACCAAATGGATAACTTTAAATGTTCCACATGATTGGAGCATCGAAGGAAAGTTTGATGAAAAAAGTCCGGCAGGATACGGAGGGGGATCACTTAGCGGAGGTCTCGGCTGGTACAAAAAAACATTCAAAGCGGCTGCAGAGGACAGCACAAAAATCACTTCAATTACTTTTGATGGCGTTTACAAAGACAGCCAAGTCTGGATAAACGGTCATTATTTAGGAAAACGTCCCAACGGATATATTGGTTTTCAATATGATATGTCGCCCTACTTAAACTACGGAGACAAAAACAACGAAATAATTGTTAAGGTTGACAATTCAAAACAACCAAACTCACGATGGTATTCAGGATCAGGGATTTTTAGAAATGTCTGGATTGAAACCACAGATAAACTACATGTTGCACAATGGGGAACTTATGTGACAACGCCAAAAGTTACGGCTGAAAAAGCTTCAATAAATTTTGAAACAACGATTCAGAATCAAAATGCAACTGCAAAAAAAGCAATAGTAACCACTACTATTTTTAAAGAAGATACCAAAGTAACATCGGTTACCCAAAATATAACGATTGGTGCAAATGCCAATCAAACTATCAAACAAAAAGCTGAGGTTGAAACACCAATTTTATGGTCTGTCGAAAAACCTGAATTATACACAGCTGTTACTGAAATTATGGTTGATGATAAAATCGTAGACCAATACAAAACCAATTTCGGAATTAGGGATTTTAAATTTGAACTTGACAAAGGTTTTATTTTGAATGGAAAACAGGTAAAAATAAAAGGAGTTTGTTTACATCACGATTTAGGTCCGTTAGGAGCTGCAATCAATATGCGGGCAATCGAACGTCAGTTGGAAATCATGAAAAAAATGGGTGTCAACGGAATCAGAACGGCACACAATCCGCCTGCTCCGGAACTTCTCGATCTTTGCGACAAAATGGGTTTCATTGTCATGGATGAAGCTTTTGATATGTGGAAACAAACCAAAACCAAATATGATTACGGAAACGACTGGGACAAATGGCATAAGAAAGATTTAGTAGACCAATTGCTTCGTGACAGAAACCATCCAAGTATTTTTGTTTGGAGTATTGGAAATGAAATACCGGAACAGTGGAACGAAAAAGGGGTTGAAATTGCCAAAGAACTAGCAGCAATAACACGCCAGTATGATAAAACGCGTCCGCTAACCGCAGCAATGAATCCGCCTGTAAATATGAATATTGACGAAGTAACTTTGCAGTTTGAAAAAAAGAATGTTCATTTTAATGCAATTGCAAAATCGGGTGTTTTAGATCTTATTGGATATAATTATGCCCATCAGACGTATGAGCATCATCAAAAAAACTTCCCAAATACACCTTTTATCGCAACCGAAACGACTTCTGGTTTACAAACTCGTGGTTATTACGATGCGGTTTCAGATACCATAAAAAAATGGCCGGTAAGATGGGATCTTAAATTCACAGAAGGAAATCCAGGTAACACCGTTTCGGCTTATGATCAGGTACAGACGCCTTGGGGTTCAACACACGAAGCAACCTGGAAAGTGATTAAGAAACATGATTTCCTTTCAGGAATGTACATTTGGACAGGTTTCGATTATATTGGAGAGCCAACTCCATACGAATGGCCATCGGTAAGCTCATATTTTGGAATTGTAGATTTAGCCGGTTTCCCGAAAGATGTCTATTATATGTACCAAAGCGAATGGACAGACAAAACCGTTCTCCATATTTTTCCACATTGGAATTGGAAAGCCGGACAAATTGTTGATGTTTGGGCATACTACAACAATGCGGATGAGGTTGAATTATTCCTTAACGGAAAATCAGTTGGAGTTCGAAGTAAAAAAGGAGATGATTTACATGTAATGTGGAGAATTCCTTTTCAGGCCGGAACTTTAAAAGCTATTTCTCGTAAAAACGGAAAAACAGTTTTAGAAAAAGAAATCAAAACTGCCGGAAATCCATCACAATTAAAATTGACAGCAGACAGAAGTACCATTAAAGCAGACGGAAATGATTTGTCTTTTGTAACAGTTGATATTCTGGATGAAAAAGGAGTGTTGGCTCCAAATGCCAATAATGAAATCAGTTTTTCTATAAAAGGAAACGGAAAAATTGTAGGTGTCAGCAGTGGAGATCCGGTAAGTCATGAATCGTTTAAAGGTTACAAACATACTGCCTTAAACGGAAAATGTTTAGTAATTGTTCAATCTGGGGATAAAACCGGAAGACAGGAATTAACCGCTAAAGCTAACGGATTAAAACAGTCAACAATTGTAATAACAGCACAATAGTAAGTTACGCTCCTAACAGGTTTCCAAAAATCTGTTAGGTATGAATATATTTTATTAAGAGTTAAAATAAAACATCTAAGGTTTTTGGAGACCTGTAGGAGAACTAACATCTATAATTATTAACCAATGAAAAACGCACAATTAACCACATTGTTTTCGATCTTTATGCTAGGGTTTTTGCTTACGCCAAAGGCATCGGCACAAATTCAGAACGCAGACTTGCTTAACGCTCCAATAGATATCAGTAAAGATTTTGAGAACTATCTCAATACCTTTTATTTTGCTGATGAGTTGATCAAATTTGATCCGCAAACGGGTAAGGGAACCGTAAAATACTTACGCCATAATTACCTAACGCGTCAGGCTTTCAACAATATGTTAGTAAAACCTGATACGATTGCAGCAAATGAATTTCCGACAACAGAGTATGCTGCTAAGCCCGAATTGCCATTTGAAATTCAGTTTGTTTCAGACAGGACGTTAAGAATCAAAATGACTTCGGGACCGCAATTTCGTCCGCAAAAAGAATCTTTAATGTTAGTGAATGGCGTAGCACCTAATCACCCGGAATTATGGAAATCTTCTAAAATTGAAGGAGGTTACAGATTTACAAGTAAACACGGAAAAGTGGAAATTATGACCAAACCGTGGCATGTGAAAATTTACGATGAAAAGGGTAAATTATTAACAAGTACACTACATAATTCTGATTTTAAAAATTCCTATACACCAGCTTTGCCTTTTTCTTTTGTTAGAAGAAACAGCGATTATTCAAGAAGTATGGGTGCTGCTTTTAGTTTAGAACCAGACGAAAAAATATTTGGTTGTGGGGAATCTTTCACGCAATTCAACAAACGCGGACAAAAAGTGGTTTTATGGACAGATGATGCCAATGGAATCCAGAACGAAACCATGTATAAGCCAATTCCGTTTTACATGAGCAGCCGTGGTTACGGAGTTTTCATGCACCACTCAACACCAATCTCTGTCGATTTTGGAAAGTACTTCGGAAGTGCAAACGAAATGTATATTGGGGATGATGAAGCCGATTTATTTTTCTTTATCGGAGAGCCAAAAGATATTTTAGACGAATATACCAATCTTACAGGAAAAGCCGCAATGCCGCCACTTTGGTCGTTTGGTTTCTGGATGAGCCGTATAACTTATTTCTCAGAAAAAGAAGGACGTGAGGTTGCTAAGAATCTTCGTAAGTATAAAATTCCAACAGATGTTATCCATTTTGATACAGGCTGGTTTGATGTAGACTGGAGAAACAATTACGAATTTGCAAAAGCGCGTTTTGGTGATCCGGTTAAAATGATGGCCGATATGAAAGAGGATGGCTTTCAGGTTTGCTTGTGGCAATTGCCTTATTTTACTCCAAAAAACACGTTGTTTAATGAAATCATGGATAAAAATCTGGCAGTTAGAGACCGTAAAGGAAACTTGCCTTATGAAGATGCGGTATTGGATTTTTCTAATCCGGAAACAATTTCCTGGTATCAGGCTAAATTGAAACATTTGTTTGACCAAGGGGTAAGTGTATTCAAAGTTGATTTTGGAGAAGCTGCTCCAGCTGAAGGAATTTATCATTCAGGAAGAACCGGTTTTTATGAACACAATTTATACCCGCTTCGTTATAATAAAGCGGTTGCCGAAATTACACAGAAAGAAAAAGGATATACTTTAATCTGGGCCAGAAGTACTTGGGCAGGATCTCAGCGTTATCCTTTGCATTGGGGTGGTGATGCTGAAACATCTGACGGAGCAATGTCTGCCGAATTACGTGGCGGATTGTCATTGGGCTTAAGTGGTTTTAGTTTTTGGAGTCATGATGTAGGTGGATTTGTGACCAAGTCACCTGAGAATTTATACAACAGATGGACACCATTCGGGATGTTAACATCTCACGTAAGAAGTCACGGAGAACCACCAACTGAGCCATGGCTGTACAGCAAAGAATTTTTGGAAAGCTTTAGAAGAGCTGATAATATGCGTTATGAATTAATGCCATATATTTATGCCCAGGCTAAGGAAAGTTCAGAAAAAGGATTGCCAATGCTGCGTGCTTTGTTTGTAGAATATCCTCAGGATGCAGGTTCATGGTTGGTTGATAACGAATATTTATTTGGCTCGAGCATGCTGGTTGCACCTTTGTTTGAAGATGTAACAGAAAGAGATGTTTATCTTCCGGCAGGAACATGGATAGACTATCAGACTAAAAAAGTATACGAAGGAGGATGGCATAAAATCAAAGCAGGCGAAATACCAATTGTAGTTTTGGTTAGAGATGGTTCTGCAATCCCCCATATTGCATTGGCGCAATCGACAAAAGATATGGACTGGAGCAAATTAACACTAAAAGTATTCGCAAGCGGCAAAACTACTTCGGCGAAAGCCAAAGTGTTTTTACCAAACGGTGATGCTGTTCAGGAGATTACAGTGACTAAAAATGGTAATAGCATAGAAGTTGCTCCAAATGCTTTAAGTACAAAAACCACTTTTAAAACGGAGTGGACCAAATAAAAAAATGAGCCACAGATTAAAAGAAATTAAAAATTAAAATCTGCCAGATCTGCAGAATCTGCGTGAAAATAAAAGGCAGAAAATAAAATTCTTTGAATCTGTGGCAAAAAAATATAATTCCAAAAACATGAAAAACTATCTAATTCTCCCAGCCATATTGTTTTCAATAACATTTGGCTACAGTCAGAAAAATAAAAACATTTACGAATTGGCTTCTCCAAATGGACAGAATAAAGTCAAATTCGAATTAGTAAAAAACGCTCCTAAATATGCTGTTTCACACGGGAAAACTGAAGTGATTACACCATCTGACATGGGATTTTTATTAAAAGGAAATGAGGATTTAAGCACCAATTTCGAAATCAAAAATGTAAAAACCACTTCATTCGATGAAACATGGGAACAGGTTTGGGGAGAAAAGAAAAAAGTTAGAAACAATTACAATCAATTGGTAGTCGAGTTACAGCAAAAGGGTAAAAACAAACGCAAGTTGGAAATCCAGTTTCGTGCGTTTGATGACGGAGTAGCGTTTCGATATGTGTATCCAAAGCAAAATGTAAAAGACAGTATTTTCATTATGGATGAAAAAACGACTTTTAACTTAAAAGAAGATGGGAAAGCATGGTGGATTCCGGCGTATCGTGAAAACCGCTACGAATATTTATATGAGAATTCTCCGGTGAGTACTTTAGATACCGTTCACACGCCATTGACTATTGAAAGCAAAAGCGGCTTGAAATTAAGTTTTCATGAGGCAAACCTGATAGATTTTGCGAGTATGACCTTGGTTAATACTACAGGAACACAACTAAAATCTGATTTAGTGCCATGGGCTGATGGTATAAAAGTTCGTGTAAAAGACACTTTTACGTCTTCCTGGAGAACGATTCAAATTGGAGAAAATGCAGGAGAATTAATCGATTCGTATTTAATTTTAAATTTAAATGAACCCAATAGATTAGGAAACCCTTCTTATGTAAAACCCTATAAATATTTCGGAATCTGGTGGGGGATGCATATTGGGAAATATACTTTTTGGGAAAGCGAAAAACAAGGTGCGACAACCAAAAATGCTGAAAAATATATTGATTTTACAGCAAAAGAAGGTTTACATCATTTACTGATTGAAGGCTGGAACAAAGGCTGGACTCCTGCTTGGTATGAAAATCATATGCACATGTTTAGCTTTACAAAAAGTGCCGATAATTTTGATTTGCAAAAAGTAGTTGAATACGGTAACAAAAAAGGCGTAGAACTAATTGGCTATCATGAAACAGGATCAAATTTGATTAATTATTTAAAACAGATTGATGAAGGTTTTGCTTTATACAAAAAATTAGGAATCCACACAGTGAAAATTGGTCACGTAGGTTCTAAATTAAATATGAAAGAATGGCACCATGGGCAATTTGGTGTCAATTATTTCAGATACGTTTTAGAAAAAGCAGCCCAATATGATTTGGCAGTCTTCTATCACGAACCAATAAAAGATACGGGAGAACGTAGAACCTATCCAAATATGCTGGCCAGAGAAGCCGCACGTGGACAGGAGTACAATGCCTGGAGCGAAGGAAATCCGCCAAGCCATGCTGTTATCTTACCATTTACAAGAATGTTATCCGGACCAATGGAATATACGCCTGGAGTTTTGGATGTAGAAATCAAACAAGGATTTCCCGGTAAAAGAATACACGGAACTACAGCGCAGCAATTAGCTATGTACGTTGTGTATTATTCGCCAATACAAATGTTAGCAGATCTTCCTGAGAATTATGAAGGTGTTCCTTCTATGCAGTTTTTAAAAGATGTCCCTACAGATTGGGCGGATACTAAAGTATTAAATGCTGAAATTGGAGAATACCTGACAACTGTTCGTAAAGATCAAAATAGTGCTGATTGGTATTTAGGGGCAATGACTAATGAAAAAGCCAGAGATTTAGAAGTTTCATTATCATTCTTAGATCCTGATACCACTTACGAAGCTCAGATTTATGCTGATGCTGAAGGTACAGATGAAACACACAATCCAACAGCAGTAGCTATTTCTAAGAAAACGGTTAAAGCTTCAGATTCTCTTAAATTACATTTAGGCGGTGCTGGTGGAACTGCAATCCGTTTTAGAAAACTGTAATTATAGACATTTAAACCCGACAGGATTTAAAAAAACTGTCGGGTTTACTTAACACAATGATTAGATTTAAAAATATAAATTATTAATATCCTAACAGGTTTTTAAAACCTGTTAGGTGTTTTTTACAAACGATTAGATTAATTTCTAGATATTGTCAAACCCGGCAGGTTTTAAAACCTGTCGGGTTTACTAACTCAACGATTAGATCTCAAATTTCAACAACTGGTTTAATACCGCAATTTTTTTAATGAAAAACCTGATTCTACATATCATTTTTCTTTTGTCGGCTAATTTGATGTTGTCGCAGCAAAAGCAATATCCTTTTCAGGATTCTAAATTAGATACTGAAAAGCGTATTGACAATTTGTTGTCGATGATGACGCTGGATGAGAAAGTTCAGGCTTTAAGCACAAATCCATCGATAAAAAGATTAGGCGTTACAGGTACAGGTCATGTTGAAGGATTGCATGGTTTAGCATTAGGGGGACCGGCAGAATGGGGAGGAAAAAATAAGCAACCCATCACAACCACAACTTTTCCGCAGGCTTATGGCTTGGGAGAAACATGGGATGTTGATTTGCTTCAAAAAGTAGCTAATGTTGAAGGTTATGAAACGCGATATGCTTTTCAGAAATACAATAGAGGCGGATTAGTCGTTCGCGCTCCAAATGCTGATATTGCAAGAGATCCGCGCTGGGGACGTACTGAAGAAAGTTATGGAGAGGATGCTTTTTTTAACGGAGCTATGACCGTTGCTTTTGTAAAAGGGCTGCAGGGAAATAATCCAAAGTATTGGCAAACCGCTTCGTTAATGAAACACTTTTTAGCGAATAGCAATGAAGACGGCAGAACCTATACATCATCTGATTTTGATGAAAGATTGTGGAGGGAATATTATGCACTGCCTTTTCAAATGGGCGTTCTCGAAGGAGGATCCCGTGCCTACATGGCTGCTTACAATAAAGTAAATGGAATTCCGGCTACGGTACATCCGATGCTAAAAAATATTACCCAAAAAGAATGGGGACAAAACGGAATCATCTGTACCGATGGCGGTGCATTCAAGTTATTGCTTTCTGACCACAAATATTATACTGATAAATACCTTGGTGCTGCAGCTGCTGTAAAAGCAGGAATTAATCAGTTTTTGGACGATTATACTGAAGCAATTTATGGTGCATTAGCCCTTGGCTATTTAAAAGAGAAGGATATTGACGCTGTAATTCGGGGTAATTACAGAGTGATGATTAAACTTGGAATGTTAGATGCTTCTGATGAAAATCCTTATGCAAAAATTGGAACAGGAAAAGACACAATTGATCCGTGGAAGACCGAAGCCCATAAAAAAATCGCTTTAGAAGCAACACAAAAATCAATTGTTTTGCTTAAAAATAACTCCAATTTATTGCCTTTACAAAAAGATAAATTAAAAACAATTGCCATAATCGGAAATCGTGCTGATGAAGTGCTTCTGGATTGGTACAGCGGAACACCGCCGTATACTATTACACCACTGGAAGGAATCAAAAATAAATTGGGTGATAAAGTAGAAATCCTTTACGCTAAAAATAACACTGACGGCAAAGCAGCTGAAATTGCTAAACAAGCCGATGCTGTTATTGTTATTGTTGGAAATCATCCGGTATGTAATGCAGGCTGGGCGAATTGTCCGGTTCCAAGTGAAGGAAAAGAAGCAGTTGACCGGCAATCGATAACATTGGAACAAGAAGATTTAATAAAAGTAGTTTATCAGTCCAATCCTAAAACAGTAGTGGCATTGATTAGCAGTTTTCCGTATGCAATTAACTGGACACAAGAAAACGTCCCTGCAATTGTACACATGGCCCAAAATAGCCAGGAAACTGGAACTGCCCTGGCCGATGTTTTGTTTGGAGATTATAATCCTGCAGGTCGCCCGACGCAAACTTGGGTAAAAGATATCACAGATTTGCCAGCCTTTTTAGATTACAACATCCGAAACGGAAGAACGTACCAATATTTTAAAGGGAAACCTTTGTATGCTTTTGGTCACGGACTGAGTTATACGACCTTTAAATACAATTCGATTGAAACAAATTCAGAAGCAATCACTAAAAATGGCGATGTAAAAGTAACGGTTTCAGTAACAAATTCAGGAAATAGTGACGGAGACGAGGTTGTTCAGTTATATATAAAGCAATTAGAATCAAAAGTTGAACGTCCTGAAAAAGAACTGAAAGCGTTTCAGCGGGTTTTCTTTAAAGCCGGAGAAACGAAAGAGGTATCCTTGATTTTAAAAGCCAAAGATTTAGAATATTGGGACACAGCAAAACAGCAATTTGAATTAGAAAAAAACGCAATTGAAATTCAGGTTGGAAGTGCTTCGGATCATATTCTTTTGAATAAAAAAATTACTGCAAAATGAAAAGGCAGGGCTGGCTGAAAGGTTAATATAAACGAAAATGATTTTTTGATCTAAAAATCGAATTAAACAATAATTAAAACAAGAAAAAATAAATTTAAAACCATGATTTAAGATTTGACCAAGAAAATTTAAAATCAAAAAACAGAAACTATCTATGAAAAACAAAATTTTACAATTATCATTAGTATTTGCTTTTGTGGCATTTGCATCATGTAAAGACAATTCACAAAAATCTCAATCAGATTCCACTACAAAAGAAGAATATGTTGGTAAAGAAATAGGAACAGAATTTGACGCTGAGATTGACAAACTGGTTTCTCAAATGACCCTTGAAGAAAAAATTGGAATGCTGCATGGCAATAGCATGTTTACTTCCGGGGGTGTAAAACGTTTGGGAATTCCTGAACTTAAAATGGCCGATGGACCACTAGGAGTTCGTGAGGAAATTTCTCGTGATAACTGGGCTCCGGCTGGCTTAACAAATGATTTTGCAACCTATTATCCGGCCGCAGGAGCTTTGGCTGCAACTTTTAATCAGGAAATGGCTTATACGTTTGGAAACAGTGTGGGGCAGGAATTGCGTGCCAGAGATAAGGACATGTTACTTTCACCTGCAATTAATATCGTAAGAACTCCGTTAGGAGGAAGAACCTATGAATACATGACTGAAGATCCGTTTTTAAACAAAAAAATGGCTGTTCCTATGGTTGTGGGGCTACAGGACAATGATGTAATGGCTTGTATAAAACATTATGCAGCAAACAATCAGGAAACCAATCGTGATTTTGTAGATGTTCAGATTGACGAAAGAACGCTTCGTGAAATTTATCTTCCTGCTTTTGAAGCTTCCGTTAAAGAAGGAAAAGCCTATAGTATTATGGGAGCTTACAATAAATTCAGAGGAGAATATTTGTGTGAGAATGATTATATGCTCAACAAAATCCTTCGTGATGAATGGGGATTCAAGGGTGTAGTAGTTTCAGACTGGGCTGCTGTTCATTCTACAGTAAAATCTTTAAAAAGCGGCTTGGATATTGAGATGGGAACGCCAAAACCATTCAACGAATTTTTCCTTGCTGATAAATTAATTGCTGCCGCTAAAAACAAAGAAATCTCAGAAGCAGAGATTGATATTCACGTTAAAAGAATTTTACGCACTTTATTTCAGGTAAAAGCAATGGGCGGAAAAGACCGTGTAAAAGGAAGTATCGCAACCGAAGCACACTATCAGGACGCTTATAAAATTGCAGCAGAAGCGATAGTTTTGTTGAAAAACGAAAACAATGCATTGCCTTTAAAACTTGACGGAGTTAAATCTATTGCAGTTATTGGAAACAATGCTACCAAGAAAAATGCTCTTGGTGGATTTGGTGCTGGTGTAAAAACGAAAAGAGAAGTTACACCCCTTGAAGGTTTAAAAAACAGATTGCCATCTTCGGTAAAAATCAATTATGCAGAAGGTTATTTAGAGCGTTACGATGAAAAAAATAAAGGAAACCTGGGGAATATTACCTCAAACGGTCCTGTAACAATCGATCAGCTAGACCCTGCAAAAGTTCAGCAAGCCGTAGAAGCTGCTAAAAACTCTGATGTAGCAATCATTTTTGCGGGTTCAAACCGCGATTATGAAACAGAAGCATCTGACAGAAGAAATTTAAAATTACCTTTTGGACAAGAAGAATTAATCAAAAAAGTAATCGCTGCAAACCCGAGAACAATCGTTGTTATGATTGCCGGAGCACCGTTTGAAATTGAGGAAATCAGCAAAAAAACCTCCGCTTTGGTTTGGTCTTGGTTTAATGGTTCTGAGGGAGGAAATGCTTTGGCAGATGTGCTGTTAGGAAAAGTAAATCCGTCTGGAAAATTGCCATGGACAATGCCTAAAAAACTTATAGATTCCCCAGCACACGCTACAAATAGTTTCCCTGGAGGAAAAACAGTAAATTATGCAGAAGGAATTTTGGTAGGATACCGTTGGTTTGACACTAAAAATATAGCACCATTATTTCCTTTTGGATATGGATTGTCATACACCACTTTTGCTTTCGAAAATGAAAAAACAGATAAAGCAGATTATGCACAGAATGAAACTATTTCTGTTTCTATTGATGTAAAAAATACAGGCAAGGCTGATGGAAGTGAAGTTGTTCAGCTGTATGCTGCAAAATCCGATTCTAAAATTACCCGTGCCGCACAGGAATTGAAAGGTTTTCAAAAAGCATTTGTGAAATCAGGAAGTTCAAATACAGTGACTATTAAAGTTCCGGTAAAAGAATTGGCATATTACGATGTCGCTGCTAAAAAATGGACTGTTGAAACTGGGAAATATACTTTGAAACTTGGAAACTCTTCAAGGGATATTAAGAAAGAAATTGTCGTAACAATCAAGTAAAAATAGGTTTTGAATTAATTGTAGTCCTATAATTTAAATTATAACAGAAAACCTGATGTAATTATATCAAAATGCATTTAAGTATTTTAAGTAATGGGTACTATAATTAATTGTAAAAATTAGAAAAATGAAAAATCAAATAAAAAGCTACTTGTTAAGCATCATTTTCTGCTTTTCTTTAAGTCTTTGGGCTAGTTCTGATAAGGAAGAAATAAAAGAAGAAAAGATTGTAGTAGAAGATTTATATCCAAACTACAATACAAATCCCATTCCTGCAGATGTATCAGGAATGGGGAGTACTGCCACACAATTAGCAGCAAAAATAAAATTAGGCTGGAATTTAGGCAATACACTTGAAACAACAGGCGGAGAAACGGTATGGGGAAATCCAAAAGTTACAAAAGCATTAATTGACGCCGTAAAAGCAAACGGTTTTAATGCTATTCGAATTCCATGTTCATGGAATCAATATTTAGAAAATTCGGCTACAGCTAAAATTAAAACAGACTGGCTAAACAGAGTCAAAGAAGTTGTGCAGTATTGTGTTGACAACGATATGTATGTGGTTGTAAATATTCACTGGGACGGTGGCTGGCTGGAAAATAATATTACCGAAGCCAAAAAAGTAGAAAACAACGCCAAACAAAAAGCTTTTTGGGAACAAATTGCTACACATTTACGTAGTTTTGATGAACATTTACTTTTTGCAGGAGCAAATGAACCAGCAGTTGAAGATGCTGCTCAAATGGCTGTCTTAACTTCCTATTACCAAACTTTTATTGATGCTGTTCGCTCTACCGGAGGAAAAAATGCTTATCGTGTTTTAGTGGTTCAGGGACCAACAACAGATATTGAAAAAACAAATAAATTAATGACTACTTTACCAACAGACAAAACTGCAAGCCGTCTTATGGTTGAAGTGCATTACTATGCGCCGTGGAATTTTGGAGGTTTGACCAAAGATGAAACCTGGGGTAAAATGTTTTATTACTGGGGAGAAAATTACCATTCGGCAACAGATACTAAAAGAAATGCAAGTTTGGGAGGAGAAGCTGATTTAGAAAAAAAGTTCAAATCAATGAAAATGCAATTTGTCGATAAAGGAATTCCGGTTCTTTTAGGAGAATTTGGAGCCATTAGAAGAACAACCTTAACCGGAGAAGCCTTAACTTTACATCTTGCTTCCAGGGCGTACTACTTAAAAACAGTAGTAAAACAAGCAAGAGCAAATGGTTTACTGCCTTTTTATTGGGACGAAGGAAGCATTGGCAACAATGGTTTTGGAATTTTTAAAAGAAGTGATAATACCGTTTTTGACACTCAGGCTTTAACAGCTTTAAAAGAAGGATTACAATAGTTAAACTGTTTTAATGATATAAGTGATATAAGATATTTTAAGTTTATACTTAGTTATGAACTTATGTTTACTTATATCACTTATATGGTTAATAATTTTAAATAACATAAAAATGAAGAAGTTTTCAGTGTTTATCTTGTTGATATTTAGCGTACTTGCGAGTGCTAACGTAAGAATGCCTTTGTTGTTTTCTGATGGAATGGTGTTACAGCGCAATAAAGCAATTCCGATCTGGGGTTTTGCAGATCCAAATGAAAAAATAGAAGTGCATTTTAACAGGCAGATTGTAAAAACACAAGCTGACAAAAACGGAAAATGGACTCTAAATTTAAATGCTGAAAAAGCAGGAGGACCATTTGAATTAATCATCATTGGAAAAAATAAAATTACCATCAAAGATGTTTTGGTTGGTGAAGTCTGGATTTGCAGCGGACAATCCAACATGGAATTTCAGGTGTCAAAAACCATAAATGCCGAAAAAGAAATTGCCGATTCCAATTATCCGATGATTCGTCATTTTGGTGTTGCTCAGGATTTGAGCGGAAGTCCAAAAGAAGATTTAAAAGCAGGAAAATGGGAAGCTTCAAACAAAGAAACCGTTGGTAATTTTAGCGCAGTTGGTTTTTATTTTGCTAAAAAAATATATGCCGAATTAAAAATTCCAATCGGAATCGTCAACACATCCTGGGGAGGAACCAATGTCGAAACCTGGACAAGCCGTGAAGCATTCGAAAAAAGTGATGAGTTCAAATCGATGATTGCCGAAGTTCCTGTGATGAATATTGATTCAATCTCAAAATTGTACGCCATACAAATGAAGGAAAGAGTCGAAAAAATTCAGGGAACTCCAGTTAGCACAGAAAACGAAAACACTTTCAAGGAGCTGACATTTAATGATAAACTCTGGGGAGAATTAAACACACCCAGCTTATGGGAAAATCAGCCTTTGGGAAATTTAGACGGTGTAGTATGGATGCGTAAAACCATTACATTAACAGCAGAAGACATTAAGAATAAAGCCGTTTTAAGCCTTGCAAAAATCGATGATGAAGACATAACCTACGTAAACGGAATCGAAGTAGGCAAAAACACTCAATACGATTTAAAACGTGTTTACGAAGTGCCGTCAAATGTTTTAAAAGAAGGACAAAATGTTATTGCCATAAGAATTGTCGATAACAGCGGTGGAGGAGGAATCTACGGAGAAGCAGCTGATTTAAAACTGGCTTTAGGAAGCAAAACAATTCCGCTTGACGGAAAATGGAAATTTAAAGTTATAATGGTAAAAACATCATTATCACCAAATAGTTATCCGTCATTATTGTACAATGCAATGGTAAATCCGTTAGTTCCGTATGCGATCGAAGGCGTTTTATGGTATCAGGGCGAAGCCAATGTTTGGAGAGCCAATCAATATAAAAAAGCATTTCCGTTAATGATTCAGGGCTGGCGAACTAAATTTAAACAGGGCGATTTTCCTTTCTATTTTGTTCAATTATCGACTTTCGATGAATTTAAAGGAAATAGTAAAGTCGGAAGCCGCTGGGCTGAACTTCGCGAAGCACAATCCGAAACCTTAAAGTTAAAAAATACCGGAATGGCTGTAACAACCGATATTGGTAATGCAAAAGATATTCATCCAACCAACAAGCAAGATGTAGGTTTGCGTCTTGCAGCAATTGCGTTGAACAATGTGTATGGTAAAAAACAAATATACAGTGGACCAACTTATAAATCGCAACAGATAAAAGGAAACCAAATCATCCTGACTTTTGAGAATATGGGTTCAGGATTAGCAACTCCAGATAATTCAGAAAACGTAAAAGGATTCGAAATTGCAGGTGCCGACAAAGTTTTTCATTCTGCGAAAGCGGTAATTAAAGACAACAAAATAATAGTTTCAAGTGAAAATGTTGCTAATCCCGTAGCAGTTCGTTACGGCTGGGCAGACGATGATACCGAAATCAATCTTTTCAATAAAGAAAAGTTTCCGGCATCACCTTTCAGAACCGATAATTGGGAAATGATTACGGCAAACGAGAAATACAAGGTTAGTAAATAGTTGGGCGTGACCACATCCTGATAAGTGGGCAAACTTGCTTTGCGGGTATTCGCCCACTTATCAGGATGCGGTCGGGCTATCCGCACTACTTCGGTAGTTTGCTATTATCCCTCACGCATGCATATTGGTTTCGATATCCTAACAGGTTTTTTTTAACCTGTTAGGTATTTTGATTTAACACGTTCTGCAAATTATACCTAACAGGTTAAAAAAAACCTGTTGGGATACGCAAATAATCAAGCCGAAGGTTTTTTCAAAAATTTCGGAGGAACGAGCTATATTGCAGCAACGGATTTCAATCCGTTGAATAAGAGGAATTATATCAAAACAGAGTTCCACAGGAACGATTCATAAAATTTAAAAGACCTGAACATGCAATCAAAATTGTTAATACAAATAGTTTTTATTTTCTTTTTATCATGCATAAGGATTTCTGCGCAATCCACAAATGTTTTATGGTACAATCAGCCAGCAGAATTCTTTGAGGAAAGCCTCGTTTTAGGAAACGGAAAATTGGGTGCAACCGTTTTTGGCGGTGCAAATTCAGATAAAATTTATCTGAACGATGCTACCCTTTGGTCGGGAGAACCCGTAAATGCTAAAATGACTCCGGAAGCCTATAAAAATATTCCGGCAATTCGTGAAGCTTTAAAAAACGAAAATTATAAGTTAGCCGAAGAATTAAACAAAAAAGTTCAGGGTAAAAACTCTGAATCTTTTGCGCCTTTGGGGACATTAGAAATTAATAATGCTGAAAAAGGGAAAGCAGTAAATTATCATCGTGAACTGGATATTTCGAAAGCAATATCAAAAGTAAGTTACGAAATGGCCGGCATAAAATATACCCGTGAATATTTTGTCTCCGCTCCGGATCAAATTATGGTAATTAAATTGAAAAGCGATCAGAAGGGAGCTCTAAATTTTGATATTAATTTAAAGAGTTTGCTAAAATCAAATGTTGAAGTAAAAAATAACATTTTGGTAATGACAGGTTCTGCGCCAATTCATGAAAATGCAGGATATGCGGTTTTACCAAAATATCTGGACATAAAAGAAAGAGGAACAAGATTTACCACTTTAGTCCAAATCAAAAAAACGGACGGGAAAATTACGAGTTCCAGAGAATCTTTAACCTTAAAAGATGCTACAGAAGCAATTATTTATGTTTCTGTTGCAACAAGCTTTAATGGTTTCGACAAAAATCCTGCAACAGAAGGTGTAGACGATATGGTGATTGCATTGCAAAATAAGAACAAGGCATTTGCAAAACCATTTGATAAAATAAAGGAATCACACATAGCTGATTACCAAAAATTTTACAATCGTGTAACATTAGATTTAGGAAAAACAACAGCTCCTGATTTAGCCACAGACGAACGGTTATTACGATATTCAGACGGAAAAGAAGATAAAAACCTTGAGATTCTTTATTTCAATTACGGGCGTTATTTGTTGATAAGCAGTTCAAGAACTTTAGGGGTTCCAGCCAATTTACAAGGAATATGGAACCCACATTTGAACCCGCCATGGAGGAGTAATTATACCATGAATATCAATGTGGAAGAAAATTACTGGCTGGCAGAAAACACCAACCTCTCCGAAATGCATTTACCGCTTTTAAGCTTTATCAAAAATCTTTCGGTAACCGGAAAAATTTCGGCAAAGACATTTTACGGCGTAAATGAAGGCTGGTCAGCTTCGCACAATTCGGATATCTGGGCCATGACTAACCCGGTTGGGCAATTTGGAAAAGAAGACCCAATGTGGGCCTGCTGGAATATGGGAGGTGCCTGGATAAGTACACACATTTGGGAACATTATGTTTTTACGCAGGACAAAAATTACCTAAAAAATGAAGGTTATCCGCTGATGAAAGGGGCAGCCGAATTTTGTCTGGCCTGGATGGTAACCGATAAAAACGGAAAATTAATTACATCGCCGTCTACTTCTCCTGAAAATCAATATAAACTGGCAGATGGTTTTGTCGGAGCCACACTTTATGGAGGGACAGCCGATTTGGCGATGATTCGCGAATGTTTTGATAAAACGATTAAAGCTTCAAAAGTTTTAAATACTGATGCCGACTTCAGAAAGAAATTAGAAACAGCACTTGCAAAGCTTCATCCATATCAAGTTGGGGAAAAAGGAAACCTGCAGGAATGGTATTTTGATTGGGAAGATAAAGACCCAAGACACCGTCATCAGTCACAGCTCTTCGGATTGTTTCCCGGAAATCACATTACACCTTTAAAAACTCCGGATCTGGCTGAAGCTTCAAGAAAAACATTAGAAATAAAAGGCGACGAAACAACCGGCTGGTCAAAAGGCTGGCGTATCAATCTTTGGGCAAGACTCTGGGACGGAAATCGTGCCTATAAAATGTATCGTGAATTGCTACGTTACGTAGATCCGGACGGAAAGAAAACAGATACTCCCAGACGAGGCGGAGGAACATATCCTAACTTATTCGATGCGCACCCCCCGTTTCAGATAGATGGTAATTTCGGTGGAGCCGCAGCAGTTGCAGAAATGCTGGTTCAGTCTGACGAAAATGAAATCAGGTTATTGCCAGCGTTGCCTGATGTCTGGGAAACAGGTTCTGTAAAAGGTCTTTGTGCCCGTGGAGGATTTGAAATTGCTATGGAATGGGATAGCAAAAAGCTAAAAACGGTCTTGATTTTTTCTAAAAATGGCGGAAAAACAGCGCTCATTTATGGAGATAAAAAGAAGGCTGTCATTTTGAAAAAAGGGCAAAAAATAGAAATAAACTGGTAAATAATAAAACGGATGCATTTCAAACCCGACAGGTTTTAAAACCTGTCGGGTTTTGTATTTAATAGATAAATCAGTTTTAGGTTATATCTCGATTGATGTAAAGTGCTTCATTAGCAAAACAATAGAAGCATAATTGTAAAATAATCTAATTTTTAATTAACTTTGAAAATATATTTTTATAATTATGGCTTATAATCCCACAACAGTCGCTAATTATTTCATAGATAAATATTCCAAAACCGGAGATCTTACCCCTATGAAGATAATTAAGCTGACTTATATTGCTTATGGCTGGTATTTGGCCCTGACAGATAAAAAGGAAAGGTTAATCGATGAAAATCCAATTGCCTGGGATTTTGGTCCTGTTTTTCCTTCGTTGTATTATAGTATCAAGCAATACAAGAAAGAAAAAATTACGGAGAAAATTCCAAATGCAACTAAAAACGAAAAAATCACGAGTGAAGATGAGCAGTTTTTAGACAAAATATGGGACGTCTATGGAAGGTTTGACGGTATCTATTTAAGTGCCTTGACACATATTGAAGGCACACCCTGGCAAAAAGTATATCAAAAAGATTCTAATGCTGTCATTTCTGACGATGATATTTTTGAGCATTATAAAACAAAGTTAAAACCAATTTCTACCTAAAATGTCGTTACTCAATTTAAGTCAGATTTCTATTGAAAACACTGCTGCAGTAAGACCTGTTGATATTGATAATGCCCGAATCCAGAATCAGATTCTCGAAGACAGGCTGGGAAACGCAAAAGTAGGCCGTTTTATAGAAGATACGATACTACGAAGATACCTTACCTATATTTTTTCTTTTATTATTTTCCTTTGGCTGGCAGCTGTAGTTTCTATTTTATATTTCAATAATCATTATTTGAATTTGAATCTTTCAGAAAATGTGCTGATTACGTTATTGACGACTTCCTCTGTAAATGTAATTGGTATGATGCTGATTATTTTGAAAAATTTGTTTCCACAGCAAATCAATAAAACAGAATAACAATATTTGATATAATATTATTCTTTTTCTGCAGATTTTTCAGCATTCGCTTTTTTCAGACTTTCATATCCTTTTTCAATCGAAGGATATACAAAAGCCGCTACTTTTTTAATCGGATTATAAAAAATATAGTTATCTAAAGTTTCTTTTTTAGCGAAAGTGTGATTGAAATTAATTTTTTCAAAAAGAGCTATAAAAATGCTTATGATCAAAATGGTTTTCAAAATTCTGAAAAGCCCTCCGCCCAATTTGTTGATCCATCCCAAATAAGCAAAATCGGCTATTCCAGTTAAAATTTTTGCTAAGAAATAAACTCCTATTACAACTAAAATAAAAGTCAGTATAAAAGCTGTAATCTGAATCGTGTTTGGGTTCCAGGAAACATATTTTACGATGATTTCTTTCATAAATGATGAGAATTTAATCGCTATATAAATTCCTAACAGTAAGGAAATAAAAGAAGCAACTTCTACAAAAAGACCATTTTTGATTCCCTTGTACAAACTGAAGGCTAAAAGCGCCCCTAAAATCATGTCGAAAAAACTCATGCTGTTAACTTTGAAATGAATTATATATTTTACTTTTGTCAAAAACAGATAAAATGAGAAAAAGCGTATTAATTAAAAGTCTTTCTGTTCTTTATATAACAATGTTTTCTTCATGTTCAAATGATGACGGCGGCAAAGATACTACATCAAATGAAAAATCAATTCTAATAAAAAAATAACAGAGACTGTTTATTATTCTGATGAATCAGATATGACAATATATGATTTTGTCTATGAAAAAAATGTTTTGAAAAGTATACTCACGAATGCTAGGTATAAATCTGAATTTGAATATAATGAGGATAAAATAACTCAGATAAATTATTTTAGAGATGATGTTGCTTCTGGTTCTGCTATATTTCATTATAGTGGAGATTTTTTGAGTTATATTTTTTCTGAAGGAAATCCGGATGAAAAAACTGAGTTTTCCTATGATGGTGGAATTCTTGTGTCAGAAAAAGCAGGTTATCTTGAAGAGGAGAAATATATAGTTCAAAGAGAAATGCTACCCTCTTTTGATCAGGCTAAAAATATAACACAGGTAATAAGTAAATCGTCTCTGACTGGTCCTGAAATAATTTCTAAAACTAAATATTTTTACGATAACAAAAACAATCCTATGAAATATATGAACAAGTATTTTCGAATGGTTTTTGTAACAGAAGGATTTGGTGGACACACGACAAATAATGTAGTGTCAAGAGAATCTTATTATCCAGTTACCAGCGAAATTCCTACATATTACATTTGTGAAATAATTTATAATAATGACAACTTTCCAATAGAAATAAAAAAGATTTCAAAAGAAAGCAATAATGTAATTTCAAAAACTGTTTTTGAATATCAATAATATATTAATACGAATTTGTAAGGTCAATTTTTTATTCTTTAGCAGGATTGGATTTCAACTCCGTATCTTTGCAAGCTAAATTTTATGGTTTTTGAATTTACAATTCACGATTCATAATTCACAATTATAAAAAATGTCCAGAGATACACAACTAAAAGAGCGCTGGGAAAAGCTCGTAAATATATTATCCAATCAATTTTCGCAGGGCGAAGATTTAGATTTGGATGCCATAATTTACCTTATTGGAGTTCAGGAACTCGGAAAAGTACATCGCGAATTCAAAAAAGATGAAAAACTGAACCTAATGCACATTGCCATTTGCCGATTATTAGAACCTTACGGATTTTATGAATTCGAATATTTTGATGATGAAGGCTGGCCGCATTATAAAGTAAAAGAAGAGTTGCCTCCGCTAAAAGCTGGCGAACAATCGGTTCTGATGAAAGAAGCGATTGTAAATTATTTTTTAGAAAGAGAACTTATAGAATAAATTAGATTAAGAGAGAAGTTTTAGATTTTAGTCTGAAAATATAACAGAACTTTAGAAATACTTCTATTTTCTCGTATCAAACTTCTCACTTTTTTCCTTAAATTTGTTCCCTCAATTGTAGAAGGAAAATGATAGACAAGATAAAACAGCATATAGAGGAAGCCAAAGCCTTTAATGATAAAAATAAAGAATCTTTAGAGCAATTCCGTATTAAATATTTAGGAAGTAAAGGGTTGCTAAAAGAACTTTTTACAGAGTTCAAAAATATTCCAAACGATCAGAAAAAAGACTTCGGACAAGTAATAAATACCTTAAAAGCCGTCGCTGAAGAAAAAGTAAGAGTTATTCAGGAGGAGCTGGAAAGCAAACAGGAAGTAAAAGGCATTTTTGGAGATTTAACAAGATCATCAGAACCGGTAATTATTGGTTCCCGTCATCCTATTTCGATTGTTAAAAATCAAATTATAGATATTTTTGCCAATATTGGATTCAACGTTTCCGAAGGTCCGGAAATCGAAGACGATTGGCATAATTTTACGGCATTGAACTTACCGGAATACCATCCGGCGCGTGACATGCAGGATACCTTTTTCATTCAGACCAATCCTGACGTGCTGTTGCGTACGCATACATCATCTGTTCAGGTGCGTTACATGGAAAATCACAAACCGCCAATCCGTACCATTTCTCCGGGACGTGTGTTTCGTAACGAAGCAATTTCGTCACGTTCGCACTGTATTTTCCATCAGGTGGAAGGTTTGTACATTGATAAAGACGTTTCTTTTGCCGATTTAAAGCAGACTTTGCTTTATTTCACTAAAGAAATGTTCGGAAAATCAAAGATTCGTTTACGACCATCCTACTTTCCATTTACAGAACCAAGTGCCGAAATTGATATTTATTGGGGTTTAAAAACCGAAACCGATTACCGTATCACCAAAGGAACTGGCTGGTTAGAAATTGGAGGCTGCGGAATGGTTGATCCAAACGTGCTAAAAAACTGCGACATCAATCCGGACGAATTTAACGGTTTTGCCTTCGGAATGGGTGTAGAGCGTATTGCGATGCTTTTGTACCAAATTGGTGATATCCGTATGTTTTACGAAAATGATGTTCGCTTTTTAGAGCAGTTTAAAGCAAATATATAATTTTTTATAAGTCCCAAGTCCTTAGTGTTTTTTGCTAAGGACTAAGGACTATGTACTTTGGACTATTTACTAAAACTATGAAAAAAGACATAACAATCCCCGAAGTAGAAAACGTATTCCTTGCCGCTGTTCAGGAATGGAGCGACGATTTTATGGAAAAAGTATGGTATGCTTATCTGGTAAATGACAGCGACTTTAATCTTGACAGCGTAATGGTGGTTTCAAAGGCTTTCGGTACAATTGATGGCGAAATGAAAAAAACGTCTGTTCTGCGTCATGCTTTTGTTGAGGTTCCTGCCGTTTCTGTAGTAAAAATCGAAATGGTTGAAAAAAGTCTTCTGGTTTTGAACAATGAATTTATGGTAACTTTCTTTATCGGAAACACTTTATACGATAAGAAGTTTATTTTCAAATCGAACTTAATCAACGAAAATAATACTGAAGAAGTGCCGATTTTATTTGTTGAAGGAATTATGGTGAAATAGATTAAAAACTGCTGTTAGCGGTAACGGTTGTTTTTTTCGTATTCTTTTTCTAGTTCATTCTGTTTGAACCAGAGTGGTATTCCAATAATTGAGACAAATATTGAACCCAAAAAAAGGCATATTCTTGTTCCAAAATTATCTAGTTCACTTATTTCGAATTTATACTGAATGTTATTATTGATTATTTCAAATGTCTTATTATTAGCTTTTTTTTCAATAATTGCATTTTTTACTATCTTATTTTTGTTTTTACTATTTATTAGATTTAAACGATATACTGAGCCATCTATCAATTGAATAGCAAAATAAGTATTAAAACGAGTTTGTTTCGTCGGAAGTATAATCGTATCAAAAATTATTTGTGGTTTAATTTCTGCCTTAATAAATTTTTCATTTTCTATATTATCTGATTTATAAGGGTCAGAATTTTTGGCAATGATTTGCCCAATTGTTACAACTATAATGATAGCAAAAATATAGCAGAATAATTTTTTTAAACTTATCCTGGTGTCATCTTTGTTTTTTAAAAACTTATAAAAGTTAATAGAATATTTGCTTAGCTCGATGTTATACATTTTCTAAAAATAGTCGTTATTTACTGGCTAATATCGGGTTTCAGAATCGATAAACCTTCTCAGGCGTTACACAATAATCCAGTTTTATATCCGATTCAAAAACATCATCAATCTGATCTACAGCTTCAAAAAACGAAAGCCCAATTTTGATGGTTTCCGGTTTGCATTCGGCTAAAAATTTATCATAAAACCCTTTTCCATAGCCAATACGATTTCCAAAAATATCAAAAGCCAAAAGAGGAACAAAAACTACCTCAATAGTTTGAGAAGGAACGGCCAGACCATTTACAGGTTCCGGAATGTTATATTCGTTTTTCTTGATTTTGGTATTGTCGGTCAATAAAAAATGAGTCATAATTCGGGTTTCAAAATCACTTTTAGAAACCACAATTTCTTTGTCTTTTCCTGAAAGCAGGTGTAAAATAAACTCCGTATTGACTTCTTTTTGTTCTTCGATAGGAAGAAAAACATGATAATACGTTTTATCCCAAATAGGTAATTGGATTAATTGATTAGTTATTTCTAAACTTTTCTCTTCAATATCTTCCTCAGAAAAGTCTTTCCGGAGATTTTTATAATGCAATCGCAATTCTTTTTTAGTCGTTGGCATTGTCGTCAATATTTTTAGAAATATGGTAAATAGCGTCGCCTTCATAAACAATAGGCGAATGATTGGCATTGATGACAAAACCGTCATGCGGTGCTTTTACTTTTTGCTCAAATTTACCAAATGGGTCTGTAATAATGGCTAAAATAGTGCCTTTCGTAACAAATCGGCTGACCATATTGTAATCGTGTAATAGTCCGGATTGCTTTGCTCGTAACCAAACAGAGTTTTTAATATATATGGAAGGGAAATCGGCTTTTTCGATAATATGTTTCGGGTCCAGCATATTAAGATAATCCAGCAAACGTTTGGCTCCTTTTACGCCTTCGTTTGCTACCGGGTCATTAATATCCAATGATTTTCCACCTTCAAAAAGCAGCATCTTGACATTGGCTTTTTCAGTAGTGTTTCTAAAAGAACCGTTGATGTTTTTGGAATACAGTGTAAACGGAGCATTAAAAACATCTGCCAGAAGTTTTAATTCGGGATTGTTCTCTGTAATTCGAATCTGAGGAGCATTAAACCTGCTTGCGCCGCCTGCGTGAAAATCTACTGCATAATCAATAATCGGCAATATCTGATTGGTAATATGAAAAGCAAAACGACTTGCCAGCGAACCTTTTTTGCTTCCCGGAAAAACACGGTTCAAATCACGTCCATCAGGAAATTCCCTTGATTTGTTGACAAAACCGTAAATATTGATAATCGGAATACAAATGATAGTTCCTTTTATTGGGCGATTTAGTTTTTTGCTGATAATCTGGCGTACAATTTCGACACCGTTTATTTCGTCGCCATGAATTCCGGCTGAGAATAAAACTACGGGTCCATCGATTTTAGAACGCCGAACAATAATCGGAATATTAAGTTTGGTTGTAGTGTGCAATCTGGCGATTTCTACATTTATCGTTTTGTTTTCTCCGGGCAAAATCGATTCGCCAAAAAGAACCATTGGGGCATTGTTTTTCATGTCGAATTATAAAAGCTAAATATAGAAATTATTCTTTTGATTTCGTAAATTTGAAAAGATTTCACTGTTAAGCTTTTCGATGTGAATCGGAATGATTTTTGACAACTCTTTTTACATCTTCAGAAATAAATATAATGCAAATACCGTCTTTAGAACTTCAAATTCAAACCTTGCCGGACAACCCGGGAGTCTATCAGTATTATGATAAAGACGGAAAGATTTTATATGTTGGAAAAGCAAAAAATCTAAAGAAAAGGGTTTCTTCCTATTTTAATAAAATTCACGATACTAGAAAAACAAATGTATTGGTAAGGAAAATCGTGACTATAAAACATATTGTAGTTCCTTCTGAAACTGATGCCCTTTTATTAGAAAATAACCTAATTAAAACCCTGCAGCCACGTTATAATGTGCTGCTCCGTGATGACAAGAGTTATCCTTGGATCTGCATAAAAAGAGAACCTTTCTCCAGAATATTTTTAACCCGACGAATGATTAAAGACGGATCTGAATATTTTGGTCCTTATACCAATTTTAAAATGGTATACACAATTCTGGACCTGATTAAAGAACTTTATCCGTTAAGGACTTGTAATTACGATTTAAACGAGTCAAACATCAAATCCGGCAAATTTAAAGTATGCCTGGAATATCATATTGGAAATTGCAAAGGGCCGTGCGAAGGATTGGAACCGCTGGAAGATTACCAGAGACAGGTTGATGCAATTCGCGAAATCCTGAAAGGGAATTTCAAGGAAAGCATGAAAGATTTCAAGCGTTTAATGAACAAATACGCGCAGGATTTACGATTTGAAGAGGCACAAAAAATTAAGGAAAAAATAGAAATTTTAGAAAATTACCAATCGAGATCGACGATTGTAAATCCGAAAATCACCAATATCGATGTTTTTTCAATTGTTTCTGATGAAAGTGCGGCTTATGTGAACTTTTTACAAATTTCTCACGGCTCGATTATTCGCTCCCATACCATGGAAATCAAGAAAAAACTGGATGAAACCGATGAAGAATTACTAGAACTTGCAATTGTAGAAATGCGCGAACGTTTTAATTTATTATCAAAAGAAGTGATTGTTCCGTTTGAAGTTGATTTGGGAGAAAAGATAAAAGTTACTGTTCCGCAGTTGGGTGATAAAAAACAGATTCTGGACTTATCTATTCGAAATGCCAAGTTCTACCGAATCGAGCAACTAAAGCAATTACAAATTGTAGATCCGGACAGGCACGTGAATCGAATTATGGCACAAATGCAAAAAGACCTGCGTTTGCCAACTGAACCACGGCATATCGAATGTTTTGATAACTCTAATATTCAGGGAACAAATCCTGTGGCAGCCTGCGTGGTTTTTAAAGACGGAAAACCAAGCAAGAAAGATTACCGTCATTTTAATGTAAAAACGGTTATAGGTCCTGACGATTTTGCTTCGATGACAGAGATTGTGTACCGTCGTTACAAAAGATTATTAGACGAAAACGAACCGCTTCCGCAACTGATTATTATTGACGGTGGAAAAGGACAATTGTCGGCTGCCTTAAAAAGTATCGATGAGTTAGGATTACGAGGTAAAATAGCGATCATCGGAATTGCAAAACGGCTTGAAGAGCTTTTTTATCCCGGCGATTCGATTCCGTTATATCTCGATAAAAAATCCGAAACATTAAAGGTTATTCAGCAGCTGCGAAACGAAGCCCACCGATTCGGAATCACTTTTCATCGTGACAAGCGTAGCAAAGCGGCTCTTAATTCGTCTGTAGAGAGTATTCCCGGTATTGGCGAAAAAACGATGCTTACGTTAATACAACATTTTAAGAGTGTTAAAAGATTGAAACTGGCTACAGAAAAAGAGATATCTGACGTTGTAGGTGTATCGAAAGCCAAAAAAATTGTCGACTTTTACAAAACCAATTAGTACCTTTTTTATGCGCCTAATCCAGCTGTACATTTCAAATACTCGGTCAAAAATCTTTTTTTCCAATGCAAAAAAAGGAGCTTCTATGGTCGCTCTTTTTTTACAGGAAAAAATAGCTTTTTGTCTCTCGCAGTTTTCCATTCCCATCTGGGGCGTACAGACGGTTCTTTTCGTGCTTTTATTATTTAGTCAGGAAAACTCTTTTTCACAAGAAAGTAAAAAAGACAGTATTAAAAGGCCAAAAATCGGTTTAGTTTTAAGTGGCGGAGGAGCAAAAGGTTTTGCGCACATTGGAGTTTTAAAAGTTTTAGAAGAAGCCGGAATAAAAATCGACTATATAGGCGGAACCAGCATGGGAGCCATAATTGGAGGACTTTATGCAACTGGATATAATGCTACACAAATTGATTCTATTTTCAAACAAACCAATTTTGACGAATTAATAAATGATTATATTCCTAGAGGCTCCAAAAACTTTTACGGTAAACGAAATGACGAATTATATGCCATTGTATTGCCTTTTAGTAATTTAAGGGTTGGGATTCCGGAAGCACTTTCAAAAGGAATGTACAATTATAACTTATTAAGCAGCCTGACCCGAAATGTGCGTCATGTACGTGATTTTAATGAACTGCCAACTCCTTTTTTATGTATTGGAACTGATATAGAAACTGGTAAGGAGGTATTGCTGAATAAAGGAAACCTGGCTCAGGCGATGGTGGCAAGTGCTGCTTTTCCTTCCTTGTTTTCACCTGTCGAAGTAGACGGAAAATTGTTGGTTGATGGAGGGGTTGTTAATAATTATCCTATTAAGGAAGTCCGTAATTTAGGAGCTGATATTATTATAGGAGTCGATGTACAGGATGATTTGCTGACCCGGAAAAACCTGAAAAATGCTACCCGTATTTTGGTACAGATTACAAATCTTCAGTCGATTGATAAAATGAAAAGAAAAATAAAGGATACTGATATCTATATAAAACCAGACATTCGTGATTATGGCGTTATTTCATTTGATAAAGGCGAAGAAATAATCCGAAAAGGAGAAGATGCGACATTTGAGGTTTACGAGAAAATAAAAGCCTTGGCAGATGAGCAAAATTTTTATAAGAAACCAAAATTGAAAATAGCTTCAGATACCCTTGAAATAGAGAAAATAAACAGTACTAAACTGGATAATTATACAAAAGAATACATTACAAGCAAGCTTCGTTTTAAATCAGGAAGCACAATTTGTTATGATGATCTTCGCAAAGGGATTAATAATATAAATGCAACCCAAAATTTCAGTGCTATATCTTATTCTCTTGAACCAAAAGGAGATAAAGATGACCTAAATCTTTTTTTAGCCGAGAATCCAACACAAACCTATTTGAAGCTCGGGCTGCATTATGACGGGCTTTATAAAAGCGGTGTTTTGTTAAACCTCACTCACAAAAAGACATTCTTAAAAAATGATAATACTTCGCTGGATATTATCTTGGGTGATAATTTTAGATATGATTTTAATTATTATGTAGAAAACGGTTTTAATATCAGTTTTGGATTTAATTCCAGACTAAATCAATTTAACCGAAATGTAACAGAAAGTATCAGTAGCCAGGCTACAGATAACCCTGATATTAATCTGATAAACGTTGATTTTTTGGATATAACTAATCAGGCTTATTTTCAGACCATTTTTGTGCAAAAGTTTCTTATGGGTGGTGGACTTGAATATAAGTTTTTGAAAATTAAATCACCTACAATCGGAAATATGGATCCTGTAATTGATGAAAGTAATTATTTTAGTGTCTTCGGGTATTTAAAATATGATTCATTTGATAATAAGAGTTTTCCTAAATCAGGATGGTATCTCTCCGGAGATGTTCAGACCTATCTGGCTTCGTCTGATTATACAGGCCAGTTTAACCCTTTTTCTACCGCAAAAGCTGAGATTGGAATTGCAAGAACAGTTTTTAATAAAGCCACAATTAAATTTCAGTCTGAAGCAGGGTTGGCTTTTGGAAATGAAAGCGTACCCTTTTTTGATTACATCCTGGGAGGATATGGGTATTATAAAGTAAATAACTTTAATTACTTTTATGGGTACGATTTCCTGAGTATCTCTGGTGATAGTTACATAAAAGCCGGTATAACTTTCGACTATGAAATATTCAAAAAAAATCACGTTAATTTTTCTGCCAATTATGCGAATCTGGGTGATGATCTTTTTAGTACTGTAGATTGGATAGATATGCCTAAATATTCCGGTTATGCGGTAGGTTATGGTTTAGAAACTATTATTGGGCCTATTGAAGTAAAATATTCCTGGTCACCGGAATTACCAAAAGGGTATACTTGGTTTAGTATCGGATTTTTGTTTTAATTTGTAATTTAACTCAATAAAAATTACGATATTTGTTGTAATGAAAACAAAATGGACAGGTTTATTAGAATATCTTCAATTCCTCATCAAGAGAAATCCTGAGTGAAACCGCCGAATTAAGATGATTGGTCAATAGATAAATTGAGCTAATTATCTGTTCACACAATTCAAATTTTCGAATTATCTAATTTACAAATTATCTAATTGAAAAGCCATGCCATTATATCACAAACTCGGAAACTTTCCACAAAAGAGACACACCCAATTCGAAAAACCTAATGGAGGTTTTTACTACGAACAATTGTTTGGTACCGAAGGTTTTCACGGACATTCATCCTTGTCTTATCATATTCACAGACCAACTCAGGTTAAAGAAATCTTAAACTCATATTCAGTTGAACCAAAAATTGCAATCGGTAAAAATATAAAATCATTACTGTTTAAAGGTTTTGAATTAAAACCTCAAAACGATTTCCTAGACAGCCGCAAAGCCATGTTAGTCAATAAAGACTGCATTATTGGTTTAGCAGCTCCAAAAGAATCACTTCGAAATTATTTCTACAAAAATGCCGATGCAGATGAAATGCTTTTCATCCATAAGGGAAAAGGTAAATTAAGAACTATGTTAGGAAATATTCCGTTTGAATATGGAGATTATTTAATAATTCCGAGAGGCATCATTTACCAAATAGAATTCGACACCGAAGATAACCGACTTTTTTATGTCGAATCATATTCTCCTTTTTACACTCCAAAACGTTATAAAAACCAATCCGGACAGCATTTAGAACATTCGCCATTTTGCGAACGTGATTTTATTTTACCAAACGAATTGGAAACACACGACGAAAAAGGTGATTTTTTAATTAAAATCAAAAAAGAAGGAATGATTCACGAAGTGGTTTACGCCACACATCCTTTTGATGTTGTGGGTTGGGACGGTTACAACTTCCCATACGGATTCTCGATTCATAATTTTGAACCTATAACGGGACGTGTTCACCAACCGCCTCCGGTACATCAAACATTTGAAACGGCAACTTTTGTCGTTTGTTCTTTCTGCCCGAGACTTTACGATTATCATCCTAAAGCAATTCCGGCACCCTACAATCACAGCAATATAGATTCAGACGAAGTGCTTTATTATGTTGATGGCGATTTCATGAGCCGCAATA
The DNA here is from genome assembly GCF_946478785.1 of uncultured Flavobacterium sp. The sequence continues at coordinate 79,961 of NZ_CAMLDD010000011.1, forward strand.
ACATCGAGCAGGGTCATATCACCTTACATCCAAAAGGAATTCCCCACGGTCCCGCACCTGGCGCGATGGAACGCAGTATTGGTCATAAAGAAACCCAGGAATTAGCCGTTATGGTGGATACTTTCAGGCCGCTTATGGTTACAGAAGAAGCTATGGGACTGGATGATGGAAAGTACTATAAATCGTGGACGGAGTAGTCATTGCAAAGACGAAGTAATCTCATTTACAATATAATTTAGAAGCTATTCCTGCTGTACACTATATCTTTTATGGCGAACCCCGCCACAAAAGGATGACGTTCCCATCAGGGCTAAAAATCAAAATTCAAAACAACATTTCGGTTCATCAAAAACGATTAATCGATTAAACAAATAAACACAATGAGTAAAGAAGTCAAATCAGTAGAATACGGTTTAGAAAAAATATTTGAAGGCGCACAGGATTTCCTTCCATTATTAGGAACCGATTATGTAGAATTCTATGTAGGAAATGCAAAACAGTCAGCACATTATTATAAAACGGCTTTCGGATATCAGTCATTGGCGTATGCCGGATTAGAAACCGGTGTAAAAGACAAAGCCTCTTATGTTTTGAAGCAAGACAAAATCAGAATTGTTTTAACAACACCTTTAACGCAGGATTCACCAATTCACGAACATCTGAAAAAACATGGAGATGGTGTAAAAGTGGCTGCTCTTTGGGTTGAAGATGCCAGAAGTGCGTATGAAGAAACTATGAAACGCGGTGCCCGTTCTTTTATGGAACCAACTGTTGAATCAGATGAATTTGGAGAAGTCGTTCGTTCGGGAATTTATACGTACGGAGAAACCGTTCACATTTTTGTGGAAAGAAAAAACTACAATGGAATTTTTCTGCCAGGTTATAAAGAATGGAAATCAGACTATAATCCAGCGCCAACCGGATTGAAATATATTGATCACATGGTTGGAAATGTGGGTTGGAACGAAATGAATACCTGGGTAAAATTCTACGAAGAAGTAATGGGATTCGTGAATTTCCTATCCTTTGATGATAAACAAATTACGACAGAATATTCTGCCTTGATGAGTAAGGTAATGTCTAACGGAAACGGAAGAATTAAATTCCCTATCAACGAACCCGCTGAAGGAAAGAAAAAATCCCAGATTGAAGAATATCTGGATTTCTATGGTGGTCCCGGAATTCAGCATATTGCCATTGCTACAGATGATATTATCAAAACAGTATCGCAGCTAAGAGCGCGGGGTGTTGAATTTTTATCCGCACCTCCTCATACCTATTATCAGGCAATTCCGGAAAGATTAGGTGTTCATATGGATATGATGAAGGAAGATTTAAACGAAATCGAAAAATTAGCCATTATGGTTGATGCAGATGAAGATGGTTATTTATTGCAAATATTTACCAAGCCGGTACAGGACAGACCAACTCTCTTTTTTGAAATAATACAAAGAATGGGGGCGAAAGGATTTGGTGCAGGGAACTTTAAAGCTCTTTTTGAGTCCATTGAAAGAGAACAGGAATTAAGAGGAACTTTATAAAAGGAGGGTTTTTTTGCATATTGTAAAAAAATCCTCTATAAATTAATAATTTTTATGCAAATGTTTTGTTAAACTAGCTTTTTACTATTTATTATTTAAACTTTGCATCTATCTTTGCACTCGCAAATCAGGAAGGGGTGGTTTCCTTCCGAATTGATATAAATTTTCATAATTTATAGTTTTTTGGTTAGTTAATAGCATAAAAACTCAGTCATTCTTTGACTGAGTTTTTTTGTTTTGGTATATTTGGAATAAAATTTGCGTTTATGGTCTGTAAACAGTAAATATCTTATTATGAAAAAACTAACTCTATTTATATTAATTCTCACCACACTAAGTTTTGATTCCTACAAAGAAGATGCTTTTGATGTGGGTGAGTATTTCAAATTCAGAATTCATTACGGAATTGTAAATGCAGGTTATGCTACTCTGGAAGTTAAAGATGCTACCGTAAATAATAAAAAAGTTTTTCATGCCGTGGGAAAAGGTTACACAACTGGCATGTCAAGGTTTTTCTTTAAAGTAGAAGACTTATATGAAAGCTATTTTGATAAAGAGACGGGTAGTCCTTATCGATATATCCGAAAAATAAACGAAGGAGGCTACACTAAAAATCAGGAAGGCTTTTTTAACCAGTCACAAAATCGGGTTTTGGTAAAAGATTATAAACGTAAAACTGAAAAAACAATTGTAGTTACAGAGAATGTACAGGATATCATCTCGTCTTTTTATTATTTGCGAAACCATCCTAATATTGATAAATTAAGGTCTGGTGAATCTATTACAATCGATATGTTTTTTGATGAAGAGATCACAAAATTTAAGTTAAAATACATAGGTCGTCAGGATATTACAACTAAATTTGGCACCGTTGCAACTATGGTTTTTAAACCTTTAGTACAAACAGGCCGCGTATTTAAAGAAAAAGAAAGCGTAACGCTTTGGATAACAGATGATAATAATAAAGTTCCTGTCAGAATAAAAGCAGACCTTGCAGTAGGTTCGCTTAAAGCTGATATTGACGAATACAAAGGATTAAAATATCCATTTAAAGTAAAAAAATAATGAATACCACAGATAATTCTGAATCAATCCTGAAAGAAATTGATCTTAAATTTAAGGCTATAAATCAAAAAACGGATGTTCAGCTTGAAGGGTTGCTTTGGTCTAAACCAATTACCTATTGGGATTATATCCAGACTGATGCACTCTTAAACCTTCAGATACAGAGAACGACCCTTCCAGATGAAATGGTTTTTATAATGTATCATCAGGTAAACGAATTGTTTTTTAAAATGATTCTGTGGGAAATTGACCAGATTGCCGATACAGAAAATATTCAGGTTGATTTTTTCAGTGAAAGGCTTTCCAGAATTACTCGCTATTTTGATATGCTGACAAACTCTTTCAGTATTATGGAAAACGGAATGGATGTGGATCAATATATGAAATTCAGAAATACCCTTACTCCTGCAAGTGGTTTTCAAAGTGCTCAATATAGACTGATAGAATTTGCTTCGACAGATATTATCAATTTAACAGATCGAAGATATAAAGCAAACTTTGATGAAAATACAGATTTAGAAACTTCTTTCGAACATTTATACTGGCAGGCCGCAGGTAAAGATTATCAGACAGGTCAAAAATCTTATTTACTGCAGGAATTCGAAAAGAAATATAAAGGACAGTTTTTACGTCAAATGTCAGAGTTCAGGACGAAGAATATCTGGCAGAAATTCACACAGTTGCCTGAGAAGGATCAGCAAAATCCAGAGTTAATTCTGGCCATGCGTCATTATGATTATACAGTTAATATTACCTGGGTGATGCAGCATTTAAATACAGCTATAAAATATATTCTGGAAAGCGGAAAAGGTAACGGAGAAGCAACCGGAGGAAGCGACTGGCAAAAATATATGCATCCAAAATTTCAAAGACGCATCTTTTTTCCTAAATTGTGGACCGAAGAAGAATTGTCTAATTGGGGAAATGAAACATCAGTTTAATTTTCTGAAAAAAGTAAAAGTTTGAAAAAAGTATTCGTAATTATAATCATCTTATTTTCAATAATTTCATGTAATAAAAAAGCTGAGAAAATTGAAATTAAAATTACTAAACCTAAACCTAAAAAAGTAGAATTTGGATTTAATTACGGAGATTTTAATGTTATTCACGATACTATAAAAAGAGGGGATTCTTTTGGATCCATAATCCAAAGTCAGAATATCGGCAATAAAAGAGTTTATGACATTGTCAGTCAGGTAAAAGATTCCTTTAATGTCAGAACCATTCGATACAATAAACGTTATACACTACTTAGATCAAAAAATAAAACTAATAAACTGCAGGTTTTCATTTATCAGCCCGATGCCCTTACTTATTATGTTGTGGATTTAAGGGATAGTCTTGCAAAAGCTTACAAAAAAGTAAAACCGGTTACACTAAAGCGAAAAATAATAGGAGGGGTTTTAAAAAGTTCACTCTCTGAGACCTTAGGAAATAATAGTGTTGAAGCCGCACTTGCCAGCCGTATTACCAAAGTGTTTTCATGGTCTATTGATTTTTTCAAGCTTAAAAAAGGGGATCGCTACGGACTTATTTTTACGGAACGTTTCATTAATGGTAAAACCTATGACGGAGTTGAAGAACTACAGGCAGCATTTTTTGAATATAAAGGGAAAATAATTTATGCTTTTCCGTTTGAAAAAGACTCTCTTTCCGGAAAAATTGAATATTATGATGACGAAGGAAAAACACTTAAGAATTTCTTCTTAAAAACACCAATTAAGTTCAGCCGGATTACTTCCAGATTTACCATGAACAGATTTCATCCTGTACAGCACAGATGGAAAGCCCATAAAGGAACAGATTATGCTGCGCCAAGAGGAACTCCGATTTCTACGACAGCTTCTGGAGTGGTTGAACAGACAGGTTATACCGCCGGAAACGGAAATTTTGTAAAAGTAAAACATAACAAAACCTATTCTACCCAATATCTGCACATGTCCAAGATTTTGGTTCGCCGTGGACAACATGTTACACAAGGACAAACAATCGGACTTGTTGGAAGCACAGGATTAGCCTCAGGCCCTCATGTTTGTTACCGATTCTGGAAAAATGGAGTGCAGGTAGATGCGCTACGACTTAATCTGCCAACGGGGGAATCTTTGACAGGAAATTATAAAACCCGTTTCTTAAAACAAATGGAACCTTTAAAGAGGGAGTTGGATAGTATTGGGAATCTTTAGTATTCAAAATAGAAGAAATATGAAAAATAAACGCATTAAAGAAACTCTTGATGAGACTTTTTCAGATTTAAAACTATTTTACAGAGATACTAATTTGGCTGACAATTTAATTGAAAAATATAAAGTTGGGCAGATAATCAAAGAAAAAGGCTTTACCGATATGAGTTCTATAGGCGGAGGACTTTCGGGGAATTTTAGATATTTAATCGCAAGTGCTAACGCAAAAGATTTGTCGAAGTTCAATTCTGGTTCTTCTAAAACTGGACATTTTCTTCTGGATGAGATTTCGTTTTTTAAAGTTTTGGATCTTCAGAAAATCAATAATAAAACACAGGTTTTCCTGCTTCATATTCCTGATAATTCACTGTCACTTTTTAAAAATTCAACTTCTAATATTGAAGAAGAAATAACAGATAAAGCCAGGCAAAAATTTAGTTCCAAAATCAATTCTCCTTTAATCCCGGAATTACAAACTAATGATTGGAAAGAAAGAACAAAATCACCAATTGGTATGAATGATCATGGCGAAATGTTTTTTGATGATTCAACTATAAAAACTGAAGAGCCAAAAAGAATTGAGATTAATAAGGATAAAAAAACAATCGAAATCAATAAAAGGCCGTGGTGGAAGATTTGGTAGAGAAGAATCAAAAATAATGATTGTTCTACTTCAAGAGGATTAGATTTATTAATAGAAGGTATTGTTTATTGATTTTGATATTAACATTTATAGAAATTTGTTAGCAGTATAAATTTTGTATATTTGTAGCGAAATTTATACTTTTAATAAAATAAAGATATGGCAACTACACTTAAAATTACACCTGTAGTAAAAGGTGAAGAATCTAAAAGATTCAATACTGCTATATCTACAAGTAAAACAAATAAAATTTCTGAAGAAAAAAAAGCTAAAATATTTTCTCTGGTTGGTAAAATAATGGCTAAAAAAGCTTAATTAATGGATTTATCTGATTTTGGCTTTTCATTATTAAATAACAATGATGCTTTAGATAATTTTGACTGCGAAGACCAAGAGATAAATGAATTCTTACTTGAAGATTCTAAACACTTTCAAAGTGAAAAAATCACAAACACTTATTTATTTAAAGAAAGAAGTCAAATAGTTGCCTTTTTTTCAATATCAAATGATTGTCTGAATGATTTAGGTTATGAAAACTCCATTTGGAATAAATTACACCGAAAAATTAAATTGCCTAACGAGAAAAGAATAAGACAATACCCAGCCGTTAAAATTGCAAGATTAGGTATTGACAAAAAATATAAAGGCAATGGTTTATCTCATCAACTTCTTGACTTTGTCAAAGGGTGGACATTTATTGAACACAAGCCCGCATGCAGATTATTAATTTTGGACGCTTATAATAAGCCAATACAATTGTCTACATATCAAAAAAATGATTTTGTATTTTTATTAGATTCAGATAAAGATGAAAAACATAGGTTTATGTATTTTGATTTAATGAGATTAGAATAATTTGTCAATTTTTAATTTATATTTCGTGTTTAGGGGTGAATATTTATATAAAATACTCTATAAAACGTTTTCGTAACTAATTGTTATATAATTGCAAAGCGTTCAGTTATTGAAAACTAATTTCAGTATTTTTGTATTTCTAAAAAAAACTACAATTTTATAAAAATGGCCTTAAACACAACAAACCCAACCGGGACTGAAGCGTGGAAAAATCTCCAAAACCACTATAACGCAACTCATACGACGACTATACAGGAATTATTTCAACAAGATTCTGCTCGTGTTGAAAAATTCAATTTGCAATGGAATGACTTTTTGGTAGATTATTCTAAAAACAATATTAGTGAGGAAACTATTTCGCTTTTGTTAGAATTAGCAAATTCGATTGGTCTAAAGAATGCTATTGCTGATTATTTTGGAGGAGAAATAATTAATCAGACAGAAAACAGAGCGGTTTTGCATACTGCTTTACGTGCTCCGGAATCTGCAGTGATAAAAGTAGATGGAGAGAACGTAATTCCGGAAGTTTACGAAGTAAAAAATAAAATTAAAAACTTCACAAACGAAGTAATTTCGGGAGAAAGAAAAGGGTATACCGGAAAAGCTTTTACAGATATTGTTAATATTGGTATTGGTGGTTCTGACCTTGGTCCGGTAATGGCGGTTGAAGCGTTGCAGTTTTATAAAAATCATTTAAATGTGCATTTCGTTTCGAATGTAGACGGTGATCATGTAAACGAAGTAATCAAAAAACTAAATCCTGAAACCACTTTATTTTTGATTGTTTCTAAAACATTTACGACTCAGGAAACATTATCTAATTCAGAAACAATAAAAGAATGGTTTTTAAAATCAGCTTCTCAGGAAGATATTGCCAAACATTTTGTGGCGGTTTCAACTAATATTCAAAAAGTAACTGAATTCGGAATTAATCCTGACAATGTTTTTCCAATGTGGGATTGGGTTGGAGGAAGATTTTCTTTATGGAGTGCAGTTGGTTTAAGCATCGCTTTGGCAGTTGGTTTTGATAATTATAATGATTTATTGAAAGGCGCCAACGAAATGGATGAGCATTTTAAATCGGCAGAATTTGATCAAAATATTCCGGTTGTTTTAGCTTTGTTGAGTGTCTGGTACAATAATTTCTATGGCGCCGAAAGTGAGGCTTTGATTCCGTACACGCAATATTTGCAAAAATTGGCTCCATATCTGCAACAGGCAACAATGGAAAGTAATGGTAAAAGTGTTGGGCGTGACGGAAAACCTGTTAATTATCAAACCGGAACTATTATCTGGGGAGAACCGGGAACAAATTCGCAGCACGCATTTTTTCAATTAATTCATCAGGGAACGAAATTGATTCCGACAGATTTTATAGGGTTCGTAAAACCATTATACGGAAACGAAGATCATCACGATAAATTGATGTCGAACTTTTTTGCTCAGACAGAAGCTTTAATGAATGGAAAAACTGCGGTACAGGTACAGGCTGAATTTGACAAACAAGAGCTTGCTGCAGAAAAAGCATCTTATTTATTACCGTTTAAAGTTTTTACAGGAAACAAGCCTACCAATACAATTTTGATTGAAAAACTGACTCCTAAAAGTTTAGGTTCTTTGATTGCTTTGTATGAACATAAGATTTTTGTTCAGGGAATTATCTGGAATATTTTCAGTTATGATCAATGGGGTGTAGAATTAGGAAAACAATTGGCCAATTCTATTTTAGAAGAAATAAATACAAAAACGGTGAAATCTCACGATAGTTCAACTTCATTTTTGCTTAATCATTTCTTAAGCAAAAAATAAACTGTCTTTATTTTAATAAATTTAAACGTCTTAATTTTTTTAGAATTAAGGCGTTTTTTGTTGCAAAATTTTAAAAATTCTTACAAATTATAATGATTGTCAACTTGTTATGATGTTGCTTTTAAAATATTATTATGATTTTAATAAAATAATTAAACATTAAATCGAAATATTATATTTTATTTATCATATCAGGATAAAATCATTTTAATGCTTAGCACAATACATAAAACTTGTTTTTCTTAACTTTTTGATAACATTATCTGATTAATTTGTTATAATTTTGCCAAAAACAATAAACTAAATAACAAATGAAGACAATGAAAAATTGGTTACTTACTGGACTGTTGTTCATGATAGTGTCAACCGCATTTTCTCAGGGGAAGGTTACAGGTACAATTACCGACGGCACTAATTCACTGCCGGGTGCAAATGTAGTTATCAAGGGATCTACAACTGCGACTTCTACAGATTTTGACGGTAAATTCACGTTAGAATCTCAAAACAGTTCTGGAGAATTAGTTATCACCTACCTTGGTTATAATACGCAAACGGTTAAATTTTCAGTTTCGAACGGTTCAACTACTAATTTAGGAGTAATTCTATTAGAATCGGATTCAAATCAATTAGAGGAAATTGTTGTGAAAAGTAGTGTTGTTGATATAGCTAAAGATAGAAAAACACCTGTAGCTGTTTCGACTATAAAAGCAGCAGAAATTCAGGCAAAATTGGGATCTCAGGAGTTTCCTGAAATACTAGCCAATACTCCTTCTGTATATGCAACAAAAGGTGGTGGTGGATATGGTGATTCCAGAATTAATATTAGAGGATTCGACCAAAGAAACATCGCTGTAATGATAAACGGAGTCCCTGTTAATGATATGGAGAATAGCTCTGTTTACTGGAGTAACTGGGCTGGATTATCTGATGTGACTTCAGCAATGCAGGTTCAAAGAGGTTTAGGTTCTTCTAAGTTGGCTATTTCATCAGTAGGTGGAACTATAAATGTTGTTACCAGATCTGCAGACATGAAAGAAGGTGGAACAGTAGCTCTTACAACGGGTAATGATAATTATTTTAAAAGTCTTGTTTCATATTCTACGGGGAAAATGAGTAATGGATTGTCTCTATCTGTATTATTTAGTAATACTATCGGTGATGGATATGTTGACGGTACAAAGTTTTCAGGTCAAAACTATTTCATTGGAGTTGGGTACGCTTCTAAAAATAATAAACATGATTTTCAATTTACTTTTACAGGTGCTCCACAATGGCATCACCAAAGAAGTTTTGCAAATACTTTAGCTTCTTATATCCAATACGGAAATCCAGAGGCTAATGAACCAAATATTAAGTATAACTCTGATTGGGGTTATAAAAATGGAGAAGAGTATTCATGGGCAAGAAACTTTTACAGTAAACCTGTGGCTTCTCTTAACTATGATTTCAAAATCTCAGAAAAAACAAAATTATCTTCAGTATTATATGCTTCTTGGGGAAGAGGAGGAGGAACAGGTAACATTGGAAAAAGTCCTTTCGCTTTTAAAACTGCAGATGGTTTAGTTCCTTTTGATGAGTTCGTTAAATTTAACACAGGTCAGGCAAATACAGTGGGAGCTCCATTAACTCCTAATGCTGATGGCGAATATGTTGTTAATAGTACAACAGGATTTACTAGAAGAGCTTCAATTAACTCACATGACTGGTATGGTGCTGTAATAAACTTAAATCACAAATTAACAGAAACATTGACCCTTGATTTTGGTATTGATGCTAGAACATACACAGGTTATCACTTTAGAAATGTAAATGACAGATTAGGTGCTGATGTTTATTTTGATAATAAAAGCGCTACCTATAAGCCAGACGGAAGATATTTATATGAAACTTACTCTGCAACTCCAAGTTTTAATCCATTTACTAACGTAAAAGATCAGGAGAAAATTGAGTATAACAATAATGGTTATGTTAATTGGTATGGAGCGTTTACACAATTAGAATATTCTGGAGAAAAACTTTCGGCTTTTGTTCAGGGGGCAATTTCTAATCAAGGATTTCAAAGAGAAGATACTTTTCTTTATTTAGAATCAGATCCGCTTTATAAAACAGATACTGAAGATATTATAGGAGGTAACGTAAAAGGTGGAGCTAATTATAATATTAATGAGTACCACAATGTTTTTGCTAATGCAGGTTATTACTCAAAACAACCATTTTTTAATGCGGTTTATCGTAATAATCAATCTGTTGCATTTGATACTCCTAATGAAAAAATCTTAGGAATTGAAGCAGGATATGGTTACAGATCTTCAATTATTAATGCTAATTTAAATGTTTATTATACTTCATGGGAAGACAGATACCAAAGATCAACAGATCCAAGCTCTTCAAACAGAAATGGATACTTTGACGCATTAGGTGTAAACGAACTTCACACAGGTGTTGAGCTTGAATTAAATTCCAGACCAACTCCTAAATTGAACTTAAATGCAATGTTCTCATACGGAGAATGGAAATATGAAGGAAATGCTACATATAATAAATTTGATCAAAATAATGTTCAGCTTGAGTCAGGAACTTTATATCTTGATGATGTAAAAGTTGGTGATGCAGCTCAGACAACAGCAAGTTTTGGGGCTTCTTATGAAATATTAGAACGTTTTATCGTTGATGCAAATTATCGTTATACTGATAGACTTTATGCTGCTATTGAACCAGGAAGATTTTCAGCAGAAAATCATAAAGGGACTTTAGAATTACCATCTTACGGATTAATGGATGCAGGTATTTCATATAAATGGCTAATTACAGGTAAAAATTCTTTAACCTTCAGATTGAATGTAAACAACGTTTTAGATGAAATTTATATTTCGGAATCAAAAACAAACATTTTTGCAGACGATTTTGTATCTGGAACTTCAGGGCCTACTTATGCATCATCCGGAAAAACTTATGATGGTATTGCAAATGCAAACCAAGTGTATTTTGGATTTGGAAGAACTTGGAACTTTAGTATGAGATTTAATTTCTAAAATTTAGAACCAAAATAAATATCAAAAACGGCATTGACTTTTAGTTTTATGCCGTTTTTTTATACCCTTTTTTGTTATATTTGTTTTAAACAAAATATTAATCTATGTATCATTTTATTCAAAAACTCCATTCTGGCTGGGCTTATTTGGCATTATTGCTTTTATTAATTGCAGTTATAAATGCCGTACTTGGACTCACTTCAAAAAAAGATTTTACTGCCAAAGACCGCAAAATTGCCTTATTTGCTTTAATCGGAACCCATACACAATTATTGATTGGTTTGATTCTTTATTTTGTGTCACCATTAGGAAAAGACTCTTTAGGACAAATGTCTAACGCATCACTTCGATTAACTTCTTTAGAACACCCATTAATCAATCTCATCGCTATTGTTTTAATAACAATTGGCTGGTCAAAACATAAAAAACTAATCAATAGTGAAGCAAAATTTAAAACATTTGCTATTTTTTACGGATTAGGGTTAGTGCTTATACTCAGCAGGATTCCCTGGAACTTATGGTTCTAAAAAAACCAAAAAAAGCCCTGTTCACGGGGCTTTTTTTATCTCGGCATATTATTTGTACAAACTCCCCCAAGTCTGAAAAAAAATAAATTATGAGGAATAAAAAATATACTTTACTCTCTATTTTTTCTGTAACCCTGTTAAGTTGCTTTACCTACGTAATGAGTCAGAGTAAACCCGTTGAAACAAGGGTTTCTCAGGATACCTTAAAAACTGATAAATTAAAAATAGTAAATCTTACTGAAAATGATTCCGTTTTTAGTCTTGATGGTTTAAAACTAAAGGTCTACAAAAAATCGGCTCATGCTTCCTACTATCATGATCGTTTTAACGGAAGAAAAACAGCAAGCGGAGTGCGCTTCAGCAATAATAAATATACTGCAGCCCATAAAAAATTACCCTTCGGTACCAAAGTAAAAGTCACAAACGAAGCCAATGGAAAATTTGTAATAGTTGAGATCACAGACCGAGGCCCATTCGTTAAAACAAGAGAAATTGATTTATCCAAAAGAGCTTTTATGGATATAACCAAAAGTAAAGGAGCGGGAGCAATGACCGTTACAATTGAAACGATTCAAAATTAAAAACTATCCGAAAGTTCTAAACAAACTTTCGGATACTCATTATAATTCCGGTGTGGGTGCCTTCATGGTAATTATTGAATGATATAGCATCTTCAACGTTTCGAAGTGTAAATCCCATACTCGTGGTATATTCTCGATAATTTACAAAAATTTTATCTGCATAGTCTTTTTGAGCCTGATACAGAGTTTCTGAAAGTAATCTTTTGATTTCATCCACTTCCACTTGCGAAACGTCGCCTTCCGGTTTGGTTCCTTTACTGTATTTGGCAATAAATTCTTCAGAAGCCATCGTTGGCAGACCTGATAATTTATAAACCAAAGATTGTTGGGCAGCGATACAATGCGCAATATTCCAAATCAGGTTGTTATTAAAACCTTGCGGGATTTTATTTAATTGTTCTAATGAATGATTGTCTAAAATTTTTAAAAGAATTTCTCTAATTGTTTTTTGTACATCGAAAACTGAATTCATAAATTTATTTTTTTAATAAAATTAGGCAATTTTCAGTTTCAATGGATTTCCTTTGTATTCAAAATAAATATAATTATGAACAAAATATACTACCTAGCTTCTTGTGATACTTGTCGTAAAATCATCAAAAATTTGCCAAAAGACAATAATTTAGTTTTTCATGACATCAAACAAAATCCAATTACTGAAATTGAACTGGAAGAAATGTATCAGCTATCTGGTAGCTATGAAGCTTTATTTAGCAAAAAAGCACAATTGTATAAGTCTTTGGATTTAAAAAATAAAGCTTTGACAGAAGCCGATTTTAAAAAATACCTTCTGGAGCATTATACGTTTTTAAGTCGTCCGGTATTTATCATTGACGGCAAGATTTACATCGGTAACAGCCAGCCAAATACACTGCAGGTTATGAAAGCCTTAGGAGAGAAGTAGCCTAAAAATTCTTAGGATTCGATTTGCGTTAGGGATTACTTCACATAATTTTTATTTTTATCGGAGTTCAGTGAATTTCATTTGCAGCGGAAATCCTTTTTTGAGCTTTTTTGCTCTAAAAAGATTATAGCGGATAGCCCGGCCTTTAGGCAACGCCCAAATAGTTTTTAAAACACAGACGTTATAGAACCAGAAAGCATCACTGTTAAGTTTTTTAGTATCTTTGCGCCTTTATACTCAATATATGATACAATCGATGACTGGTTTTGGTAAAGCATCTTTGCAATTGCCTACAAAAAAAATTACGGTAGAAGTAAAATCCTTAAACAGCAAAGGTTTAGATCTGAACGTAAGAATGCCATCAGTTTACCGCGAAATGGAATTAGGTCTGCGTACTTTTATTTCGACAAAACTTGAAAGAGGAAAAGTAGATTTTGCAATTTACATTGAAAGTACTTCTGAGCAGACTTCTACAAAAGTAAATGTTCCGGTTGTAAAAAATTATATTGCCCAATTAAGAGAGGTGTATCCGGCTGCAGATGAAACGGAATTAATGAAAATGGCTGTTCGCATGCCTGACGTTCTAAAAACAGAACGTGAGGAAATCGATGAAGACGACTGGGATCAAATTCAGGTTATTATTGAAGAAGCTCTTCAAAATATTTTAAGTTTCAGGAAAGACGAAGGAGAATCACTTGAAAAAGAATTCAATCTTCGAATTGGAAACATCCGTCAATATATGGAGGATGCCTTGGCGTTGGATCCGGAAAGAGTGCAGGCTATAAAAGATCGTTTGCAGACCGCAATTTCTGAATTGCAGGTCAATGTTGACGAAAATCGTTTCGAGCAGGAATTGATTTATTATTTAGAAAAGCTTGACATTACAGAGGAAAAAGTTCGTTTAACGAATCATTTGGATTACTTTTTAGAAACAATAAAAGGTACTGAAGCCAATGGTAGAAAACTTGGTTTTATAACTCAGGAAATGGGTCGTGAGATCAATACAATGGGTTCAAAATCAAATCATGCGCAAATGCAGAAATTGGTGGTGATGATGAAGGATGAATTGGAGAAAATTAAAGAACAGGTTTTGAATGTATTATAGAGTCATTAGGAAAAGTGAATGGTAATTAGCGATTCACTTTTTACTAATTACTAATTACTTATAAAAATGAGCAAAGGAAAATTAATTGTTTTCTCGGCACCGTCAGGATCGGGAAAAACAACTATAGTAAGACATTTACTGCAACAAGAAGATTTAAATTTAGAATTTTCAATCTCAGCCGCTTCCCGCGACCCACGCGGAGAGGAAGTTAACGGAAAAGATTATTATTTTATTTCGCTGGAAGAATTCAAAAAACACATCAAAGCCGAAGATTTTCTGGAATGGGAAGAAGTGTATCGTGACAACTTTTACGGCACTTTAAAATCGGAAATCGAAAGAATCTGGGCATTAGGAAAAAACGTGATTTTTGATATTGATGTAGCAGGAGGATTGCGTATCAAACACAAATTCCCGCAACAAACATTAGCTGTTTTCGTAAAACCTCCAAGCGTAGATGAATTGAAACGCCGACTAAAGGAACGTTCTACTGAAAGCGAAGACAAAATCAATATGCGAATTGCCAAAGCTTCTGTAGAATTGGCTACGGCACCACAGTTTGACGTTATTATCAAAAATTACGATTTGCCTTTGGCTTTGGAAGAAGCACATCAGTTGGTGAAGAATTTTGTAAATAAATAAGTTATTACACAGAACTACGCAAAGTAAAGCGCAGAGATACACAAAGAATTAATAAATTACTTCGTGCATCTTTGCGAAAACTCTGTGAATCTCTGCGAAACAAACCACATATGAAAATAGGCCTCTATTTCGGAACATACAATCCCATTCATGTTGGTCATATGATAATTGCCAATCACATGGCTGAATTTGCCGATATAGATCAGGTCTGGATGGTAGTTACGCCTCATAATCCGTTAAAAAAGAAAGCCACTTTGCTTGATGACCATCATCGTCTGCAGATGGTGTATCTGGCAACGGAGGATTTTCCAAAAATAAAACCTTCGGATATTGAGTTTAAGTTGCAACAGCCCAATTATACAGTAAATACGCTGGCCCATTTGCAGGATAAATATCCAAATCATGAATTTTCACTGATAATGGGCGAGGATAATTTGAAAACGCTTCACAAGTGGAAAAACTACGAAGTGCTTTTGGATAATCATGATATTTATGTTTACCCGCGCATTTCAGAAGAACCTGAAAATACCGAATTAAAATCACATCCCAGAATCCATATTATTGATGCTCCTATTGTAGAAATTTCGTCTACTTTTATTCGGAATACTATTAAAAAAGGGAAAAACATCCAGCCGCTTTTGCCTTCAAAAGTCTGGGATTATATTGATCACAACAATTTCTATAAAAAGTAAAACGCAAACTAGTACAAAAAAAGCCTGAATTGAAAATTCAGGCTTTTGAGTCTATAGAAAAATATATTTTACTTTACTTCTGTACCTTCAAAGGTAATTCTGAGATCATTGACATTTACCAGTTCATCCAGTTCATAGATGTTTTTATATCCGTAGCCATACAAGTTGATGTGTGTTGGAATATTCAAAGCCAGCATGACAGGCTTTCTATTGGATAATATCTGTGTTTCGAAATTGTTTTTTGGCTTAGCCATTTTAGAAGCAAAGTCGATTGGGTCGCCATCAAAATTATTATTGCAGTAAATCAATATTTTGGTATTGGTATCCGGAATCAATTTAAAAAGATTATCCTGTGTAAAATCGGTAAAATCCAAATGAATAGCGCCTTTTAAATGTTTTCTGTTAAATCGAAAATCAGAACGGCTGTCTAAGATTACCACATTTTCTTCTTTTGACATTTTCAAAAAAACATCAAGACTGATCAAACGTTTTTCTCTTTGCTTTTCTAATTCGGAAACCAGATTTTTAAAATCATCGTAGTCAACGAGTGCTTTTGGATAATGTTCTTTCTCTGCCATCTTTTTTGTTTGATTTGAAGTTTGTGAATGAGCAAAGCCAGTTATAAAAAAGTTTCCTGCTAAAATTATGAGGATTGAAATTTTCATAGCTTATATTTTTAGATTATTTATAACCGGCTTGGTATTTATGCCTCAACGTTTGCTGTTGTACTGACACGGGCTCTAATATCACTTAAAGATTGCTCTGCTAAAAGTTTTCCATCTCTAAAAACTTCTTTCAATTCACCTTGTTTTTCTTCTTCCCATGAAACATTATCTGTTAATTGATAAACACCATCAACCAAATCAATTTTCATTAGCCCTTTAGCTGATTTCTTAGTTCCGTCATCCGTAATTGGATCTTTGAAGATGGCTCTTCCTTCGCCATCAACTTCTCCGTACGTTGCTTTCATTGCAAATCCGAAAGTGTCTCTGGTGTTGTACTGATAGGTAAATGAACCAATTCCTAAAACTACATTGGTAGAAGCGAAACCTTTTGCTTTTAAACGTTCGCAAATTTGAGTCGCTCTTGCTACCGTAATACTATCGCCGTAAATAGCACCAATTTGAGGTACAAGCTCTTTGTAGCCTTTAGCGTTAGTTGTACCTCCAAAAACATCCCAAAGCAGCTCAATTACACCTTTCTTTTCTTGTTCGTTTTTTCCAGTCGGATTTCCGCAGATAATATCAACCGGATCACCACTGTCAGGGCGAATAACCACTTTACCTTCTCGGGCAATAATATCTTCTTTTAAACGCGGTAAATAATCGGTTAAGACTTTCCATAAATCCCACGTATCAGAAACGATAGAAACAATTCCTTTTGGATACACTTCTGTGATTAATCTTTTGAAGGTTTCGCATTCTCCTTCGGTAGTTCCCATACACATTACAGAATGCTCTGTTGCAGCCACAGAACCTGCGATTAATTCGGTATCTGAATTGGCGTTGTAATATTCTTCAAAGAAATCAATGGCCGGAATCGTATCAGATCCTGTAAAACTCAATAAATGTCCGGCTGCAGAAGTTATGGCTGCTTCGATTCCGCCCATTCCTCGCATAGAGAAATCATGTCCCTGCCAGTTTACAAAATCAGGTACAGACGAGGTTTCATCTGCATATTTATCTAATACTTTTCTGTATTCTCTTGCGATGGTGGCTGAGTTACATGGCAGCCAAATCACGGCAGAAAGCAAGGTTTCGAAATAATTAGTCAACCAGAAAAATTCCGGAATCGTATTGTACATAGTAAACATTGGCACTCGCAATGGGACACTTGAACCTTCTGGCAAAGCCTTAAAAACCATGGGAATATATCCTAAATCATGAAGATCTTCAATATGTTTTGTTCCGACTTGATTTTCACCTAAATAATTATTGATTCTGCGAGAATATTTTTTAACGACTTCTTCTTTTGGCTGTTTGAAGAAATACGCGTCAAAATCATGGATAATATATTTTTTGATGAAATACTGCAATCCGAAAAATACAACTTCATCAAGACTTTCAATTCTTGATTTTCTGGGTGTCCAGTTAGAATAAACTAATGTGGTTTTGTCTGGGTATTGTCTTCTGTGGTCAACTTTGTAACCATCTGTTAGTAATAGTGGGTTCATATATTTTATTAGTTAATTTATAAATTATTTTTAAGTTCAAAAATCGATATATTTTACGGGAACTTCATCAGTCAGCCAAACATTATTTTCGGATAAATAAAATTTAAATCCGTCCTTGTGCATTTCTCTACTTCTAATAGTCAAAATTTGAGCAATTCCTCTTCTGCTTCCAACTTTAATTGCCGTTTCTCTGTCTTTAGAAAGATGCACATGCTTACGACTCATTTTCTGAAGTCCTTCTTTTTTAATGCATTCCAAAAACTTCTCAACGGTTCCGTGATATAAAAACTCAGAAGGTTCTGCTTCATTCAAATCTAGTTCAACCGAAATCGAATGTCCCTGACTTGCACGAATTTTTGTTTTATCGTCATTAAAAGCAAAACGTTTTTTATCATTGTTTTCTACCACATAATCTAAAAGTTCAGTAGTCATTTGATTTTGACTTCCTTTCTTATTACATTTTAGAATTAATTCCGTAATATCTGCCCAACCGTTTTCGTCTAATTTTAATCCGATAGTTTCAGGCGAATGTCTCAGTACCAGACTCAGAAACTTGCTGACGCTTTTTGCTGTTTTTTCATTCATGATTCAAATTTTCTAGCAGGTTCTTATAAATTTGATAATTCTCATCATCAAAACAAACAAATATCACTTTTTCTATTTTTGATGATTTATCAAAGTTTAGAACTTTTTTATTGCAATTTCTGCTGCCTTGTCTTTTGGGAAATGATAAATTCCAGTGCTAATATTTGGAAAAGCAATCGTTTTGATGTTGTTATGCAAAACCAGTTCTAAACTATTTGTATAACAATCAGCAAGTAATTTAGATTTTTCTTCTTTATCACCATTCCAAACCGGACCAACAGTATGAATTACAAATTTTGAAGGCAAATTACCAGCCGTTGTTATCACTGCCTCTCCCGTTTTACATCCGCCTTGTTTATTCCGAATGTGAATACATTCATCTAAAATAGCTTTTCCTCCTTTTCTGTGAATTGCTCCATCAACACCGCCTCCGCCAAGCAAAGAAGTATTGGCTGCATTTACAATTGCATCAACTTCAATTTCTGTTATATCTGCTTTAAGAAGTTCTATTTTCATAATTAATCTATTTTAATTCATCCCTAACTTCCATCAAAGCAAAACCCAAAAGATTCAAACCTCTCCATTTTTCGGGATTTAAAACATCTTTGTGATCACTAGCCATTCCTATTCCCCAAATAGCATCGACCGGGCTTGCTTCTACTAAAACCCTTTCTTTTGTATTTACTAAAAAAGTTTTTAACTCAGGATTCTGACTGAATTTATGATAATTCCCTTCTTTCACAATGTCAAATCTGGCAGCTAACCAAAGAGTTTCATTATAATTCTTCACTTCCCGACCTAACTTTTTGGCTTCAGCAGGAGAATTAGCTTTAATGATTTTTGCTAAAACTTCATCATCTTTAAACAATTCTGCTTTTTTTGCCATCATCCAGTGTTCTGCGGTTTTGTAAATCACTTTATCGACTTCAAAAGAGCTTAGCCACCATTGACTGAAACAGGTTTTCGAAATACTTCCGTCTTTATTGGGCTGATGTCCCCAGAAAAATAAAAACTTACTTTCTGCAGCTATGTTTTCTACATTATATTTCATTTTTCTTTATTGATACAAAGAAGTTATCTGTTTAAAATCTTTAGAATCGGGTGAAAATGATCCGTAGATTTCATTAAAATCAGTTGTTAGCTTTTCAAATTCATATTCTTTTTCTAACTGATCCATGCAGGTTACAACCAAATTCCTTTTGGCATTTAAACTGTAAGCTGCATCTAACTTTAAACTATAATTTAAAAGATCATAATCTAAATCGCCGGTTCGTAATTCTTTTTGAAAATCGTTATAAACACAGGTTTCTTCTTCGTTGTTTTTTAATTTCAGTTCTCTTTCATTTGCCATCCAGCCACTTCCATGTCGGGTTGAATAACTTCTTGTAACATAATATATTTCAATAGTTGTAATTTTTAATTTCTGGCAGATTTCAGATGCATTTTTTGAAGTTGTATTGGCATACGTTACATTCGGGAAAACACCGTGATCCATGTCAAGTAAAATTCCCTGGCTTCCTTCAAAAATCAGGTTTTCGTATTTTTCTAAAAAACTGTAATCGCTGATATTCCATTTTATTTTATCGATGACTTCTAAGTAATGATTTACTTCTTCTTCGATTTCACTTTCATTTAAAAAACCGTAGTAATAGGCTATTTTTTCCAGTTTCTCCAAGAGCATTTGTCTTGGCGCGATCAAATCTATTGCATAAAGTTTGTATTGGCCTTCATTTCGTTTCATTGTGGCTCCAATACCTTTTCCGCAAGTTCCGTGATCCAGGTTTCTAACGTTGTTTCTGTTTTGCCAAACATCAAACGGTGTTGTTATTTTGGCTAACGGATGAATATGAAGTTCTACATTTCCGCCTTTTTCTTCGAGTTCTTCTCTTTCATTAAATAAAAAAACCGGATGAATCGTGCAATGTTCGCTAAAATAAGAAGGCAAACCCCGAAGCGCTCCACTGGCAAAACTCGAATGAACGTGTTTTTTGTCCTCAATCATTACGGTATGTGCCGCTTGCTGTCCTCCTGAAAACCGAATAACTATAGATTCAGGATTTTGTTTCGCCAGAAAATCTGTTGTAATTCCTTTTCCTTCATCTCCAAATCCTAAACCTATAACTATTTGAGCTGTTTTCATTTTGATATTATTTTTAAACACATAGCAACATAGCTTTGCAGAACTTAAAAAGGCGTTTCACTTATAATGAATCTCATAGCACTATGTGAAGTGGTTTCAAATTTTTAATTTTTAATTCTCAATTTTTAATTCAAAAAAATAAATCTATGTTTCTATGTGTTTAACTTAAAGCATTTCAATATTATCTAATCCGTCAAGCGGAATTGTTCCCAATCCTAAACCAGAACTTTTATGTTTATCACAAATGATTTTCTTGATTACATTCGGGATTTCCCTGTGATCTTCAATAGACAAACAATTTTGTCCTAGTAATTCTTTCCATGCCACATTGGCTCTTACCGCCTGATCAGAATGTAATACACTGATGTGATACACTTCGTAACGTTTTTGAGCTTCTTTTAGTAACTCGAGAGCTGTAAACGTTTGCTGTCCCTGTCCCATAATTTCCTTTATGGCAGATGCCGGAAGTGTCCCTAAATTTGGTTCATCACCAACGGTAAACAACAATCCTTTCTGGCCTCTTTTTTCAAAAGCATCTGTTTTGGTATGAAAAGCGGCGAAATACCATGCTAATAGATAACTTTCCCCGCCATTTCCTCCGCCACCTGATTCAATGTACGTTCTGGTCAGCCACATATCCAATTCTTCATCGCCGGATTCAAATTGTCCAACCTGAAGCGGAAACCTGTCGCATTCGTGATCCCCAATTCCTAAAAATAACAGTGCCGGATCCGGGACGCCGCCCTGAATAATTCCGCCCATTAATTTCGGAAGTCCTTCTTTAATCAATTCGTGCGGAATATGCCCCATACTTCCTGTAACATCCAGTCCTAAAATAATCGGAACTGAATTAGGATGAACAGCTGAATCTCTGGCCTCTCGAAAAGTAATGCCGTTGGGATTCATAGATTCGTGCGCCATTCGCAATGAATTCTGTGTGAAAATTTCACTTGCTGATTTTTTTCCGTAACCTGCTGCTTCGGCTCTGCTTAAACGAGCGCCTAAATCGTATCTTGTACCTCCCATGATTAAAATGTTTTACCAAATAAATATTCGAATCTCTTTTTTGTTACTTCAAACTGAATATTTAAATTTCTGATTGTTAATGATAATTCCATATCTTTTTGCACAAATGCTTCCGGTTGAAAGTCGGCAAAAGTCAAACTGTTTTTGTCAAGCGGACTAATGTCAATCAAACCTTCCTGCTCTCGTTCGAGCCTTTTGATT
This sequence comes from uncultured Flavobacterium sp., assembly GCF_946478785.1. The sequence continues at coordinate 101,659 of NZ_CAMLDD010000011.1, forward strand.
TTTAATTCAATATCTTCGACTCTTCTTCTGTAAATTAATTCAGAATCTTCGCCAATGGTTTTGGCTCTGTCTTCTCTGATTTGATCATTATTTCTTCTTAAAGATTCAATAAATCTTGGTTTTAAATCGTCACTCATGGTTTTTGTGTTTTGTTTCAGGTTTTCTTTGTTTCAGGTTTCAGGTTGTGCACTGAACTTGAAATTTGAAACGGTTACCTGAAACGGTTAATAGTTTTTTTTTTTGTTTAAGGTTTTTTTTGTTTCAGGTTTCAGGTTGCTATGGATAACTTGAAACCTGAAACTTGAAACTTTTTAAACTAATTTATCCAAGGTGATTACCTGAACACTTTCACCTTCAAAATCTTTTACAGAATTTGTTGTAAATATTTTGTCAAAACAATTTAAAACTTCAAATCCTTTATTAAAAATTCCATGGCTTACCGCCAAATATAGTTTTCCGGCATTTTTGTTTTTTAATTCTTCGGCTAAGCCAACAAAAGTGCCGCCGCCGTCGCAAATGTCATCTACAATTAAACAATCGATTCCATTTAAGTCATCTTCATATACTTTAAAACCAGATAATCTTCCTGTTTTTACGTCGCGGCTTTTACTGCATTCTACGACATCAACTCCTCCTAAAAACTCAGACACTTTGTAGATTTTTTTAAGGGCGCCACCATCAGGAGAAATCAATTTTACGTTTTCGCCGATGACTTTTAGAACTTGTTGAATAAAAGTATGATTCGGAATCACTTCACAATTGTTTACCAAAGCCGGTGTAACTTCTGAATGGGCATCAAAAACAAAAACTTTATTGAGTTGAAGTCCGTTTATGATATCTGCATACACTTTTACAGATAGGGATTCTCCTTTTATCATGACACGATCTTGTCTTGCAGCCGGGAAATACGGAATAAACAAATCGATAATTTTGACATCCATTCTTCGTAAAGCATCTACTGTAATACACAATAAGCCCAAATCATTGAATGAATTTAATCGGTGTGTGATCGTGACTTTTTGAGTTTCATCAAAATCCGGATTGATTTTAATGTGAGGTTCGCCTCCAGAAAAGGTAAAACTTTGAAACTGGATTTCTTCCTGGTTAAGGATAGGAGTGAATTTTGGGTCTAGGTTAAGTATCATAGTTTATTAGTTTGCGTTAATTATACGCAAATATAGAGTTATATTTTTGATTAACAATTTATTTTGTGTAAAAATTACGCAAACTTTATTTCGAAGTGAAAGCCTTTTTTGATTAATTCATTGTATTTCAGTTTATTGAATTTAAATAATTTTGCAGGTCGCCCACTTTTTGAGGATCCAAATTGTTCTGTTTCTTCAATAATGTCAAAACTTAATATTTTTTTTCTGAAATTTCGCCTGTCAATTTCTTTCTCCAAAATAGTGCAGTATAAGTTTTCAAGTTCCGAAAACAGAAATTCTTTTGGCAGTAAGTCAAACCCAACTGGTTCATAGGTGAGTTTTGCTTTTAGGCGATTTATTGCTTTTTCGAGAATATTTTTGTGGTCAAAAGCTAAGGGGGGAATTTCATTGATTTTAAACCATTTGACATTTTCTGCATCTGAGTCGGCTTTGATTTGTAATTTTGACGGATCTACCAATGCAAAATAAGCTACCGAAATTACACGGTTTCTGGAATCACGGTTCACATCATCACCAAAAGTAAAAAGCTGTTCAAAATAATTGACTGTAACATTGGTTTCTTCTTTCAACTCCCTTTTTACGGCTTCCTGCAATGATTCTTCATTTTGAACCAAACCACCTGGCAAAGCCCAGTAGGATTCTTGTGTTCCGAATTTCTGCTGTATTAAAAGTATATACAATTGATTATTCTGGTATCCAAAAACGATTGCATCAACAGCAACTTTTATATTCTGTTTTTCAGTCATATTCTAAATGCGTAAGATTTACACAAATATAAAGTTTTATATTTCTCACGAGAATAATTTAAAGTATAACTCAAAACATTATTAAAATGTATTTAAACTACATGACAAATTTAGTGCGAAACAGATTATCAATACTCATCATTTTTGATGATTTATCAATCTGTTATTATTTTAAGTAGATAAAGCAATTCTTATTTCATTTGCAATAGTGTCAAAAAATGTTTTCATATTATTATTTTTTGCGGCCAATAGATAAACATATTGTTCGGGAACATGAAAGCTGTTCCATACCAATTGCAGTTTGTTTTGCTGAATAAACCTTCGCGCATTGCAATTCCACGTCACGGCAACACCTGAATTTTTAGAGAGCATTTCCAGCATTTCAAATTCGGATGGGATGATATAATTCGGAACCATCGAAGGTCTTTTTTTATGGAAAGCATGAAGCCAGAATAATTTTATATGTGGAATTCTCGCATCATGTGAATACCATTTTTGCTCGTTCAGCCATTGTTCAGCTTTAGTAAAATTATCTGATTTCAGGTTTTGACGAAGTTCAGCGATGTCCAGGTTCGTTGGTCCAACCATTACCAGTTTAATTTTGGCAACAGTTTCCTGAATAGTATCAAACGTATCATATTTTTGGGAAACAATGGCAAAATCCAGTTTTTTAGAATCTACTAATGAAAAAAGAGTGTCATCATCTGCAAATGTAAAATCTATTAAATCAAATTTTGCAATTAAACTATTGCCAACGCAGCTGAAAAGATGTTTTGAAACACCAATAGAAATTAATCGGGTAGCATCTTCAGCTTTTGCCCTAAAGGTAGTTTCTACATTTTCAAGACGATCCAATGCATCTATGATTAAGTTATTCAGTAACTTAGCATATTCGGTTGCTTCAACCCCTTTTGACTTTCGAATGAATAATTTATTGCCCACATGAGCTTCCAGCATTGAGATTTGCTGACTGACAGCTGGCTGACTCATAAATAATTCCTTTGCAGCAATCGAAAAATTACCATTTTTATAAACTGCTTTAAACGTTCTGTACCATTCTAAGTTTACCATGATATAGTTTTATTTATAACAAACATAGTTTATTTTATTTTTACAAATATCACTTAAGCCGTAAATTTGTTTAAAATTAATCAAATGAACAAAATAGCAATATTTGCGATAATCGCTTTAACGTCAAGTGGCATATCAGCTACTGCTCAAAAATTAAATAAAAAACACATGAAAAAAGTATTATTTGTGCTTACGAGTCACGACAAATTAGGAGATACAGGTGAAAAAACAGGATTTTGGACAGAAGAATTTGCTGCTCCCTATTATACTTTAATAGATGAGGGATATGCTGTAGAAATTGCAAGTCCGTTGGGTGGTCAGCCTCCAATTGATCCAAAAAGCAATGATCCGAGTGCAGCTACAGAAGATACTAAACGTTTTGATGCCGATGTAGCTTTACAGGAAAAACTAAAACATACGCATAAAATTACAGAAGTAAATCAGAAGGATTTTGATGCGGTATTTTATCCGGGTGGTCACGGACCAATGTGGGATTTGGCTGTAGATCAAAACTCTATTGCCTTGATTGAATCTTTTTACAATCATAAAAAACCAGTAAGTTTTGTTTGTCACGCACCGGCAGCATTAAAAAATGTAAAAATTGAAGGTTCTTATTTAGTAAAAGGCAAAAAAGTTACCGGCTTTTCTAATACCGAAGAAGAAGGTGTTGGACTGACAAAAGTGGTTCCATTTTTATTAGAAGATGCCTTGAAAACCAATGGTGGCAAATATTCAAAAGGAGCTGATTGGGCACCTTATGCAGTAGAAGACGGTTTATTGATTACAGGTCAAAATCCGGCTTCATCAAAACTGGTTGCTGAAAAATTAATGGAACAATTAAAAAAATAAGGTCCTAAGTGGCTAAGATTCTAAGTTGCTAAGATTTCACTGTCTTAAAAGAACTTAGAACCTTACCACCTTAGTATCTCAGAAACTTAAAAATATGCTAAACTTTGAATTATACAATCCGACGAATTTAATTTTCGGAAAAGGACAAATTGAAAAACTTTCAGCTTTGGTTCCAAAAGGAGCAAAAATTCTTTTGGCTTTTGGAGGCGGAAGTATCTTTAAAAACGGAATTTACGAACAGGTAATTACTAATTTAAAAGGTTTTGATATCATTGAATTTGGCGGAATTGAGCCAAATCCACATTTTGAAACTTTAATGAAAGCGGTTGAAGTAATCAAAACTGAAAAAATTGATTTTATTCTGGCTGTTGGCGGCGGATCTGTTATTGATGGTGTGAAATTTATTTCAGCAGCAGTTCATTTTGACGGAAACCCAATTGATATTTTACAAAAACGTTTGCTGATTAAAGAAAATGCTCTGCCATTTGGAACTATTTTGACCTTGCCTGCAACAGGAAGCGAAATGAATTCCGGATATGTCGTAACGATTAAAGCAACACAGGAAAAATTAGCTTCTGGCGGAAGTGCTTTATTTCCAAAATTCTCAATTTGTGATCCAACCGTAATTGAATCGCTGCCAAAAAGACAACTGCAAAACGGTGTTGTTGACGCTTACACGCACGTAATGGAACAATATTTAACCTATCCGCATGAAGGTTTTTTACAGGATCGGATTGCCGAAGGAATTTTACAGACGTTAATAGAAGTTGGCCCAAAAGTGGTAGAAGATCCAACGAATTACGCATTAGCTTCTAATTTTATGTGGAGCTGCACAATGGCGTTAAACGGATTGATTCAAAAAGGAGTTCCTTCAGACTGGGCAACACATATGATTGGGCACGAACTAACCGCTTTATATGGAATTGATCATGCGAGAACTTTGGCGATTATTGGACCAAGTTTATATAATGTGATGTTTGATACCAAAAAAGGAAAATTAGCACAATACGGAAGAAGAATCTTCAACTTAACAGGTTCTGAAGATGAAGTGGCTAAAGAAGCTATAAATAAAACGGTAGAATTTTTCCATACAATGGGAATGGATACCAAACTTTCTCAATACACAGATGATTATAGCAAGACAGCAGATTTTATTGTAAACCGTTTTGATGAAAGAGGGTGGAAAGGTTTAGGAGAAAAGCAATTGGTGACTTTAGATAAAGTAAAATCTATTGTAGAAATGAGTTATTAGTCGCCGTCGCCGTATCCAGTCGCAGAGTAAATTGGAAACTGTGACAGTAAACTGAAACTACAAAAAAGGCGTTCTCTAAATATTTAGGAACGCCTTTTTAAAATACTAAAACAAAACTAACTAACTCAAGTCTTACTAAACTCATTTAAAAATCTAATTTATAATAAGTTACAACGTAAGGATTTGATTTTTATTGCAATAGAAGAAAAATATTTTCATTTTTTTTTAAAATCTTTTAAAACCACTGTATTTAAAGGTGCTTTTTTAAAATTCTTAAACGACATTTTGTGATATTACTGCATTATTAAGTACTTTTGCTTTAAATTAATAAAATAATGAGCCAAAATTTAAAGTTTGCAGTAATTGGAGGAGGGAGCTGGGCAACTGCAATTGCAAAAATGTTATGCGTTAATCTACCTGAAATTTCGTGGTATATGCGGAATGATGCAGCGATAGAACACATTCAAAAATACAAGCATAATCCAAATTATTTAAGTTCAGTCGAATTTGATACAGCTAAACTTAAACTAACCAATAATATAAACGAAGCTATTGAATATGCAGATTACTTAATTTTTGCTATTCCTTCGGCTTTTTTAAATGCAGAGTTAGAGCATTTAACGGTTTCTCTGGAAAATAAAATTATCTTCTCGGCCATCAAGGGAATTGTTCCTGAAACGAGTTTGATCGTTGGGGAGCATTTTCATATTCAATACGATATTCCATACTACAATATTGGAGTTATTACTGGACCTTGTCATGCTGAGGAAGTAGCTTTAGAGAGACTTTCCTATTTAACGATTGCCTGCGGTGATCCTGATAAAGCCTGTACAGTTGCCAAAATATTATCGAGCAACTATATCAAAGCTAAAATTTCTGATGATATTATTGGGACGGAATATGCAGCAATGCTGAAAAACATTTATGCCATAGCCGCCGGAATTGCACATGGTTTAGGATATGGTGATAATTTTCAGTCGGTGATGATGAGCAACGGAATCCGGGAAATGCGAAAATTCATCAAGAAAGTGCATAAAATGAAGCGGGATATCAATGATTCAGCTTATTTGGGTGATTTATTGGTTACAGGATATTCAGTATTTTCAAGAAACAGAATGTTCGGAAATATGATTGGAAAAGGCTATACTGTAAAAAGCGCCATGATGGAAATGAGTATGGTTGCAGAAGGCTATTATGCAACTAAAAGTGCTTATAAATTAAATCAGGGTTACGGTGCTAAAACCCCTATTATTGATGCAGTTTATGCAGTATTGTATGAAGGTAAAAATGCCAAAACCGTTTTCAAAAAACTAACAGAATCTTTAGATTAGAAGAATTAAATCATATAAAAAAGTCCGTTTCTAATTCAGGAACGGACTTTTTTTACATGATAATTTTTATTTAACTTCCTTAATAGCAGAAGCATCAATCCAGCCTTCAGTACCATCAGTCAACTCAATTTTTTTCCAGTTTTGCAAAGTTTCTTTTACATAAACTTTTGCCCCTTCATGCAATAGAAAAATGCTTGATCCCCCTTTTTGTGGTTCGCTTCGTACCTCTGTCATTTCGGCAAAAACTATAGCTGGGCGGTCATTATTAAAGCGGTCTTTTTCAATTATTCCTGCTGATACACTTAATACCAAAGCAAATAATAAAACAAACATACCTATAAAATATATCCTTTTTGAGAGTGTGAGCTGTGAAAAATAATATCCAATAAAACTCAGCAAAAATGCAAATGCAATCCCTACAGAAATCCACGCCCAGTTATCATAATTAAAAATACCTGTAAAATTCTGGACGAGTTTAGCAAAACCAACCTTTGGTATTTCTTTAATTTCGTCGATGGTCAGTTTTTTGGCAAATTTCAGGTTGTTTAAAGTTTCAGCATCATTTGGTTTCAGAACAAGAGCCTTTTCATAATTATAAATCGATAACGCTACTTTATTAAGTTTGTAATAACAATTTCCCAGATTAAAATATAGCTCAGCCGAATGTTGTTTGTCTTCCTTAATGATGCTTTCATACGTTTGGGCTGCCTGCAGGTATTGTCCTTTTTGATATAAGGCGTTTCCCTTCTCAAAGCTGCTCTGTGCAAAGAAAACCTGTGAGAGTAATAAAAAGAGATATAGTATGTTTTTCATTTTCTTTTAATAGATTTTAGATTTAAAAAACCTAACAAGGTTTTGAAACCTGTGTTTTATTTAGACAATCTGCTTTTCTAATTCAGAAATAATTAAAACAGCCTTGTCATAATCCTGTTGGATTGACGTACTAGATGCCGGAGCATAACGCGCAAACTCACAATTTTCGGTCAGATTAATAAAACTCTGAACCGTTTCCGGATTCGCATTTCTGGATAATAACAATTCACGGATATTGTCTTTGCTCATTTCTGAAGTTTCAATATGCAATTTGGCTTTCAGGAAATTATGCATTGCTTTTTCCAGGGCAATATAAAATGGTTCCTTATTGTTAAGTTGCTTTTTGGCTTCAGATAAATATTTCTTAGCCAATTTATTGTTCATTTTAATTCGGTTACCGGTGACATCGCTGTCTATTGCTTCTTTTTTCTTCTTGGCAATCACGATAATCGGTAAAATAACAAAAGGCAACAGCAATAAGCTATAATACAAATCAGAGCCGTAAAAGTCATCTTTTGCTGTAGAAACTAAAACAGTTTTTGGTTTGATATATTTAAATTGATCCGATTTTGAAATCACGTTTTTCGACGTATTTGATGCAACAGCTTCAGCCTGCATTGGCCCGTCTAAAACATCAATCATAATTTCAGGTGAAGTTATGGTTTTATAACTGCCCGAATTCAAATCGAAATATGAGAATTCCATTGGTTTTATAGCGTATTTCCCTTTGTATTGTGGAATAATAGTATACTTGTCTGAAATTTTTCCTGACATTCCTGCAAGCGATGTACTCACTTTTTCGTCATGAACAGGATCGTACATTTCTAATGCATTTGGCACAACAGGTTTAGGTAAAGTAAATAATTTCATGTTTCCGGTACCTGTAGCACTAACAATCAAATCAAGGCTTTCCCCATTTTTTAAGGAGGTTTTTGAAGGAACGACTTTAAAATCAAATTTACCGACAGCTCCTGTAAAACCAATTGGTTTATTTGTTTCCGGGAGTGCTCTTACATTAATTGTCTTGGCACCGGCAGAAACTATTTTGTTTCCGTCATCAGTCACTATTCGGCCAAACATATCACGACCTGTGGGTATCTGAATGCCTATGTCTAAAGAAAGCGGTTCAATAGTAAGTTTTCCTGACTTTTGAGGGTATAAAATGGTCTTTTTAAGAACAACAAAGTAACAGCGTTCGCCTTTGTAGATTCCCTCTTCAACCTGCAGTTGTTTAATGTCAATGTTCTGATTCCAAAAGTCCTTGTATTTAGGTTTGGCAAGTTCTTTAAAGCCTGTTACGCCAATGTTGTAGAAATACAATTTATAAACGACCGTAACAGGTTCATTTATATAAGGATTTGTTTTTGAAATTTCTGCTACCAGATTCAAAGTTTCATTTCCGATTCCTTGCTGTTGTGGTGAGTTAGGGTCTCTTTCCTGAGCAACGGCATTGGTAACGGTTATTTTTATTGGCGACGTTTTGTAAACCTGGCCGTTGTATTCAATTGCGGCCTGTTTAATTGTAATGCTTCCTTTTTGATTAGGTAACAGAAAATAAGAATAAATTTTCTGGAATGAACTTCTTCCATTAACCCATGACTGACTTATTTGCTGGCTTGGTCCGCCGACGATCCTGAAACCCTCAAAAGAAGGCTGTTCAAAATTATCTCCATCAACATTCATAACAAAGTCAATTCGAAGTCTTTCGTTAACTCCAAGCGTATTCTTGCTTACTCTGGCTTCAAATTGAACCTGAGCCATAAGCCCCTGAAAAGTGAATAGTAATAGAATTTTATATCTTTTCATTTAATTGATTAATCAGTTTATTGTTTTTAGTTTGTTGTTAATCATTAAAGTTTAATTTGTCTTTGTAAATATTTCAATTAAGAAAAATACAAGCTTTAAACCAAAATAACACACAAGCTATTTACCAGTCTTTTTCAGTTTTAGTTGGTTTTCCTTTTACTTTTTGAGCATTTACCTTGTCCTGAATTTTCTTTTCTTCATTATTTACCGCATCTAATAAATTCTGAACGCGTTCTTTTGAAATTCCTCCTGGCATAGGTTTTGGCTCTCCGTTATTATTTGATTTATCATCTTTTTTCGGATCGTTTTTGCCGTCTTTTTTATCCTTGTCCTTATCGCCTTTGTCGTCTTTCTTTTGATCGTCTTTACCGTCTTTTTTATCTTTATCCTTATTGTCGCCGTCCTTTTTTTGGTCGTCTTTTTTATCGTTCTTTTTATCCTTGTCGTCCTTTTTATCGTTTTTAGGCGGATTTTCTTTTAATTTTTGTTTGGCCAGAGCATAATTGTAACGTGTTTCATCATCAGTAGGATCATTACGCAAAGCATTTTTATAAGCTTCAACAGCCTGAGAATAGTCTTTCTCTTTCATGAAAACGTTTCCTAAATTATGAAAGGCCTTATGTTTTTCGGCTCTGGTTTTTGCATTTTTAATAGCTTTCGCATAAGCGAATTTTGCTTCTGATGCCTGATTTTGTTTGTAAATCGTATTTCCTAAATTATAAGAAGCCGTAGCTTTTTTAGGAAATTTTGATTGTGAAATTCTGTAATTTGCTTCTGCGTCAACAAATTTATTCTGTTTATATTCTTCATTAGCAGCAGGCAACGTTTTATCCTTTTCTTGTGCCGAAATTGCCAAAGAAGCCGTTAATAAAATATAAAGAAGTAAATTTTTCATTCTGTTTTTATTTTTTTGTTCCGGATTTTATCAGAACAATTATTTCTTTTCGTTAAATAAATTCAACTCGTTTATCCAGTTTGTTTTTCTTTCCAACAGAAAAATATCCAAAAACAACAGCAAGAAGGCAAAACCTAAAAACCACTGAAATTGTGATTGAAAATCGGCCACTTGTGTAGCTTCAAACTCTGTTTTCTGAATATTATTCAATGCATTTTTTACATATTCAAGTACTTCTTTCGTACTTCCTCCATAAACATATCCCCCTTTGGTGGCTTTTGCAATCGCTTTTAAACCTTCTTGATTTAGTTTTGTAATGACCGTTTCGCCGTTGTTATCTTTTTGATAGCTTCTGACTACACCATTTTCTTTTAACGGAATTGTTCCCCCTTTTTCAGTTCCAATACCAATAGTAATGATTTTCATTCCCAATTTATTGGCCTCTTCAGCTGCTGCAGAGGCTCCTTCAGAATGGTCTTCTCCGTCAGAAATTAAAATTAACAGCTTGCTGGTTTTGCTTTTTTCATCAAAATATTTTGAAGACAAAAGAATGGCTTCGTCCAATGAAGTTCCCTGAGATGATACCATATCCGGATTCATGCTTTGCAGGAACATTTTGGCTACGCTATAATCCGTAGTGATTGGCAAAACAGGGAATGCACTTCCGGCGTAGGCAACGATTCCAATTCTGTCACTTCCTAAATTATTGATGATTTGTGAAACCAACTGTTTACTTTTTTCTAAACGGCTTGGTGCGACATCTTCCGCAAGCATACTTTTTGAAACGTCAACAGCAAAAACAATATCAATTCCTTCGCGTTTAACAGTTTCCATTTTAGTCCCTATTTTTGGATTAACCAAACCTATAATCAAACAGGCCATTGCCAAAAGAAATACAATTAATTTTAAAACCGGTTTAAAAACAGAACGCTCAGGGCTTAGTTTTTTTACCATTTCCAAATCCCCAAATTCACGTTGTTTTTTTCTTTTCCAATACATATTAAAAAGAAAAACACATACCAAAATCGGGATGAGAAATAATAGATATAAATATTTTTTTTCGTCTAATTCCATTTTAAATTTTAGATTTCTGAGTTTAGATTTTTTTTAATCCAAATCAAATAAAGCTTCTGTAAATTGTGTTTCTTAAACCTATTTCCAACAATAACAAAAATCCGGCTAGCAAAACAAAAAACCTGTATTTTTCATCGTAATCGTAGAATTTTAATTCCTGAATTTCAGTAGTTTCCAATTTGTTGATTGCTTTGTATATTTCCGCCAATTTATCATTACTGGTGGCTCTGAAATAAGTTCCATCGGTTTTTCTGGCAATGCTTTTCAGTAACTGTTCATCAATTTCTACTTTCTGCATTTTGAATAAAAAGCCGCCATTTGGAGCGTAGGCATAAGGAAATTCAGCCATTCCGTTGGTTCCAATCCCAATGGTATAGACTTTTATTCCATATTGTTTTGCAATATCAGAAGCAGTTTCGGGCTCAATGAATCCGGCATTATTTACACCATCAGTAAGCAGAATAATTACTCTGCTTTTCGCTTTACTGTCTTTAAGTCGGTTCACGGCAGTTGCAAGACCCATTCCAATTCCGGTACCATCTTGTAATACATTATCGTATTTTATTTCTTTAATAGCCTCTAAAATAATAGCCTTATCGCTGGTTACAGGAGTTTTTGTATAAGCCTCGGAAGCGTATAACACCAATCCGATCCTGTCATTTGGTCTTTCGCTGACAAAATCTGCAGCCACTCTTTTTAAAGCTTCCATACGGTTTGGCTTCAAATCTTTGGCGAGCATACTTCCTGATACGTCGATTGCCATTACGATATCAATCCCTTTGGTCGTTTTTGTCTGATTGCTGATGTCAACCGTTCTTGGTCTTGCTAATGCAACGATTAAAGAACACATAGCAATAATCCTGAAAACATATAAGCAAGGTTTTAATTTTGTCAATAGTGATTCACTATTTTTAAAACCCTGTGTTGAACTCATTTTTAAGGTAGCCGATTGCTCGTTTCGCTTCCAGAAAAACCATGCTATTGCAATTGGAATCAGTAAAAACAGCCAAAAAAATTCCGGATTTAAAAAAGTTATTTTCTCCATTAGTTACTTGCTTTTTTAAGTTCAACAGAATTTAAGATTCTATCCGAAATATCATTAGCATAGGTGTCTCCTTCTTCATGAAATATAGCAATTTGCTGTAAGCCGCCATCTTGTTTAAACATCAGGACTTCATAATAAAGTTTTGTGCTCGTGTTCAGGTTGTCATTGACAAGTGTAAAGGTCCCGTAGCCTTTTATGCCAGTAATTCCTTCTTTGGTTTCAAAATCTTCTTGTTTTGTAATCATATTTCTAGCACCCTGAGCTTCAATTATTTTTAAATTACCTTCAAGGGCTTTTGATAAATCAATTTCTGTCGGATTTTTAAATTTGGCGGTAGAAACCGTTATGTAAAAATTGTCCAATAAACTTCCGTATCCAAAAAGCTGCATTTCTTTAATTAAAGCCATGGCTTCTTTTGGCAATGCTTTTTGAGTATCAAGTCGCTTCAAGACTCTTGGAGTTTCAACTAAAACGCCAGGATTACCATATTCGCTTTTTACCCATTCCCCTTCCAGTAATTCTTTTGTTGGATGTCCTATTAAGTTATCTTTTACATAATTAAAGCCTTTTGTAACAATAAAATAAGTAGTAATGGCAGTCAATAAAAATACTACTGTAGCGGCCGCAATTGCAATACGTTTATTTCTTTTTTTCTTTAATTGAAGCTTGATTTGTTTTTGCTTTTGCGCTTCATTTAATAATTGGTCTTCTTCCTCAACAGATACTTCGGTTGGAATTGCGTTATCAAGGGTTAAGATTGCTTTCTGAATTTTATTTCTGTCTTCTGTAATCTCAAATTCTAATGGTTTGGATTTTGCAAATTTTACCAAATCCGCCTGTCTTAATACACGCTCCAGATTTTCGACAGTTTCAGGAGTTAAACTCATTTTCTTTTTGGTAGAAGCTGATTTAAGTCCCTGAATCAATTCAGATGTAGTGCTTTCCATTGCCGGAATGTGAATCGCTTCTTCGATATAATTACGCGCAATATCTGTTAATTCACTATAATATTCTTTTATTTCACCTTTTTGCCAAAGTTCTTTTTTCTCTAAATTGTTTAATAAACTTGTCGCTTTTTCTATTGGAGTTTTATAAACTTCTTCTTCAATTTTTTTCTGCTGGCGTTTTTTAATAAACCAATATACGAAAGCACCAGTTCCGAGAATGATTACTAATGCCAATACATATTTCCACCAGTCTCCAATGCCGTTTTCAACAATTGTAATGTCTTTGATATCATACATTTTCTGCTGTAAGGTATCAACTTTTACATTGGCAACCTCAATATGAATAGAATCAGTTAAAAAAGGCTTTTTATCAATTAAAATTTTAATACTAGGAATGGTATATCTTCCTGAATCAAATTGAGTTAAGCCATATTTTTTGATCAATTCGTATGTGTCATCTTTCTTAACCGTATCAACAGGGTATGATTGGATAACTTCTAAAGCACCAATATTTTTTAGATTAGGAAAAATAACTTTCGATTTTGAACTCACTACTGTTTTAAGCGTTAACTTAAACTCGGCACCAATTTTATTTTTTGTAGTATCAACACTGGTTTCAATTTGTTTTTGTTGTGCAAAAACAGCTGAAGTTAGCAAAAATAAAAATATGTAAAATTTTAATTTCATTTGATTTTTGATTTCAGATTTGAGTCTAAAACGATTCTTAAAAATGGAACGCTGATGAAACAGATTTAAGCGGATGTTATTTTGGATATTTATATTTTAAAATCTAATTTTCTAACAATCTAAGAAGTCTAATGTCTAAATTTATCTCGATTTAAAATAGCCTAATAATTTGGTAACATAATTTTCGTCAACTCTTGTGTTTACTACGCCAGCTCCTGATTTGCTGAAAATTTCCTTAAAATAATGAACTCTTTCCTGATAATGTTTTTCGTAGTTCATTCGAACCGATTTGGAACCTGTATTGACCAATTGAATTTTTCCGGTTTCGGCGTCAAGCATGCTTACCATTCCTAAATTTGGGATTTTCTCTTCGCGGATATCATAAACACGAACTCCTGTAATGTCATGTTTTTTAGAAGCAATTTTTAAAGTCTGTTCGTAATTTTCAGACATAAAATCTGAAATCATAAAAACAATAGCTTTCTTTTTTTGAGTTCCGGATAGGAATTTTAATGCAGCACCCACATCCGTTTTTTGGCTTTTTGGTTCGAACTCTATCAATTCACGAATGATTCTTAAAACATGCGAGCGACCTTTTTTTGGAGGAATATACAATTCGACATTATCAGAAAATAATATCAACCCAATCTTGTCATTATTTTGTGTAGCCGAAAAAGCCATTGTTGCCGCAATTTCGGTAACAATGTCTTTTTTAAACTGACTTTTTGAACCAAAACCTTCTGAACCTGAAATGTCAACCATTAAAACCATGGTCAGCTCGCGTTCTTCTTCAAAAACTTTTACGTGGGCTTCATTATAGCGAGCAGTTACATTCCAATCGATATTACGAATATCATCACCATATTGATATTGACGAACTTCGCTAAAAGTCATTCCGCGTCCTTTAAATGAAGAATGGTACTCTCCCGAAAAGATATGATTGCTCAGTCTTTTGGTTTTGATCTCTATTTTCCGTACTTTTTTTAAAAGCTCTTTTGTATCCATTTTTAGTTTGGTTTACGGTTGCTGGTTGTTGGTTAATGGTTTGTTAACCATCAACAAAAAACGATCAACCATCAACTTTTTAAGGTACTTCAATCTCGTTTACGATTTTGTTGATAATGTCTACAGAAGTAATGTTTTCAGCTTCAGCCTCATACGTTATTCCAACTCTGTGACGTAAAACATCATGTACAACGGCACGAACGTCTTCTGGAATTACATAACCACGACGTTTAATGAAAGCGTAACATTTTGCCGCATTGGCTAAATTGATACTTCCACGTGGTGATGCTCCAAAACTAATAAGAGGTTTTAAATCTGCTAATTTGTATTTCTCTGGATAACGGGTAGCAAAGATGATATCTAAGATATATTTTTCGATTTTTTCATCCATGTAAACTTCACGAACAGCTTCCTGCGCACGCAAGATTTGTTCTACAGAAACTACAGGATTTACTTTTTCGTAACTTCCTTTTAAGTTTTGACGAATTACAAAACGTTCTTCATCAATTTTTGGGTAATCAATTACGGTTTTCAACATAAAACGATCAACTTGAGCTTCAGGAAGCTGGTATGTTCCTTCTTGCTCCACCGGGTTTTGAGTTGCAAGTACCAAAAACGGACGATCAAGTTTGAAAGTCGTGTCGCCAATAGTAACTTGTTTTTCCTGCATCGCCTCCAAAAGCGCTGACTGAACTTTTGCCGGAGCACGGTTAATCTCATCGGCAAGTACGAAATTGGCAAAAATTGGCCCTTTTTTAATCGAGAATTCGTTTGCTTTGATGTTGTAAATCATTGTCCCGACAACATCGGCAGGTAATAAGTCCGGAGTAAACTGGATACGGCTGAAAGAACCCTGAACAGCTTGCGACAAGGTATTTATCGCTAAAGTTTTGGCTAAGCCCGGAACACCTTCCAGTAGAATATGTCCTTGTCCTAAAAGCCCGATCAATAAACGCTCGACCATATGTTTCTGACCCACAATAACTTTGTTCATTTCCATTGTAAGAAGGTCTATAAAAGCACTTTCTCTTTCAATTTTTTCATTTATCGCCCTAATGTCTAAAGTCGTTGTATTTTCTTCCATATAAATATTTTTAAACCTTTTTAAACCGTTGATTTTTATGCCTAACTTTTGAGAGTGCAAATTGAATATTTTTTGAGAAGGAAGATGTTAAAAAATGGTTAAAACTTCAATCAATCCTCTAATTTTAAGGACGAATTGTGATTCTATTTTTATATTTTTAAGAACTTTAATGATTATGTTAAAAGAGCTTAAAAGTCATCATTAAAAATAATAAACAAAATGAAGTTTTAAAATTTTATAATTCCCAATAATTTCAGATAATTAAGACTGAGGTTTTGAAAAAAAAACGAATAATAACTGCAGTTTGAAAGTGTTTTTTTATAATAAAAAAATACTGTGAATTGCTAATTTATGGTAAGAAAAAGAAAAATATCAGAATGAAAAAAACAGTTTTAATTACCGGTGCTACAAGTGGAATTGGTAAAGCAACAGCTCAAATATTTGCACGAAATCACTATAGAATTATCATTTGCGGAAGGCGAAAAGAACGGTTAACAGAACTAGAAAAAGAACTTTCAGAGTATACAGAAGTATATTCTTTGAACTTTGATGTGCGGGATAAAAATACTGTTTTTGAAAGTATAAATTCATTGCCGGAATCTTTTTCGAAGATTGATGTTTTAATTAATAATGCAGGAAACGCACATGGGCTAGACCCAATTCAGAATGGCGATGTTGATGATTGGGAGGCCATGATTGATATAAACGTAAAAGGACTTTTGTATGTTTCAAAAGCCATTATTCCGCAAATGACAGAAAGAAAATCGGGACATATCATCAATATTGGATCAACAGCGGCAAAAGAAGTGTATCCAAACGGAAATGTGTATTGCGGATCTAAGCATGCAGTAGATGCCATAACTCAGGGAATGCGAATCGATTTGAATCCGTTTGGAATTAAAGTAGGCGGTATTCATCCAGGATTGGTTGCAACAGAGTTTAGCCAAGTACGTTTTAAAGGAGATGTAGAGAGAGCTTCTAATGTTTATAAAGGTTTTGAACCTTTGCAGGCAGAAGATATTGCTGAAATTATTCATTTTGTAGTTTCAAGACCTTACCATGTCAATATTGCGGATTTAGTTGTGATGAGCACTGCGCAAGCGTCGTCAACGATTGTCAAGAAAAATATTTAGGTTAAATCTTGCAGAGGCGCACAGTAGTGCGTCTCTTTTACGTTTAAAATAGTGTAATTGCTTCGCCTGTTTTGCTATTTTCACGGGTCGTAACAAAATAACCTTAAAGTATGATCAATAAACGCCTTTTAATAAAAAATCTGCTCGCTCATAATGATGAGAGCAGTTTTTATGACAAAAAAAGGCAGTTGAATTTACACTCTCGTGAAGGAAAAAGCAAGTTTCTAAAGCATATTTGTGCTTTATCCAATTCAAATCCAACTAATAATTCTTATATCGTTGTTGGTGTTGAAGATCAGGATAATGAGATTGTTGGTGATGATTTTTTTGATGACAGCCGAATACAAAATCTGGTCAATGCTTTTTTAGAAAATCCTCCCAAAATTCAGTACGAAAATGTCCCCTTTCCAAATCTTCCAAAAGATAAAGTAATTGGATTGGTAACAATTAAACCTAAAAGTAAAATTTCGTATTTCAAAAAAGGAATTCATACCATTCTTGCCAATAGTGTTTTTATAAGGCGTGGCAGTAATTCGGTTCCGGTAGAAGGTGAAATTGAAAAAAATTACCAGAATACTGAAACTGTTATAGGAATCGAAAACAATTCCCGAAACAGTATTCAGTACACACTTGACGGCGTTTTTGATTTTATGAATTACAGACATAAGGATATGTCGCCTAAATATCGTGTTTTTAAAGAATTGTTTGTGATTTGCTGGGCAGGAGTGCCTAAAAAATCAAGAGACAAAACCTTTCTTTCGCGAGTAGATATTGAATTGATTAACGAGCAGATTAAACTTTTTTATTCGGCACAGGATGTTGTAACCATTGTTTTTGATGACGATAGTTTTACCATAACCGAATATGTTCCGTTAGGTTTAAATGATAAAACCAGCTATTATCCTTTAGAAAAACAGACTATTCATTTTTTTGATAACGGATATTATAAAATCGATCGTCAAATGCTTTTTCAGCCTCCGGAATTCAATAGGCGAATGCTGTTTCATATTTATAATTCGAATATAGCCTTGCTTCAAAAACTCCAAAAAGGCCTTGCCTTATCAGAACGTGAATTTAAAGATCTGGAAAATCTGCCGTCTACTTTTATGATCTGTTATTTAAATGGTTTTGATGATGCCAGACAAAAACTAATTGATGCCAAATTGCTTTTAAAACCCTTTGGACAAGTATATCTGTCATTTAAGGAAGCATTGCGAATTTTACGCAAAATGAAATATGATGTTCAGTGAGAGAAAGTTTCAAAGGTTTTGCGTAGAGGCGCACAGCAGTGCGTCTACCTCAAAGAATATATAATTTTGAAATTTCAAGCTTCATCTACACCAAAATAAATTATTGAAATTTTAAGTATTTACTGATTTTATCATAAGGAAATAAAATTTCTTTCGGGCCATCAGCATATGAAGCAGCTTCATAAGAATTGTAATAAAGAAGCAGACCTTCATCAGTATAAAATATGTTTTGGGGTAATTGAAATTTATCATTTTCAAACATTAATCCTGTTGCATTAATATTTGATTTAGATGGAATTTTATATTTGTTTCGGAATTCTTTTTCGGCGAAAGCCTTAAATTCTTTTTCGTTTTTGAATAATTCATCGCAAAAAATGGTTTTCCCGGTATTTGGGTTGAATATTAGAGAACGAAATCCCTGGTAGCCATGAGCGCCACCTGTAAATGTATAATGATCCAGTTTTATGTTTAATATCTGATCAGATTGATATTCGACATCTCCTTTAACTTTAGCTTCCCATCCATATGTTTCACCAGGAAACTTTTTATGCATTTCTTCGTAGGAAGCAATAAAAGAATCAGCCAGACTATCGTAATCTTTAGCATCTGAAGGTTTTTCTCCAAAATAAATGATTTCTTTTAAAACACTTAATATCTTTTTGTTGATACTGTCTGCTACTACAGGAATATTTTTAGCGACTGGCACATCAAGTGTAATTTTAGGGCAATCTTTTTTGCAGGGTATTTTGGATTCTTTTTCAAATGTTTCATTTTCAAATGATAGTTCCTTATTGCAGCTCGTCAGTGTCAGAAATAAAAAAACGAGTATAGTATAATGTTTCATGTCAGAAAGTGTTAATTATATTAAAAGGTAAAGCGTAACACAGGAATTAAAATAAATTAAAAGGTAAATTTGTATTCTAAAATTACGATTTTTTAAAACATAAATCATATGAAAATAACGACAATAAGAAGTTTTATTTATATGACTAAAGAAGAATAGAATACATTTGATAAAAAATTTTCACGACATGAAATTCAATACTAAAGTAATACACGGCGGTCAGCATCATGACCCGAGCACAGGAGCGGTTATGCCTCCGGTATATCAAACTTCAACTTTTGTTCAGACAAGTCCGGGACAGCCATTGGGAGACTATGAGTATAGTCGGGCTTCAAATCCAACGCGAACAGCTTTAGAAAATGCATTGGCAAGTATCGAAAACGGTACTCGCGGACTTGCTTTTTCGTCTGGTCTTGCAGCTACAGATTGTATTTTGAGATCTTTTAAAGCCGGTGATGAAGTTATCGCAATGGATGATTTGTATGGAGGTACCTATAGGATGTTTTCAAAAGTTTATAAAGATTCAGGGATTAAATTCCATTTTGTTGATATGACAGATATTGAAAAATTGAAGTCATTAATTAATGAAAACACAAAATTGATTTGGGTCGAAACACCAACAAATCCGTTAATGAAATTGGCCGATATTCAGGAAATTGCTAAGATAACAAAAGAAAATAAAGTATGGCTGGCAGTTGATAATACTTTCGCAACACCATATTTGCAAAAGCCTCTTGATTTAGGAGCAGATATCGTTATGCATTCAGCAACAAAATATTTAGGTGGTCACTCAGATGTTATTGCCGGAGCTTTAATTGTAAAAGATGAGGCTTTGGGAGAACAATTGCATTTTCAGCAATTTGCAACAGGGGCAACATTGGGACCAATGGATAGTTTCCTGGTTTTAAGAGGAATTAAAACACTTTCGTTAAGAGTACAGAGGCATTGTGAAAATGGCGAGAAGGTAGTAGAATTTTTAAGCAACCATCCAAAAATTAAAAAGGTTTATTATCCTGGACTAGCAAGTCATCCGTTTCATGAAATTGCGAAAAAACAAATGAAGGCATTTGGCGGAATGGTGTCTTTTACATTTGTATCAGGTAAAAAGGAAGACTCAATTTCATTTTTAGAAAAACTGAAAGTATTTACGCTGGCCGAATCTTTAGGCGGTGTAGAATCATTAGCGAATCATCCCGCTTTGATGACCCATGCTTCAATTCCGGCAGATAAAAGGGCAGAAGTTGGAATTACAGACGACTTGGTTCGCCTAAGCGTTGGTATTGAAGATGCTGAAGATTTAATAGCCGATTTAGAACAGGCTTTATCATAAAAAAGCAAAACCCCAATTCGAAAGAATTGGGGTTTGTTTATATTATTAGGTTTATTAGAACTCCAAATAATGTGAATATCCAAAATTAAACCATACCTGAGAGTCTTTTGCTTTATTTTCTTTGAAAAGATCTCTATTTGGATTTAATCCGTCAATCCAGTCTGAATTGAATCCCTGATAACGTACTTCAAAAAGTAAATCATTCATTTCATCTAATTTATATTGAACGCCAACACCTAGAAGGGCAGAAATTGTAAAACCACCTTCTGTTGTAAAACCATATTGATTTCCTTCTGAAGGTACCAAATATTTATCCGGAGTTGTAGCAGGAACACCCAATCGACCAAGAGAAGAATTAGCTTCGGTATTATAATAACTTGCCATAACACCTATACTTAAATAAGGATAGAAACTTCCAACATTTTTTTCGAATTCATGAATTGTTGTAAAAGGCGAAAAGTTTAATTGGGTACCGATGTTTATCAGATTTGTTTTTCCGCTCATAGCTTTTAGCTTTTCTTTGGTTACAGAAGGTTTTCCTTCTACCCAACGGCCATAATGCTGAAAATTGGTTATACTGAACGAAATCTCAGAACGAATCTTAAAATGTTCATTGAAATATTCATTTCCATTTGCGGCTGATGAAAAATTCAGCCAGTGAACTGCGCCAAATCCAAATCCGGAATTTCCAAAATTTGTAGAATTATCGTGTCGCTGGCCATAGTCGGACTGAAAGGCGACTGGGCCAAATATAAACCCAATTTCATGGGCTAATTGCGCATTTGATACCGTGGAAATACCAAATATTGTAAAAAAAGTTAAGGCTATTTGCTTGAACATGAGTTTTTGGGCTTTCAAATCATCGACAAATATATAAAAAACATACCCTATTTGAAAAATTAATGTGTAATTAAAAATTAACTAACAAAATACTTAAAAAACTAATAATAAATATTGACTTTAAATTAGAAAATAATTATACCAAAAGGGCAATTGTGTTTTGTTTAAATAATATGTAATTCTGGTAAAATTGTTATAAAATTAATTTTTGAATTATGATTTTGATTTACCTTTGTTTGAATAACGAAAACGTTTTCTTAAACGTATTTCTTGTTTAATTGATATAAAAATAAAATATAGCGAAACAATTATCTCAAATGATGAAACAAAAAATAAAAGAGTTTATGGCTCTTGTAGAGTCTAAAAATCCAAATGAGCCTGAATTTCTTCAGGCCGTGAGAGAATTTGCAGAAACGGTGATTCCTTTTATTGCAAAACAAAAGAAATATGATGGAAAAAACTTACTTCTTAGAATCGCTGAGCCAGAGCGATCTATTATATTTAGAGTTCCCTGGGTAGATGACAAGGGAGAAATCATCGTTAACAGAGGTTTCAGGATTCAGATGAACTCAGCAATCGGACCTTATAAAGGGGGAATCAGATTTCATCATTCAGTGAATCTATCTGTTTTGAAATTTTTGGCTTTTGAGCAGGTTTTTAAAAACAGCCTGACAACGCTTCCAATGGGAGGTGGAAAGGGAGGCTCAGATTTTGATCCTGAAGGAAAGTCTGATGGGGAAGTGATGCGTTTCTGCCAATCATTTATGACAGAACTATGTCGTCATATTGGTCCGGATCTGGATGTTCCTGCCGGAGATATTGGTGTTGGAGCTAGAGAAATTGGATATTTATTTGGTCAGTATAAAAGAATAAGAAATGAATTTACCGGAGTTTTGACCGGAAAAGGGCTTGCTTACGGAGGTTCTCTTATACGTCCTGAAGCTACAGGATACGGAGTTGTTTATTTTACAGATCAAATGCTGCGTACTATCGGACATGAAATTAAAGGCAAAAGAGTAGCAATTTCCGGATTTGGAAACGTTGCATGGGGTGTTGCTTTAAAAATAAATGAATTAGGGGGTAAAGTAGTAACAATTTCAGGTCCTGATGGTTATATTTATGATGAAGAAGGGATTTCCGGAGGCAAAATCGATCATATGCTTGAAATGAGAGCAAGCGGAGATAACAGGGCAGAACTTTATCTTAATAAATATCCAAAGGCCGTTTTTCATAAAGGGAAAAGTCCGTGGGAAGTAAAAGTTGATATTGCAATTCCGTGTGCTACACAAAATGAATTAAATGGCAATGATGCCAAAAAACTTATTGATAATGGTGTCTTATGTGTAACCGAGGCTGCAAATATGCCTTGTACATTAGATGCAATTAAATTATTTTTAGACAACAAAGTTTTATTCGCACCAGGGAAAGCTGCAAATGCTGGCGGTGTAGCAGCTTCAGGATTAGAGATGACACAAAATTCAATTCGTTTAAACTGGACAAGCGAAGAAGTAGATCTGAAACTGAAGGATATAATGGTTGGAATTCATAACCAATGTAAAAAATATGGTGCGGGCAAAGATGGCTATGTTAACTATGTAAAAGGAGCTAATATAGCAGGATTTGTAAAAGTGGCCGATGCTATGCTTGCACAGGGAGTAGTGTAATTTATTATTTAAAATTAAATGAATGCCTTCATTCGTCTTTAAGAGGACAGAGTTGAAGGCTTTCTTAGTTTTAATTCCCTGATGTTTTAAAAAATAATTATTTAAAAACAGAACAAAAATTATATACTTTCGTTTGTATTATATTTGCGAATCTGAATTTTCCAAATAATGAAAAAAAGCTTTTTATATATCTTATTTTTAATAATTCTCCAAAACAGCTTTTCACAAAGTAAATTGTCCTGGCAAGGCTATTTCTCCTATAATGAAATTAAGGATGTTTCTGTAATTGGAACAACAATTATTGCTGCTTCAGAAAATGCTTTGTTTTCTAAAAATCCATTAACAAACAGCATTAAAACTACTACAACTATTGATGGTCTTTCAGGACAGACAATCTCATCAATATACTACAGTGAGGTTTCTAAAAAAACACTTGTAGGGTATCAAAATGGTCTGATGATTGTCATAAATGAAAAGGATGGTAGTATGTTGAAAATTGTAGATATTATCAATAAACAATTGCCATCATCTATAAAAAAAATTAATCATTTTATGGAATATAATGGATTGGTTTATGTTTCATGTGATTTCGGGATCGTACAGTTTAATTTAGCCACTTCGCAATTTGGCGACACTTATTTTATTGGTGATGCAGGAGCCGAAATTAGTGTTAAGCAAACGGCTTTTTTTAATGGTTTTATTTATGCTGCTACTTCAAGTGGTATAAGACGGGCAAATAGCACTAGCACAAGTTTAGTCGATTATAATCAATGGTCAGTTGTAAATTCAGGTGACTGGTCAAGTATAGAAGCTTTAGATTCAGAACTTATTGCAATTAATTCAGGAGGTTATATTCATCGTTATAATTCAAATGTTTTTATTAGTTTTTCACAGCTTCCACAGCAGTCAACAGATATGCGGGCAGTCAATCATAATTTATTTATTACAACATCAAGTACCGTATATGTTTATAATAACCAAATGATTCTTAGTCGGCAGATTTCAAACACTCAGGTTTTAGATAGCAACCTTACTTTTACCTGTGCAGCTTCAGTGGGAGATGTTATTAGTGTCGGAACTAAAGAAAATGGTTTGTTTAGTTCTTCGCTTTCTAATATTACAGCTTTTGAAAATAATATGCCACCCGGTCCTTTGAGAAATAATGTATTTGCTGTGGATGTAGCTCCAAATGCTCTTTGGGCTGTTTATGGAGATCATAATGCAGCAATGAATCCCTATCCGCTGGATAGCTATGGTGTTAGTAAATTAGGAGAAAATGGATGGCTGAATATTCCTTATGATGAAATATTTAATGCAAAATCAATCGTAAACATTATAATTAATCCAAATGATGAAAATCAGGTATATGCAAGTTCTTATTTTTCGGGATTGCTAAAAATTGAAAATGATAAACCATCTATTTTGTACAATGAAAAAAACAGCGGTTTAGAAACATTAACTTTTGTAGGACCTAATTATATAGATGTTCGTATCAATGGCTCAGTTTTTGACAAATCAGGAAATCTTTGGCTGACAAATAATATGATTGAAAACGGACTGAAAGTGTTGAAAACAAATGGTCAATGGCAAAGCATTTCAATGAAAAGTATTTTAATCAAACCTGAGGATGCCAGTTACACCGATTTGACCATTGATAAAAATGGTACCAAATGGATTTCGATGAATACCGAAGGGGTAGTTGGTTTTAACGAAAGCACTAATACATTCAAGAAGATAAGTTCCGGCTCAGATTCAGGAAATCTTCCAATAGCAAATGTAAGAGCTATATCAATAGATACAAGGAATCAATTATGGATTGGGACAACAAAAGGTTTAAGAGTCTTATCCAATGTAAATAATTTTCAGACTGAAAATCAATTAACAACGAAGCCTGTGATCATAATGGAAGATGGTTTGGCACAAGAATTATTATATGAACAATTTATAACTGCAATCGCTGTAGATGGATCTAATAATAAATGGATAGGAACGGCAGATTCGGGTCTTTTTATGGTGTCGCCAAATGGTCAGGAAACAAAATACCATTTTACAATAAACAATTCACCATTACCAAGTAATGGTATAAATGATATTAAAATCAATAGTAAAACGGGGGAGGTTTTTATTGCGACAACTAAGGGAATGATTTCTTTTAAAGGATCTGCCACAGAAGCTAATGAAAACTTGAATAATGTATATATCTATCCCAATCCGGTTCGTCCTGCTTATTCAGGAACCGTAAAGATTGCTGGATTGATTGACAAGGCAAATGTTAAAATTACAGATATTGAGGGTAATCTGGTTTACGAAACTATCTCAGAAGGAGGAACAATAGAATGGGATACTACAGCTTTTGGAAGATATAAAGTAGCATCTGGTGTATACATGGTTTTTGTTTCAGCTCAGGATGGAAGCGAAACCAAAGTTAAAAAAGTGATGATTATCCGATAATTTTATTTGTAATTTTTGATTTCAGTTAAAATATTTTACCATAAGATTTTTAGTCATGAAAAAATCTAAAATCTAATCTAATTTGTTAGTCAAAACCAAAGCAATCGTTATTTCAGCATTAAAATTTCAGGAAAAAAGCCTGATTGTTAAATGTTTTACGCTTTCTAACGGACTGAAATCTTATTTTGTACGTGATGCTTTTTCAAGTAGGAAAGCCAGCCAGAAAATTGCTTATTTTCAACCTCTGTCTATTCTTGAAATAGAAGCGGTTCATAAAAATAAAGGTACTTTAGAGAACTTCAAAGAAATCAAAACAGCAGTTCCCTTTCAGACAATTCATACTGATCTTGTAAAAAGTACAATGGTCATGTTTTTGTCCGAGATGCTACATTATTCGATTCAGGAAGAAGAAAAAAACGAATCGCTTTTTGTTTTTTTAGAAACAGCATTGACATGGCTTGATCATCATGATGAAATTTCTAATTTTCACTTGATTTTACTTTTAGAGATAACCAAATATTTAGGCTTTTATCCAGATGTTTCAGAGATTGATTTACCTTATTTTGAAATGAATGAAGGTGTTTTTATCCTTTTTTATGGAATTAGTTCGTTAAATGAACATGAAACCAATTTGTTTAAAAAACTAATTGACCTGAAGTTTGATAACAAACAAAAAGTGTTCCATGTCATTGAAAGGCAGCTCTTGCTAAAAATTTTGATTGATTACTATAGCTTTCATTTAGAAGGTTTTAAAAAACCAAAATCACTTGAAGTTTTGAAAGAAATATTTTCTTAAAACTGATTCCTATTTTTATATATTTGTGACGTGATTTTTTTATTAAAGTGATAGATGGTTTTTCTTTTTTTCTAATTTAATTCACAAAAACAAATCCAATTTAAATTATTAACTTATTAAAAAACAACTATGAAGAAAATTACATTTTCGATTATTTTACTTTTATTAGTGAGTATTTCGGCCGTATCCCAAAGAAAGTACGATGAAATAGTTACTACTGAGAACAACGTGCAGGATTTAGTGCAAAACCAAATTACAGGAATAGTTGTTTTTAAAGAAGGGGGAACTGTAAAAGGTTTAAATCCAGAAACTAAACAAGTTGTCTGGGCGTTGACAAAAGACGATTTTGGAAGTACATCAGCAGGAGATATTTTAACAGATCCTGATTTTGGAAAAGTTTTTAAAGATAAAAGTGCTTTAACCAGTGTTCCCGGCAGTCCTTATGTTGAAGCTTATATCAATAATAAGTATATTATCATTAATACTGATTCTGGTAAAATTGTGTACAATTCTTCTAAAGAATCTTTTTGGGTAACACAATCAGATTTTATCCCTGAAACGAATGAGTATTTACTTACTTTAAAAAAAGACGGGGACATGGCAATTGCATTATTGGATATGCAAACAGGAGAATTAAAATGGAATACAACTGTTGACAAAGCAAAATCATTGTTTAGTTTTTCTTTTAAAGAGTCTGCAAATACTAACATTGCAACTGTGCATGGCTCGGTAATTTATTATTTATTGTACGGAAAGTTATATTCTTTTGACAGAAGTTCAGGAAAATTAAACTGGAAAGGAGAAGAAGATTATTCCAAATTCTTTTTAACTCAGAATGATAAAAACATTGTTGTTGTTAATAATACAGGAACTTTCTCTACGAAACAATATTTAAATGTTTTAAATACAGAGAACGGGAAAAGTATCTGGAAAGAATCTATAAAAACGAAAAGAGTTGTTTATATGGAAGATTGGGGATCAAAATTATTAATTGCACACTACAGTGGTTTTAATTTTTATGATTTAATTACAGGAGAAAAAATTTGGAAAAAAGATGCACGTGGTGATGGTTTGAAAAGAGTTATTCCTATTGAACAAGATTTCCTGTACGTTGCTGAGAATGAGATGATGCTCATTAATAAAGATGGAGAAAAACTTTGGAAAAAATTCATTGAAATTTCTGATGATAAAGAGGATCCAATTTATTATTTAGGAAAAGTGGGTGAGAAAGTAATGTATCTTACAGGGACTTATGGAAACATGGTTGACTACAAAACAGGAATAAAACTTTGGAAGCGCAACATTCAATTTGATAAAGACCGTCCTGTTTTGCCAACTTATGATGAAGCTACAAATTCTTATCTGGTGTACAATGATGAGAAGTTATATAGATTTGATCCAAGTATTAGCGATAAACCTGAGCCTTTTGCTAAAGTAAACATTAAAAAAGAAAAGGAGTTAAACAGTATAGAGCAATTTCCTTGGGGAGTAGTACTTTCTGGTCCTGTTGAAGTAATGGGTGTTAATATGGATGGAACTATCAAATATCACCATGTATACACTCAACCTGGAGAAGGTACAAGACGTCTTTTAAAAAGTGCAGCAATTGTAGGAAGTATTGGTTTAGGAGTAGGTTCAGTAGTAAGTGATATAAAAGGTGCTGAATTAACAATGACATATCGTGATTCTTCAGGAAACATGAGATCTACAGTTGTAAAAAAGGAAGATAAAACCAACCAGGATCAGGCAAAAGCTTATGCAGCCGGAGCAGCAGCTTTAGGATTAGTAGCGGCTAAGTTTAATTCTCGTTTCAATGCAATGAAGCAAAACAGAGATTTCTCTTATATTTTTGCAAAAGCGGATACCGGAGAAAAAGTATTGATAAAAGTTAGCAAATCAGATGGAGTAGAAGTGGATAAAATTATATTTACTAATAATCATCCACTATATGAGGTTGATCCGGCTACACAAAACATTTTTTATGCTTCTGATAAGTCAATTCAAATTTTTAATAAAAAATAAAAAAATAAAAACTCTAAGGCCATCAGGATATAATTCTGGTGGCTTTTTTTTGCCTATGAAAAAAATACTACTCTTAATCGCCTTGCTTGTAATTGGTGCAATTCAGGCACAAGAAAAAATAAACTCCAAAAAAAAGAAGTTTTATATACCCGTAATTAATTATTCGGAATTTCCTGTTCTTGATAATGCATTAACGCAAACCACTTTTTATCAAATGGATAAGCGTTTTATACAAGAAGAGCCTATATTGAAGAAAAGATATTTTAATATAGAAGGTTTTATAAAAGACCCTGCAAACGGAAAGCTAAGAATTTATTTAACCATTGAACTTCCGCAATATAAAGCAACAACAATCGATAGTACATTTAATAAAAAGAATAATGGGTGGGAATTTCAGGCATTTTCTAATTATAGCGTAAAGATAAAAATGGAGGCGAAATGCGCTGATAAACTTCTGTTGTCCGAGGATTTTAATAGTGTAGAAGCGTATACAATTGGTGTTAGCTCCCAAAAAGATAAACTGAGAGATGTGATAGTTACAAATAATAAAAAAATTGCCGAAGCAGAGAAAAATGGTAATTATACTGTTGAAGAGTTAGGTTTGGACACAGTAATTTACAGGTCTGTTGAAGCAATACAAAACTATCTTAATTATAAATTACAATATATTAAAGGAGAATCTAAAATAAAGTTTGAATTTGTAACTTCAAAAGGGCATTCTGAATATAATCAAATGCTGGCATTTGAAAACGAAATCACTTCTCAGATGGAGAAAGTTACTCTTGAAAAAGGTTTAGATGAAAAATTGCTGACGCCACATTTGCAATATCTGGAAAGTTTGTTGGTCAAATACCCGCCTTCGCCTTTAAATGAGAACATTCGGTTTATCGTAACAAACAATTTGGCAGAGACTTATTTTTTACTTGAAAACAAAGAAAAAGCATTAATGTATGCTAATTTGCTAGTTGAGAACGATAAGCAGGATTCCAGAGGATCTTCAATCGTAAAAAAAGTAAATAAAGGCTATTTTGCCGATAAGAAAATAAGAAGCCATACAACCCGTTTTGCTGATCTTCAAAAATTAGGCCTTAAAATAGCAGAAGAAAAAGAAGAAAAAAGATTGGCATTTTTTGAAAAAATAGAGCAGCAGGATGCAGAATGGGAAACTGAAAAAGCGAACCGTGAAGCAAAACTGGAAAAAACTAAAATCCAAAGACACAATCTGCTGGATTCTATTCCGTATCAGCTTAATGCTAATTTGTTAGCAAAAGTGCTTTCCAATCTTGGAGGAAGTGATGCTTTGAAAAAAATGGAAAAAGCACATCTTTTTTCTAAACTTACTATTGAAGGGAATAAAGTGCCTCAAACTGAAGAAAAATGGGCAACACACACCCATTATCTTCTTAGAAAAAAAATGCCTGAAAGCTATTATGAAATAATGAATGGAGCAGATGCCTGGAGTCATGATGACCGTGAAAGTGGTGTAAATGCAAAATGGGCAAAACTTACCTCTTACGATCATAATAATTTATCTAAAAATGCTGACTTAGTAAACTTTCTGACTGATTTAAGACTTGATTTATGGAATAATTTTGAAGTTTTGGAAGATGAAATGTACGAAGGAAGGTTGTGCTATCATTTGAATTATTTTGAAAAAACACTAAGTACAGGTAACAGAACAATTCCAAAAACTGATTATCATGTTTTTATTGATAAGGAAAATTTTAATATCATATCTACTGAAAAAACAGAATTTGATAACGGAAATAAAAGTTTCTTCGAGAGAAAACTTTTTGCGGATTATCGACCTGTTGCAGCATTAAATTCCGGAAAAATTCCTTATAAGATAAATTATGAAATTGAAGATTTTAATGGCGAAACCTTTTATCAGGAACAACGTGAAAAAATTGAAGTAAACCCTGTTTTCGGAAATAGAATTTTTATGAAAGAAGTATATTTTGGCGGGTTTAAATAAAACGATTTATTAAAACAAATTATGTTTATTCTCATAAAGAGTTTATGTATCCTCTTTAAAAAATAAACATAAAAAAAGGACTGAATCTAAAAAGTTAAATTCAGTCCTTTTTTATTACAACAAAAAATGGTTATTGTTTGATAAATTTAACCGAAGTACTCAAATTTTCTAGTTTTAATAGATAAATTCCTTTAGCTAACCCAGAAATTTCAATACTTTCAGAAGAGTTATTTTTAGCTCTTTTTACTGTTTTCCCATCAATAGAATAAATAATATAAGAAGCGTCTTTATAGTCACTGTTTAGTCTTATTTCATCTTTCGATACAAACTCAATCGGGTTGGTTTTTTTATTAAAATCAACAGTACTTAGAGTGCTTTTTTTAGCAATAATTACGTTATCGAAATAAATTACAGTACCATCAAACATAGATCCGGCAATAAAATTAACGGCCATGGTTACAGATGTAGTTGGTGCTTGAAATTGTGCTATTTTAAAATCATAGGTTACAGTTTTCCATACTCCATATTCCTTAGTTATCATATCAGGCATTGGAGAAGCAAAAATAGCACCTCCCTGCGTCACTTTGGTAATTTCATAAGATAGATTGCTTATATTGAAGAAGCTAGGAGTTATTACAGGGATGTAATAATCAAATTTTAATGTGTATTCTTGTGTGTCTGATAAAGTAAATTCCTGTTTGAATTGTAAATTTGGCATCATGCCCATATCTGAGTCTCCTAAAGTCATTCCTTTAAGACTTGAAGTTCCTTCATTTTTAATTGTCTCTTCTTTAGAAGTAGAACCAAATTGTATTGTCCATGAATCAGGAGTTGTGGATGTAAACTGCTCAAAACTTCCGTTTTGAATCAGGTTTTGGCTCTCTGCTACGCCTACTGAAAGTAAAGCTAAAATAAGTAATTTTGTTTTCATATGTATGTGTTAAATTTTTGCCGAAAATACAATAATAAACTTACAATTTAAGGTCCTGTATTAGTTTTTTTAACATGATTTTTTGTCTTTACTGATGTTTGTTTTTGAATTTTATTTTATTTCTTTCATAATGAGTGATTTGCATATTTGTAAGACAGTATTTATGTTTTGGTTTAGCTGAATTCATCTGCTTCCTTTTTTTTATTCTCTTTCATTATTTCCTCAAAATTCCTTACTTTCGCACCTCGTTTAAGAAAAGGATAAAATGAGTACAAAATTTACTGAATACAAAGGACTTGACCTGCCAACGGTAGCGTCGGAAGTTCTTGATTTTTGGAAGAAAGAAAATATATTTGAAAAGAGTGTAACTACTCGCGAAGGTGCAGAGCCTTACGTATTTTTTGAAGGTCCGCCTTCAGCAAACGGATTACCGGGAATTCACCATGTGATGGCGCGTGCAATTAAAGATATTTTTTGCAGATATAAAACTCAGAAAGGTTTTCAGGTTAAAAGAAAAGCAGGCTGGGATACTCACGGTTTGCCTGTAGAATTAGGTACCGAAAAAGAACTTGGAATTACAAAAGAAGATATTGGTAAAACAATTTCTATCGAAGAATATAACGAAGCGTGTAAAAAAACCGTAATGCGTTATACCGACGTATGGAATGATTTGACCGAAAAAATGGGTTATTGGGTTGATATGGAAGATCCATATGTGACTTATAAACCAAAATACATGGAGTCTGTTTGGTGGCTTTTGAAACAAATCTACGATAAAGGTTTGTTGTACAAAGGTTACACGATTCAGCCTTATTCTCCTAAAGCCGGAACAGGATTGTCTTCTCACGAGGTAAATCAGCCTGGTGCTTACAGAGATGTTACGGATACTACGATTGTGGCCCAATTCAAAACTTTACCAGAAACATTGCCTTCGTTTTTACAAGGTTTTGGAGATATTCACATTCTGGCCTGGACGACTACGCCATGGACATTACCATCAAATACAGCCTTGACAGTTGGACCAAAAATCGATTATGTTTTAGTAAAAACCTTCAATCAATATACTTTTGAGCCAATCAATGTTATTTTGGCTAAAAATCTTGTTGGAAAGCAATTCGGAAAAGGATTTTTCTTAAGTGAAGACGACACTGATTTTGACAATGTGAAAAATGGCGACAAGCAACTTCCGTATAAAATCTTAGCAGAAGCAAAAGGTACGGATTTAGTTGAAATCCGTTACGAACAATTATTACCATACGTATTGCCTTATCAAAATGCTGAAAATGCATTTAGAGTAATTGCCGGCGATTTTGTTACTACAGAAGACGGAACAGGAGTTGTACATACTGCTCCGACTTTTGGTGCTGATGATGCTAAAGTAGCAAAAGAAGCGAAACCGGAAGTGCCACCAATGTTGGTATTAGACGAAAATGGAACTGCAGTTCCATTGGTAGATTTACAAGGAAAGTTCACTTCACATTTAGGTGATTTGGCCGGTAAATATGTAAAAAACGAATATTATGATGCAGGTCAGGCGCCAGAGCGTTCTGTCGATGTTGAAATTGCTATTCGTTTAAAAGAAGAAAATAAAGCATTTAAAGTTGAAAAATACGTGCACAGTTATCCACATAGCTGGAGAACTGATGAGCCGTTATTATATTATCCATTAGACTCCTGGTTCATTAAAGTAACCGATGTAAAAGATAGAATGTTCGACCTGAACGAAACTATCAATTGGAAACCTAAGTCTACTGGTGAAGGACGTTTTGGAAATTGGTTGAAAAATGCCAACGACTGGAACTTATCTCGTTCTAGATATTGGGGTATTCCGTTGCCAATTTGGAGAACAGAAGACAAAAAAGAAGAAGTTCTTATTGGTTCTGTTGAGGAATTGTACAATGCGATTGAAAAATCTATTGAAGCTGGTTTTCAAAAAGAAAATCCGTTTAAAGGTTTTGAAATCGGAAATATGTCTGAAACAAATTATGATTTAATCGATTTGCATAAAAATGTTGTCGATCAAATTACTTTAGTTTCAGCTTCAGGCCAGCCAATGAAACGCGAAAGTGATTTAATTGACGTTTGGTTTGATTCTGGAGCAATGCCTTACGCCCAATGGCATTATCCTTTTGAGAATAAAGATAAAATTGACGAGAATAAAGATTTTCCTGCGAATTTCATCGCAGAAGGTGTAGATCAGACTCGTGGATGGTTTTATACTTTACACGCTATCGGAACATTGGTTTTTGATAAAGTAGCGTATAAAAATGTAGTTTCGAATGGTTTGGTTCTGGATAAAAACGGACAGAAAATGTCGAAACGTTTAGGTAATGCCACAGATCCTTTTGAAACCATTGCAGAATATGGTCCGGATGCCACACGCTGGTATATGATTTCTAACGCAAATCCTTGGGACAACTTAAAATTTGATATTGAAGGAATTGCTGAGGTTCGTCGTAAATTCTTCGGAACTTTATACAACACTTACTCTTTCTTTTCGTTATATGCGAATATTGACGGGTTTAAATACGCTGAAGTGGAAATTCCGTTAAACGAAAGACCTGAAATCGATCAATGGATTATATCTGAATTGCATACCTTAATCAAATTTGTTGATGAATGTTATGCAGATTACGAACCAACAAAAGCGACGAGAGCAATTTCTGACTTCGTTCAGGAAAACCTTAGTAACTGGTACGTTCGTTTATGCCGTCGTCGTTTCTGGAAAGGTGAATATGCTCATGATAAAATTGCTGCTTATCAAACGCTTTACACTTGTTTATTGACGATCAGTAAATTAAGTGCTCCTGTAGCTCCTTTTTTCATGGATAAATTGTACAGAGATTTAACAGCTTCTACGAGAACTGAGGATTTTGCTAGTGTTCACTTAGCTGAATTCCCAAAATTTGTCGAAAACTTTGTTAATAAAACGTTGGAAAGCAAAATGCAGAAGGCGCAGACTATTTCATCTTTGGTTTTATCACTTCGTAAAAAGGAAATGATTAAGGTTCGTCAACCTTTGAAAAAGGTAATGATTCCGGTACTTGACGAGAATCAGAGAGCTGAAATTGAAGCGATTTCTGACCTTATAAAAGCCGAAGTAAACGTGAAAGAAATTGAACTTTTAGACGATGCTTCGGGTATCTTAGTAAAACAAATCAAACCTAATTTTAAAGCATTAGGGCCACGTTTTGGTAAAGATATGGGGCTGATTTCTAAAGAGATACAATCTTTTTCGGCGGAACAGATTAATAAATTGGATAAGGAAGGCTCGTTAGATATTGTTATTGCTGGAAATAGTGTAACTTTATCTCTGGAAGACGTCGAAATAACATCCCAGGATATTGAAGGCTGGCTGGTTGCAAATTCAAACGGAATTACAGTTGCACTTGACATTACAATATCTGAAGAATTGAAAAATGAAGGAATCGCAAGAGAATTAGTAAACAGAATTCAGAATATCCGTAAAGATTCAGGATTTGAGGTTACTGATAAGATTAAAGTTCAGATAAAAAGAAACGGTCTTTTAGAAGAGGCGATTCTGAAAAATGAAGACTATATTAAGTCTGAGACATTAACAGATAGTTTGAGCTTTGTGGATGCTTTGGAAAGCGGCACAGAAATTGAGTTTGATGATATTAAAACAATGATATTAATTTCAAAATAATATAAAATGATAGATGAAATTACAAGATACTCAGATGCTGATTTAGCAGAGTTCAAAGAAATAATCCAGGCAAAAATAAAAAAAGCACAAGAAGATCTTGATCTAATCAAAAGTGCCTATATGAATGATTTGAATAACGGAACAGACGATACGTCTCCAACATTCAAGGCATTCGAAGAAGGAAGCGAAACAATGTCAAAAGAAGCAAACTCACAGTTGGCTATCAGACAGGAAAAGTTTATACGCGACCTGAAAAACGCATTATTCCGTGTTGAAAACAAAACATATGGTATCTGTAAAGTAACAGGTAAATTAATCGGTAAAGAAAGACTTAAAATCGTTCCTCATGCTACAATGAGTATCGAAGCTAAAAATCTGCAACGATAATCACCTTAAATTACAAAAGAATTAACGCTCCAGTAGGGGCGTTTTTTTTGATTTAATTGTTACTTTTGCTCATCAAAAAAATTATAAAATGTCATTACGAAAAGCGTATCTTCTTATATTCCTAGTTTTACTTGTCGATCAAATTTCTAAAATCTATGTAAAAACCAATTTTATTTTAGGTGAAGAGGTTACAGTTTTTAATTGGTTTAAAATTCACTTTATAGAAAATGAAGGAATGGCATGGGGTACTAAAATACCTGGGGAATACGGAAAATTAATCCTGACAGTTTTTAGGATATTTGCGGTTTTCGGAATAGGCTATTGGTTGTATGATTCAATAAAAAAGAAGGCTTCCTCCTATTTGGTTGTAGCAATCGCACTAATTTTTGCAGGTGCTGCAGGAAATATTCTGGATTCTGTATTCTATGGAGTTGTTTTTGATGACAGTTATAATAATTTAGCAACTCCCTTTTCTCCGGAACCTTATGGAGCCTGGTTTCATGGCTTAGTGGTAGATATGTTTTATTTTCCTATCTGGAAAGGCGATCTGCCTCAGTGGATACCATTTTTTGGAGGGAAACGATTTGAGTTCTTTAATGCTATTTTTAATGTTGCCGATGTGGCGATTTCTACAGGTGTTGGTATTTTACTTGTTTTTAATAAAAGAGCTTTTCCAAAAACGACATAATTTTAAAATTTCAATCCCAAGGTGTAGTCGGGATAAATTCCAAATTCCAATATTTGAAGTGCTATTGTACACGGATATTGGAATTTGGATTTTTTTTTAGAGTTTTACAGGATTGTGATTTCATATTTATTGTGCTATTTTTACAATACAAACACCTAAACTTATGCAAAGTCCGTCTTTCTCAATTTACGATGCTTCTGCAGGTTCCGGAAAAACCTATACTTTAGTTAAGGAATATCTTAAAATTATTCTTTCTTCGCCCAAAAATGATGCTTATCGAAATATTCTCGCTATAACTTTTACCAATAAAGCGGTTCATGAAATGAAAAGCCGTATTGTGGGAAGCTTGTCTGAATTTACCAAAGACGAACCTTCGGCGAAAGCCATAGATTTAATGGAAGATTTATCTCGCGAAACAGGACTTTCTGTAATTAAAATCAAAACAAAATCTCAAAATATTATCAAGCATCTTATTCATAATTATGCTGCTTTTGATATTTCTACCATTGATAAATTTACACATAAAGTAATTCGCGCTTTTGCACATGATCTAAATTTGCCCATGACTTTTGAGGTAACTCTGGATACCGAAAATTTGCTGGTTGAAGCTGTAGATGCGATTATTGCACAAGCCGGCCAAGATGAAACTTTGACAAAATTGCTGATTGATTTTACGATGGAAAAAACTGACGATGACAAAAGTTGGGATGTTTCGCGTGAAATCCTGGAAACAGGAAGATTGGTTTTAAACGAAAATAACCGGAATGAAATCTCCCATTTTCATGATAAATCAATTGAAGAGTTTGTTGCCATTAAAAAGAAAATGTCTGTTTTGTGTGCCGAATTAGAAAAGGAAAATTCAGAACTTGCCTGTGAAGCTTTTTCTTTATTGGATAAAAACGGAATCGATTTAAAGTCATTTTCAAGAGGAACTTTTCCAAATCATTTAGAATGTATTCGTGACGGAAAATTTAATCCGAGAAATAAAACTTTTCATGTATTTGAAGATATTGCTATTAATAAAACAGCGAGTGATCGGGCTCTGATTGAAAATAATATTCCACAACTGCTTCAAATACTGGGTCAGGTTTATAAAAACTTCGAAAAAAGAGATTTTTACAAGGCATTTCTAAAAAACATAACCCCACTTTCTTTACTTAATACAGTTAGTAATGAATTGGCAAAAATCCAGTCAGAACAAAATGTTTTGTCGATTTCAGAATTCAATGCAATAATTCATCGTGAGATTCAAAACCAGCCGGCACCTTTTATTTACGAACGTTTGGGAGAACGATATCGCCACTTTTTTATAGATGAGTTTCAGGATACTTCTGAGATGCAATGGCAAAATTTAATTCCTCTTATTGATAATGCACTTTCCGGCCAGGATGATTTTGGAAATAAGGGAACTTTGATGATTGTTGGCGATCCAAAACAATCAATTTATCGTTGGAGAGGCGGGAAAGCAGAACAATTTATTGAATTAAGTAAAGATTTAAATCCATTTAATACTCAGGATAAATTAATCAAACATTTAGATACCAATTATAGAAGTTATAGTGAGATAATTGATTTTAATAATACTTTTTTTAAATTAATTTCGACTGAATTTTCAAATGAGGATTATAAAAATTTGTATGAGAATCATAGCTTTCAGAATGCAAATTCTAAAAAAGGCGGCTATGTCAATATTTCTTTTCTTCCAATAATTGAAAAAAATGATTTTGCCGATGAAGAAGAACTGATTGAAAAGTCAGATTTGTATGTTCTGGCAACTTTGAATACTATTCAAAAAGTTATTCGTAATGGATTTGAATATAAAGACATCGTGATTTTAACTCGTAAAAGAGATCAGGGAATCGCTGTAGCGAATTATTTGACGGAACAAAATATTCCGCTTTTATCTTCAGAAACCTTGATGATTCAAAATGCTACAGAAGTTCGGTTAATTATTCATCTGCTGAAATATCTTAACAACAGCATTGATTTAGAAGCAAAAGCAAATTTTCTGCATTTTTTAGCCAATACAAAAGAAGTCGAAATGCCAATCCACGATTTTATTGCTCAGGGAATGGCTAAAAATTTTGAGAGTGATTTTGAAAAATGGCTTTTGAGTTTTGATGTTTCACTTTCGTTTGAAGATATTCGAAAAAAATCACTTTATGAAGCTGTGGAAATTATCATATCTAAATTTGTTCTTCCGTCTGAAGGAAATGCGTATGTACAATATTTTCTTGACATAGTTTTGGAACGTGATATTCGAAATCAGGCCGGAATAGCTGATTTTTTAAGTTATTGGGATAAGAATGGACACAAATTCAGTATTCCGTCGCCGGAAGGGAATAATGCGGTTCGAATAATGACTATTCATAAATCAAAAGGGCTGGAATTTCCTGTTGTGATTATGCCTTTTGCAGAAGAAGATTATAATAGAAAACCAAAAGATAAATTGTGGCTTGATGCCGAGGATGCAGATTTAGGTGTTCCGAAAGCTTTGATTGACAATAGCAGTGCCGTAGAAGGTTTTGGTGAAAGTGCTTCGGCAGTTTTTAATCTGAAAAAACAAGAAGAATTGCTCGACAACATTAATGTTTTGTATGTAGCATTAACCCGTGC
This sequence comes from uncultured Flavobacterium sp., assembly GCF_946478785.1. The sequence goes on from NZ_CAMLDD010000011.1 coordinate 140,024, forward strand.
CGAAGAGCAATTATATGTTATTTCTCAATCATTAAAAGAAAGAAAAGACGGAGAATTGCCAAATAATATGGCTTCTTTTTTTATTAAATATTTGATGAACAAAGGACTTTATGATCCAGAGAAATTGGAATATGAATTTGGAAATCCAATAAAACTTTCATCTTCTGATAAAATAGTAGATCTGGTAAAAACAATTCCGACAGTTGCGGAAGTTCTCAATTCGAAAAATATTAAAATTGCACAACGAGAAGCTTTAATGTGGGGGACAACCCAACAAGAGGCGATTTCTTACGGAAATATAATTCATGAAATTCTGGCTTTTGTGAAAGATAAATCAGATATTGATTTGGCGATTACAAAAGGAATCGAGAATGGATTGATTACTTACAATCAAAAAGAAATAGTTTCGAAAACCCTTCAGGAAATTGTAAACCATCCTGAAATAAGTATTTGTTTTGATGGTGAAAATGCTGTTTTAAATGAGCAGACAATTGTTCAAAAACAGGGAAAAACTTTAAAACCGGACAGGATTGTGCTAACAAAAGATAGGAATGCATATTTATTGGATTATAAAACAGGAGCCAGAAATCCTAAATATGTGCATCAAATTCAGGAATATCAAAATGCTATTGAAGATTTAGGGTACAAAGTGTTAAAAAGGGCTTTGGTATATATAGGAACCGAAGTCGATGTGGTAAATTTGTGATAAAATTAATCAGATGTTAAAGACTTTATGTAGCTTAAATTTTGCTAACGTATTAATTTTTAACGTTTTAAAAACATAAAGATGTACGGAAAAATTAAGGAATATCTGCAAAGTGAGTTGCAGACAATTGAAGGAAACGGAATTTTTAAAAAGGAACGGATTATAACTTCAGCTCAGGATGCTGAAATTACTATTTCAACAGGTGAAAAGGTTTTGAATTTCTGTGCTAATAATTATTTAGGACTGTCTTCACATCCTGAAGTTGTTCAGGCGGCTAAAGATGCTATGGATACACATGGTTTCGGAATGTCATCAGTCCGTTTTATTTGTGGTACACAAGATATTCATAAAAAATTAGAAAAAAAGATAGCAGATTTTTATGGTACTGAGGATACTATTCTTTATGCAGCAGCCTTTGATGCTAATGGTGGTGTTTTTGAACCCTTATTGGGAGAAAGTGATGCTATAATTTCAGATAGCCTGAACCATGCTTCTATTATTGACGGAGTCCGTTTATGTAAAGCTGCCCGTTATCGTTATGAAAATAGTAACATGGAAGATTTAGAACAGCAATTGATTAAGGCAAATAAATCGGGAGCACGTTTTAAATTGATAGTTACAGATGGTGTGTTTTCTATGGATGGACTTGTAGCTCCTCTAGATAAAATTTGCGACCTGGCAGATAAATATGACGCTTTGGTTATGGTTGATGAGTGTCATGCTGCAGGATTCATTGGAGCAACTGGAAAAGGCACCCTTGAGGCAAAAGGTGTCATGGGGAGGGTTGATATTATAACCGGTACATTAGGTAAAGCGTTAGGAGGTGCAATGGGAGGATATACCACTGCTAAAAAAGAAATTATTGAATTGCTGCGCCAGCGCTCACGTCCTTATTTATTTTCAAATTCTTTAGCACCTGCAATTGTTGGTGCATCCATTAAGGTTTTTGAGCTTTTAGAAAAAGATACCACTTTGAGAGATAAGTTAGAATGGAATACCAATTATTTTAAAGAAGGTATGAAAAAAGCTGGTTTTGATATTATAGATGGTGATTCGGCAATTGTGCCCGTTATGCTATATGATGCAAAATTATCACAAACGATGGCAAATGAACTTTTGAAACAGGGAATTTATGTAATTGGTTTCTTTTTTCCGGTAGTTCCTAAGGATAAAGCACGAATTAGAGTTCAATTGTCAGCAGCGCATTCTAAAGAACATTTAGACGCTGCAATCAAGGCTTTTGTGTCTGTTGGACAGATGTTAAAAGTTATATAATTACCACTTACTGCTTTTTTTGTAGGTTTTTTTTAACATTACATTTTGTATTTAAAAAATTAGGTGTTACTTTTGTCTGTAATTAACTAAATTGTAATTAAAAAAAATAAGTATGAAACATCTTAAAAAACTTTTAGTTGCTGTAATGGTGGTGATGGGTTTAAGCTCTCACGCACAGGACAGTAACAATCCATGGGCTATCTCTTTTGGGGTTAATGCCGTTGATACCAGAACAAGTTCTGGATCAGGAAGCGGTTTCTTTGATCAACACTTTTCTCAGCCATTCGCTGTAAAAGACAATTGGAATATCCTTCCTTCATTATCTTACATTGGTGTGTCTAAATATGTAGGTAGTGGTTTTTCTGTTGGTTTGCAAGGTTCTGTAAACAAAATTGACAAATATGTTATTTTTAATCCAAGTAGTCCAGATGCTGACTCAAGAGGAAATGTTGTTGAGAATCCTGGTGACTTGATGTATTACGGAATTGATGCTACTATTAAATATAGCTTCATGGAATTAATTAAATCAAAAGTAGTTGATCCTTCGTTATCTGTTGGTGGAGGTTATACTTTCTTTGGAGACAGCAGTTTTGGGACTGTTAACCCAGGTGCTGGAGTAACTTTTTGGTTTACAGATGCAATAGGTCTTGAGCTTTCTACAAGATACAAATGGGCTGTAGGTGGTGATAGAGAAGATGCAAGTGGTGAGCCAGATGCTCCGTCTCATTTCCAACACATGGCAGGTCTTGTTTTCAAATTCGGAGGTAAAGATACTGACGGAGACGGAATCTACGATAAAGATGATGCTTGTCCGGATGTTGCAGGTTTGAAACAATTCAATGGTTGTCCTGATACTGACGGAGACGGAATTG
>NZ_CAMLDD010000012.1 GCF_946478785.1 uncultured Flavobacterium sp.
TGCAAAAATCGTTATTTTAATATTTCCCCACAACAATATGTATTGATCCGGAAAAACTCAATATTTCTAACCCCTCTGAATTGAGATCTAGATGCTTTTATTATTAAATTTAGAATGTTTTACATAAAGTCACTTTTCAAACATGAAGTATGCACTGGATAAATCACAATCTTGCTAAAATAAGTTTATTTAATTATCGGTAATAACTACCTCATCAAGCTCTACAACTGTACTGTTCGGCATTCCTGATGCTGCGATAAGGCCTATATATAATGGTTGGTTCGAAGTGAAATCTGAGCTCCCGACTGATTCCCATTCTATTCCGTTCAAGGATACAAAGGCCTCCACTTTCTTGTCCTTACATTTCAAACTCATCCAGTAATGACTAGTTAACCTTCCATTAGTTACTACTGTCTTCGGTAAATTTGAAATGGTGTTTAGACATTTAACCACTTCACTTTGCCGGGCTCTTTTCAGAAATTCCACATGCCAGTTCGGGGCTTCTATTTGTTCTGTTTTTCCTATATTTATTGTAAGTGAAACATGAGCGGCATTAGCAGCAAAACCTTCTCTGATAGTTACTCCAAAACTTGTAAACTGAGAACTGAGCTGAGGAACATAGCGAACTGTAATTTCTCCATTTTTATTAAGAAGCTGGCTTACAAAATACAGTTCATCGGTTAAGCTATCCAATCCTTTACCATAAGCACTGAGTATAAAACGTTTTCCGTCAAACTGACAATCGGCTTCTTTGCCAATCTGTCCAATACTTCTCTGCTGCCATTTTAAAGGTAATCCTGCACAAATACCTACTTCAACACCATCAGCACTTTTTCCTTCTTTATTTGAAGCACTTACAGTGTAATAGTATAATTTTCCTGATTTTACTTTTCGGTCGGTATAACCAGGCACAGTTATACTTTTTGCGATAATCGTATAAGGCCCCCCTTTCTTTTCTGATCGTTTTACGGTATATGACTTTGCATCTACAGATTCTATCCAACTCAGAGAAATACTGTTTAAACTTCCTTCTGCTATTAATGCTCCGGGAGCTGCCGGTGCTGGAATAGAAAGCTTCAAATTAGCTTCTGGCCTGCCAAAGAATAAAGTTCCATACCCAGGATGGTCTGCGCCTGGTTTTCCTGGTCCCTCAGGCCGTATCTTTTCAGCAGCAGCAGTTATATAGGGAGCTCTTAAGCCCATTCTTTTCACATAATGATTGTACACTTGTTCATAAACGGCCCTTAATGGCCCCCGATCTTTCCTTGCTATTGAAAGATGGTGATATTTCCCTGTACGATCCATGGTTTCTACAAATGGCACCTCGTTCCCAAGATTGAATTTTGCCACATATTCAAACCCCTTCAACAATCTGTTATTGGCATAACCGTAAAGATTAAGCCCCTGATGCCAGGCAATTTCTGAACATTCCGCTAACATTCCAATACCCAATTGTGTGTGTGCCTGATCACGCCCGCTTTCCTGTATTTGCCCCGCTTCATTAATTACATAATTCGTTACACACCCGTTACCAGCTCCGTTTACATAATAATGTAAAGCTCTTTCAAAAATCTGCCTGTCGTTACAAAATACACCAACAGCCATAACGGTTTTCATCGCAGCTGCATCCCAATTTCCATTGGCAAAAGGAGCAAAATCTTTTATAACCGGATAAATCACTTCCTTAAAATTCTTTTCAGCCTGTTTAATTTCTTCATCTTTCCATCCGGCATTTGTATAGCGTATAATTTCTGCAGCATTAATCATTTTAAAAGGGCCTAAACCCGCCATTAAAACGGCATCTCTTCCTGTAATTGATTTTAAAGCAGATGACCATGAATTAAGGATTTCTATTGCCTTTTTTGCATAAGCTTTTTCTCCAGTTATGACCCACATTATTGCATTTTGATGTGCTGCATTGGCGTCACTATCATAAATTTCCTGGCCTATCGTTGGGTTTCTCCCCACCATCGCCAAAGGTCCCTGCATTTTATAGGAACTGCCGGAACAAGGGTTTTCAGTAAAAATCTTGTAACCAGAATAGATAGGTTCCTGTTTTTGCATCACGGCTTTTTTCATCCTTTCAAGATCTTCCTGACTATGATAAATGCCTGGGTGAACAAAGGGCTGGGCATTTGCAGTTAATCCTTGCAGCAAGAAAGCAAGATATATCATTACTATTTTTATGGTACATTTGATCTTCATTTTATCTGCAGCATATTACTTTATAAATTTTATGTCTTTTGCATATTCTCCAATAATGATATCGCCTTCTTTGGCAGACATGATCTTCCTGCCATTAATCTTGACATTTTCGAATGTTACATTGTTGACATTCCGATTTTCATTGTATCCCATAATTTGAGAAGGGTGCAAGCCCGAACCATTGTAAGTAATGTTCTTAAAATGAATATTCTCGATCGATCTTCCTGATTGCGTATTGTATTTAGGATCATTCACCACACGTAAATCAAATAAACGTCCCTCTTGTATGTCTTCAATTCTGATGTTTTCATAAGTCACATTACGTACGAAATTATTATCGGCAGCGATTATAGCCATGGTGCCCAGACAACAGGGGTCATCTTCATCATGTTCCAATATATCGATATTTGAGAAAGTAATATTTTCAATAGTGTCTCCTTCATGGGTAGTATTACCATGGGCACCTATATTAGTGGGATGAGCTACATCAGCCCAAAGGGTAGAATTAGTGATTTTAAAATTTCTTGCATCACCGTAGAAATCCCATCTATGCGCATAAATGGCAATGCAATCATCTGAATTACGCATGAAAACACCGTCTATCTCAACATCCGAGCAGCTCATTAAATCAATGCCATCACTCCAACCTTTGCAGCTGAAAGACGTCAGGTTTTTAATCTTCAACCCCTTAGACTGTCCTCCATACACGGTATAGTGTCGGGGATTAACGATATGAATCCCATCTATCTCTATGTTCTCTGAAAACCGAATTTCTACACCTCTCTCAGGTTCTAAAATGATTCCTCTTCCAATAATACGAACGTTTTTAACATTGTCACAAAGCAGTTTTCCTTTGATTACTGCACCTCCATGGATGTACACAGTCTGCCCACTTTTGACACGAAAGACATCCCCTGGCTTATCTGGTGCTTCATGTACTCCCGGACCAAAATAAACGACGTTAGGATCATTAGGATCTGGACGGCTTTCTTCAATAGGCTGGGCAAACAGGTGCAGATTGTGTAATTTGTCTCCGTCTACCTCAATGGAAATATTTCTTGGTCTGTCAAGGGTAAATTGCATAATATTTCCCTTCACCTCCGGGGTGATACCAAACGACAATGGTCTTATAGCCACAGTTCCCACATTTCCGTTGTTCTTTCGTATCTTTACTTCTACTTTTCCTGAAAAGTCAAAATAAACCATCGAAGCATCTTGTACTTTGTCCATATCCACTTGTACCTTGTACTCATAAAGATCCTTCCATTGTCCACCTGGATTTCTGACCTGAACGGTAAAATCGTCATTGTGCATGGAATAAAAAATAGCTTTGGGAACATCATAGGTAACAAGGCTTTCTTGTGCAAAAGCCATTTGAACAGCTGCGGAGCAGATTAATACAATTACAAGAAAGAAAATTTTATTCATAACTTAAGGTGTTTTTTTATTTTAGAAATTCGATTTCCGGTATCAATTTTCAATTTAAAATAGGGGCTTTTTAGCCTATTATAATTTAGTGCCACTTGTATTCACCTTTTGAATATTTCCTGCCGAATCAAAATTGAGGCTATCCAGACAAAGCTGACGCAATACATAATCTTTCTCCTGCGGAAAAATTCGATGATATAATATATAATCCTGATTCTTTACCCTGAATACTGTGTGATGACCAGGACCGACAACAGAACTATCACTTGCTGTTTTTAAAATAACACGCTGTTCTGGTTCAACAAATGGTCCTAATGGACTATTAGAAGTGGCGTAACCAATTTGATAAGTTGCATCAATGGCCTTACCTTCTGAAAACATCAAATAATATTTTCCATTTCTTTTGATCATGTGAGGGGCTTCAAAATAATGGGGGGTCGTAACATCGAGAGGAGTTCCATCAAAGGTTTTCATATCCTTCTTTAGCTTAACCGCCATACAATGTCCATTCACCCAATCCCATCCTGAACCCCAATATAGATAGGCCTGCCCATCGTCGTCTATAAAGCAATCTGCATCGATGTTGTGCATGTTAGGGAAATCTGTAAATTTTACAAGGGGTGTATTGTCTTTTTTAAGGTTTTTCCATGGCCCCAGTGGATTTGCACTAACGCCTGCCCAAACTTCACTGCCTACCGACACATACATGTAGAAATTGTTATCTGTACCCTTAACCACCGAGGGTGCCCATACCATATGTTTATTTGAAGTAGGACTGGTACATAATGATTTGGTTGGCCAGTTAAGATGATGACGCTTGAAGGTCACAAAATCCTTAGTTTCGAACACCGCAAGTTCCTCGCTGCCCCATGGGTCAATTGTTGCATAAATGAAATAAGCGCCCTTGTCTTTTACAATAGTAGGATCAGCAAAGTAACCGGGGATTATTGGGTTGGCTATTTTTTCATTAGTATCTTGGGCATTAACATATCCAGGAAGGTTGATTAGTAAGTTCAGGAAAAAAAATACTGAAATTTTCTTTAGCATAATTAGTTTTGTTTAACATTAATAATAAAAATCGATTTATGACAACTAGTGTTGCATTTTTTTGGTTTAAACTATGAAATTTAAGGAAAATTTATTTTTTAACTGGTGACACTTAAAGTATCAACTAACCTTTTGGCTTTCCATACCAAAAAATTGCTTGTAACGGACTGAAGTAAGCATCAGGCTCACTAACATTATATAGTATAATTACAAGCTTAATTCTCATAAATTTATTGAACATATATTGTTTATTAAATTGAAATATCTGAAACTAATCATACATCTTACAAGGGTTTTATCCAGACCGCTTGTCCTCCTGCAGCCTGCAGCTTAGCATCCAAAACACTAGTTGAATTCACTTTTATATGTTTTATGCCAACTTTGGTTTTAGTCGGTGCTGTTTTATCATCATAATATATAGTTGCGACATATTTTTTTCCAGCCGGTAAAAAGCTCAATGGAATCTTCAAATCCTTTGATTCATTATTGTTCAGTGTACCTATGAACCATTCATTTCCTTTTCTTCTGGCGGTTGTTATAAATTTTCCGGGCTCGCCTTGGAGCACGCGTGTTTCATCCCAGCTTACTGGTATTTTGTCCCAGAATTCCAACTCAGGTTCATTGCTTGAGAACTTAGGTTCATCGTACCAGTACAATGTTTTAATAGGACTATAGTAAACCGCAGCCATTGCAAGTTGATGCGCATGGGTGGTTTTGATCCGATTATTATAATAGCAAATAGTATAATCTGCCGCACCGGCAATATAACGTGTAAAAGGAAGAACTGTATTGTGAGTTGCATCAGGCATTTCCTCGTTTCCGCGAATACCTTCTGATGTCATCAAATTAGGCCATGTACGTTGCTCACCAGTTGGTCTCCAATCATCGTGAATATTTACCATAATCTTTGCATCAGCTGCTTTTTGGATTGCTTTTTCGAGCCAGGTGGTCCAGCGATGCGAGCCCGCCTGCACAAAGCCAAACTTAACCCCTTTAACACCCCAGCTGTTATAGACTTTAAAAAGCGAATCCGATTGAGCCAGCAACGCTTGCTGATTTACATATAACCATACCCCTATGTCTTTCTCTTTAGCATATTGAAGAATCTTCGGTAAATCAAAGTTGTCTATACCGATCTTTGTTGCATCAGTCTCAAATGAAAGATGATGGCCATACCAGCAACAATCAAACAATATATACTGAAGATTATGTTGTACTGCAAAATCTATATTATTTATGGCATCCGAAGTGTTTAATTTGGAGACCCGCATGATTTTTCCAGGCTTGATCCAACTTGTATCTTCAATCTTACAAGCCTCATTTAAACTTAGTATAATGTGGTTGTTCTCAATCAGATCACCTGCTTTCCCGGCAACCATAATCACTCTCCAGGGTGTAGCAAAGGGAGAGATCATATCAGCCGGGGTATACATTGATGTAACCAGGGTATTAGGCTTTGAGGCACTTAATTTAAACTTGGTGCGGGCATAATCTACCATCTGCGCTTCTGCCAGGCAAGCGTGAAGTCCGTTAGGTAATTCAAGAGTAAGCGGCCGTTCGCTTTCATCCGGCCAATCCTTTAGCGGTAACAATTTATACGGGGCCTGCGCCCAGGATGCATGCCAGGCTTTAGTACCTTCAGGCAGAGAAAATTCCGTATTCTCCGATATAATCCTGTAATAGGTTCCTTTAGAATTTTCCGGAAAAGAATAACGGATAGCGGCTCCTTCATTATAGGCTCTAATTTCAATATTGACCAAATAAACAGGGTTATCGTCTTTGACAGTCTCTACTTTTAGCAAATTATAATGATCTCGTATCAAAGCGCGTTCTCCCGCAACGGGCTTCCATGTAGTATCTTTTGAGGCAGTTGTAAGCTTTGTAACAGTCAGGTTTTCAAACCATTTCTCATGTTTATCTACCTGAAGTGCCATTGCTCTTTCCGATAAATTGTTATCAAGCTGCAGATCAAGTTCCGACTCGTTAATTACCGGTTTATTGTTATAGCTTACCTGATAGTACATTTTTCGCTTACCGATATCAAATGCCTTTTGATAAAACCTCACTGTAAGCTTTTTATCGGGAGATTGTATCATTGAATCTGTTCCTGTAACTATATTTTGACCTATCGCTGATATAGAAGGAATCAGCACTATAAGCAGAACTGCTAATTTTAGTGTTTTCATATAGTTGGATGTCTTTTGTTATTTTTTGATTTTACTGTTATAAGCTTGCCAAAAAGAAAACAAGATAAAAACGATAAAAATTTAAAATGAACCATTCTAAAAATAAATGTTTAATAAAAAAATTGTTTGAGGAGCCCATACACGGTTTACGGATTTAAATTCTGAAAATGTTTTGGCAACATTAACTATACTGGATTTCCAGTCAATTAAGTTTTTTGATTTCAGCAACACCATTCCACGATTTGAATCTCATCCTTTGGCAGCTACCATATCTGTTGCTACCATATAGAATGTTTTGCCATCATTAGCACGCATAATATGCGGGTCACGAACTCCTCCGCTTTCTGTAATCTTCTCAGAACTTAAAATAGGTTGATTGCTATTTAATGCTTTAAAATTATATCCATCATCACTCACTGCAAATCGAATTTGCTCATCATCTTTATTGTTACTTGCTGTAAAATACGCAAAAAGGTAAGAACTATATTTATTTTTCGTCGACTTCGAATTATCCTTTATATTTTCCGTATCTTTTTTTGTTGACTATATATTGTCATTAATACACATAAAGTAAGTGAAATACTCAATCCTGTTTTTTTATGTATTTTCATATATAGATTATTTTTTTTTTAGGAATATTGTATCGCCATTCCCTTCTAAATTATTTAAAAAAAACGTTTACTGCTGCTTAAAAACTGTTTCTTGTAATTCTTCCAATGATTTCCCTTTGGTTTCCGGCATCATAAATAGAACAAAAAACAATTGGAAAACCATCATTACAGCAAAGATTAAAAATACCATTCCTGCACCAATAGTCGAGAATAAAAAAGGAACCATCGATGGAATAATTGCTGCCAAAACCCAGTGTGTGGAAGATCCAAATGCCTGTCCGCTGGCACGTAAATGATTCGGGAATATTTCAGAAATAAATACCCAAATTACAGCTCCCTGACCAATAGCATGAGAGGCAATAAACATAAATAAGAAAACAGGCACTGTCATTCCCTCCCATTTTAAGAAAAAAGCTAAGGAAACCAATCCAAGCGAAATAATATACCCAACAGAGCCAATGTACATCAACACTTTACGTCCTAAAACATCAATCAAAAACACTCCAAAAAGTGTAAAAATTAAATTGGTTACACCAATTCCTATACTACTCATCAAAGCGGCACTTTCTTCTAATCCAGCTTCGGCAAAAATCCTTGGTGCATAATATAAAAATGCATTAATACCGGATAATTGGTTAAAAAAGGCAAGTAAGAAGGCAAGTATTAATGGGAATCGGTATTTTTTTAAAAAGATAGTTTCACCTTTTACATGGTTTTCTTCTCCTTTTTGAAGTTCTGCAATTAAATCCTCAATTTTAGCTTCGGGATTAATTTGTTGCAATACTTTTCTAGCTTCTTCATTTCTGGATTGTGAGACCAACCATCTTGGACTTTCAGGAATAGCAAACACTATAATGGTGTAAAAGAAAGAAGGAAATGCCATCACTCCTATCATCCATCGCCAGGCATTTTCACCAGAATCCCTCAATAAATAATTGGACAAAAAGGCCATTAAAATCCCTAGTACAATGTTAAATTGGTATAAAGAAACTAAACGTCCTCTGTCTTTTGCTGGAGCAATTTCTGACACATAAGCCGGAGCTGCAATAGTAGAAGCTCCGATTCCCAATCCTCCTAAAAATCTAAAAAAAGCAAAGGTATAAGGATCATTGGCTAAAGCAGAACCAATAGCAGAAACTAAAAACAGCACACCTATCCAAATTAATGTTTTCTTTCTCCCAAATTTATTAGTTGGTATGCCTCCAAAAATAGCTCCAATTACTGTACCCCATAACGCCATTGCCATTACTACAGAACCATGAAAAACATCAGAAGTATGCCATAATTCTTGTAGCTTTTTATCGGCACCCGAAATAACAACGGTATCAAAACCGAATAAGAAACCAGCCAAAGCAGCTGTAATAGACCATAAAAGTATTTTACTCATATTTAATTTAGTTATTATTAAATAATTCTTTTTTTGATTGTTAAAGATTGAAAACTTCTAATGTTATCATTTGAAATGTTACTATGTTTCAATCCGATTTTTATATTAAAAATTTGTTTAAAACTATAATGAAGGTATACTTACTATAACCTTCTTACATTTTTATTTTTAAATCCATCTCTATTAAGACTATCCAAATTTGGAGTGAAATTTTTCTGACTACAGTTATTTCTTTTTAGGCTTAATAACAAAACCGTAATTATATTCTTTTTTTTTTAGTTGATAAGGTTCGTGTGGCAAAGCTCCCCAACTGTTATCTCCTCCAACACCTCTTTGAGCTAAATCAATACAAATTATAACCTCTTTGCGAGGCGTAATATCATTAGTATGTTGCTGTTTTTTGTTCAAACCTGGATCAAAATCTTCAGGATAATTATTTAAGGCACTTACGCCTAATGGCTGTAGTCCTTCAATTTCAATTCCATTGCCTGAACTATTTGTAAGGGATAACCAACGAACATCCGTTTTATATCCATTTTCTTGTGGACGTGTGTAAGGAACATATTGATCCTCGACTTTACTCTGATAAATTCCTTTCAATGAAGAAGTATTTCTATCTTGATAGTTTTCCCATGGACCTCTTCCATAATAACTAAAATTATTCAGGTTTTTTTTCAAGCTGAATAACATCCCAAAACGAGGTATTTCTGGTAAAGGATTTTCACCTGCCTGAAATGAATTTAACAGAGTTAAACTTCCATCAGAATTCATGGTATAAGTAATAGTATAGGTTGAAGCGACATCGTTCAAATAAAGATTAACCACAACACTTGTTTTATCTGATTCTTCTTTAACTTCTATTTTATTCAAAGTTGTATTGTTGCCAGCAGTTCTCCATACAGAACTTTTAACCTGCATATTATTACCAAAATCATTATCTGTTGGTGCTCGCCAGAAATTTGGAATGGGCATTAGATTAAAATAACTTTCGCCATTTGCTTTATACTGTTGCATTAAACCCGTATTCTTATTGATGGTCACTTCTACACCAGCTGCCACTAGCGTGATGGCATCTTTAGTATCAGTAACTGTTGGTTTTGCGCCAGAATCGGTTGTTTTCACAAAATAGTTACTCTCTCCGATAGAAAATTGTTCTCGAGCTACTTCAAAATTTTGTGGCAAAACTTCGTTACCGGCTTTGGTATAGGCAAAAATATTCAGGAGATATTCCACGCCATTTTCAGTAGATAGTTTTGGCAAGTCAATTTCAAGTTGAACTTGTTTCTTGGACAGAGGAGCAAGATTAATATTAATTTTGCCAGACTTAACAATCAATCCGTTTTTTAGAACTTCATATTTGAAAAGATATTTATCCAAATTGGTATAACCAAATCCGTTTTCTACTTCAATTAGTCCTTTTTTCAAATCAACTGCCGAGAATAAAATATCCTGATATACTTTTTTTACTTCAAAAGCTCCGGGATGAGGCGTACGATCTGGCCAAACCAATCCATTATGACAGAAATTTTCATCATTGGTGTAATTTTGACTTCCCATATCACCACCATAAGACCAATATTTTCGCCCCACTTCATCGGTTATTTCAAATCCTTGATCTACCCAATCCCAGATGAATCCTCCTTGCAAATTTTTGCTGCCGTGAATAATATCCCAATATTCCTGAAAGTTCCCGCTACTATTACCCATGGCATGGGCATATTCACACATTATGAACGGACGTTTTACCTCTTTCCGACTAGCATATTCTTTCATATATTTAATACTTGGATACATTGGACAAACGATATCTGTATTTTCTTGTTCACCAGCTTGCTCAAATTGTACTAAACGTGTATTGTCTCTTTCTTTTACCCATTTGTACGTTTTCTTGAACACGTCACCATTACTTGCCTCGTTCCCTAAAGACCAGATAATTACAGCTGGAAAATTTTTGTCTCGCTCAACCAAGCTATATGTTCTATCCAAATGGGCATTATCCCAAGCTGGATTATATGCCATATTTTCTTTTCCATAACCCATTCCATGACTTTCAATATTGGCTTCGTCCACTAGGAACAAACCATATTTGTTGCACAATTTCATCCACATCAAGTTGTTTGGATAATGACTGCAACGCACCGCATTGATATTCAATTGCTTCATTAATCTGATGTCCTTCATCATCGTTTCCTTATCTTGATAATGTCCCGTTTTAGGATTATGCTCATGGATATTTACACCGTGAACGATTATTCGAATACCGTTAACCAGTAACTGTCCGTTCTTTAATTCTACTTTTCGAAAACCAATTTGAGTAGAAACCATTTCAATAAACTTCTCATTTTCATCCTTTAGCTTGAGTAATAAAGTATATAAATTGGGTGTTTCATTACTCCATAATTTAGGTCTTGCAACATTTTGTTTAAATGTGACCGATTCAACTGCATTGGCTCCCAAGTTTATTTTTAAAGTTTTTGTAAAAATTTCTTTTCCAGTTGCATCCACTAATTTAGCCTCCACCGTTTGGTTGTTTTTTGCTATAGTATTCATATTTTTTAGTTTAACATCAACAGATAGACTTCCGTTTTTATAGGAAGTATCAAGGTCAGGACGAGCGAAAAAATCTACTATACGAATATTGTCCGTACTATAAAGATATACGTTTCGATCAATGCCAGACAATCTCCAAAAATCTTGATCTTCCAGATAAGAACCATCACTCCAACGATAAACCTCGACAGCAATTTGATTTTTACCGGCTTTTACATAGTTGGTTATATCAAATTCTGCTGGACTTTTTGTATTTTCACTATATCCCACTTTTTCTCCATTTACCCAAATGTACATCGCTGAAGTTCCTCCTTCAAAATGAAGATAAACACGACGCCCTTTCCAGTTTTCGGGCAATTCAAAAGTTCGTCGATAAGAACCCACGGGATTATCAGCATGGTTAATAAATGGTGGATTTTTGACAAATGGATATGTTATATTGGTGTAAATAGGAATTCCATAGCCCTGCAATTCCCAGTTAGAAGGAACCGAAATTTCTTTCCAATTGGTTGTGTTAAAATCTGTTTTAAAAAAATCTTTCGGTCTTTCATCGGGTGTGGGCGACCAATTGAATTTCCATTTTCCGTCCAAAGTCATAAACCAAGGTGATCGGGCATAATCATCTGCAATTGCCGATGATTCGTCTGCATAAGGCAAAAATGCAGCTCTGGCTGGTTCTCTGTTAATTTGAAATATTGCTGGATTTTCCCAATCGTTAGTGTTTTTTTTTTCTTGGCCATCAATAATACCTATTAAAAAAAAGGCGAAAAAGCAAGTTAAAATGGTGGTTGTTTTCATTATATGAATTATTACAATCGAAATTATTTTTATTTAAATATTAATGCATGGAATTTTCTATAAAAATTACCTAATTATGTTTTGAACTACTTGTAATTAAATTATTTTTTAATGGAACAAATAAATCTTTCCCTTCTTCTAGCTTTTTCAAACGCAATAAGGCTTCGATATAATAATAATCTGCATAAATAATCGAATAATCTATTTCAGTACCATTAGGATAATGTCCTGTGGAATGTAGTAAGAAAGCTGGGTTTATACCTCTACTTTGGTATCTTGAACTGGATAATTCAGCCAACATGCCTTTTGCTTTTTCTAAATAAGTTTGAGCCAAAGCCTCATCTTTTGTATAAGTGGATAATTCTATCAATCCCGAAGCAACTAGTGCAGCAGCTGAAGCATCTCTTGTTGTATTAGGAATATTTGGGCAATCAAAATCCCAATACGGTATCAAATCTTTTGGCAAACGATCTAAATAGACTTTGGTAACCTTATGAGCAAAATCTAAGAATTTAGGATCTTTTGTTTCTCTGTAAACCATCGTATATCCGTAAATTGCCCAACCTTGGCCACGAGCCCACATGCTTGAATCACTATAGCCTTGATGTGTTACTGCTTTTATTTTTTTACCCGTTTGCTTGTCATAAATCACAACATGGTAGGAGGAATAGTCAGGTCTAAAATGATTTTTCATCGTTACTGTTGCATGACTAACCGCCATATCATATAACTTTTTACTTCCTCCATTTTTTGATGCCCAAAACAACAATTCTAAATTAATCATATTATCCATGATGGTATTGTGTTGTGGCCAATCCATGTTAGGTACCTCTCTTGGCCAAGATAAAATGGTACCTACCTTAGGATTGAATAAAGTAGCCAAAGTATCGGCTGTTTTTAGAATGATGTCTTTATACTCTTTATTTTTTGTCAATCGAAGACCATTTCCAAAACTACAAAACACTTGAAAACCTAAATCATGGTCGGCTGCTGAACGAACCGATAATGGTGTTAAATAGCGACTGTATTTATCGGCTTGTTCTTTCCATTTTAAATCGCCTGTGTATTCATATAAATACCATAAAGTACCAGGCCAGAAACCACTTGTCCAGTCTTCAAGACCTACGTAATTCCAGTCTTTACTTCCTGCAGCAATATTTCTAGGAATGCCTAGAGAATCAGGAGTAACTGACAAGGTTTTGTTAGCCTGACTCACACAATAGTCTAAATTTTTATCAATATAAAAAGATTTTTCTTCTTTCTTTTGGCAGCTTACCATTGCAATTGTTAGTGCAAAAAATAACATTTTTTTCATTTTATCGATTTACTATTGCTCTTCTATTTTTTTATATCTCTATTTTATTTTGAAACTCTAAACCAATCAAAATCGGCATAACTTCCCATTCTTACCTTATTTTCACTTACTGAAAAAATGCCCATTTTAGCACTAATCCATAAGTCTTTTTGTGCTTTAAAGTTTTCTCCAATGGATTGGTATTTAATTCCGTCTTCACTATAACTAAAAGAACAATTGGCATCTGGCCCTTTTACTTCCATTCTTAAAAAGACCTCATTTTTTTCAAGCTTTTTCTTTTCAATAATTTTTTCTGACTTTCCATTAATGGCATCCGCACAAGTCACTTGTTTTACCAAAAAACTTCCTTCTTCAAGACTAATTCCTACATAAGCATAGGACTGTCCCATCATCAATAATCCTGCGGTTTTTCCAGTGGTGTCCCATTCTATATTCAACTTTACTTTAGTTGTCACAGTAAAATTTTCGGCGGGTAATTTTTGTAATAATAAATTAGGAACATCCCATAAATTGGGTAAGTCTTTTTTACTCATTGAAAAAAGTCTCAAATAATTTGTTCCTGGAATTTGAGCACTCCATCTAATGGATGAATTCCCATACCATTGCCATTGAATTCCATATATTCCATTGTCAAATTCATCACTATCTTGCGGCGTTTGGATAGGGTATTGTTTTCCAACATTCGGTTTTTTGTATTGCGAAACAGGCTCTCCAATTCCATTTCCATCGAAATCTTTTCCCATTTCTGGCCAATCATTCTTCCAACTCATGGGTTCTAAAAACAATACTCTTCCATACACATCCTTATCTTGAAAATGTACAAACCAAGAATCTCCATTTTGGGTGGTTACCCAAGCTCCTTGATGCGGTCCATTTATGGCGGTACTCCCCTGTTCTAAAACTACTTTTTCTTCATAAGGCCCATAAATATTTTTGGAACGCAATACCAATTGCCATCCTGTAGCAACACCTCCCGCAGGAGCAAAAATGTAATAATAGCCCTCTTTCTTGTACAACTTTGGTCCTTCAACGGTATGATGCTTTCCATGTCCGTCAAAAACATTTTTTCCCTCGTCAATAACTTTAGTGCCTTCACTGTTCATTTGATTAATAGTCAACAGGCTGTTAATTCCTGCACGACTTCCTGCCCAGGCATGAATCAAATAAGTATTTTCTCCATCCCATAGCGGACAAGGGTCTATAATTCCTTTTCCCTCCATTACCAAAACGGGTGCTTCCCAGGCTACTGCAGGATTTTTGGTTTTTACCATATACACTCCAAAATCAGGATCGCCCCAATAGATATAAAATTCATTCTTATGGTATCTGATTACAGGTGCCCAAACTCCTTTGCTATGTTGGGGAACATCAAATACTTTTTCTGGAACTATTTTGTTAATTGCATAATTAATAATGGTCCAATTCACCAAATCCTTCGAATGTAAAATCGGTAATCCCGGAGCACAATTAAAACTACTCGCCGTCATATAAAAATCATCACCCACCCGAATCACATCCGGATCAGAATAATCAGCATGAAGGATTGGATTGATATAGGTTCCGTCTTCTTGATCGGATTTCCAAACCTCAGATACATATTTAGTTTTATTAATTTCTTGTTGAATATTGGCGCTGCTTTTCTTATCAAGAGAACTACATCCATTGATAACTAAAACACCTACAACAAGAAAAAAACTTTTATTAATCATTTTTATTTAATTTTTACCAAAAGGGGATTTTTAATAATTTCGGCTTGTTTCTCTAATAAGGCATCCCAATCCTTAACAGATTGCACTTGACCACTTTTTGTCCATGCAAAACCTGCATAATAATTCAATGTATAAATATTTGGTTCTATTACTTCGTTAATTTCAGTTTGGACAGCATGTCGATACTTATGAGTTAAATATGTAATATTTAAAGTCGATTTTAAATTTCCAGGGTTTGTAACTACCAAAATCTGACTTTGATCAGCAGCTTTCGAATGATGATTCATGGCTGTTTTTACAATTGTTGGATCAATCACAATTCCTTCTCCTACATAAGAATCATCAATAGGTTCCCAATGGCGGAAAATTCCATTTTGTACATTGATAGCAACAGCACCTTTTTCCTGGTGTAGTGTGATTCCTAAAGTATAATTTGGAATTGCACTTGAAGTGCTAATTGTATTTTCAAATTTTGAAAAATTAGAACCTAAATCAAGTGAAACTCTTTTAGTTTCTTTCACTCCGTATTTACTCCAAGGGGCATAATCTAATTCGAAAATGGTACGTAGTGGACCTACTGCAATTAATCTGTATTTTACATAGTTTTTAGAGATGTGTAAACTATCCTTTTCCCAGATTCCTGTTCCTCCCGTACCGCGACTGCTACCTACATGATAAGGATCATAACCTTCTCCATGCTCAATGTGATAATAACCAGCATCTTTTACATTCTTAGCATACCAAGAATCAATAATCGAATAATTTACTTTTTTTAGCCAAAGGTCAATACCACTCGAAAGTGTTCCATCTGATCTTCCTGCTTCAGTCAATCGTTGTGCTTCTGGACCATAGGTACGAAAAGCTACTTTATCATTTTCCCAAGCAAAATCATCTATTCGTTCCGGAACAAAACGAGCATAGGTTGTAATATTGCTTTTTGGGGTAGAAAGACTTGAGTCTGAAAAAAATGTATAAACAGCTTTTGAATTGGCAGGAACAGTAGCCTGAAATAACAATTCATCTGGAGTTCCGTCTTGATTAACATCTACTAATTGTGTAACCAATAATTTTCCGTTTTCATCTTTAACTAATAATGAACTAAAATCATTAAGCTTAGCAATCCATTTGTACTTATTCAATTTGATAGATACAATTTCATTTCTATTAAATTGAAGTGTATTTTGAATCACTATTTTTTTGTTTAATTTACTTTTAGCAGTACTACTAAAACTGGAAAACAACATTAGAATTCCTAAAAAAATCGCCATTTGGTTTAAACTCGATCTCATTTCTATTTAATTTCTATTATTTAAAAACTATTATTTAATTTCCTCTGTCATCCAAATCGCTGATCCACCAGATGCTTTTAAATCTAATTTTAGTTTTTGCATCTTTTTTAATCACAATATCTTTTAAGGCTACCTGAGTTTTGGTTTTTCACTTTTTCATCATCTTGATAGATTCTGGCTCTGTATTTCTTTTTGGGTCTAAAAAAATCAAAATTTAACTTTAAACTTTTTTGCTTCATTATTGGTAATAGCTTCAGTTTGGGCATAACTCGCAGTAACGAACAAATAAAAAAAAGCTAAAAAAAGAGTGTAAGTAATTAGAATAAAATAATGTCAGCTTCTTTAAACCATATAAGTCATGTAAGTTTTTGTTTTATCCTTGTCTTGCTTATGGTTTTATAAATTAGATCATATAAATTAAAGTGGTGTTTTATATGACAATAAATTATTCGGATTACTTATGTTGATTTTATTCATATTCTTTTGATATTTTTTTCTTCTAAACTTAATCTTCTATTAACAATTCATTGACTATCAATTTCAAAATTACCCTGAATACCTAGATTTGGATATAAATCATAATTCATTTTGTATAAATTATCGTCCATTTTTAATGATTATTTATAAAAAGTACTTTTAATAAAAGTCATTCCCGACTGATGATGCCATATTTAAATTGTTATTTTTTGGTTTTTAAGAAAAGGAGCTAAAAAATTGTTGATACCTATTCAAAAATTTTGGGATAGTTCTGAAACAATCTACCCTTACATTAGAAAAGGCTCCGATTATAAGAATCGAAGCCTAGGCATTTCAACTTACACGCTTTTTAGGATAGTCATTAAAAATAACGATTAGTGATCTATCATCTTTACTAAAACCTATTCTTTTAGAATCTTTTTAAAAATACTTCCATTTGCATCAGTAACAGTAAGTATGTAAACACCTTTGGCCATTGTACTAAAATCTAACATATACGTATTAGTCCTAGTCTTTGTAGTTATTAATAATTTACCCGTGACACTATGCAACATTATTTGTACTTCTTTACCATCATTATTATTAAGTAACACTGTAAGTATATCTAATACTGGATTTGGGTAAACTTTAAGTTCTGCTGTTTCCAATTCATCTATAGACAATATCTTTTGGGACTCTCTACTTTTCTTCAGATAATTAGTATCTGCACCTGGTTCTATACCATATACAAGTGCTCCTTTATGGTATACTGTGATATGGCTATTTTCTGCAAATGGCGCTTTTGGTAAATATGAATAGTCATCTAACTCTTCAAACTTCAACCAGTTTGATTTTGTAATACGGTATTGGATATTCCCAGTACTACTCAAAGGATAGAGCGTTCCTACTAATGAATCCAATGTTATTTCAAAATAAGTGTCTGCTCCGGCAACAGAAGAACTAAGTTCCACAAATTGTCCTGAAATATTTGATCCTCCTAATGCCGCATAATCCATCCAATATTTTAGGTCAGCATCACTGTCTTTGGTGAACCAATACCTAATGGACAAATCTTTATAATCTATCGACATATTCCCTTCATTGTTAAGTTTAAGGAACGTATGCATCTTATTCATATTGGTATCGTCATTTTTATTTTCCGAATATACTTTAAGGTTCAATTCCGGTGTTACAGCTCCAGGCTCTGTACCCCATACCAGTAATCCGTTTCTATACAATGTAATCTGTTCATTCTCTACATAGCCAGGATTGGATTGGTACGAATAATCATCCGTTTCATCAAAATTTGACCAATCGGAGTTTGAAAGCTTTGACTGGATAGATCCTGAATCAACACCCGGCATTAAGTTGCCCGAAGACTCATCAAATCTATATTCTATATACCCCAAAGCACCTTCATGCGGTTCAGGCAGGGACACATAGTTCAATGAAATCTTATTATTCCCCAATTGCGCATAATCAATCCAAGTATTGATCCCTGCATAATTCTCTGCCGTAAACCAGTAGCGAATCGATAGTTCACTATAGGCAACACTTATAGCATCGTTGTTTTCAATTTGCAAATGGGGTTTAACATAGCCATTTGATGTACTTCCATTGTCTCCATTCTTATACAATATCTTAAAATCCAATGGCAACACATTAAAGGTTTGATCTACAGGCTCAACAGGGTAATAAATACTATCCCCTATCTGTGAAGCTGTGATAATACTTGTACCCACTCCATTGATATGTAGTTTGTTTCCATCAACAATGGTCGCTATTGTGGTATCGGAACTACTGTATGTGATTGGCAAACCTGAGCTTGTAACAGCTGAAAGCTCAAAATCAACATCACCAATATATTTAACAGGCATAGAAGAGAAATCAATAGTTTGATTTTTCTTAATCATTAGCTCTACAGTATAAGTACTGGAACCATAATAATTGGTAGCTGTTATATCAACAGGAAAGCTTCCTGCTGCATTAGGTATACCTGAAATAATACCCATACAGGCATCCATCCTTAATCCATCTGGCAGACCTAAGGCTGAGAATTTTTCTGGCTTAGTGGACGCTACGGTTGAATATTGGAATTCCGAACCGTATGTACCCTCTACAATACTCTCACTACTAAATTCCGGTAATTGAGCGGGCAGTCCATAAAACTCAAGTTCAGCAATACTTCCGTAACCATTTGGTGAATAGTATCGAATATAACGAAAGCCTTTAGTATTGGAAATAGTTTGTTCTGTCATCACCCATTCATCGGGTTTTGAAATAAAAAACAATACTTCGGCATCACTAAAATTTGGGGTGTTAGCGCCTTGAATTTGAGATCCATTCATACGGTGCGAAAGACCGATGCGTGGCGAGTAACGTACTTTTGTGATTACACTCCTGCCATCTTCACCCAAATCGTACCCAACCCAGGCAGTATTTATCGGGGCATCAAAATATGTCCTTATATCCCCATCTATAGCTGCCTCCTTGGTCGTAGCGGGATTATTGCCCCCAGAACCCACAGTACCTATCAATATACCTGAAAGTTTGATCCCAAATAAAGGACCTGATGGTGATGAATCCGCACTTTCGCCTACACTATTAATGGTCGACACGGTGTAGAAGTATTTTTCGCAGTTAACTGCTGTCATATCTACGTAACTAGTATCAACTACGTTAGCAATCACCTCAAACGGCCCTTCTATACTTGTACCCCTTTTGACGTTGTAACCCGTTCCTCCCAGAGAAGGTGTCCAAGTCAATGATATTTGGTTGTTTCCTGCAACAGTAGACAGGTTTTTCGGAGTTGCTGGTGGCAAATACGCGAAAGCCATTTCTGCTATCTCTAAAGCGCTTAATGCCTTGCTGTATATCCTGAAATCATCCACCTGCCCTGCTAACAAAGGATCAGGCCACTGCGATTTACCCAAGTAATTTTTCGTGGTGTTGCCGAGCGTTGAGGGGTTAAGGGTCATATTCGTATTTCGGCCTACTTCTACTCCATCCAAGTATAGAATAGCTGTAGATCCGGATTGCGTAACGGCCAGGTGATACCATCTCCCTGTGGTTAAAGAAGCACTTGTATTAATTTGCTGCTCGCTGCCGCCATTTTTTATGGCATATCTCAGCCTACTGTTTTGTCCGTTTTTTGGTATGAGAAACATATAGTTGTTTGTCCCTGAACCAAAGTCAAAAACACGTGCCCAGTTATCTGCTTTATCCAGCTTTATCCAGCTAGAGATACTAAAGTCTGTCAAATGATTTATAATTCCTTCAGGGAGCGTCACATACCCGTTAACGCCATCCAAACTAACTGCGTTGTCTATAAGGCCTTCTGAAAATGTTACTCCCGAATTCAAAGTTCCTGCATTGTTACCCCAGAAGTCAGCAGCATTTGTACCGGCTGTTTCGTCAAATTTCAAATAGCTTATTTGCCCGGGAGTTGCGCTTATTTCTTCGGAATCCTCCGATTCTCCCAGTGCATTTACTGCTGTAATCACGTAGTAATAAGTGGTAGCATCATTTACATCAGTATCGCTAAATACAGTGGTATTTGGGCCGGCAATGGTTGTATAGGGTCCACCGCTTGTTGTTGCACGCTTCACATTATAACTTGTTGCGCTTAAACTTTCATTCCAGGAAAGATCAATCTGTTGCCCAGATGCCGACTGAGCGGTTACTCCTTCGGGTGCCAGTGCAATTGCCAATTCAGGCGTAGCATTCATCTCCAAAGAGTTAACACTCTCTCCCGAAAAATTAGCTGCCGATACCACATAATAATAGGTAGTGCCATTTTCCAACCCACTATCTGTATAGTCGGTGGTACTCAGGTTTGTCACATTTGCATAGGGACCTCCACTGGTTGTAGAGCGCTTTAGTATATAACTGGAAGCTCCTGTTACCTCATCCCAATCCAACATATTCTGGGTATTGCCAGACGATGCCGTGAAGTTAGCAGGTGCCTCAGGGACATTGTTAGTTTGCCCTGTAACCGTAACGTTATCAAATCTCGTTTCCTGCAAAGTATCACCATTTCCCGAACTATTGAAGAGCCCCACGTAAACATTCTCAGCCATTTCGATAGTAGCACTACCTACTTCAAACCACACATCTTTATTATTGGACTCATACACGGTAAAGGTATTTCCTGTTCGGGAAATCCTGAACCAAACATCGGGAGCCCAGGTATAGCGGTTTCCATCTTTAAACCACATCTCTGTCCCTGTTTCGTTACGCAATCCCATTCCAGCGATACGCCAACCGCCATCGCCAATTTTCATCAGTACGGTCTTGGCATTGGTATCCAGCGATTCACGGATCATAATCCCTGTTTTTTGCAGATTATTATAGGTGACTACCCTTGCAGTTAGCGTTACATCACCTGAAGCGATTCCGTAGGTGAATCCCATAGAATCGGAAGATCCTGTATCGGTCCAACCTGCTCCTTTAGTGATAAAGCTATCTCCAGTATTAACCTTGGCATAAACAGCCCCACCTTCAACACTCGAAGTTCCAATGTCTGTCCTAGTCCATCCTATTGGCAGTTCTTGTACCGCTGTCCTAGGTGTGGCTGAGATCTCAACCGAGTCTGGTCCCTCACCCGCATTGTTCTTCGCTGAAACCACATAATAATACGTCTTGCCGTTTTCGACATTGGTATCGGTATATTTCGGGTCCGTACTGCCTGTCCAGGAACCAACAGTGGTATATGGACCGCCCGGACTTGTTGCACGCTTAACGGTAAAGCCTTGGGCGTCCATGGCTTCAACTGCATTCCATCTCACTTCTACCATACCGATGCCCTCTTGTACAGTAAAACCTTGTAACTGCCCCGGAGGTGCTGTAAAAGCTACTGGGGAAGCGGCTGTACCCAATGTGTAGGTAAGCGTGCCATGACCCAATTGGTCAAAAGTACTGACCGAAAGCCTCATCATCTGTGCCATGGCTTTGACATGAGGCGCTTCCAGCCCCTGTTTTATCACATAATGGTTGTAGAGGATTTCCCAAACAGGTTGGTCATGGTACTTTCCCAGTCCGTTGATGCTTATCCAGCGGTGTCCGCGGTTGAAACAGCTATCATATTCTTCAAAAAATGGAGCTGCGAGCGAAAGTGCACCCGTACGGGCCGCATATTCCGCACCTTTCAGGAACCTATTGTCGTCATAGCCATACAGGTCCAATCCTTGATTCCACGCCATTTGGCAGGTATTGGCCATTAACCCGATACCTAGCAAAGCATGTGACTGGTCCCTACCGGATTCCTGCCATTGGCCAAAGTTTCCTTGGACAAAGGGAACCGCATTTTTGATGCTGCCGGCCCCGATACCATTCTTGAAATACTCCACGCCTTCGTTAAAAATATCCCGGTCATCCACAAGGATACCAATGGCAACCAGTGCCGAAATATTGTTCAGGTCCCAGTTTGCCCAATAATATGTGGGGCAGGCACCTTTATGATTGGTAAGAAAGTCGTGGCTTACAGGGTAGAAATACTCCTTCATCATGAACTTGAATTTCTCAAAATCCGCTGGAGCCCAGCCCTCATAGAGTCTCATAATCTCTGCCCCCATGGCCATAGCCGTAAAACCTATACCTCCCAGTCCCAATATATCCGTATTTCCTCCCGAGGGTATCTGGTTGACCTTATAAGCGTAGGCATTGTATATGCTTATAGCTTTTTCCGCATGGGCCACGTCCCCTGAGACGTACCAGCGGAGCGCGTTTAGGTAAGCTGCCTGTGCGTCCCTGTTCATGTTCTGCCGCTGGTTCGCATTTTCTAAGACTCCGCCAGATATACCATAAGTGGCACTCGATTTCCAATCGGAAACTAAGGTATTCCAGCCTTCTATCCAGGGACTTTCCTCAGCAGCTACTTTTTCTTTCATCCGTTTGAGATCTTCCAGTGTATGGAGACCACCGGGATGCACAAATTCCTGTGCACTAGCCTGAAAGGCTAATAAAAACCCAACCAAAAGGAGGCATAGGTTTTTTGTTTTGCGTAGTATTGTTTTCATTGTTAATAATTAATTTATGTTCTATATTTTTAGAACGTTAAACAAAATTTGTACAAAATTATCTCTAACTACTAATGATTTTTTACGCTTGTTTTTTTATTGAGAATTATTTAGTTAGTGGTAATTGTATCAATAAAACTTTCAAAAACTCAAACCTTTGGATAAATTTAAATTAGAAACACTCCCTTAATTAAAGGGGTATTTCTAAAAACTAAATATTTATTTTTTAACTACTTTTATCCACTTGACATAGAAATAATTACCAGGATTATCTCCTCCTTTCAGATTTCCTAAAAATCCGAGAGAAACAACCTGTGAGGTTTCCAGAGTAAAGTCAAAACTTTTCACTTCATCCAAACTAGGTGTAGTTTTACCTATCTCAGCACCGTTGTACAATTCACCATATCCCAGTGCTGTACCCAGATTAGCTGACTGAGGAATCCCATTTCTTCCTGCATTAACAACACAATAAGCATGAGAATCTTGATGGATTTCAGAATATACACTAAGGGAAACCGTATAAGTACCGGCAGGTAAAGCCAGCTTAGAAGGTTGATAAATGATCCCTTCAACTACCGGAGTATTATTCCATGTTTCCCAGTTTAGATATCCTTTATTACCATTCCATGCTTCTTCTGCCCAGCCTCCAACACCGGCTTTATTTAAAGCGGCTGCATTTGAAATCCAGGGTTCACCCAGCGTTCCAAAACGGCCACCCACATTATCTCCTCGTGGAAATCCTCCACCAAGAACAGGATCACCTGTTCCAGCGAAAAAATAAGGAGTAATATCGCCCGGAGCATCCGGGTTAATTATTGTAGGTTCAGCAATGACGGTAGCCCCACCATCCAAAAGAAGCTTTATATCTCCAGTGGCAAAACCTTCAGGAGCTTTGACTGTCATTTCATCATCTTGTATAGAGATAATTTCACCTTCTACCTCTCCCCCAAACACAACGCTAAATGCAGAAGCATCGGTACCAAAGCCACTTCCTGTAAAAATTAGCATATCTCCCGGAAGGGCTAAATTTTCTCCTAATGCACTTGTCGAAACCATAGATTGGATCTTTGGAAGCGGAATAACTGTGTAAGAAGCAACTGCGTCATGTACGTCTGTCCATACCTGTACCGAAAGATTACCTGACTTAGCCAACAGTGGAACTACAACTTCCATAACTCCATCTTCATAGCTACGAAATTCGGTAGCAATTACTCCATTAAAGCTTATATGTGCAGCTTCCTTATTTTTTCCAAAATTGCTACCTGTGATTGTAACGATCGTTCCCGGATATCCGCTTGCCGGACTAACTGCATCTATAGTTATTGCAGGATACTTATATATATCTGCTTCAAACTCTGGCTGACATGATGTTAATAGAAAGAGGCTAAAAACAATAGCTAATAGGCCTGTGAAATATATTTTTTTATTTTTTTTCATGATCTAAATTTTTTTGAGATTTTATCAGTACAGATTCGCTCAATGTGTACTGATAAATCTTTAATTATGAAATTAATATCCAGGATTTTGCAAAAGATTATCAGCATTTAAGTTGATTTCTTCAACAGGAATAGGTTGTAAATAATTTTTACGAAGCCAGCTTCTGTTACTACTTGGATCAACAACAACCGCTCTCTTAGGTCCTTCGCCTGTGTATTGTTTTATGGCTTCCCCAAATTGATATTTCGATGGATTGTACAAAGTCACATTATTTTCATAGTCAGTATCTTCTATAATGGGACCGAAAATTGGTGCATTTAAGACTTCTTCTGCAATACCCCATCTCATTAAATCGCTAAACCTATTGTTTTCCTGAAACAACTCTACCGTCCTTTCTCTTCGAATTTCTTCCAGAATATTCAAACTATAGGTAGTGGCTAATAGATTAGTTAATGGAGCTACACCTGAACGTCCTCTCACTTTGTTCAGCGATTCATTAAGTTGTGCATCAGTTATAGAACCATTCAGTTCATATAAAGCCTCAGCATAAGACAGGTAAATTTCTGCCAACCTGATAATTGAAAAATCTGATGACTCTTGGTTCGCTTGCCTAACGTTTGGATAGTTATAAGACCTGAATTTACGGTTCCAATAAGGAACTCCTCCATCTAAAAGTTTAGCTGTTTCATTTGATAATTCTATTCCTTGTTCACTACCACCCGCATAGGCATATAGCCTGTAATCACGGTCATACCACTGCTCATAGTTTGACTTGTACCCCTGAAACAACGGAGATTTATCGATTGGTAAACCGTCTTTCATAAGGAACATATCCAGAAAATTCTGGTTTATTGCAGAATAATAAGAAGCGAGACTAATATTAGTTCCTCCTTGACGTAGCACAAAATCATATTTACTATACAATATAAACTCCTTATTCGTTGACTTATCCAGTCCAGCCGGGTTAGATGCAGCATCCTCTAAATTAAAGAGGTAGTACATGCTCAGGTTATTTAGCTCATCATTGTGGTTCCACAACTCAAAACTGCCGCTATCCATAACACTTTTAGATAAGTCTACTACTTGCTGAAGCATTTGGTTTATTGAAGGATATCCCGCAGGCTTTGCTGATCCTGCACCTACGGATATTCCATCACCATCTGTAGTCGTTCCCACATATTTTTCCCAAGTAGCTTCAAACAAAAGTGATTTTGCCAATAATGACTGTGCGGCTTCCTTACTTATATGACCTTTATCATTAGAGCCTATACTTGCTTCATTAGGCAAACCAGCAATAGCTGCTTCTAAATCGTTTTTTACTTGAAGCATGACCTCGTAACGGGAGTTTCTTTTACTATATAGTTCAGGGGAATCTACATCAAGTTTGGTTGTTACAATAGATACTCCACCAAACCTTTGCAGTAAAAAGAAATAATGATATGCCCTGAAAAATTTAGCAGTGGCAACATATTGTGCAATCTCTTCTGATGCTCCATTATATTCTTTGGCTTTTTCCAAAAGAATATTGCATTCCCTGATTTTTTCATAAGAACGTGACCAGACTTTATCGGTATTGGTCGGGTTAATATTACCTTGTCCATAACCTGTAACGATGGTGTTCAAATCAGATCCTCTATCCAAAAGAAGCCCCTGAGCATCTCCCCAGGCCCACAAGCCTTTGTACATATTATTTGCTGCTGCCTTAAAATGGTCAGCTGTTTTATAGTAGATTGTTTCTGATAGTGCGTCTGGTCTTTCTAGATCTAGAAATTCTTTTTCGCAAGCTGTTAATGAAATTAATATTCCAAACAGTATCACTATGTATTTATTCTTTTTCATTATATTCATTTTTAAAATGTTATATTAACCCCAAGTGAATAGGTTCTGTTAAAAGGATACGAACTATTACTACTGGCGCCAAATTCAGGATCCCAGCCATCTTTAACAGTTGTCAATTCAAACAGGTCATTCCCTGAAAAATAGATACGGAATTTATCCAAAGTACCATTTCCAATTTTAAGGTCGTCGAACGTATAGCCAAACACCAATGTCTTCATCCTGATATAGCGATTGTTTTGCATCATAAAGTCATTGTTTCTCCAGTTCCAAGCGGCTCTGGCTGTGTTATATGTTAATCTTGGATAAGCCGCATCAGGGTTATCTTCTGTCCATGTTTTACCTCTATAAGCATTGGTTTGGTTATTACCTACTGTTACAAACGGATAGGCTAACCCATCAGTCCTTACTACGTTTTGTTTAAGCGCACCCTGAAAAAATGTACTCAGGTCAAATCCTTTGTATTCAAACCCTAAATTGATACCATAGGTATAGTGAGGGGCGGCATCGCCCATATACTTAACATCTCCATTACCATCTGATAAACTACCTGACCCCAAGATTTTACCATCTCCATCCAAATCAGCTTTTCTAGTATCTCCTGGGCGAATGCGAACAGCTGTGTTATTGGCATTAAGAATTTCTCCACCGTTATTAAGTTGTGCATAATAAGCACTCACTTCTGCTTCATTAGCAAAAAAGCCATCTGTTTGATAAAGAAAGTAAGAGTTTAGCGGATAGCCTTGTACAGTTTCGTTCAGACCTGCTCCGTAAATACCAACCCCTTCCATACTTACCAGTTTATTTTTTGCATCACTCATATTCACGGACACATTATATTTCAAATCGCCTATGTTTGATTTCCATGAAAGCACAGCTTCCCATCCTTTTACCTCCAAAACACCACTATTTGTTTTAGGAGGCGTTCCACCTAATATGTCAGGATAGTTCACAGCGATTAACATACCATCGTTTTTCTTGGTAAAATAGTCAAATGAACCAGACAATCTGTGATCTAAAAGTCTAAATTCAACGCCATAATTAGCCATTCCAATTCTTTCCCAGGTACGGGTAAGACTAGTAAGACTTTCAATATTTGCAGTAGTTTGTAAAGAAGCAGTTGTCCCAAAAGGAGTTGAACCCAGTATTATGGCTGATGAATAGTCATGATTACCTATACCAACCTGTCCGCCCATTTCGCCATAACTTGCCTTGAACTTAAGAAAGTTCAATACGGGAATATTCTTCATAAACGATTCTTCGGTTACAACCCATCCAACAGAAGCACCACCGAAATTTGACCAGCGGTAATCAGAGTGAAATTTTGAAGTTCCATCCCTCCTTCCTGTTAATTCTAACAAGTACTTGTCTTTATAACTATAATTAAAACGCCCTAAATAGGATAGGAATCCCGAATTTGAAGAACCTCCTGCATTAGTTACACTCATTGATGGGGATGCTACGTTCAAATCATAAACACCATTATCCTCAAACCCTTGTCTATACCCTTTTAGATTATCGGTTTTAGTCAATTCAGCAGTGGTACCAACCATTCCGCCAAAGTTGTGACCTTCCCAAGGAGACTTTTTGTAATTAAGAAATGCGCCATAATTTTCGTAGCTGATATATTTTTTATTTTTTTCAAAGGAAGAAGTAGTATTGACAGACTCATTTGTTTTTACACCAAACCATGTGTACATTGGTATATTAATAAAATATTTTTCCTGATCCCAAAATTCTTTATCCACACTGGCTGTCGCCCGAAAGTTCAGATCATCCGTAATATCAAAGGTGGCCGCAAGATTTAATTTTAATTGATCGGCATAAGATACATCCCTACCTCCTTCTAAAACTTCGGCTATAGAATGTCTGTTTCCGGCAACACCAAAATTGGCATACCATTGTCCATACGGATTTTTGGCTGGAAACAGTGGTGGATCATTGGCTAATGAAGTAATCCCCAAACCTCCTGAAGGACCGGAAAGATTAGATCTAAAATAGGATACGCCAGTTTCGATATTTATTTGATCCGAAAGTTTGTAATTATGATTAAATCTTAAATTATATTGTTTCTTCCCATCATAAGAAGGCTTGAGGCTTCCTACATTTTCAGCATATCCGGCAGACAAGCGATACTTCGATTTCTCCGAGCCTCCCGAAATACTTAAGTTGGTTTGGTTTGAATAGGAAGTACCATACATATCATTAAAACGATTGCCCTCACCAAGGAAAATATCTCCCCAGTATTGGGTTCTATACACCCCAGGACCTTCATCTCGCATTCTCACAAGGGTTTCCCTGTTTACCCAACCCCAATAATTAGCAGTACCGGCATAGGCTAAGTCCTGATCTGTAGCTTCTATAATCATATCGGCATAACCCCTTAAACCCGAAACAGCAGGCTTTATACCTATAGTATTGGCTCTAAAATTACTTGTTAAATTTACCTTTATTTCACCTGCTTTTCCTCGTTTAGTCTCAACTAAAATTACACCATCAGCTGCCCGAGATCCGTAGATAGAAGCCGCCCCATCTTTGAGGACACTTATAGATTCTATATCATCTGGGTTCATGCTATAAAAAGCATTATCATTCACAGCAGGTACTCCATCAATAACTATTAAGGGGGAGCCTCCATTAACAGAAGTAACACCTCTAATCTGTAATTTAATTCCTTCATTTCCAGGTCTAGAAGAACTACGGGTTACTACCAATCCAGGTGTTTGCCCCTGAAGAGCAAGTGCAGGGTTAGTTACCGCCCTGTCCTCAAAAGCTTTTGAAGAAACTACCTCTATTGCTCCGGTAAGTGTTGCTTTTTTCTGAGTACCATAACCCACAACTACTACTTCTTCTAAAGCTCCAACATCAACTCCCATAGTCACATTGATTGCTTTTTGAGAACCTACTTTAATTTCCTGAGTTTTAAAACCGACAGCCGAAAAAACAAGTACTGCATCAGATGAGGGTACATTTATAGTATAATTTCCATCAATATCAGTACTACCTCCGCCTGTTGCTCCTTTTATATTTACATTTACTCCGGGAATTCCCATATTATCTTCGGCAGAGACAACTTTCCCTGAAATCGTAATATTTTGTTGAACCCTTTCTTGTCCAGCAACATTTAAATTTAAATTGAACACCTTATTAGAATCAGCAGCATACACATCGCCTACCACACTACCTCCTAATAAAAGCACCAATAAAGTTGGTTTGGATAAAAATTTCAGCTTATGCTGAATGATTTTTGGTTTATTCATAAAAACAATTCATTTTTGGTTAATAATTAAATTCAGTTTTAGTTTAAATACTATTGTAATCAAGTAATAGCATAATTTTTTTTAGTTAAATATTATAATGATCTCTTAACAATCATTTTTAAAGGATTAAGAACTTATTTTTCTTTATTCAAATAATGTCAATAGCCTGATATTTTCTTTTTTCAATCGAACTCTGGGATAATCGCTTATGGATAAGTTATCCTTTATCTTTAATAGTATTAGATTATTTTACTTTTTAGCTCACAACTACTAATCTTATTAATCAATAGTTGTAAAAGCTAAAAACAACTAACCAAACTACTAGGAACTATTCTAACATTAATCTTATAATATAAATTAGGTATAAACGAATTATTCTTGATAGACAGTTATTAAATCCAATTTTTAAAATACCTGTTTTTAAAATTTAATAATAAATTAACCTTAGATTAACATTTATCCGATTATCAACATATCAAATGTATCAAGAATGCCTTTTTTAGGAGATAAATTATAATTCATTCTCTATAAATTATCATCCATTTTTAATTTAAACATATAAAAATCAAGGTATTTTTATTGATGATGTAACTTTATAGAAATTAAATTCATTTTACATATTCCAAAGATTTAAAACCCAAATAAGAACCTTTAAGTATTTTATAATTTAAAATCTTAAAAAATTAAATTAAATTTTAACATTTTAGAACCAACTGGATTAAAAACAAAAAGCTAATCATTTTATTATTTAATAAAATGATTAGCTTTTAACTAAAAATATAAATACTAATTAACTGGCTGAAATTGTTTTTGATTCTAAATTTTAAAACCAAATCGATATTTTATTTCTCTTTCTGATTCTGTTCTACAAATTGAGTAGGCGTCATTCCAAAAAGTTCTTTGAAGGTTTTTGTAAAATAGGCCGAAGAATTAAAGCCACACATATGTGTCAATTCTTTAACCGAATATTTTTGAGTCAATAACAATTCTGAAGCATATTTTAGTCGGATGGTTCGAATAAAATTACTAGGATTCTGTCCTGTAATTGAACTGATTTTTCTATAAAATTGAGATCTTCCTATTCCTAGTTCTTTGATGATATCTTCTAAACTAAAATCAGGATCAGAAATATTATGTATTACAATTTTAGTTGTTTTATCTAAAAATGCTTCATCTATAGAGTTCGTCGTGATTTCGCTCGACGGTAAAATCGTTCCTATAGAAGCAAATCGTTCTTTAGCTCTTTTTCTAGCCTCTAAAAGATTTTTAATTCTAGCCTTTAAAACATTAATATTAAATGGTTTTGACAAATACTCATCAGCTCCTGTGTCATAACCTTCAATTCTGTCTTCTTCAAGACTTCTTGCTGTTAATAGAATAATAGGTATATGACTGGTTTCAATATCATTTTTAGCTTGTCGGCACATTTCAAAACCATCCATTTCTGGCATCATTACATCACTAATAACAATATCGGGATAAAATTTCTTAATCATTTTTACCCCAAGAAGTCCATTGGCTGCTTCTTTTACTTGGAATTGATTACTCAACTCGCTCTTTAAATGATTCCTTAACTCTTTATTGTCTTCCACAATAAGCACAACAGGACGATTCCCTTTATTAGTATTCACTGTTTCATTATCCACTTCATCATTAGAAATAGCGATTTCATATTCGGCAGAAGTGATCGAAATTTTATCTAATTCATAATTATTAGCTTCCGCTAAATTGGATTGATTTTTAGTTACAATAAGATCGGCTGGTAATCGTACTATAAAGGTAGAACCTACTTGATATTCACTTTCAACCAAAATCTCTCCTTGGTGCAATTCGACCAAACTTTTAATAAAGTTCAATCCAATTCCAGTTCCTGATTTAGAGCTATCTGCATGAAAAAAGCGCTGAAAAATTTCGTTTAATTGCTCTTTTTTCAATCCTATTCCAGTATCTGCTACTTTAATTTCAACATTTCGTTCTATTGATTTTTTAGTAAAAAATCGCAAAAAAGACTTGTTTTTTTCTACTGTAATTTCAGAGACAGACAAAATCACTTCACCTCCTTTGTCCGTGAATTTAAGTGCATTAGAAAGCAGATTAGTTACTATTTTTTCAATTTTATCAGGATCAAACATTCCATACAACTGTTTTTTAGGTGCATTAAAAATAAAATGAATTCCTTTGGCTTTAGCCAAATCTTCAAAAAGTAAAAAAATGTCTTTATTAAATTTGATAATATTCATTTGGGAAATTTCCAATGGATTTTTGCCCAAATCCATTTTTCTAAGATCTAACAATTGATTGACCAGATGCAATAGTCTTCGGCTGCTTCTTTGTATTATTAATGCCGATTTTTTAACCTCTTCAGGATCATTAAAAGAGGATAGTATCTTATCAACTGGATTTAAAATTAAAGTTAAAGGCGTTCTAAATTCGTGAGATACATTGATAAAGAAATTCAATTTCATTTGATCTAATTCCTGTTCTTTCTCTTCTCTAACCTTTTTAGTATAAAAATAAACGGAATATGAAAGAACAAAACTAAAAGCCAAAAGATAAAACATATAGGCCCACCAAGTTTTCCAGGGTGGAGATTGCACATTTACTGTAACAACTGTTTTTTTTGCCTGATCCCATTGACCATCAACAGAAGCAATGACTTCAAAAGTATAAGAACCGGGTTCAAGATTGGAATAATTTGCTACCCTGCTAATGTCAGCATTTATAAAACTATCGTCTAATCCTTCCATCCTGTAAGCATACTTAACACTCTCTGGATTTTGATAATGTAGCGCAACAAAACTAAACGAAATATAACCTTCATCGTACTTCAAATTAACCTCCTTAGTAGCTGAGATGGATTGATTCAGTAAAATTCTCCCGTTTATAGTATCTCCTGCATCAATTTTTTTATTGAACAATCTCATTTCAGAAATTACAGGGGTAACAATACTGGATTTTAAAGAAATAGCATTAGGGTTAAAAATGTTGAATCCATTAATCCCTCCTACTATAATACGGCCATCAAATGTTTTAGCAATAGACTTACTTTGAAACTCAGTCCCTTGCAATCCGTCGTGAAGATTAAAATTTTTAAAAGTTTGCTTTTGCGGATCAAGTAAGGATAAACCACTCTTGGTACTAATCCAAAGATTATGATTGTTGTCCTCTTGAATTCCTACTACTAAATTATTCGGTAATCCATTAGAGGAAGAATAAGCATTTTTTAATTTTAAATTAGAATCCAGTTCATATAAGCCAATATCAGCTCCAATCCATATATTTCCTTTGTAATCTTCAGTAATGTAATTGATTCGATTTCCTTGAATGTTTTTTATTTTAATCTCAGAAAAGTTAATTTTTTCAGGAATTGCAGTTTTAAAAGAAGATAGATATGCCACACACAAACCTTGTGATGTTCCTATTAAAAGTCGGTTTTTAGAATCAATAAATAGAGAAAACACAAAATTACTAATCAAACTATGTGCATCTCCTTGTATATTTTTGTACTGATAAAACTTTTCATTAACCGGATCAAACAAATTTAATCCCGCTGTAGATGTTCCAAGCCACAATCTGTTTTTAGCATCTTTTTCTGCGCACCAAACTGTATTTTGTCCTATAGAAAAAGGATCGTTTCTATTATACTTGTAGGATTTAGCAATTTCTTTGTCTGTGTAAAATTTATTCAAACCTCCATCCCAAGTACAAACCCATAAAATATCATTATTCCCTTCTAAGAGATAAACAATTTTATCAGAACTTAACGAATTTACATCAGCAGCATTGGCTCTAAAATGTTTAAACGTACCAGATTTTTCATCAAATAAGTTTAATCCTCCACCATCAGTTCCAATCCAAATCCTTTTTTTACTATCCTGCAATACCGATTGGGCAATTTTAGCACTTAATCCATTGGTGTTTCCTGGCTGGTAAAAATAATAACCAAAAGAAGCCTTAGCAACAGCTAGCTTACTCACACCTGCATTGTAAGATGCAATCCAAAAAATTCCCTTATTATCCTCTAAAACTTTAGAAGGTTGATTATTTGACAACGAAAAAGGATCATTAGGATTTTGCTTTAAATGCTGCAATAATCCTTTCTTTTTATCTAACAAATAAATTCCGTCTCCATCTGTTGAAACCCAAATTATTCCTTTCTTATCCTGATACAAATCAAAAATGGGAATGCTTTTAGTTACTGGTGCAAATCTCTTAATAATTTTTTTCGTTGTATTATATATAAAAAGATGCGACAAATCATTACCTATCCAAAAATCACCTTCTTTATCTACCAAAAATTGCTTTGGTAAATGATTTAGGTATTGATTGTTTTCAAAATCAATGGAGAATCTCGTAAAATTATTAGTCTTAATATTGTATCTATTTAGATTATTAGCCTTTGTTCCTATCCAAATATTTCCATGAGCATCATTAAAAACACTGGATACATCATTATTATCAATAGATTTTGGGTCTTTAGGACTATTTATATATTGTACAATCTTTAACTTAGAATAATCTGTATTCTTGTTATTATCAAGAAAAACTTTAATAACTCCATTTTTAGAAGCAACCCATAATGAATTAGTCTCTTTATCAAACAATAATCCATTGATTACTTCTCTAAAAGTTCCATCTTCTGACTTTGTTTGATATAAATTTATTTTATAGAATTTATTTGTGTCTTTGTCAAAAACATTTAAACCATTATCTGTTCCTACCCATAAATTTCCTTTATCATCCTGGGCTATTGTATTAATCCTATTGTTACTTATAGAATGTGGATTATCTAAAATGGTACGATATATTTGAAATTCGTAGCCATTATATTTATTTAAACCGTCAATGGTCCCTAACCATACAAATCCTTCCCTATCTTGAAAAATATCAACACAAGTGCTGCTTGAAAGCCCTTGTGAAGTATCAAAATTTTCGAATTTCAAATTTGAATACTGAGCTTGAGCACAGCAAGTAAATAGTACAAAAAAGAACTTAATTATTTTTTTTCTTTTCATTATATTTTCCTTAAAAATTCAAAACAATTTCTTAGTATTATATTTAATTTTGATAATAATATACCCAGTATACCACATTATTTCTCATTTAGAAAATGAAAACTCAATTCTTCTTTTAAAATCTTCTTGAGGCATATCTTCTACAAATTTTAGAAAACTTGCTATTTCAAATGTTGTTGCACTAGAATAAGATATACCAATAAAAGACGAGAATTTGATTTGATTTTCAAGATATTTAATTTCAATTGAAAAATCTACGGCTTGATACGTACTTGCATATTTGAAATTACAAGGATTTTCTGATTTAGTAATTAAGTTCATCTCAAAGTGCTTGTCATATTCTTTTATCCGATTATCAACTTCATTTTTTAAATGATTATATAGAACAGTACTCATAGATTTCCTTTTAAAATAAGGAATAAAGATACCTAAAAATTTGAAAAGCAAAAGTTTTAAATTGAACATGATGTGTCTTTTTATTATGTGTATTAATCAAACAACATTCGTAACTCAACAACTTAAAAAAGCTTTTGTCTCGCGTTTTTACGAAAAAATCCAACTCAATAAGAGTTGGATTTTTTCATTTTATCGCATTTTTAAATTTACACAACAACACCAAATACCTTAAAACAATAAGTTACTGAATTTTTTCAACTTTTAAATTTTCAATCTTTCAATGTTGTTGTATTCGTCATAATTCTAACTCAAAAATTATGACTCCAATTAAATATGACTTTACTTCTTGCTATGATGCATATGATTTTTCACAGTGTGACTACGAACAAGTATATCTCGAATCTGAACCTAATACACTCCATGAAAATGTAGAAGATATTCTAAAAGCATTACTTACTCAATTCAACGTTGAAAAAGCACCTGAGACCCTATCAATAATATTCCCAGACCCTATAAAACTGTTAACAAGTTGTAGAAATAAAGTAAGAAAAACGTTACCTGTTACGCCAAAAAGTATTAATTTTAATAAAACACAGATGGCAAAACATCCTAATATTGAACTTAATACTGCACAAATTTTTAAATCCGTCTTTGACATGATGGGTTGCTTAAACTCAGAAAAAACATGTCGTGAACATTTAGAAAAATTACGTTGGAACGGAGAACCAATATGTCCACATTGCGGAAGTCAACGTGAAAATCATTATCGAATAAAAACAAGAGGTGAAGAAAAAGGTAGATATAAATGCAAAGATTGTCGATTGCCTTTTAGTGTAACAATTGGAACCATCTTCGAAAAGTCTCAAATACCCTTGCAGAAATGGTTTATGGCGGTTTATTTATTTACAACTGCTAAAAAAGGAGTAAGTAGTTTCCAATTGCAAAGATCTATTGGAGTAACTCAAAAAACTGCTTGGTTTATGTTAAACAGAATTCGTAATTCAATAAGTAATAAGGTTGATTTCGAATTTGATGGTATTATACAAGTTGATGAAACGTATGTTGGAGGGAAGAACAAGAATCGTGGCAAAGGAAAAAAGGTTGAGAAAACACAAGGTAGAAGTCTTAAAACAAAAACACCTGTTTTTGGAATGCTAAATGAAGGTCTTGTTTATACTCAGGTTGTAAAGGACACAAGTGGGAAAACTCTAAAAGCTATAATTAACTCAAAAGCGAAAAAGGGTTCAATTATAGTTAGTGATGGTTGGAGAGGTTATCGTGGATTGGATAAACAGTATAAGCATGAAATTATCAAACACAACTTGGGACTATTCAAAAAAGGATCATATCATACAAATGGAATTGAAGGATTTTGGGGATTATTAAAAAGAGGCATTGTCGGAATATATCACTTTACAAGCGAAAAACATTTACATCGTTACTGTGATGAATTTGCCTATCGCTACAACATTCGTACTTTAAGTCAAGGGGAACAATTTAATCTGACGTTGATTAATTCTGATGAGAGGTTAAGTTATAAGGAGTTGATAGCATAAGTATGATCAATTATATCTATATTTATTTTCTAAAATATTCACAGGTAATGACAACAACACAAATTATAGCAGCAATAATATCAAGTTCAGTTCTTTCGGCTGCATTGACTTCTTTAGTTAATTGGATATTACATAATTCTAATTACAAAAAAGATTATTACAAGAAAATTTTGGAGAAAAGATTTAATGCTTTTGAGAAAGTGCAAGATCTAGCAGGAAAACTTAGTTTTCAAACACAACTTGATAATAGTGTAATACCGACAATCTTTTTTAATAATGAATATTATGATCAATTTATAATTTTACTCGCTTCAACAATTGACTCTTCATTCTGGTTAGACATTTCAACATCGTCTAAACTAACTGAACTGAATGTTTTTCTTTTAAATAACATAACTAACAACATTAATTATGATTGGGATGTTAATCAAATGAACCAAAAATATAATGAATTAGGAGCTAATCATTTGGAAAACATTCGATTATTTAGGCAAGATCTTCAAACCTTAGTTAATAAAGAATTAAAAAATCTTCATAAAGTAGAACGTTTCTTTAATAATAAAGTCGAATTAGAAAAGTCTTATGCAGTTTTGAAATCAAATTTTGTAGAGCATAATTAAAAAGTACCTTTTATATATAATAATATAAAATCTTCTAATTATGAAACCACTATCACAACATATTCAAGAAACACTTAATAATGAATCATTAAAAGAAGCTTTCAATGAAAAGCTTGTAGATGAAGAGTTAGATGCCTTAACGAGAGTATCTCCAGCAACTAAGGTTGAGAGGAAAGATGGGAAGTCGTTGGTGGATATTGCAGTTAGTGGCAAATAAGAAAAGGGTGATTATCAATTTGTAATTTTTATGTTAATAATCTAGTGAATAACTATAAAATGCATGTATAATATCATATTATTTTATGGTTAATTTAGTACATTATGGAAACAGATAATTCAAATACGTGCTTTAATTGCGAAAAACCATATCCTGTAATTGGTTTTTATTGTGGAGGTTGTTTAACTCAATTTAAATGTAAATCTTGTAATTCTTTTTTAGAAAAGGACAATCTTGGTTGCACAAACTGCGGAACCCCAAAAGATTTACAGAATGGGAACTCGACAAATTTTTCTCAAAATTTAAATACTTTCCGATTACATGAAACGGCAACAGACAGAATAATTGAAGCTACATTTAGTGACACTGTGGGTAAAGATTTTGCTGGTATTTTAAAAGACACTTACACTGCAAGAATCGGTAATCCTTCTAATCAGAAATATATTGCAAATGCTCCAAGTGAGATTTTTGATGAATCTACAATTGATGCTGAATCTACAATTGATGCTGAATTGATTGATGACAAAGTTATCGATCCACACATTGAACCGAAAGAGAAAATTTCTGAAATACAGAAAATAGTAGCTGAAACTTTTACGCCACCGACCCTTTTATCAGTAGCAATTAAAAATTTACCAAGTTCAGAAATCGAATGGATTGTTGTTTATTCATATTATGCTTCGGATTTTGGAAAGTCAATTTTTCAACGAAAAGATGTGATATTGAAACATAAAGAATCGAATAGAAAGAATAAGTCATTCTCTAATAACTTTACAAGAAGTGTAGAGGGAGCGGTGAAAGCTGGATATATAAACCCATTAAATGACGGTTTTCATTTAATTGAACTAGGTGTTCAAAAAGCTGTAGAAGTCATAAGTCGTGAATCTGGTAGTGCTCCTAAATTCAAATCGAACTCATCAAAAAAGACAATAGTTGATGCCGTATCGGTCGAAAATAAAACATCTAAAAAAAGCGGGTCAAAGAATTCAGAAGTAAAATCTTTAAAAAGACTAACGGAGATAAATTTTTACCCAGAAAAGAAAGAAAGTTTAATAGATTTTCATGCTAAATTTCAATGCAAAAGTGATTTCGAAAGAATTTTAATTTTTGTGTACTACTTAGAAGAGATATTAAAAACAGCATCAATTACAGCCAGTCATATTTATACTTGTTATGATAATCTGGAATTGAGAATACCGGAAAATTTACCTCAAACTATAAGAAATTCAAAAAGTCGCAAAGGTTGGATTGATACAAGTAATTCAGGTTTTACTCTTACATTTAAAGGTAGAAATTACTTAAAAGATTTGAATAAATGACATTAGAAAAATTTGTATCCAATATTAAAGACTTTAACAATATTTCAGCAAGTACAAAAATTGATTTCTTTGTTTATTTTTTAACTGTACTTGAAAGTAACGAAGGTGTAAGTAATAAAGATGTTGGGTCTTGTTTTGATATATTAAAGATTTCAAAGTATTCAAATATACCTGCCTATCTAAAAACTAACTCAAAGAAGACTAAAAGCAAATCTGCGAAATTTATCGTTCAAAACGGATTATATCATTTAGAAAGGACAAGAAAAGCTGAAATAGATACAATATTAAATGTTCCTCCTGATTTAAACCCCACCGATGCATATTTCCCATTAGAATTATTTACTAATACACGCGGTTATTTAGAATCTATTGCCAAACAGACTGCGGCTTGTTATGATTATGGTCTATTTGATGCATGTGCAGTAATGACAAGAAAATTATTAGAAACTTTAATTATTGAGGCATTCGAAAGTCATAATATAGTATCTAGAATACAAGATAATACATCTAATTTTTTCGCTTTAAGCGCTTTAATTGATTCATTTAAAAATGAATCAACATGGAATATCGGTCGAAATGCAAAGGATAGCATTCCTAAAATAAAAAAAATGGGAGATTTAAGTGCTCATAATCGACGTTATTTTTCACGAAAGCCAGATGTTGATAAATTAAAAGATGACTTGAGGATTGTGTTTGAAGAACTAATTCATATAATTGACTTCCCAAATAAAAAATCTTAATATAGTTGAAAAAGATTGAATACTTTTTTCAACTCATCTTTATTTATTGAACGGAAATAAGTAAAGAAGTTTGTAATTTCTGCCAATTCCTCTTCACAATTATTTAAACTTCCGCTAAATTTAATTTCAACAGAATCTTCAAAATATTTTATTGAAATAACAAAACCAATATTCTGATAAGTTACGTTGTATCCAATTTTAATTTCTTGACCTACGGTATTTGAACATGTAATAATCCCTTGTGTAATATTAAAAGATCTGTTATTATAGTTTTTAATGTGGTTACTAACTGTATTGTTTACATAGTTTACCATGGTATCTTTATTCATAAACTTCCTTTTAAAATAAGGAATAAAGATACATAAAAATTTATATAGATGAAGCTTGAACATAACATTAGATTTTTGAATTATGTATAATAAAACAACAATCTGTTAACAAACAGTCAAAACATTGTTTCTATTCATTGTTCCACGTCATCCTTTTTATTTATTTTTGTATTGTAAAAATATTCGTGCTTAATTACGTTATTGCTAAATCCGAATTACCACTCTGAAGCTCAACGGCTTCTCGATTTAACAAGCAAATAATGTATGTAAGGTACGCCGTCATGGCGTGGCTTTGCATCATTGCTTGTTTAAGGGTGTGGTAATCCTGGATTTAGTGTGGTGTAAATGTCCACGCTTATTTTTGCAATAAACATTTATAAATCCTAATTACCACACAATGAAAAAGCACTATCAAAAGTACTGCAGACATTTGGCGTACGCCATTATTTCCACTTCCTCATTTTTATTTACTACGAAAACATTTTCTCAGGAAACCTTCACTATCACTCCTGAATTATCCAAGAAAGTTGTAGAAACCTACAAGTTAGAATCCTTTAAAATTTATCCTGTAACACTTCAAGAAGTAGATTACAAAACTTTTGATACTGCCCAGGTATTAACTACTGGATACAAAAGACAACAGCATCGACTTGAGCAATACAAATCTGCATACGATGAATACAATAATGCCTTAAAAGCAAATTCAGAAAAGCAGGACGCTATCAAAATCATTTCACAAAATATTGATACATTTTTATCTTCTGATGAAAAATATGAGATCAAAGAAAAACTCTTAATTGATTCCCAAGCATTAGCAGACAAATACGGCATAAAAGTTTTAGTCGATGATAACCGAATTAAACTTCAAAGCATCTTAACTACTCCTGACACAAAGAATAATACTGCAACTACTCCGCAAAGGCAAATTCTGATATATGAAAAGGATAAACGTGCTAATAAGAATGATTTAAGAACCTTTAAATTTGAAATTTCACATTATAACATTGTTGAACCAGAAAAGACACATAATTACAGAATGTATTTAGAAGTTTCTAAGGAAATTTTGCAAGTACCAAAAACGGAAACAGGAAAAGTATTATCTGATAAGATTATTAAGAAATCAGTATATGTGATTAAAGAAAATCCTGTAGACATAAGTATATTATCTGGTGATTTTATAGAGCTGCCTGAAAAACACTCATTAATTACAAATGATGTAGCCTACAAATTCATGAAAAATGAGCTAATAACACAATCGAATGAACATTACAATCAGCATGAGGAATTCATCGGTTTTCCAATCATCAAAAAATCAGGAACTGATGAACTGTATTACATTATGTCAAATCAATTTATCCTTCAATTAACAGGCGTAGTTGAAAGAGCCAAATTTCAAAATCTTGGGAATACATCAGAGTATAAAATGTGGAAAAGTAAATACTTGGCTTTATTACAATCTGCACAAACAAATGTAAATTCTTGTAATGCTATCATTGGAAAACATACATATTTGAATAGAATAGGTCAAAAGAAATACGATACTAATACGTTTACAAAACAAGAAAAATCAAGTTTTAATCAAAACCTTGATTCATTAAATGACAAATTAAAACAAATAGGAGAATTAGAAAATCAACGTGATAATTTATCATTTTATAATAACAAAGCTTCTATTGAAGAATCTGTAAAATCATATAATTTATCAACGTATTATAATACGACAAGTAGATGTTATTAGTAGGATGAATCTAAATCCTGCACATTGAGCGGGATTTAGATATTTCACATAAATGTAAAACGTAAGAATATTTTGTTATATTTGACAAAAATACCTTAATAAATAAACCAAATTTTTATTAAGAAAACACTAAAGATCAAATATTTAATTTAAAAACACTTACTTTTGTTTACTTTATGAAAGGACTTAATATTAATAGAAATAAAATAGAAAGTGTTTTAAATGAAAATTTAGCTGGAAAATATCAAATAACAAAAGATACAAAGTCAGATGTTTTAATCGTTTATAAATTTGTAGCAACTGGGGAAAATACTGCATCATTAAACATTCATTATGTAAATGACGGTAGCACAACATTACAATATAAAACTGGAGCTAATCAAGATTTATCATTACAAATTGCAACTTTAATTAAAGAAAGCTGTTCAGTAAAAGTATTTAAATCTAATAGTTTTTATTTGAAAGCTATTAGAAAAGAAGATTTTGATGTTTTGGTTGAGTTTTTGTTAGAAGAAAACACAATTGAAAGTGATCAAACACAGAAAAATCATAGAATTGTAAAAATCAAAGGTCATCAAGGTGATAATATAACCTTGCA
Source organism: uncultured Flavobacterium sp. (assembly GCF_946478785.1). Next base: position 42,060 of record NZ_CAMLDD010000012.1, read on the forward strand.
TCACCATAGTAATGGTTCATTTCAAGCGCAAGGAAAACCAAAATTACTTTTCAATGACATTATTTTTCTTCTGTCAGAATTAATGCCATTTAAAGAAATTATTAGTAGTCAATTAGAATTTTATGAATATAATTTAACTCCTGCTGATTATATTGGAGAATTAGAAATTAAATTACCTATTGCAAGTCAATATTTAGAAGAAAAAATAAAAAGTATAATTAGTCCGTCATTATTGGCTAATAAAATTTCGGTGGAATTTGAGGATTATTCTATTTTAGCATTTCCTGCTTTAAGAGGCCTTGAAGGTGTGATAAAGCAATTATTCTTTGAGAAGGGAATTGTAATAAATAATAAAGATGGTTTTAAGGATTATATCCTTAAGCAAGGATCAAAAATTACTTTAACTGATTTAGCAAAAGAAGATGTAAAATGCTCAAAGACACAAATTGCAATTTGTAAAATGTATGACTTTTTCATTGCTCATAGAAATAGTGTATTTCATGTAGATGGAATTATTTCAACTACAAGAGTTTTAAGTTTTCAAGAAGCTATAAATATAATAAATACATCATTTGATTTGATTGAAAAAAGTTTTACTAGTATCAAAAAATAATATGGAAAATAATAAATACATATTACAAAAGACTGAAAACAACGAGTTTGGTTTTTTAGCATTAAGCATTGATTATTCAAGGCTCGATGAATATATTTATGATGTTGAAAAAGAATTAAAAAAGAAAAAATATATTGGTAAAATAGTATTTGATTTATTAGTTAATAATGGCATTAATGATAGATTTTATTCTTGTTTATTTGATGGTCAGAAAATTTTATTGGGTTCCTTATCATCTATAAAAAATTTAGACAATGATATTCAAAAAGCTTCATCTAATTTTTATTTATCTAATTTCGATATTATTAACAACTCTTATATTTCTAAACAATCTAAGTTTTTAATTAAGAAAAAATTATTAAGTACATCTATAATATAGAACCCACCATATACTACGCAATCAACTGTTTATGTATTAAAGATCAATTTGTATTTAATAAGGATAAATACATCCTTCTCAATTTGTGATCTTACATGTTATATTGTTTGCTTTTATAAAGAACTTAGCATTAGAAATACAAGAAAAACCGTCTATTCAGACGGTTTTTCTTGTTCAACAGATTTCTCTTCATTAACAATTTCTTCTTTATCGTCATTAAGATTTTCTACAACTGTTTGTTCCTCTTTTTTAGTAGCAAAGCTTTCTTGGATGTGATCTGAAAGATTTTTCATGGTATATTTGTTTAAATTTATAGTTTATATATATTTAAACAAATATCTCAGTTATGATTGAAGGAATTCAAAGTGGTATACTGGGTATATTATTATCTTAATTTTATAAAATAAGAAATTTAAAAAGGACTAATCACTAGTCCTAAATATTTCTTTAACTTGTTCTATTAATTTTCTAATTCTTACAACAAAAAACTAAAAATTTTATTCAACAAAACAAGAACACCCAATTTAAAAAAAAATAGAGTAAAAAAACTAAGTTTTCTTTACTCTATTTTTTTTAATTTATAAATATTATAGTTTCTCTTATCTGCCAAAATCATCTTGTAAACTTACAATATCTTTCTCCAAACATTTAGCTAAACTAAAATTCATTCTATATTTTATTTGCTGTTTATATATCAATATTAAAAGTGACCCTTTGGGTGTAATTATTTGTAGTAAAACAAACTAACTACATATTAGCCAAGATGCTAAAAATCAACATCTTGAATCCAACAAACAAACTAATATCTATGACAAATATAGTAAAAAATTATTTTGGAATTTTAGAAGTTATAAGTTCTTTGAATTGCAAATTTAGAGTACAAATCGGATGTTGGCAGAAAACAAAAAATGTCTGACTTAGAAGTAGTTGCATTAAGTTTGACTGCTGAATTTATGTCTATTGACAGTGAAAATTCTTTATTTAAGGAGATTAACAAGCAACAAATGCCTAACTTAATTGAGCGAAGTCAGTTCAATAAAAGAAGACGAAAACTGTTTTTATTTTTAGAAGAATTAAGAACAAAATTAGCTTCTCGATTTTTAGAATTTGAAGTTTATTCCATCTTGGATAGCATGCGCTGGAGATTTGAAAATTTACACGTCATATGAGAATTAAAATCTGTAAAAATGAATTTGAAACAGCTCCTTCAAAGGATTTTGCGCTTCTCAAAACAGTTGGTTTTATGGATATAAACTGCATGGAACTTGTTCTATAAATGGAATTTTCCATTCATTAGATATTATGAAAACAGAAGTTCAAGATGTTCATTTTTTGAAGAACACAAAAAAACAAATATCTGATTATGTGTCACTTAGTAATATAGGCTACTTATCTCAAAACATTGAGTTAGATTTGTTGAAACAGTAAATATAAAATTAGAAACGCGAAAAAGAGCTAATCAAAAAGATTATAAGCCACAATCTTATATCTTTAGAAACCCAGAAAAAGAATTGAAACATTATTTTCACAACTATGTGATCAGTTCAGAATTAGAAACAATTATGCCAAAACTTTTGAAGGGTTTAAAACAAGAATTTTAGCAAAAAAAACGGCATTAACATTGGTCAATATATCAATAAATTCATCTTTATAGGCCAATAAACAATATTAAGAATCAAACAATTTAATTACACCCAACGGGTTAAGAGTAATAAATTATTCATTCAAAATAGATTACCATTATGAACTATGCTGAGTATTGAAAACTTTAAGAAAACAAAACCATGAGTGATAAGTAATATTAATCACCATCCTATTAATCTAACAATATTTAGAAACTAAAAGTATAAATTACAAACTTCTTAATTCAACTTTATATTGAACCAATTGCTCCAAATCTCCCAAAAAAAGTTCGACATTTGTTCGGGCGGGGCTGAAAGACAAATAACGCCAATGAAAGACATTGGAGTTATTTTGCCATTTCATGTTTGCATATTCCATTAATTTAGATATCTTTATTCTCTGAGTTACATCAATTTTCTGAATATCCTATACGTATCCTTTTTTCAATGAGCTTGCGAACACCCATAAATAAAAAATTTAAAATTTGAGTTCTGGATCATACTACTCTATAAATAAAGAATAAAAAAGAAATCTGAGTTTTGTGGCAGAATCGTGGCACATGTTATTTTTGAAAAGTAAAACCTCAGCAAAATTAAAGTACTAATAAGTTTAGGTTCGAAACTTTTAGGGGCAATAATTGCCACAACAATTGTTTATTTCTTATCTTTGATATTGTAATATTTAATACGCTGTAAGTTAAGTGACCCTATAGGTGACCCTTGCTTAAATAATATATTGTAACCCCTTGTATTTACTGGGATTGACATAAAATCCGCGGAACCTCTTTCTCCGCCAGTAGAAGTTTCAAAAGAAACTTTAAAAATCAAAAGCCTTTAAACACTAGTGTTTAAAGGCTTTTTCGTTGAGAATGGTATCGAACCCTGCTAGAAAAAGGGGATCAGTTGCAAAAGTTGGGGATTAGGCAAAAAGATGGATCAATACATATTGTTGTGGGGAATAAGACCTTCTTTTAGGTTACCAATCTATTTTTGTGTTGTTTTTTCAAGCCCTGGGCGACCAATAGTTGTAAGGCTATGATTCGTTGCTTCTGAGTATCTTATCGATCTTGCCGCTTTCATGCAGAAAGATACCCACAAGCCTGGTATAGGGCAGAATTCCGGTCTGCCTGTACTTTATAATAGTGTTATTGAACAGCCCGAACATCTTTTTTAAATCTTCATTTCTGTAATATTCAGGCTTCAAAACTTTTCCCCTGACTGATTTTTGAATCAATACTTTCCAGCCTTGCCAATACAGACTCTGTCAACTCTTTCACATCCATCACATAAGATTGTTCTTTTCTTTCTTCATCATTGGTGAGCTTTCTACTTATTATTAATTTTGTCTCCTTTACATTCTACCAGCTTTCCAGTCTTCTCTTAAGCTCCTGCATTACTGCAATAAATTTATCTAAAAATCTAATCTGCTTCTCTTTATATGTATACCCTTAAATTCCGAAAACTGCCTTCTTATTGTACTTAATACTTTCTGGTGCCCCTCATTATCGTTATAGATAAAATTTAGAACAATAAATTTCTGAAAACTTGTCCTGTTTTTTTAGGATCATTTAAATCAAAATATAAAATACTTTCATCCATTAAGCTTATTACTTCAATTGACACCATTTTTTAGTTTAATGGCAAATCGTAACTCAAGAAATTTTGGAGTGGATACCTTTTTTGTCACAAAAATATAAAAGTCAAAAAAAATATGGTCCATTTTCTGAGCGCATTTATAGTTGGCTCTTTTTTGAACGCTTGTCAATTCCCATAATAATCGGTTCAAAATAATGGTTCGGAATTATATTGCTCCAAAAAGACAAAAATATTATCAATTTAAGTTTTGTGAGAGAGTCGTGACATAAGTTAAGAATACAAATTCAGTATTGATGAGTGTTAGATCGTTTAAACTCTTATATATTAACTTTTAAAGTGTTTTGCTTTTGTTAATGCAGAAGCTATTACCTGATGCATATCATAATATTTATATTCTGCCAGGCGTCCACCAAAGATTACCTTATCTTCCATTTTTACTAATTCATTGTATAACTTAAGTTTTTTTTCATTATAGACATCATTTATTGGATAATAGGCCTCCAAACCCGGTTTCCATTCCTGAGGGTATTCTTTAGTTACAAGAGTTCCTGGTTGTTTGCCAAATTCAAAGTGTTTATGTTCTATAATGCGGGTGTACGGAATATTACTTTCTGTGAAGTTTATTACCGAAACACCTTGATAGGTTCGGAATATTCATGAACTCATGCTCAAATCTTAAACTTCTGTATTGTAAATGCCCAAATTTATAATTATAAAACTCATCAAGTTTACCTGTATATACTATATTATCAGCTAGTTTGCAAATTTCACTTCGATGCTCAAAAAAATCAATACCTGTTTGTACTTCAATTCCTGATAAAAGACAATCAATCAATTTATTATATCCGCCAATAGGAATTCCCTGATACTTATCATTAAAATAGTTGTTATCATATACAAATCTGACAGGTAAACGCTTAATAATAGATTTTGGTAACTCAGTTGTTTTACGCCCCCACTGTTTTTCTGTATAACCTTTGATAAAAAGTTCATATAAATCAGTACCTACCATTGTAATGGCTTGATCTTCGAGATTCTTAGGAATATTAATCCCTGATTTTACAATTTGATCTTCAATTTTTTTAGCTACTTCCTCTGGATTCTTAATCTTCCATAATTGATAAAAAGTATTCATGTTAAAAGGCAGATTGAACAACTCCCCTTTATAATTCGCAAGTGGACAATATATAAAGTGATTAAACTCTACATAAGAATTAACATAGTCCCAAATCTCTTTACTATTTGTATGAAAGATATGTGGTCCATATTTATGTACATTAATGCCTTCTATCTTTTCGCAATAAATATTTCCCCCGGTATGGTTTCTTTTATCTATTACTAAACATCTTTTACCAATATCTGTCATTTCTCGTGCAAATACAGCTCCATATAATCCGGATCCTACAATCAGGAAATCATATTCCTTCATAGTTTAATATCGTAAATATCAAAACTTAAACTATACTTTTTCATGTAATCATTTAGTTCTTCGTGGTGGTCGGATTGCACAGGTCTGGTATGTTCAGAACTTACATCATCAATTATTGCGATATTCATTTTAGTAAAATCTAAAATTACACCCCAATGATAATCAATACCCCAGCCACTTTTTGATTCATCAAAAGTAAACAGTACTTTTTTCAGAGCTTCTCTAGAAAAACATGGCTGCATGATTTCAACAAAATTTGTAAATCGGAGTAAAAAGTCTTTATTTTTTGCAGTATGATCATGGGAGTAATATGAATTTGCAATAGCTGGCTGAGCCAAGTCTAATTTAAGTATTTTCATATACTTAAACAACCTTTTAATATTAGCACTATTTATTGAAATATCATCATCAGGCATGTAAAAGTAATTGTACTGACTAATCAAGTTAGGATTACTACGCAGATAATTATATATTAATTTGAATTTACATCCTTTAACTTCGGTAACATACAAAGAATCATTTTTAAACAATTCATAAGAGTCATCATAAACAATTAAATGAAGATCAAATTTAGAGCGTTTACAAATCCATTGGGGATGTAAACTTGTTTTGCCTACAGCAGCTATTACACAGTGTTTATTCATTGAAATATTTAAATAGAGATTAACATAAACTTGAACAGATTTTTTATACCATAACCTTATTTGGTTAAACCTGTTCAAAAATATTTTTAAACTGATACAAAATCCTTTCAAGCAGCCTTAAATCTTCGGTTACTATTTCGGCGTTCCCTTTCATTTCCTGTTGAAAAATAATTTGTTTTTTATACGATGTTTTTAATCCATTTGGAAAGGAGACATCAATCAACAGATTACCGTCTTTGTCCGGAACTAATGAAATGTTATGAATCTCTCCTTTTAGAACACCATATTCTCTATCAGGAAAATTTGCCAGACGAATATTTACTTTCTGGCCTACTTTTATTTTTCCAGAGTTTAGTGCTGGGGCTTTTACTTTTCCCACAAAACCATTTTTAGTGTCTGGAATAATAGAAAAGACATTATCACCAATATTTATCGTTTGGTTTTCTGTCCAAACTTGTAAAAAAGTAACCACTCCACTTACGGAAGATTTCAAGGTATACGCCAATTCCCAATCTTTTATTACCTTTTTGAGTTGATAAAAAGATTGTGCCATGTTTCTCTCTAAAGTAACTTCTTCTTTTGTACCACTTATTTGAGAATTCTGACTTAATTTTGAATTATCAATCAAAGAGGATCTTAGCTGAGAAATTGATGAGAGGAGGCTTTTGTAATTTTTTTGAGCCTGAAGATAACTCAATTTTTTAACTTCCATTTCCTGAGCCGAAATAATTCCTTTATTAAATAAAATTTCAAAACGGGAAATTTCATTTCTCTGAAGCTGTAATTCGCTTTCATTGATTAATTTTTGCTGCTGCAGAATTTCCAATCTTTCCTTAATTTGCACTTTCTCAGAAAACTGTGCCCTCTTTTCAACTTCAAACGGCTGTAATTTTTTATTTAATTGTTCTGCCTGATAATCTCTTTGAAAAACTGCAAAGGCATTTTCAATTTCTCCTAATTGCGCGTTTTTTAGCAAAGTAAACAGAAAAACTTTGCTGGGGTTATTGATATTATATTCATCAACTATTTTTTTTAATAAAAAAACATCTTTGTAATTGGCTGTGTTTTCAATAATAGCGAGTGTACTATTTTTTGAAACGATTGATTTGTCTTTAACCAAAATTGCTTCAATACGACCTGATGATTTTGAGACTATTTTTTCCGGTGGAATATTTGTCGTGATCACAATTTCTGTACTCACCACATCTGGATATTTTAAAAACCACGACACAAAAAAAAGCATCAATATGATTCCAAAAATCAAAACGGTTCCCCAGCGAATCATCCAGTGCGGAACACGAGTAAGAATAGCCTGCACTTCTTCGCTTCTTAATTCGAATGTAGTATTATCTTCAGCCATGATTAATTTCCTAATTGCAATTGATTCCTGACCAATTCAAAATAATTTCCTTTTTGTTCTACTAAAGATGAATGTGATCCGATCTCAATAATTTTTCCTTTATCCAAAACGACAATCTGATCCGCATTCATAACCGTACTTAATCGATGTGCAATAACAACTACCGTTTTGTTTTTAAAAAAAGTATCAAGTTTTCCCATAATTACTTTTTCATTATTAGCATCCAAGGCAGAAGTGGCTTCGTCAAAAAACAACATCTCAGGGTTTTTATAGACAGCCCGAGCAATGAGCAGCCGTTGTTTTTGCCCTGTACTCATTCCTACCCCTTCAGATCCGATTTTGGTATTATAACCAAGTGGTAATCCTAAGATATACTCCGTGATATTAGCTACATCCGCAGCATATACAAGTCGTTCTTTATTAATTAAATCAACTCCTACTGCAATATTATTGGCAATAGTATCATTAAAAATAAAACCTTCCTGCATAACCGCACCAATATTGGCTCTCCATGTTTTTTGAGCGATATTTTTGAGTTGTGTATTTCCAAAATTGATTTGACCTTTGTCCGGGTTATAAAATTTAAGCAATAATTTCATCAAAGTTGTTTTTCCACTTCCGCTAACGCCAACAATGGCAGTTACTTTGTGAGCAGGAATAATTAGGTTTAAATTATCTAAAACCGGAACATCCGAGCCCAGATAACGATAACACAAATCTTTTATGACAATATCGCTGTCTTTTGGAATATCGTGTGTTTGATGTATTGCTTGTTGTGATTCATCTTCTTTTTCATGAATTTCAGATAATCTGGCCAATGAAATTTTAGCATCCTGCAGCTCTCTCACAAACTCAATAAGCTGCCCAATTGGTCCATTTAAACTTCCGACAATAGAACTTATTGCTAACATCATACCTAGTGTAATTGAACCATCAATAACCAGCTTTGCAGATAAAAATATAATAAAAATATTTTTTAACTCATTAATTACAGAAGAACCGATAGTTTGCGTTTGTTCCAGTACCAATCCTTTTATAGAAACCTGAAATAATCGTGCTTGCACATATTCCCATCCCCAACGTTTTTGTCTCTCGGCATTATGCAATTTTATCTCCTGCATTCCGTTGATGAGTTCCATTACTTTACTTTGTTCCTGACTTACTTCAGAAAAACGCTTATAATCTAATTTTTTTCTTCGTTTAAGAAATAAGGTTATCCATCCAAAATACAGAATGCTTCCTGCAAAAAACACAAAGAATATTTGAAGATTATAGTAGGCCAGAACACCTCCCATAATAAACATATTGATTACCGAAAACAAAACATTTAAAGAAGAAGTAGTCAGTATTTTTTCTATCCGATGATGGTCATTAATACGCTGCATAATATCCCCTGTCATTCTTACATCAAAAAAAGAAATGGGCAAATTCATTAATTTTATAAAAAAATCAGAGATCAAAGAAATATTTATTCTGGTAGAAAGATGCAATAGTATCCAACTCCTAATAAGCTCCAATCCTGTTTTCCCCGCAAAAAGAAATAATTGTGCAAAAAGAATTAAATAAATAAAATGAATATTTTGGTTTTGTATCCCGACATCTACAATACTTTGGGTTAGAAAAGGAAAAATTAGCTGCAATAAACTACTAGCCATTAAACCTATACATAATTGCATCATAAACGATTTATATCGCCAAGCATATTGATATAACATGCCAAATCCTAATCCCTTATTATCTTCTTTATCAAACTCAGATTGGAAAAACCTTGGAGTCGTTTCAATCAATAGAGCGATACCTTCCAGTGTCGATTCATCAGCATTATTTCCTATCCAAAATTTAATAAAATCTTCTTTGCTATATTCAATCAAACCAAAAGCAGGATCAGAGATATAATAGGTTTCTTTTTTTATTTTGTAAAGTACTACATAATGATTTTGATTCCAGTGTAAAATGCAAGGTAGTGGCACTTCATCTAACCCCTTTACATCTAATTTTGCTCCTAAAGTCCTGAAACCTATCTTCTCTGCTGCATCACTTACATAAAGCAAATTACTTCCCTCGCGAGTTGTCTCACTAAAATCTCTTAAATCCTGAATCTGGATTGTTTTACCATAATGTTTAGCTATTATTTTTAAACACGTGGGACCACAATCCTTACTGTCTGCTTGTTTGTAATTGGTGAATTTTTTCAATCTATGGTTGATTATTACATTTAATCATTTTAATGTTATTCTAAAATCTCTTCTATAAAATATGATTATTTTTTTGTTCATATGTATGCAAAAATCAACATTTCTTTAAGTATATATTTTGAGATTTTTTCGGTATTCTAGAATTCGGAGTGTATTTTCTTAAAATCAATAAGATGGCATAATATCCTTATTCATGTCCCACTAATACCACTCGCCATTATCAAAAAATTATCCTCTCAGTATTACCTTCAAAACAATTAAATCAATGCTTTGTAATTATTTTAAGCAAATGTGGTCATAGTCTTTTCAAATTCGCTGTAGCAATTATTCAGATTTAAAAGTGATTCTCTAGTTTAACATAAGTATTACTATGACCAGTACTGTATAACATATCAAATCTTTTGTACTGATTACTATAATCTGTATTTGTTTTGCAGATAATCCCTATATTTTTAGCAAAAAAGTAACCTTTATTAAAAATCATTTTATATAATAAAATGTCATTAGTATGATTCATTTTAATATAATTGTTTCCGTCATTATTTTTTCCAATTAGTATTTTTTCTTTATTTAAATAATAAAAATAATTTCCTTCTTCTAGATTTGTTACTTTTTTTCTAAATAAAAAGTAAGATAAAAAGCAGTCTATTCTTTTATTTGAATTCCAAAGAAAAGGTTTTACAGTATCGTTGTAAAATACTTTAAAACGAGTGGATAATGAATTATCAGTCCTATAATCAAATTTGTCTATATAGAAAACATCTGGTATTTTATCCCATATCAAGGTATTGTTTGCAAAAATATTGCACTTGTAATACATTAAATGATATAGCATAAATTCGATTTTGTTTTTATAAGAAAATAAACCATTATCCCATTTCAGTTTTCCTGGAGTTCCTTCAAAAAGAAACAAATCAAAATGTGCTTTTAATTTTCCTTTATCTACTTCTTTTACTATCACATGCTGAATACTTTCTATCTCGCAATTTATTTTTAAAATGTCATGTATTTCAAGAAACGTATGTGAATTTTCAAAATTAGTTTCATCAAACGCATAATTTTTTGGCGTAGTAAAAATCATTTTATAATCCTTACTTTTTTTATATAGGTTGTTTACATATTCATTATTTTTATATAACATACAACAAGCCGTTATAAAAGCATGCCGTACGCAAATTGTATCATATTCTTCTAGTAATTCATCTGTCATAAACTCCCGTATCCTTCCATAAATCACATCGATATCAGTAATGCCCCAAAAATCATATCCATTCAGATATTCTGAGAATAAGACGCCAAAAGCAGGTCTAAAATCACAAAGTTTATATCCTTTATCCACCTCAATAGTGAAACCCAATTTTTCTGTAGCCAATTGATTAAAATCTGCCAGTGTAAAAGGAATAATTTTCACATTGTGAGGCACTTTATAATCAAGAACGTTATCCGTAAAAATAAAAAAATCTATAGTAGGATTAGTTTCACACGATTTTAAAAAGAGTTTAAAAAACCAAGGAAATTCTCCCGTAAAAACATTAATTAAGCTTATTTTTTTCATGCTTTATTCTGATAGTTTAAATATTTATTGTTTTTTAAATTTAATTTGATTCAAATAACATTTAGTTAAATAGTAAGACTTAAACTCATTAAATCTTTGTTTTACATTAAAATGCCGATTCATACTCATGTGAATGATAAGCCACGAATATGATTTTAAATGATAATTAGACTTTTCTAGTTGTGTTAGCAGATTGTTTCTTAGTGAATTGTCATGTAGAAAACTCTCGTACTCGTATGTGCCTATTTTGAACTTAATTTCTGAAAATTCTTTATTAAATTCTTTTCTTAATTGAGAATTTAATTCAAATTCGGCACTAAAATTTACTATGCATTTTTCACAATATTCAATCATTTCATCAATCGAGTAACCAAAAAAATCTAAATAATTTTTTATTTTTAAAATTGATATTATAAGAATTGAATCTGTATTTAAGTCTTTTTCAATAATTGTACACAGCAAATCCTGTGTGTCTAAATCAAAAATAGTTTCTGCAAATTCCATTAATTCTACTCCGCCATAACGATGCGTTTCTTGATCATAAGGTAAAATCACATAAGTACCTATGGTTTTTTTAAACTTTAAATCATGAACCATTTTAATAATTAATTCTTTACTTTCTAAAGAGTTAGTCTTAAATCTCAAACGTAAATGTCGATCCGGATTACTATAATGAATGAAGAAGAACTTGCTGTATTTTTTTTCTAAAAAGGCATTTGTATATATGCTTTTAAGGACTTCTATATCTGCATATGAATTACAATATAACTCTATGTAAAGCCAATCAGAAAAAATTGGGATATTCTTGTTTTCAATTAAATCACTGAAATTGTAATTTGCATTATGATTTATATAATCTGTATTTTTTACACTAACAATTAATTCATGAGGGAAATTTTCAGATTCTCTTACAATTTCAGGGCTAAAGAATTCATATAAAAACTCAGAAACATAAAAATATTTCCTCTTTTTTAATTTTTCATATAGTTCAATAATATCAATTTCACTTTCCGTGTTTAAAATCAAATTACCTTTAATATCTAAAAAGTTTATCATTTTACTAAAAGAATGTTCTTCGATTTTACTTTTTAAATAGTTTGTGAATTCACAAATGCTAAAATCATTATAGATCAATAATAATTGGGCGGGATACAATAATACATCTTCCTCAAGATATATTCTTGGTATATAAGCATTAAAATATTCATAACCATTAAAATCAAAATTTACTCCATAAATCTCTTCGTTATAAATCTCTAAATCGCATAAAAAATTATATAACTCAGAATCTGAAAGATTAGGGTTTATAAATGATGTTTTTCTTGGTAAAATTTGTTGTCTGTTTTTCTTAGAAATTAGTGCTATAACTCCATCCCTTAAGTGTACATAAATATCATTAAGAAAAATTGGATTTGAATTCTCCGTAAATGAAGTATTAATAGGTATACAATGATCATACATTTGCTTTTCGGGCGCAATATTTATAGTTCTATTATTACCTATACAACTTATATCCGCGATAATTTTACCAAAGTGAACTTCTTTTTCATAGTTTACAATTTCCTTGCAAAGATCATTAGTAGTTTCAGTAAATCTTGACAATATATTTAAAGCTGAAGCACCAGCCAGTTTCTGCATATAAATCACTTTTTTCCCTGTAGTTTTGCAACACAACGTTTCTAAAATTACATTAAAAGTTGCGGGCATTTTCCTTTGCTTTATTTTTATATCATTACTAATTGGTATATTAAGAATAATATTTTTCTCTGTTGATGCAAATATTTTTAAAACAATATCCTTATGAAGCTTAATTTTGTAATTATCTTTCAAAGAAGTATAATTTACACCGGAATAAGGATTAAATACTGTGTTTATAGGGATAAAACCATCAACAAAACGATCTGATAGTTTACCGATAAATTTATTTAATGTGTCATTTACGGCTTGAGTTTCAGAATTGTATTTTATTGTGAAATCTATAAATCTATTTATTTTATCTTGAATGTTAACATCAAGGCTTCCTGCTTTTAAATCAAAAGAATTAATAGAATGCGAATATTTATGATCCTGATTGTTTTGGAAAAATTCTTTTTGTTCTTCAATGTAATTCTCTTTAAAAAGTTTAAAATCATTTTCATTTTTCAATTCAAAATTTTTTACTTGAACTAAATTTGATGGGAATTGACTATTTTGATTTGCTAACTTAGCCGCAAATGGAAAATACAAAAACTCCTCAATAATAAGCCCTGCTTCTATAATCTCAAACAAATAGCTTTCTACCTCTGCTCTTTCAAAACCACTCAAAATTAGTTCTTCAAGAACAATACTAATTTTTATACAATTCTTAAATCTATCAATAATCCATTGTAAATCATCATCGTAATCAATCTCTGCATAGCTCGATTCTATCTTATCATTTAGCAGATTTTTAGATTTATAGAACCCGATTTTATAATCATTTAAAAAATGAATCGTAGGGTTAATACAATAACTTAATGTATGCCATTTGCTAGTTATGGTATTATTTATCTCGTTTGCTAAGAATAAATTATCATATTTAACGTTCAATTTTACAGTCTTATCCTTATTGATAGCCGTAAATTCGCCCCATTTTAAGGTTCCAACACTACTGAAAACGCCAAAAGGAGTAGGATTAAAATGAGCTCGAATAAAATATTTAGACAATGAAGCCTTAATTTTATCAGATTTGTTTTTTTTAATATCTTCATACAATACTGTAGATGACGTTAATATCGAAAGCTGAAATAATTCATTATTTGCAAAAAAAGAAGCAATGTTTTTTTTATTGTTCTCAAAAGATTGAATAGAAAAATTAGTTACTCTTTTTACAATGGTGTCAAAAAAAATCATTTAATTAGGTTTAAGAAATTTAGGATTTAAATCAATTGGATAATACTATTATTAAACAACCAATTAGGCAATTTAACTTATATTTCAATGTAGATTAATTATTTTCAGCCAGTTGAAATTAATTTTATCATCCATTGTGAGTATTGCCATACCCAAGCCAGTAGCACCCTCCAGAAGATCAATTTCCTTTCGATAAGTTCCGTTTTTAAATGCTAAAAATTCTTTAAAATCATGTGTTCGGTTTTTAACTTCGAGCATCCATTTATCTATTTCATCTGAAAAATCAATATTGAATTTATTACCAGCTAAATAGTATTGTAGTAATATACCAATAGAACCATGACATATTCCACAATCATTAACAGAGGATTCTACAAATGATATTTTTCTTGTATTATCCATTAATTCAATTGCTTCCTTGATTAATAAATCATCATTTAAGAAAATTCCAGCATTATATAAAGAATTTGATATGCCTAAATCACTCTGACACCATGCTAGTCGAGAACTAACAATTGTATTTGTATTTAACAAAAAGAGATTGGGATAAAATTGTTTTGTGTTAGTATCATACTTTTTGTAAGACGTTAGGAATGATATAATGATTTTTAATGGTTTTGTAATATCCTCTTTTAAATCCTTGAAATTATCATGTAGAAAGGTTAAAAAATTAATATACCCAGCAACACCATGAGCAATCCCAAAATAATAACAAGGGCCATTTTCTAATGCGGTTTCAGAGACTAATACAGCCTCAAAATTTTCATTAATTTTATCAATTAAATCTTTTGAAAAAATATTTAATAATGTTGCAATCGCTTCACTTTTTTTAGAATTATATCTTTCTATAAAATACATGGCTATTCCCATGGCTCCATGCAGAAAATCATAATTATTTTTAAGACACATTTCTTCAAAATCTTCTAAAAGTATACTGTCAATACTTTCAAAATAATCTTCGTCAATTTCAATTTCAGTGTTTTTCAGTTGCAATAACATTAATCCATAACCAGCTATACCCGAACATAAGGTTGGAATACTGGCCTCCTCTTCCAATAAGGTATTAATTTTTTCTACTATAATTAACAATTTATTCTTAAAATCGTCATCTCCATATACCTCGTACAAATAATTATAAAACAAGGCAATTCCTGAAAGACCTGTCAAAAGGCCTATTCTTCTTTCATTAGGTATTGATTTCCATATATTTTCTTCGATTTTCAAAATTATATCTTGCATACAGTATTAATTTTCAAGTTAATTAACAGTTATTAATCTTTTTTAATACAGCTATAAAAACTCTTTGTATCTGAACCATCATCAAACTTTTTGTTTAAAAAATTTCTATTAAATTCGAAGCAGTCGCCATCAATAACTTTGATTGTTACAATCATTTTATCACCAACTGCAATAAAATCATTCGTGCTTTTAGTGCAAACAGCTTCATATTCACAATTGCTTATCCATTTTATACTCCAAGTCCAAACAAGAAAATCACCACCGTTAAAATCTTCCATGATTGTGTCCTTAATGACAAAAGAGCTTGTGGAAATTTTACTATAAAATTTTCCGTTTTTTAACTTACTACAATCCAATGATTGGGAATATCCTGCAATACTAATTGTGAATAGTATTAAAAGAGCTAATTTTTTCATGATTTTTTGGGTTTAACTATTTTCCTTTGGAAATAAATTGCAAAGCCCCTTCGAGAACTTCGTCTTTGCCTTCTTGAATTCCTTTAATAGTTTGTTTTACTTCAATATCTGGAACAATTCCAATTCTTTGTGTTTCTTTTTTATTAGGGTAGAAAACACCATAGCAAGTAAATGATGTTTGAAATCCTTTAATGACTTGAAAATGTGCATTTGCTCCATCTGCGCCAGAGGTCTGGCTGCCAATTATTGTTGCATTTGGAGCCACTTGTAAACCCATTGCTGTATATTCACCGTGACTAAATGTTTTTTCATTTACTAAAATCACCACTTTCCCTTTGTAATACTCAGCATTAGTTTTTCCACATTTTTCAATTCCTGCTCTCCAAATAAACCGGCCAGGGTAACTTAAATCAGGATCTATATATTTGACAAACTCTTTTGGTGAAGGATTTAAGTATTCAGCGATGGCAAAATTAGTATCATTGCCATGATTTCTGATGTCAAAAATTATTGATTTTGTATTTTTAAATTGCTCCATAACTGTTGCAACATCATTGATTTCCAACGCCTCTAGATTAACATACCCTATATTGCCTGATAATAGCTTCCACTTTTCTTTCTCTGGAAATTGAATTTTTAAATCTTGATATGAATACCTTTTTATTGTTTTAAGAGATGCCTTTTCATTCCTAATGAATTCAATTTCAGCAGTATTTGATTTGCCCATAAGGATAACCCAATAAAATCTATCAAGAACGGCACTCGGATTAGAGCCTTCAACATATTTTTTATTTTCTTTTATAATCTGTGCTATTTTTTTTCCATCAATTTTTGTGATTACATCCCCAACTTTGAAATCGTCGATTTTTGCTAATGAATCATTTTGAAAACCAGTCACAACAACCTTTTCGTCAATGATCTTAATCGTTACTGCCATCCATTTATCGCCAAAATAGTCAAACAATTTAAAAGAAGAAAAAGAGGCATGGGTGTCATTTAATTTTGTCACTAGTTCTTTCATTGCCAAAACTAAATCTATTTCAGAATCAGGGTTACTGAATTTAGGCAACATTTCATTTAAAGCTGCATCCCAATTTTGATCCATTTGGTATTTATATGGAAAAAAGTATTCTACATAATTCCAATATCTAAAAAGTGCCAAAAGGCGTAAATTTCTATCGACCCATTTAAAATCTGAATATTTAATTTCTTTTTTAAAGTCTAAAAGAGGTTCGCCATATTGAACATAATATGTTTTCCCTTGATATTTATTCTCTTCAATAAATTTGAGTTTATTCCTTAAGGTTTTAGAAAATAACTTAGAATTGTCAATCCATGTAAAATCAATATTTTTTGTAAAATAGTCAACTTTTGAATTGGGCTTAGCAGCTTTGTATCCTTTAACTTCTCCTAATGAAGTAATCCAATTTTCCATTACCAATGAAAATTCCGTTGCAGTTTGTACTTTGTCAACTTTTGGTAAAATCTGAAACAATTGTTCGTCCCAATTTTTACTTCCATCGGCAACATTTGGATGATAATATTTTAAGTAGCCCCAAACTTTGCAAGTGGTGGCTAGTTTTTGGGTCTCAGATACTTTTTCCTGACCAAATGCAAACTGAACTATTATAATAAAAATATAATAAACTTTTCTCATATTGAATGAAAATATAAATGATTAATTAACAAGACCACTGAGAAGCGCATATTATTGGCCAAGCTGATCTGGCACCATCACATTCTACCGTGGAAGACGGTCCATAGCCCCCCGAAATAGCTACTTTTTCTTTATCTGAAATCTTAACTACTTTCAAATTTTTTAAACTTAATTTTTTCATCTTTATTTTTTTAGATAATTACAAATATTTTAAAACTTATAGCTAAATAAATAAAAGTGAAATCTATTACTAGAAATCACTTTTAAATTATTAAAAAAATTAGGGCTAGTAAGGTCTGCAATCAATATATTTAGATGCACAATCTATTGGCCACGCTGAAGTATTATTGCATGACATAGCACAAGAACCATTACATGAGGCTCCATACCCACCCATAATTGTTGATTTTTCCTTGTCAGAAATTTTCAACACTTTCAAATTTTTTAAGCTTAACTTTTTCATCTTTAATTTTTTTTAGATGATTAATAAATATGTTTTTTAAAATGCCTTACAAATAGTTTCTAGCCACGTATATTTTACGTTTCATATAAAAACGAAAGTAAGTTAATTTGTACCAAAAATAAAAGGAATTCTTCGCAAGTCTTATGCGTAATTATACGAATATGATACGCATAATTTTTTTTGATATTATTGATTACATAATAGCAGCTTGTTTCTACCTTAATTTTAATTCCGGTTTTAAGATTTTAATTACATTTCACTTTGGTTTAAATATAATTTTGTGGATACATTATTTAAAATGTAAAAAACAATATAACCAGTAATTTGATTTTCGAAAGTTATTAAATTGGTGCTCCAAAAGATTTGTAAGATTGTGAAATTTCGTTAATCCACTTCATAATCCTTTAATCTTTCTTTTAGTACCCTGTTTTCCTCTTTTAGAAAATCAATATGCTCCAGAACAAAATCTGGCATGTTGAAATAATGAACTTTTCCTGAAATACTAACGGGACTATTTTCTTTTATATTTTTGTAAACTGTCTTGATATTATCTTCCTCATAAATATCGTCTTTGTTTACGTCAAGTACTTTGGCTATTTTTAGCCACTCGGTATTGGATATGGGATGTTTGCCATTTTCTCTACGGCTGTAATTGGGTTGTGTCATGCCAATACAATCTGCCAATTGTTCCTGCGATAGTCCTTTATGAGTTCTTGCGTCTTTTAGTTTTTTTTTTGTCATGAATAGTTTTTTAAACAAAATCGTTTTTTTAAGCTTAACCATTACTTAACGGTTTAAGATTTATTATTTTATAATTGCTTTTTGCAACACTTCATTTTTTTTTCCTTGAATTCCTTAATTGTAGAATGAACTCCAATATTTACCATATTTTCTGCTTCTTTGGATCCATTGTTTGCATTGTTGCTATTTTTTAACCATTTTACATATTAGAAAGACTGTGGAAATAATGACTGTCTTAACTTGATTTCCTGATAATATGATATTTCCATATTTTTATTTCTAAAATCAAAGACTATTTAAAAAAAACACCTTTAATAACATTATGTTTCGTAGTCTTAAATTCTAGTAATAGCAAATACAAAAGAAATGTTTAATAAGAAAATTCTAAGGGGTGTAAATTGAAAAAAATAGAGGTCAAATTCGTAAATTAAGCTCTTATCGTGAAAATTTTAAAGATATATTTGTAATATTTACAATAATAGAAAAAAAATCATGAGATAACCTCTTTTGATATAATTCAACTTCACTTCTATAACCTGGATGGTAAGAAGGCATATATTTAATATAGCCCAAATCATGAAGCTGTTTAAAATATTTATGCTAAGTGGGCAATGTGTTGATATGTGACAATACCATGAGCTTGCGACGGCTGACTTTAATTCTCTGCCTCTCTCCTTGCTTATATACCAAAGTTAGAATTGCTGTTAAAATAGCCAAATGTCATACGTTGAGCTGGGGATCATCCATATAACCCTATCTAAAACCTTTAAAATTGGAAAAATCGGCTGTAAATTAAAGCCATCAAAGGACATTTCAAAAGAGCAGGCATTTTTCAGAATTAATTTTCTAAAAACATGAAATTATGCTCTACAAAGAAACTGTTACGCCCCAGATGTGGGAACTTCTTACAAAGTCTTATGAAATATGAAAAACTAAAAGAATTAATCTTGCAGGAGGCACTGCCTTAAGCCTGATGATAGGACATAGATTAAGCATCGATTTGGATCTGTTCTCCACACAGGATTTTGATGTACAATCTATGTTTGTTCATTTAAGCAGGGAGCATCCAGTTACAACCAGGGAGCTATTTGACAATACAATGCTTTTAAAATATTTATAAAGTTAAAGTAGATATTCTAACCCATAAATACCCGTGGCAGGAACCTATTCAAACCGAGCAGGGAATCAGGCTGGCATCTTTACATGACATAGGAGCTATGAAGCTGCATGCTATATTTCAAAACGGTACAAGAATAAAAGATTTTGTGGATATGCATTTTCTTTTGGAACATCATCCCCTTAAAAACCTATTTAGATGCTTACCAGAACAAATACAATGGAAATCCAGCACTGGCTTCTCATTCCTTACTGCATCATGAAAATATAGACCACGAAGAAAAAGTTAAACTCCTAAGAGAAAAAGAAACAAACTGGAACAAGATGACCCTGCGTCTGAAAAAAGCAGTTTTCAATCCTTCACTTAATTTTTCAGAGGTAAAAAACCAAATGCCTCCACCAGGTAAAAGACCTGGATTTAGGAGGACATCTTCGTTTCTCTAAAAAATCATCTTGGTATTATGGATATTTTTAAAGTTTCACATATAGCAAGGTTCTATTTTACTTCCGAGATTTTATTACTCACGCGAAAAAAGTCAAAATCAGCATATCCTCCGGCTGATTTGGTTGCACAATTAAATAAACCATAACGATAGCCCATAAAATGCGGGATGTCATATTTCATTTTCAATATATTTCCAATAGGATTCCATACTTTTCCATCTAAGCTATACGAAAATTTAGCTTCATCTTTCCCATTAAGAGTCCAAAGGCTTTTAGCTGCATCGTTCATGCCTGTAAAATCGCAATCGATTCTGAAGTAAATTTGGTCTTGACTCAATGGAATTCGCTCTACTTCGACAGGCTTATCATTACCAGCATTAATCATTACTATCGACTTTTGACCCGCGTCAATTTTAACCCCCACCAATCCATACTTTTTTTGGAGAACTGAGAATCCGGCAAAATCGCCGTCTTTCATTTTGGAAACATCCAGGACAACAGAAGCTGAACTTGTTGGTCCAATCGTACGTTGTGTAAGCGTGTTTCTGGCCTGAAGAAAATCAGTGTCGATTCTTCCTGTTTTGAGGCGCAGAAATCCTTTTCTTTCAGTTACAGCCCACAGCGCATTGAACCTGTCGAATTTACATTTTCTTCAATATGGGCTAATTGTAAGCTTGTCCCTACTCTTAACCAGTCTGTAGCTCTGGTATCTAAATTTACCCTTAGCGAACCTCTATTAAACTCAGATCCTAAAGCGATCCCTTCCTGCTTAAAATAACCAGCTGATAATAAATATTGCGTTCTGTCATTACCGCCGCTTAAAGTAAGTCCATGATTTGTTACCGGAGCTCTTCTGAATAATTCTTCTTGCCAGTTTGTACCCTTGCCTAAATAGCGGGAATTAGCAAATTCCGGTCTTTTATCAAAACCCCAAACTTCTGCCCTGTCGTTAATAAACTTCGCATATTCCCTTAAATTCATAGTATAATATTGCTTAGTATTCTCCTGGAATCCAGTTGAAAATTCGTAAGAAAGTTTCGAAGGTCCGTCTTTACCTCTCTTGGTAGTAACTATAATTACACCATTAGTGGCTTGCGAACCATAAATAGCAGTTGCTGATGCATCTTTTAAAACGTCGATAGACTGAATATCCGAAGGACTGATAGTTGCTAATGGATTTGTACCATTACGTCCCTCATAACTTTGACCAATTATAACTCCATCAATTACATATAAGGGAGAACTGCCGCCAAAAGAAGACAAACCACGTATCTGTATATTAACACCACCACCCGGCTGACCGGAAGTCTGCTGGACAACTACTCCGGCTACTTTACCCTGCAAAGCCTGGTCAAATGTTGTTGGACTTGTTTTAAGAAGCTCTGCACCCGATATTGAAGATATTGCTCCTGTAAGATCTTTTCTCTTTGCTTTACCATATCCAATTACCACTACTTCGTCTAATGCTTTTCGATCTTCTTTTAAACGAATTTTTAATTGGCTGCCTGTAACTTTTACTTCTGTACTTACATAGCCCAGATAGCTTGTAACAAGTATATCTCCAATTTTCGCCTTAATAGAAAATGACCCGTCTAAGTCCGTAGCTACTCCGGTCTTAGTTCCTTTAATAAAAACGGTGACCCCAAAAAGTGGCTGACTGTTCGAATCCTCTAATATTATACCAGTAGCGTTTACATCAGAAAGAGGAACTTATAACAACTGTAACTGCCGTATATACACCTGATGGAGGAGGAACAGCAGTAACATTAAAGTATAGAGACCTTGACGGGGATGGACCTGCTGCACCAGTTTTTTCAGTATCAGGTCCATTTGCCAAAAACACAACTTACAATGGCGTTGTGAGCTTCCTTAATGAAACGGAAAGTCCAGCTGAGGATATCACCCTTGAAATTGTTGCTGAAGGAGATGAACACCAGATTTTCTATCAAAAAACAGGTACTCTGAATCCTTTTACTTACGGCACAGCCGCTAGCAACTTTGATATTAACGCTAAAGTTATTGGAATTTCAGTCCGTTTTTGTAACTACAGGCGAAGCAGCCGGGGACCTTACGATTACTTTAAGGCATGAACCAAATAAAAACGGTACTAATGTAGCTGCCGGAGATATTACAAATGCCGGAGGTGCAACTGATGCGCAAGTAAAATTCGCTATTACTGTTCAATAATTTTAACGGAATTTTTAAATACTACCACTGCAAGATCTTGCATTGGTAGTATTTTTTTTTACTGCTGTAAGAACACCTTTCCCATCCTTATTACATTGGTTTTTTAAATTAAAAAAAATAATTGATTTTTAATGTAACAAAGTTGCGTTTAAAAAATAAGAATTTTATATTTGCGCTAATTACTGCATTTCCCAATGCAAAATCATTTGAATGAAAAAAAAGGTTACATTTTTAAAACTTTTTATGCCGCTTATAGTATTGTTTGCCATACTATTTCCGGCTATACATTCTTATGAGCACATACATAGTCATACTTCGGCTCATAGAATTTCTGTTGAGCACACCACCGGTCAGAGTGAGTTTAGGGTATATGATCATGATAATGAACAATGTTCTATATGCCACTTTAAAATAAGTCCGGCTGCCACATTTTCTTTCTCTGTTTTTTCTTTTTTAAATTGTACTACTACCCATTTGTATGTTGCATTCTACTCTAAAACCTATTCTAATTTCTTTAAAGGGGCTTTATTTGCACTTCGTGCGCCTCCCACTATCAACTAAGATTTATGTTTTCTATCTGAAATGCGTACTCTTATTGATTAAATTTTTATAAACCTACTAATTATTACCTTCATTATCTTGTGTAGAAGTATCTTCTGTACATTAAGAATGCATGAAAATAATCTAAACAAATCATTGCTGTCAATTTTGAATCCCATGATTTCAAAATAGAGCATTAACACTGCTTTGTTGGAACTGGTTGCATAATCTTTCTCATAAAAAATTTTTAGCAGTCTTTGGTTTTGATGCCTTCAATTCCCATATACATCTAAAAAACTACAGCATTTTGTATCAGGCTAAACAGAACCAGAGCATCCATAAATGCCCTGCATGTCTAGTCCCGGAAAACTTACTTCTTACAATCTTTCCTATTTTTTTGTTTAATGACCTACTACCTCTTAATGAGAGCAATGTGTCATATGAGCAAATCTTTATAAACAGTTTCCCTTATTCTGTAATCCCATTATAACACAAATGAATACAAGAAAAAAATCAAACAAATGAAAACAACAAAAACTATTATCGCACTTTTTGTAAGTGCCTTTTCCTTCACAGCATGTAACAATGATGACGATTCAGCTCAGGAGAATCTTAAACCTTCAATGGATAAGATTGAGTTGGGTTTAGGCAATAATGAGATTGGTGTTATCGGTGCTGATTTTCATTTTAATGCCGAGGTTATGGCAGGGGATAAAATAGAAAACGTTCAAATTAAAATTGTACAAAGAAGCACAGAAACTTACTCTAAGGCATGGTCACATGAAATCACCTGGACACAATACGCCGGGGCAAAAAATGCCACCATCCACAAGCATTTTGATATTCCCGCAGAAGCCGCAGAAGGCAAATACGATTTTATAATCATTGTGACAGATCAAAACGGCACACAACTGGAAGAAAAGAGAAGTATCAGCATCTATGCACCAGGAAACCTTCCGGTAGCCCCTACAGCGGCAATATTTAATGTATTTAAAAACGATGGTTTTTTCTATAGGAATGGCACATATAATGTCGAGGGAGAGAGCTTTAAGGCAACTGATAAGTTCCTTTCCCAAATAACACTTTCTGGAGTTAAGGGAGACGGAAAAATGTATCTGCTGCTAATCAGTAAAAGTGCAAAACACTCTCCTGAAAGTATTGACCAGATCGACTTTAACAAAGTGATTGTTTATGATGTGATTGAGCATAAAGGCATCACTAAGGTCGGTAGTTTTTCTAATACGGAAATTGATGAAAATTTAAACATTAGCAGAGAGATGCCTGTACTGGCTATTGGATCGGCCAAAGACAATAATTTTCCAACACCTCATGATATCAGCGGCAGCAGGTCTTGGGTTTCGGGCGATTACAACTTTGTAGTTGTTTATAAAAATACCACTTATAACATTAACTGGTCGCAGTCTGTAACAATCCCAATCTCCTTATAATTTATCAGAATAAGAACTCTAATATTAAATAAATAACAATGAAATCAATAAAATTTGTACTGCTTGTTTTGGCATCTGCAAGTCTTTTTATAGCCTGCAGCAGTGATAATGATACTGTCGACACAGAATATCCGGTAATTGACCTTTCGTCAACAGATGCTTTTCCGGTTCAATGCAGTGAAATCGGCCGCGGACAGAAAATCACATTTCGGGCCCTATTTAGTGACAATGCTGAACTGGGGTCTTACAGCCTTGACATCCATCACAATTTTGACCATCACAATCACAGTACTGAAGTAAACGACTGCAGCAATGACCCTGTAAAAAAACCTGTTAATCCAATGCTTTACATTAATTCGGTTACACTTCCAAAAGGGTTAAAAAGTTATCAGGCAGTGCAGGAAATTTCAATTCCCCGGGATATCGACCCGGGAGATTATCATTTTTTAATTCGGCTAACCGATAAGGAAGGCTGGCAAACCATAAAAGGCATCAGTATTAAAATTTTATAAGCCATTAATGAAAAGGAATACAATAAATTTATTAAGGGTGTGCTTTATGCTGCTTTTCTGTTTTGCTCTGGTTACAAAAACTGTGGCACAGTCGGTTCGTATATCAGGAAATGTATATTCCAGTGACAAAAAACCATTGGAAGACGCCTCCATTACCCTCTATCCTGCTTTGATCTCCACTGTTACAAACAAACAAGGTCATTTTTCATTCCTTTCTATTCCTGCAAATTCTCAAAAAATAACAGTTAACCATATAGGATATATCAGTCATGAAATAATAATTACTGACAAAAATATCAGTGCATCCCTCCAAATTTTACTAAAAGCGGAAGTAAAAGAACTGGAAGAAGTTGTTGTTATGGATAATTCTCTCGTCCGTGCTAAGAAAGAAGAGTCATTGAGCGTAGAAACAGCAAATAGCAGTTTTATACAGCGTAACCTTGGCGGAAGCCTGATGCAGTCGCTTCAACGGATTCCGGGTATCAAGACCATTTCAATTGGTTCGGGAAGTTCCAAGCCCCTAATCCGCGGACTCAGTTTTAATCAGGTTATTGTGGTAGAAAACGGTATTAAACATGAGGGCCAGCAATGGGGCGCTGATCATGGACTTGAAATTGATCAGTATGCGGTAAACCATGTTGAAATTATAAAAGGGCCATCCTCCTTTATTTATGGCTCTGATGCTATTGGCGGTGCTGTAAACATCAAACCTGTTCCTTTTCCTAAAGAAAACACTTTAGGAGGAAACATCGATTTTACTGCCAAAAGCAATAATGAGCAGTTCGGAGGATCCTTTAATTTATTTGGAAGAAATGAAAAGTGGTTTTTTGATACCCGTGTAACTTCACTTGATTATGGCGATTACCGCGTTCCGGCAGACATCGTCCATGTCTATAATTATCCGGTGCCGCTGTATAAAAATCAGCTGCGCAATACGGCTGGCTGCGAACTGGACCTGCACGCAAGTACAGGATATGTCAGCGAGAAATTTAAATCGGTTTTATATCTGAGTACTATTTCTACTAAAAGCGGCTTTTTTGCCAATGCCCATGGTCTGGAGCCCCGCAATGTTGACCTGCAACTTCACGATAAATCAAGCCGTGATATTTTGATGCCTTATCAGGAAGTTACCCATACGAAAATTAGCAACACGACATCTTTTGACTGGAATGAGCATCAGGTGGAAACGCAGGTGGGTTTTCAAA
The DNA here is from genome assembly GCF_946478785.1 of uncultured Flavobacterium sp. The sequence continues at coordinate 68,292 of NZ_CAMLDD010000012.1, forward strand.
AGAATTTTCGCCGCGAATGGAGTCATTATGTTAACCATGGATATATGCCTCCCGTTTATCCGGAAAACATGTATGCTCCCGAAGATTTAGAGAGACAGTATGATAAGGAAGTTTTTTCATTCTCTGCAAAGGATAACTTTTCAATAGGCAAACATCATTTTACCATAGGTGTAAATGGTGAACAGCAACAAAATAAAATTAATGGCTGGAGTTTTTTGATACCCGCTTTCCGTCAGTTTAATACGGGATTATTTGCTTATGATAAGATTCATATAAATGAAATATGGGTGCTTCACGGTGCTGTTAGGGCAGATTACGGGCAAATCGAAATGAAACAATACACCGACTGGTTTGAAAGCACTGTTAAGGAAAACGGACAGGCCAGACAGGATTTTTTAATACGTTCTGAAGACCTTACTAAAACATTTAAAAGTTTTACGTGGTCTGCAGGAGTGAATTACAATCCCGATAAAATAACCTTTAAGGCCAATGCAGGAACAAGTTTTAGGATGCCAATTGCAAAAGAACTGGCATCAAATGGTGTCAATTACCATTATTTCAGATTTGAAAAAGGAAATCAAAATTTGAATGCAGAACGTTCGTATCAATTGGATCTTGGTATTGACTGGCAGGAAAAAAACTGGTCGGTGCAATTGAGTCCGTTTTTTAATTATTTTCCGAATTACATTTACCTCAACCCTACTTCTGAGCTTGATATTTATTACGGCGCAGGCAATCAGGTTTTCGAATACCAGCAGAGCGAAGTGATGCGTTATGGTGGCGAACTGCAGTTTAAATATCAGTTTCTGAAAAACCTAAGCGGTGAAATTCTGGCAGAATACCTCTATGCAGAACAATTATCGGGCAGTAAAAAAGGCTATACACTTCCATTTTCCCCTCCTGCCTCTGTGTTGTTTGGAATCAATTACAGCCCAGAAATAAAAAACTTAAGAGATACTTATTTTTCACTCGACTACCGCTTTACCGCACAGCAGAATCAGATTGTCCCTCCGGAAAAGAAAACACCATCGAGTCAGGTGTTTAATCTGGCTTTGGGAACAAAACTACAGGCCGGAAAACAAGATTTTTCGATTTCGCTTCAGGTTCAGAATTTATTAAATACCCGATATCTGAACCACACGAGCTTTTACAGGCTTATCGAGCTTCCTGAAGCGGGCAGAAATATAATACTCTCACTAAAAGTGCCTCTTTTAATACACAATTCAAAATAGATCAAACAACTAAAATTATGAAAAAATTCAAATCCCTTGTCCTCTTTTTACTAACCGCTGCAGCATTTACCGGCTGTGAGAGCGATGACAATAATGAGCCTTTAAAACCAACTGCAGAAAACATTGAAATTGGAACAGCCAATAGCAAACGTGCTTTGATTGGACGCGATTTCCATTTTAATGCCGATGTTATTGCTGGCAGCAAAATTGCCGCTGTCGAACTTAAAATACTTCCAAAAACTGGCGAAACGTATACTAAAGACTGGAAACTGGAATTATCATGGACTCAATATTCCGGAACAAAAAACACCAATGTACATAAGCATTTTACTATTCCGGCGGAAGCTCCGGAAGGTAAATTTGACCTTTATTTTATTGTGCTGGACGAAAATGGAACAAGGCTGGAAATTAAGGAAGAACTTACCATTACCGATCCTGCCAATATGCCCGCAGATCCTTTGATCGGACGTGATATGATATCAAGAAACGACGATCTGATTTATTATATGGAGACCTGGGTGGAACCGGAATTAATCTTAAAAAAAGATGATAAGCTTACGGCACATGCACAGGTGAGCCAGATAATGGGCAATGGCATCCTTTATTCTCTCTTAATCAAAAAGAGCCTGAATTACCATCCCGAAAGCATTGATAATCTTGATTTTAAAAAAATTATTATCCTATCAAAAGTCGAGCATAAAGATCTTGCACCGGCTTCAAAAATTTCAACACTTCAAAAAATAAATGATGTCTATGGCGGAGAATCCATCGTAATTGGAGCGGCTACTGATAACGAGTCTAATGTCTTAACTGGTGATAAATCATGGCAATCTGGCCAGTATAACTGGGTAATACTTTATAAAAATACTACTCATAACCTAAATGTTTACAAATCAATGCCCATTACTATTAGTTATTAATCTAAAATCAATTTTAACCCAAATATTAATTAAAAACCCTTTACAATGAAAACAAATTATTTTAAACTGATTTTTCTGTTCGCTTTATCTCTTTTTGCAGTTTCCTGTAGCAATGATGATGATGATAATAATACCGAAACACCAGATGAGTCACTGGCAGAATACAAATACCTGAGAATATTACTTTCTGATGAAAAAACGGCCCAGCTTACCCTGGTAAATCCAGTTGATGCCACAACAGCATCCTTTAATGCCAAGTTTGCCAAATCAGCACTTTACACTACAGAATCTGGCAGATATGCTGCTATAATTCACCGTGCAAGTAATGAAGTTGAAACCTTTGACAGCGGTTTTGAAGCCCATGGCGATCACGTTGATGTGGATGGGGTGCCACAATTTGGAGCTTTAACAGGGCAGTCTCTTATGCCGACACATTTTAAAAGTAAACTTGGCGAAATAACGAGCTTTAATGACGGTGACGGAACATTATCTGTAGCCAAAGAATCTGATGTAAATACTGCAGGAGCCAAATTTAAAACAATCAACGCAGGACTTTTGGCACATCATGGTGCCATGGCTACTTTTACTAACGGAACGTATGCTATTACTGTAAAAGATAATTCGATTACCGGAACGCTTCCTGAAAAAGTTAAGATTATCGACAATACCGGTAAAACTTTATTTGAGCCAACAACTACAACAAATGGTATTCACGGAAATGCATCTGACGGAACTTATGCCGTATTTGGTTCTGCTAGCGGAATTCTTGTTGTGCAAAGTACAGGCGAGCAAAAATTAATTGCACATCCTGAAGATTTTGGTACTGCCTGGTTTGGAACTATTTTAGAGACAGCATACAAAGGAAAATTTGTTGGATATACTGCTGCAAAAGGCGCATACCTTATTGATATAGTAGGCGGAACGGTAAAACCAATATTGCAAAGTACATCTATCATGCAGTGCAAGGTGAGCTATAATCATAAAAAACTTGGGATATTACTGCATTCAGGAGATTTTAAACTGTATGACCTAAGTAGCCTTCAAGCTGACAAAGAAGCCAAAATAATTGCAGAAACGGCTACTGATGCCACATTGAAACCACAAATGCAGATTAGCGAAAAATTTGCTTATATCACTTCTCCATCGACGGGAGACTTATTACAGGTAAATATTCAAAACACTTCAAACATCAAAAAAATCAAAGTTTCAAATACACCTTATATGATTACTATATTAGGATTTGAAAACAGTGAAAGCCACTAATTAGAGTTTTTACAAAAAAAGGCATACCTGACTGGTATGCCTTTTTTCCTTCATAGCCTGATTCAAATAAGCCTAAAGACAGTATGTTTTCATTAGATAACAATTGTTTAACCAGACATAACTGCATGAACAAGGATCTATATTATGCTCATTTTAAACATATAATGAATTAGTTCCCTAAGCAAGATTTGGGTCTTAACGACTTTAAAAAAATCCTGAAAAATCTTTTACTATCTAGTATTTCATTGTTTTACCTTACCTAATGAAATATCATGTTTTACACTAGGATTTGTGCACTGTACAATTTATTACTACTTAATTATTTATGAAAAAAGTAGGGTGGACTTCTAAGGAAGTCTTTGTAACTTGCATAAATGAAATAATAAAACAAGACTAACAGGATCTGTCATGATATTAAAATCTTATATAACCTGTAATGAATGCGGGACTAAAAATCAAAATACTGATTACTGCATTAATTGTGGTGCATTAATCAACATCACACTCAAACGTCAGCTCGAAAGAGAAGAGAAACTCCAGGAAAGAAAAGAGACTGAAAAATCCGCGAAACCTGGTAAATTAAATAATTTTGTTGAAAAGGGAATGCGTCATCCCAATAGTTTTATCAGATGGGCATTCAATAGCCTGTATTCAATCTGGACATTTCTTGCCATGATCCTGGGTGCTCTTATAGCAGCAGTAATTGCAGTAGCGGCGGGATAGCAAAAAACATGATATTAAAAAATGTATAATTTAACAAGTTTACTGCTTTTTATAATCTCTGTGTTAGCGGCAACTATATATGGGCTTCAGAATTTGGAAGTCGAACTGCCTTTATGGATTAGCTGCTATGTTAATGATTTTTTATGCCTTCCTATCGTAATAGGATATGAACAGCTCCTTTTTAGATGGGTTACCGGCAGCAAAGAATATAAATTTTCAATAGGATTTATATTAGCTATGGCAGCATATTACTCATTTTATTTTGAATTCTACCTGCCTGAACATAATGAGCGTTATACTAGTGATCTTATCGATGTGATGCTGTATTTTTTGGGTGCCATCTGTTTTTACATTTTAAACCGTTTGCCTGCTACATCTCAATATAAAATTCATATAGGGTTTAAATATAAAAAACAAGTTAATTCATAGCATTTTTTCAGCCCATTATAAAATTATGCCATTCGTCTTCAAGTTTTCTCTTCCCCTCCTCTTGGCCAGATGAAGTTTTAAAAGGAACTTTAAAATTCAAAAAGTGATACTTATAGACTTCTCAACCTTTAAAAAGCAGATGCTTTATCAAAGTAGGATTAATAAATCTCGAACTGTCCTGCTAAATATTTTACTTCATCAGATATCTTTAATTAACTATAAAACTTATTTAAACTTTGCAGTATTATTAAAATAAATTTTATCTTTAATTACAGAGGGAACATCAACTAATAATCTATTTAAAGCAATAATGAAGCAAATCACTGACATTCTAAATCTTAAAGAAGGGGAAGACGACAGGGAAAAGACATTAGAAACCGTTAAAAAAAACATTTCTTTTAAGGGGGCCAATCTTTGGATACTCGCCTGTGCCATTATCGTCGCTTCTGTAGGACTCAATGTCAACTCAACGGCTGTTATTATTGGTGCAATGCTTATATCCCCCCTCATGGGGCCGATAGTAGGCGCTGGATTTGCCCTTGGTATTTATGATTTTTCTTTACTGAAAAAATCACTTAAAAATTTGCTAAATGCTACTGTTGTTAGTCTTGTGGTATCTACCTTATATTTTTACCTCAGTCCATTTAAGGACGTTCAGTCTGAATTACTGGCCAGGACTTCACCAAATATTTATGATATCCTTATCGCTTTTTTTGGTGGTGTTGTCGGAGTGATTGCTGTTACGAGATCAGAGAAAGGAAACCCTATTCCAGGTGTAGCTATTGCAACAGCTTTAATGCCTCCGCTGTGTACAGCCGGATATGGGATTGCGACTGCTCAATGGGCATTCTTTCTGGGTGCTTTTTATCTGTACTGCATCAATTGTGTCTTTATTGGTATTGCAACCTTTTTAATTATTAAATATCTTAATTATCCGCCTGTAAAACAAATTAATGAAAAGCATCAAAAACGTGTAAAATATACTATTGCTTTTTTAATCACTGCAATGCTTGCTCCCAGCAGTTATCTTGCCTATACATTATACAGGGAACAACAGTTTAAAAAGAATGTAAATATTTTTATTGAAAATGAGTTCAGTAATAAAGGATACACAGTCGTTTATAAAAAAACCGATTTTAACCAACAGAATAAAAAACTGGAACTTGCTTTTTTGTCTAAACGTTTTTCTCCTGCAGAGATAAAAAAACTGAAAAATAAGTTAAACCTCAATAAATACCTAATCGGTACAGATTTGCGTATCAGGCAGGACAGTACCGATCGTTTCAATGATATTAAAGGCGATATCCTAAATCAGATCAAGAGCAGTGAAAACGAAATGAACGTGAAAGATGTCAAAATCATACAGCTAGAAAAAGAGCTGGCAAAAAACAAATTTGATAACAGACAAATATTAAACGAAATACGAACTTTATTTCCCAATGTAAATTCGATTTCAATCGCGAAAAGCTCCCTAATAAATTATAAGGACAGCACTTCAACAATCACGGCCGTAATCTACGACGGGCCAAAAAGCCTGACTGCAGATGAGAATGAAAAACTCACGAAATGGCTCAATGAGCGACTTTTAGTCAAAGATGCAGCACTGTTTAAAAGACAGTAAAACAATCATCAAAAATAAATTATTATATCTTTTTTGCCTTTTTATTATACAGGCTTAAAAGCAGAAAACCTGAAATCCCTGCAAGGATTGATGCAATTAATATGGCAAATTTGGCCTCATTTTGATATGCCTGTTGCTGAAAAGACAATAAAGCTATAAATATCGACATGGTAAATCCGATTCCTCCCAAAAGCCCCAAGCCAAGTACATGAGTCCAGGTAGTACCACCAGGCAGGTCAGCAGCTCGAATCTTTACCGAAAGCCAGGACATTAAAAAGATACCTATTGGTTTTCCCAGAAAAAGACCAAGTATTATCCCTAATGCAAGATTTCCTGTGAGACCTTCAATCATTCCACTTTGAAAAGTTATATTAGTATTAGCCAAAGCAAAAATAGGCATAATGACAAAATTTACCGGGCGAGTAAGAGCGTGCTCCAATTTTTCCAGAGGCGACTCTGTAGCCACTTCATTAGTTGGCAGTGTCATGGCTACAAGTACTCCTGCTATCGTGGCATGAATACCGGAATGATGTATAAAATACCATATGACAACGCCAGGCAGCAAATAAAAAAATAAATTTTTAATCCCGAGACGATTAAAAAGAATAAGTAATAAAAATATACCCCCGGCATAGCCCAGATAAAGAAAATGGAGTTCAGAAGAATAAAAAACCGCAATAACCAAAATAGCAATAAGATCATCAACAATAGCCAAAGCTGCAAGAAATATTTTAAGACCAGAGGGTACTTTATTTCCTAAAAGTGACAAGATTCCCAAAGCAAAGGCAATATCGGTTGCCATTGGAATTCCCCAGCCTTTGGAGGTCTCAGGGTTTTGTCCATTAAAAAGAAAGTATATCACTGCCGGAACTATGACTCCTCCAAGAGCTGCCAACACTGGCAAAGCTGCCTGTCGAACCGAAGAAAGCTCACCCTCTATAACTTCTCTTTTTATCTCCAAGCCTACCAGCAAAAAGAAAATTGCCATTAATCCATCGTTGATCCATAACAAAATTGGATACCGCAGATGCACAGAAGCAGTTTCATATCCCAGGGGAAAGTCAAGAAAATTATTAAAAGCTGTCCCAAGATCAGTATTTGCAATTACAAGTGATACAAAAACACATACAAGAAGCAAAATACCTCCTGATGAGGATGATTGGAAAAAATGCGCGAAAATTTTGAGATTTATAAGTTTTGCCATTTCACAAAAATATAAATTATAGCCTAAAAGCCAAAGAAGAAACAACTAAAATAACGCAAAATGAAAAATACTCTTTGTACTATTTAATTATATTGAAATGTATTTTCTTGATCAGTGACAATGATAAAACATGGCTTAAAATAGTATAACTTTTAAAATTACCCGTTTTTATCCCCAAATCGAAAAGATGCATTTCTTATTAACCCATTGGGTGTAGTTTTAATAGTTACATCCCAACAGAGGTTCTTATAATTCAAGTTGCAAAATTTTATTCTTAGGTGATAATATGCGACTCAAATAACATCCTGAATTGCTGATGTAACCTTGCCATGAATTTTCTGATTAAGGATATTATAAAAAAGAGTTTTTAATGTATTTAACTTTGTTATTTGCTCATCTAAATTCTATATTTGGGCTTTTTACTAAATATAAGCCTGTCCTGATAAACAAAAATATAATCCGTTACCTTGAATAAATGAAACAATTTAAGTTTATAATTGCTATTTTATTATTCCTGTTTTCTTACATATCGATTACAGGAACACATAGGTATCCTTCTGTAAATCAAATTAATGAAACCGAAAAAAGCAATTCGTTTTCTGCTTTCAAAATTGCAAAAACAAGCTTTTATGGAATAGATCCGTCGAAAGATTTGGATATTCATTATAAAATCAAAAGAAAAGCACGCCTTCGCGCCATTACTTCGGAAAGCAGTATCCTTAAAACACCATATTATTCAAAACTTGTAAGCTTTATAATTTGTAAAAGCCGCTTAATTTATGGTGTAGTTACAATTTATCAAATAGAGCGACATACCCATTTACATTTATATCAGCTTTTCTAGATTTAAATTCTTCTATTATACATGCAGTAATTAATTCTGCAAAGTCTTACTATTTAGTATAAAGACATTGTACTGTCGTACAAAAAAATCAAAAACTGATTAGTGTCTCACCAGCACAAATATCATTTCACAAAACGTAAATCTAACATAAACGCAATCCTTGTAATTCTTACAAGGAGATGGCTATTTATATATTTTCACCAATTATGAATACTCTTAATAAAATAATTCTCTCATCTGTTTTATCTCTTATGTTTTTTGCTTCATGCGGAAATAAACAAAGGAAAAAGTCTAATAATATAAAAACAGTACCAGTATACAAAGTACAGTTGAAAGACACAATAGTGACTAACCGGTTTGTCGCTGATATTCATGCAAAAAACAATGTTGAAATACACGTTCGTATACCGGGCTTACTTGATAAAGTTTTTGTTAGTGAAGGACAAAAAGTAAAAAAAGGACAGCTTTTATTTAAAATAAGTGATGCTGAACTGCAAATACAACTATTAAAAGCGCAGGCAGTATATAAAAGTGCAATGGCAGACCAAAGAATTGCTGCCGTTGAACTTGAGCAGGCACAAACCCTTTTTGATAAAAAAGTGATAGCAGACAAAGAACTTGAACTTTCAAAGGCCAAATATGAAGCTGCTTCTGCTAAAGTAGCCCATGCTGCAGCTGAAAAAAAAGCCATAAACCAGCAGATTAATTTCACCAATATCAGAGCTCCATTTAACGGAACAGTAGATCGTATTCCATCTAAAGAAGGAAGCCTTGTAGAAAATGGGTCATTGCTTACTACAATATCCCAATTAGATGATGTGTATGCTTACTTCTCTATACCTGAAAATATTTATTTTCAAATGATGACTGATAATACGCTTAATAAACAGGGCGGAGATATAAAACTGATATTGCCAAACGGAATAGTTTACAACAAAAAAGGCGAACTTAAAACAGCTGATGGAGAAATAGACAGACAAACGGGGTCTATTCAGTACAAAGCTAAATTTCATAATCCAAACGGGTTGATAAAACACGGAACCTCAGGCAAATTAATTATTTCAGAACCTAAAAAAGATGTGGTATTGATTCCGCAAAAAGCAGTTTTTTCTATACAGGATAAACAATTTGTATTTCTGGTAAATAAAGAAGGATTAATAAAAATGACCAATATTACAATTGGAAGTACTCTTGATGATGTTTACATCTTAAACAAAGGATTGGAAAACAATGATCTTATTGTACAGGAGGGTACTCAGTCATTGCGCGATGGAGATAGAATCAATATCAAGGAGATGAAAATGTAAAATTGTAGTGAGTTATTAATTATTAAAAAAAATATAATGATAGAGTTGTTTATCAAAAGAAAAATATTGTCTTTCATCATATCGGTCATAATTGTTCTGCTGGGATTGCTTGCCCTTTTTCAGCTTCCCATAACACAATTCCCCGATATTGTTCCGCCATCAGTAACGGTAACGGCAAAATATACAGGGGCAAATGCCGAAGTCTCTGCCAATGCAGTTGCATTACCATTAGAAAGAGCCATAAATGGTGTTCCAGGCATGACTTATATGTCAACTGTAACTTCAAACGATGGTCTAACCCTTATTCAGGTATTTTTCGAGGTAGGTACGGATCCCGATCTGGCAGCAGTAAACGTACAGAATCGTGTTACAACAATACTTGATGAACTGCCTGAAGAAGTGATACGGGCAGGAGTTACAACCGAAAAAGAAGTTAACAGTATGTTGATGTATTTAAATATCACCAGCACTGATAAATCGCAGGATGAGCAATTTATTTTCAATTTTACAGATATTAATATCCTGCAGGAACTGAAAAGAATTGATGGCGTGGGAAGGGCTGAAATTATGGGACAGAAGGAATATTCCATGAGAGTTTGGCTAGACCCTCAAAAGATGCTTTCTTACAATATCTCTGCAAATGAAGTTATTGCTTCGCTTCAAAAGCAAAATATCTCTGCTGCACCCGGTAAAGTCGGGGAAGGATCCGGCAAACTTGACAACCAGCTTCAGTATGTAATTAAATATGGTGGAAAATTCTTTGAGCCAGGGCAGTATGAAGAAATTCCGCTTAGGGCTAATTCAGATGGAACAATCTTAAGATTAAAAGATATTTCAAAAATTGAGTTTGGTTCGATGAGCTACGGAATGGTTTCGAAAACAGACGGAAAACCATCAGCCTCCATAATGCTAAAACAGCGACCGGGCTCAAATGCATCTGAAGTGATTGCCAGCATAAAAGAAAAAATGGCTGAATTAAAAAAGAGTTCGTTCCCTCCGGGAATGGAGTTCAATATTGCTTATGATGTATCGCGTTTTCTTGATGCCTCAATTGATGAAGTTCTAAAAACGCTGATTGAGGCGTTTATACTTGTAGCTTTTGTTGTGTTTATATTTCTTCAGGACTGGAGATCTACCTTAATCCCTGTTCTGGCGGTACCTGTAGCCCTTATTGGTTCTTTTACTTTTATGTCCATGATGGGCTTTTCCATAAACCTGCTTACCCTTTTTGCGCTTGTACTTTCGATAGGAATTGTGGTTGATAATGCCATTGTCGTAGTAGAGGCAGTCCATGTTAAAATTTCTGAGGAACATTTGGCTCCTCTGCCGGCAACCATAAGCGCAATGAAAGAAATTACTGGGGCAGTTATTGCCATTACAATTGTAATGAGTGCCGTATTCATTCCCGTAGCTTTTCTTAGCGGCCCTGTTGGGGTATTCTACAGGCAGTTTTCATTGACAATGGCAATAAGTATTGTTATTTCTGGTATTAATGCCCTTACCCTCACCCCTGCCTTATGTGCCATATTACTAAAACCACATAATGCTGACAGTGAAAAAAGAACATTCTTAGATCGTTTCTTTAATGGATTTAATGTCTGGTTTGATAAGGTAACTTCGGGATATATCAAAATGCTTGCAAAATTTGCTGACCGCACAACTGTAACTATAGGTTTACTTGTTTTATTTTGCTTTTTTGCCTGGGGATCGAGCAAATTTCTTCCCTCCGGATTCATCCCTTCGGAAGATCAGGGTATGGTTTACGTTAGTGTCACTACGCCACAGGGAGCGACCGTGGAACGAACCGAGAAAGTACTCGATGAGGTAACCCGCCTGGCAAAAGGCATTAACGGGGTTGATAATGTTACTACTCTTGCAGGATACAGTGTGGTTACAGAAATTGCAGGAGCTTCTTACGGTATGGGAATGATTAACCTGAAAGACTGGAACGATCGTAATATATCAGTAACCGAATTTATAACGCAGCTTAGCGAAAAAACAAAGGATATTACAGATGCCCAAATAGAAATTTTCGCTCCGCCTACTGTTCCGGGTTTTGGTAATACAAGTGGATTTGAACTTAGATTGCTTGATAAATCAGGAGGAAGTATCAATAATACAGATCAGGTTACTAAAAACTTCATTAAGGAATTAAATGCTTCCCCTGAAATATTAAACTCGTTTACCAGTTTCGATGCCACTTTTCCACAATATCTAATCCATATTGATTATGATCTTGCTGCTAAAAAAGGAATTTCTGTAGATAATGCAATGTCAACACTACAGACCATGTTAGGTTCTTTTTATGCAACTAATTTTATCCGTTTTTCTCAAATGTATAAAGTAATGGTACAGGCAAGTCCGCAATTTAGAAGAAATCCGGAAAGCATTCTTAATATGTACCTAAAAAATGACGCAGGAGAAATGGTACCCTTTTCTACTTTCATTAGACTGGAGAGAGTGTATGGCCCAGAAGTTTTAACGCGATATAATATGTATATGTCTGCCATGATAAACGGTGAACCTGCCGAAGGTTACAGCTCTGGAGAAGCCATTGCTGCAGTAGAAAGAATTGCTGCCGAAAAATTACCCGGAAGATTCGAAATCGAATGGTCTGGTATGACGCGCGAAGAAATCCTGTCGGGAAACCAAACCATCTACATTTTTGCATTATGTATTTTGTTTGTTTACTTACTTCTTGCAGCTCAATATGAGAGTTTACTTCTTCCGTTTCCTGTGCTTTTGAGTCTGCCTGTAGGGGTGTTTGGTTCCTATCTGGCCTTATTAATGGTTGGACTGGACAATAACATTTATGCTCAGGTGGCACTGGTCATGCTTATAGGGCTGCTAGCTAAAAATGCTATATTAATTGTAGAATTTGCCATGGCACAAAATAAGCTGGGACGTGATATTACAGAAGCCGCCATTGAAGGTGCAAAACTGCGTTTCAGGCCTATTTTAATGACATCTTTTGCTTTTATTTCAGGGCTGATACCATTGTGTATAGCGTCTGGAGCTGGTGCTGTCGGAAACCGTTCGATAGGTACTGCAGCTGCAGGAGGAATGCTTATAGGAACTCTATTTGGACTTCTTATAATACCTGGACTTTATATCCTGTTTGCAAAACTTGAAAAATCTTTTAAAAAATAAATCTTAAAATGAGAGACATCATAAATCGATATATAATTTACGGAGGCATTGCACTACTTACAGCCTGCTCTGCTCCTAAAATCAACGAAAATTTAACTCCCAAAACACTCCCTGAGAGTTTTGATTTAAAAAACAAAAAAACAGCTCAAGGTCTTGGAAATTATGTTCCATTAAAAATAGAAACTTATTTTAAGGATCCTAAATTACAAAAGCTATTAGAGAAAGCTATCGCCCAAAATCCTGATTATCTAATTATGGAACAGCGAATACTTATAGCCAACTCTCATCTTAAAGCAGCTAAGCTTGCGCTCTTGCCCTCTCTTGATCTACAAGCCGATATTTCAGGAACGCACTATGGCAAATATACCATGGATGGTGTTGGAAATTTTGATACCAACTTTTCGCAAAATATTAGCGACAAACAAAGGATTGCGACTGATGTGACACCCAATTTATTTTTGGGTGCTAAAGTATCGTGGGAGTCAGATATATGGGGAAAGTTAAGAAACCAAAAAAAAGCAGCACTTCAAAGGTATTTTGCTTCAAAAGAAGGCGTGCGTTTGTTACAGACAAAACTTCTCAGTGACATTGCAGAGTTATATTATGAACTTATCGCATTGGATAAACAAGCTATTATTTACAAAGAAAATCTCGATACACAACATCGCGCACTCGACATTATTTCTGCACAAAGATCAGTGGGAAAAGCAACTGAACTAGCTGTACAGCAGTTCAATGCCCAAAATAACAATATACATGCAGAAGCTGAACAGCTGAATCTGAAAATTGACCAGACGGAGAAGGCAATGCTTAACCTGCTTGGTGAATATGGAGGAACTATTGAGAGAAATACTGATTTTATATCTGGACATCTTGAAGTATTAAATCAAAAAATAAGTGTCGATTCTGTTATTCATAAAAGGCCTGATGTGGCCAAAGCCTATTTTGAATTGCATGCATCAAGTGCTGATGCAAAGGCCGCAAGGGCAGCATTTTTTCCAAGCCTGAATCTAGGGGCTTATGGCGGGCTTAATTCTTTTTCTTTTCCTACCTTTTTTGACACGGGTTCGCTGGCCTGGCAATTACTTGGCGGACTTACAGCTCCGGTTTTTAATAAGGGACAGATCAAAAATGAATTTTTTACAGCCAACAGAAGGCAGGAAATATATTTTCTGCAGTATCAAAACACTATTACCACAGCCTATAATGAATTAAGTGCATTATTGAATAGAACAGAAGCCCTTGAGAGTGTTTTAAAATACAAATCGAAGGAAATAGAACATCTTGAAATAGCAGTTGATGTTTCTAACAACTTATATCTGAGCGGATATGCCAATTATCTGGAAATAATAAGTGCACAAAAAAACAAGCTGCAGGCTGAACTGGATTTTGTTGACATACAATTAAAAAATGCAAATGCTCAGGTAATGCTTTACAAAGCTTTAGGAGGAGGAGTATATTAAATATTATCCAGAGCAGTAAATTTTCAAAACTGAATTAAGAACCAAAAAATGTTATAAATCCCATTCCCCAGATGGGATTTTTCAATTAAGGAAACAAATAAATATGCAAACGCTATGTTTTACTATTGGTAAAGGTATGGGAGACCAGTATGAAGGAAACGGTCCTGGACTTGCACTCCGCAGAAAAATAGCAGAAAAGGCACACGGTATAATTACTGCCAAGGAAAAAAAAAGATAGTGTAGCAGCATTTATGGCAATGCTTCCCTTGAAGCAGTCCAGCATTCTGAATTACTAATTAAAATTCCGTATTAATCTGAATTTCAGCATGAACATTGTTTTTTGATTGTTATTTGTATTATCTGTTTGTTACTATTTATGAAATAGAGGCCGGATCATTTCAACTACATAAAAAGCTGTTAGTCATTTCTATTGAAAAGTGTATGTCAATCTCTTTTTATTTTTTTGTCATTTTTTTAAAATTTAGAATAATTAATTTCAAAATAACTATATTTGTAAAACAGTAAATAATTTGTCTATCCAGATAATTTTACAACCCTAATTTCCGCATGAAACAATTTAAGCTCATAAGTATTATTTTATTATTTCTGCTTACTTTTATTAGTAGGGCAGCAATAAATAAGTACCCTTCAGATCTTAAAAAATTAAATTCTCAGAAGAGCTTTACAACTTCTGAAAATTCATTAATCTCAACATCAGTATTAGCATTCACTAAAGATAAGGATGTTCGGTTTACAGTTAAAAAGAAAATAAAGTACCGTGCTATAACTTCAGAAAGCAGTACATTGAGGATACCATACCTAACTAAATTAGTGCATTTTAAAATTTTTAAAAATCGCCTCATATACGGTATTGTAGCAATATATCAGATTCAGCGTTACGCTTACCTACATCTTTACCAGCTTTTTTAAAGTTTATTTTTCTATTTTTTAAATTTAGAGTTTTATGTTATTTCCTTGATGATTCACAAGGAACAAGTAGTATCCAAAGCATTAAGAATTTAAAAGTTGAGCCTGCTATCCATTAAATGCAAAAAAATCTTTCACACAGAATTTGCAGCATTATATGTATTAATAGAAAAAAAAGGAATATTCCCATCAGGAATTTAATATTTATAAAAAAAATACCAAGTATAAACTAATAAAACCCCCTTGTCATGAAAAAAATTACACAAATAATCTGCGTTCTTTTAACAGTTACAAGCATGAGTGCACAACAAGAGAAAGGAATAATTGGTTACACAAACTGGTTAAGTAACTGGTCTGAATTTAAGCCTCATAAAGTAGAATATGGAGAGCCTAATCAAATTTTAGCGGGAAATATTTCTGTTAATACTAAACTGCTTAAAAAAAACATATATGTTTTGCAGGGAAACGTTTATGTAACTAACAATGCCGTGTTAACAATAGAACCCGGAACTTTAATTATTGGAGATTTCCAAACAAAAGGAACATTGGTTATTACAAAAGGCGCACAGCTTGTTGCAGACGGTTTAGAAACGGATCCAATTGTATTTACTTCAAACCGAACCATGAAAAAAGCGGGAGACTGGGGAGGCATTGTACTTCTTGGAGATGCTCCCATCAATAAATTTGGAAACATTGGCTCTTATAACTTAGATCTTGATCCTACGTTAACTACATACGGCGGTGATAATACATTATCAAATTCTGGGATTTTAAGATTTGTGAGAATCGAATTTGCAGGAAAAAATGTTAAAGGTGCTGATACATTCAACGGTTTGACAATCGCAGGCGTAGGCAGCCAGACAATTTTAGAGAATATAATGGTCAGCTATTGTGGTGGCAATTCATTTGCTTTTTATGGTGGTGACGTAAATGCTACAAAATTTGTTTCTTATAAATCAATTAATGACGATTATAAATTCACACAAGGAGTTCAATGCCGTTTATATAATTCATTAGCTGTAAGGTCTTCCTATTTATCAAGTAACAAAGAGGGTTCGCGTTGTTTAGAAGTAAAATCATATGAAAATAAAAATGAAACAGATTTTACTAAAAAACAAACTTATGTTGCAGCTGCCAATATTACACTGCTAAATGACAGTGAAAATATAAATGCAGATATTCAATCAGGTTTAGTTAAAGAAGCGATTTACATTGCAGAAACTGCTTCTCTTGAAATGAAGCGTAGTGTAGTTTCCGGGTTTAATCCTGCTGTTATAATTGACGGTAAAACAGAGATTAATGATGCAAATCTTAAAAAAATCAAATTCGAAGAAATGTATTTCAATTTATGTAAAGGCAACATCCTTTCGGAAAGTAATAGCAGCAATGAGGATTTGGAGCATTGGTATGGAAATAGCTTGTTTTTTAATGTGTACTCCAAAAGTGACAACAAAGAAACATTTGTTGACATATTTGACTCTAAAAGACCGGATTTTAGATTACAATTAGGAAAAATTACCGCTTCAAGCAGCAATAGATAATTTAAAATTATTTTTAATAAATATATTTGAAGGTCAATTTCACATTTCCTTATTAGCCATCCGGACTATAAACGTCCAAATCAAATAATGCTGAAAAAATCTAAGTTATGCTATATAAGTTCCCGAACTTATATAGCATAACTTATTTAAAATAGTATAAGTCGCAACTGCTGTAGAACAAGATTATTACTGCCCACAAAGTTTTTGAAAAGAATTGCTGCGAAAGAAGCTATCCTTTTTTTGATGTATTAAGCAGTACATTATATGCACTTAAAAGGCAATGCCCCTACTACTTCTCCATAATTTTTTTCGAAAAAGCAATAGTACAAATGCTGCTATCAAAAGTGAGATCCAGCATAATGACCGGCATATCAAATGTTAAGTGCAAATACATAAAGACCAGAAGGTAATGTCGTTACCACAAATGACCGCAGCCTGAAATTCATTTCAGCTTAGGAGTAAATGTCATTTTTCATAGAAATTAAGGGCATATAACGAAAATGACTTTAGGACTCTTATATTTTATTTTTTATTAAAACTATTAGTCTATAAACAAGTTAAGCCTTAATTAATACATTACACAAAAAAGTTTTAAAGTCCAACACGTACTAAGTTCATGTCCAATCTTCTAACAGAGAAAAAATAGAACTATTTATTATTTTTTTTGGAATCGGCTTTTTATATGGTTAACTTTGAAAATACTAATTATCAGTACACCTATTGCAAAAATAATAGTTGTGTAAATAATTCGTTACTGCTTATAATAACAGTTGATTTTTAAATTATTCTATAGCTTTTGCTGTCTTAAACAGCCCACTTTAAGCTTTTCAACTAAAAATTTATAAGCAATATTTGCGTCTATTTTATGCTTTTTATCTGCAGGTGTCCCATTAGTTCAATATTTTTTAACGGAAACATTAAAAACATATCTTATGGATATCTTAAACACAACCTTTTTAGACAATACTTTTTTAAGCTGGCTTATAGCAGCTGGAATAATATTAGCATCAGTAATTATTATTAAAACAATCAAAACTCTAGTAATCAGGAGACTAAAAAACTGGTCCCTAACTACAAAGACTACCTGGGACAATTTTATCCTCGAAGTGGTAGATAAATCTGTATTACCGATCTTATATATCAGTGCTTTTTATTTTGCATTATTAACACTTAAACTTCCTGACAATATTGACAATGTCATTCATATTGCTTACATGTTTGCCTTTACCTTTTTTGTCTTGAAAATTATTAGTGCCGCCTTTAAAAAATTTGTCTATTCATTTATCCAGAGGTCGGAAGAAAGCGAAAGCAAACAAAAACAAGCAGGCGGACTTATTGCCATTATTAATATTATAATATGGATTTGCGGTCTCATATTCTTAATCGATAATATGGGCTACAACGTCACCACTCTTATAGCGGGATTAGGTGTTGGTGGTATTGCAATTGCTCTTGCTGCGCAGGCTGTTTTAGGAGATCTTTTCAGTTATTTTGTTATCTTTTTTGACCGCCCTTTTGAAATTGGTGATTTCGTTCAATTGGGTCCTGACAATGGAGTCATAGAATATATTGGTATTAAAACCACTCGTATCCGGACACTAAGCGGAGAACAACTGATTTGCTCAAATACCGACCTTACCAATTCAAGATTACGAAATTATAAAAGAATGGAAAAAAGGCGTGTTGTCTTTTCTTTGGGGGTAACTTACCAGACAACTCATTCACAGTTAGCAGAAGTACCAAAAATTGTAAAAGAAATTATAACTTCTAAATCCCAACTTCAATTTGACAGAGGACACTTTTCGGGATATGGTGATTTTAGCCTGAATTTTGAATTCGTCTATTATGTATTAGATCCGGATTATAATCTTTTTATGGATAATCAGCAGGAAGTATATCTTGAAATTTTTTCCGCTTTTGAGAAAGAGGGTATTGATTTTGCTTACCCTACACAAACCCTAATTATGGATAAAGAAGTCAAGATTGAATTAAATAAGGAAACAGCAAACTAATCTGATATTTATTTATTCGTAATTTTCAACAATGCCTTAAAATGAAAAAAGTAAAAAAAGTACAACTTTTGATAAGGCATGACAATTCCCGGATTGACATAAACGTATCGATCCTATCCGCATCAGATCCTTTTAGTATAGAACTTGAAATATCACATAATGTGGTAAACAATTTCATTTATGGAGTTAAAGTGCAGGCAAAGATTTACTCCAAATAATATTTAATTAATTAACTTATCCAGACGTTTCAGAATCTGAGTCAATATCTCCTGAATTGATAATCCATTGTAAAAAGATAAGGTTGCCCGTAAAAAGAACTGCGCTTAATTATGTAAACCGTTATCTCAATTATATAAAATGAAATAACTGTAACTGCGTAATTTTAAATCATTAAAGTAGTAAATATCACTTAATAAAATAAAATTATGGAAAACTTAATTAATCAGGAAAATCTTGAGGACATCAGAGAATTAATTGAAAGTAAAATTGCAGATGTGCCAGGCAGTTATATACTCATTGGAGCAATTGGTTCCTTACTTTTATCATCATACCTTGAGAAAACAGGTAAAAAACAGGCCGCATCTCTTATAGGAAAATTAGCCATTCCAATAATAGGAATTGGCCTTGCCAAATATAAGGATGTGATAAAGTCAGAAGTAGAAAATCAGTTGGAAAGTGCTTAATAAGCTTTACAAAGTTTATTATTGCCAGTAGTTCAGTTCATCCTGACACAAGTTAAAAAAGAGCTTTATTTGTTTTGAGTCTTGTTTAGCTAATATAGAAAGCAAAAGCCTGAGAATAACTACTCAGGCTTTTCTATTAGTTTAAAGATTTAATACGAGGTTCAAACTGATTAAAATGCACTTACACCTTACAGATTCAGTTGATAAGGAAAAACACAGGTTAAGAGCACAATTTTAGCTTTATAGAGTAAGAATTAAATTTACTTATTTTATATTAGATCGGCTCTTTGTTTAAATCTCTTTTAATTTTGGAACAGCAATCAGAAGAAAGGAATTAAGTATGAATATAAAAATGCCAATACAAGATAATAAAACAGCCAAAAAAATATTACCCGTTATTTTGGCAACTTCCATTTTTATGCAAATGCTGGATTCTACTATTCTCAATACCTCTATTACTGCTATAGCCAAAGATTTGAATGAATCGCCACTTGAAATGCAAAACGCCATAATAAGTTATGTATTGACATTGGCACTTTTCATGCCTGTTAGCGGTTTTTTGTCTGACAAATTTGGAACAAGAAAGGTGTTTGTCTTTGCCTTGCTGTTATTTAGTATAGGTTCTATGCTTTGTGCTCTTTCACAAAGCTTGACCCATTTGATTTTTTCTCGCGTGATTCAGGGTATCGGAGGGAGCTTAATGACTCCGGTAGGCAAGCTGGCACTAATTAAAACATTTCCAAAAAACGAATTGTTAAAAGCAATGAATTTTGCCATTATCCCAGCTTTGATAGGCCCTGTATTAGGACCACTTGTTGGAGGATACATGGTCGATTATCTATCCTGGCACTGGATCTTTCTCATTAATATTCCTTTTGGCATTATTGGCATTATCCTAAGTTTGAAATACATGCCTGATTATAAATCCCCAATAATTGATTTTGATTTAAAAGGCTTCCTGCTCTTTGCGGCAGCTTCACTTCTTTTATCTATTTCTTTAGAATTATTTGGGAATACTGTTCGTTTGTCACCGGTTTTACTCATTTTGATGTCTGGTTTTTTAATGCTGTATTGGTATTATCGCCATGCTATAAAAGATGACAACCCTCTTTTTCCCTTAAATTTATTTCAGGTACGAACTTTTCGTGTAGGTATAATAGGCAATCTGGCAACTCGATTGGGCTACAGTTCCATTCCTTTGTTATTGCCCATGATGATCCAGATTGCTTATGGCCAGTCAGCTGTTACCTCTGGATGGATTGTTGCTCCAATGGCACTTACAGCAATGTTTGGAAAATCTGCTGTTATTAAAATTTTAAATACTTTTGGTTATCGAAAAACCTTAATGGTTAATACTTTTATTATCGGCGTGTTAATTTGCGCTTTAGCTATCCCTTCCATTCATACTTCCATTTATTGGTATATTCCAATTATAGCAGTATTGGGTTTCTTCAATTCCATACAGTTTACATCAATGAATTCTATTTCTATTGCCGATTTAAGAAATTATCATACCAGCAGCGGTAACTCATTGGTTTCTGTAAATCAGCAGCTGGCAATAGGTTTTGGAATTGCCTTGGGATTATTGGTCCTTAAAATATTCCAGGGTGATGTAAAACTCATTCACAACGAAATTCATAATGCATTTCGCTACACATTTTTAGTTGTCGGTTCATTGACAATCTTGTCAGGTTCTGTTTTTAGAAGACTTCATTTTAAGGATGGTGATAATCTAAAGTCTGTGTCTTAATTTTTCTCTTATATATATTTTTTTTAATGCAAAGAAGTAAAATTTTGAAATTATAAATTCAGATTATATAAATTCAAGATTATAAGATGTTGCAAATTTGAAAAAGATAACATTTTATTCTGGCGGTTGCTCATTGCCTGCAAAGCTGATATTATAGTGAATCAGAGCTTTCACAATAAAAATGGAAATAAATAAGCTTGTATTCCTCTAAATTTCAACTTCTCCCTGGATTAATACTAGTTTGAGATTGCAGGTTATAATAAACGGTTAGGATAATAAGATAATTATTAAAAACTATTTATTCATTTAAAATTGAAAAAACATGAAAATTATTGACACAAAAACCCATGGATATATCGATTATATTATGGGAATATTTCTGCTTGCATCACCTTCTTTATTTAGTTTGAACATGAATGCCATAGAAAGCACTGTTTTTTATATTCTAGGTGTTACTGCACTAATCTACAGTTTGCTGACTAATTATGAATTAGGACTTCTTAAAATAATTCCAATGAAAGGACATTTGGCACTGGATATTTTTTCAGGAATTTTTCTGGCTGCATCACCATGGCTATTAGATTTTGCAGATGTGGTATACAAGCCTCATTTGGTCCTGGGTATAGTTGAAATTGGTGCAGCTCTTTTAACAACTTCAAAACCCAGAATAGAAATAAAAGCATAGACATTAAAGACAATAGTGTAATAACCAAACTAAGAGTCGAATTGCAGTATTTTTTCAGCAATGTTGAGTCTGGTTTGGTTATTTTTCATTGCAAAGTTTGTGTGGACTCTTACATGACTAGGTGTTAATTACGAATACACATTGTAACTCATCTTTAGCTAATCTAAACACCTACAAATAAAGCTGCCATTTGGCAGCTTTATTTATTTTGATCCTTATAGCATCTTTTAATTAATTATTTGATTTTAAGTTGCCGGATTTGTCCTGCTGTAAGTCTGTAGGAGAATCAGGTTTATCATTGTTTAAGGATGACTCCAAATTACCTTCTGGTCTATCGGATTCTTGCTGCTCATCCTTACTAAAATTTCCTGACCCGCTGTATTGGTTTCTTGCATTAAATCCCTGATCGGTGTCCTTAAATTCCTCATTATCCGTATTATCATTTTTTTGCTTTTCCATAATATTTACATCTTGGTTTACATTTTTATCTTGAGCATCATGCCCTTCCAATTTCACAAGCTTGTTATAAATACCCAGCAGTAAAAACGGAGCAGCCCATTGCCCTACAAATAGCGCATTGTTGCTTTTACCCAAACATTTTAGAGTAAGTGATGTTCCCATTGCAGCCAATGAAGCATACAAAAATAAATCTGACGGCAGTTTTGAAGTTTGTTCTTCAATTGCTTTTGCAGTAGCACCTTCTGTGTTTTGATTGTTTATGATCATAATAAATTTATTTAAAATTAATATCTGGAAAATTAAAATACTCAATGGAGAGGTGCTTACAGAATTAAGCTTAAAACTTATAAGTTATCTATTAAAAAAGGTTTTAATAGATTGTTAATCATTTCATTACAAACACACTTCTGTTTTAAAAAAATGAATAATCATACAAGATTTTCTCCTGTACAAACCGAATCTTTATAGATATCATTTTGAATATAAAGCATATCCTTATTTTTCGATTTGTTTTTTCTTATCCTTACCTTCTTTTTTATTCTGTTTCATTCTTTCATCAGCTCCATCATCAACCCCACGCCCTTCAGACATTGGATGATAAATAGAACCCTCGGTATCAGGAACATCAGGCCCCATTTCTATTTGATATTTATGTGATAAATTTCCGCCAAACCATTCTGAAAACCGCGGAAAAACATTGGCGATAAAAGAAGATCCTTTGGCTTTCCAGCCTACCGGAACTATTTTTGCAGGCCGAATTGATTTTCGCAAAACAGCATTCACTACTTTATCAGGCTCGTCCATAAGCGCCATTTTAGGTTCTACGCCACTATAGTTTGCAGCATGCCTCCATAATGGTGTATCGACAGCCCAGGGTTCTATAGTAACAACTTTAATATCCTTATAATTATTAAGGCGCAATTCCTGACTTAATGCAAGACCCAGGCTTCTCACACCTGCTTTGGATGCTGAATAACTAATTTGATAAGCAAGCGGTATCTCACTTTCTACCGATCCCATATTGATCAATATCCCTTTTCGTTGTTTTATAAATTGTTGCACGGCGACCTGGCTGCCGTATATAAATCCTTTTAAGTTCACATCAATTATCCGCGCCTGATCTTTAACAGGAATATCCCAAAAACGTCCCAAAACTGCTACTCCTGCCATATTTATCCAAACATCAATCTTTGAATACTCTTTTACGGCAGCATCAGCTACCTTTTGTAAATCTTCTGGTCTGCTAATATCCATAGTGACTACAATTGCTTTTCCTCCATTTGTGCGAATCGTGCTTGCTATCTCTTCGAGAAGGTCTGTTCTTCTTGCTGCCAAAACTACATTGGCCTTGTATTTTCCTAATTCCTGTGCCACTCCCCGACCTATTCCACTCGATGCTCCAACAATTACATATGTTTTACCGGAAATTTTCTTTTGTTTAGCCGTGCTTAATTTCCATGTTGTACATCCTGTTGCTAAAAATAAAAGGCAAAGAAATGTCAATAAGTATTTTATATGTCTGAATAATAGCGTTTTCATTTTAGTTTTTAAGTTTTGTCTCAAATTCATTTGTGCAGGTACTGGTTCTGAAGAGCTACAAGTTTTAAAAATTGTTCTCTTTTTATTTATAATATTTTACGGAATACTTATATGATTTTAATCTTATATCGACCTGTAAATCAAAACCTTATTGAATTATTTTTAAATAGCAGTTCATGTTCTTGTTGAAATAAAAAGGCTTGATTTATACTTCTACTATTGTTAAAAGAAACTGCTAAATTCTGTTAAGTAGTCTGCTTCTGCCAACACCATAAAAACATTTTCTTTATTTTTGTATAATAAAAATTCCACTCATGAAACGTTCCGGAACAGCAGATCTTCCCTTACATTATGGACATGTGCCTTTGTGGCTGGCTGAACGTATGTCTAAACTAGGTTTTGCAATTGTTGAAACTATCGCAATGGAATTTTCTACATCAGAGGTGATAAGCAAGCTAAGTAACCCTTTTTGGTTTCAGAGTTTTGGTGCCGTTATGGGAATGGATTGGCATTCATCGGGAATTACGACTTCTGTGCTTGGTGCCTTAAAAAAATCTGTCAATCCACATTCAAAAGAACTGGGGATTTATATCTGTGGTGGTAAAGGCAAACATTCCATGCTAACGCCAAAAGAACTTTTATTTGTAGGCGAAAAAACCGGGCTTGACGGGAATAATCTGGCCAATTGCAGCAGACTAACCGCGAAAGTAGACAATACAGCAATTCAGGACGGATTTCAGTTATACCAGCATAATTTTATTGTTGATAATAAAGGGCAATGGGCTGTTATTCAGCAAGGGATGAATCCAAACTCAAAGACTGCCAGAAGGTATCACTGGCACTCGCAAGATTTAAAATCCTTCATAAATGAACCTCATACCTTTATTTACGGCGAAAACCAAGGGTCAATTTTAAATCTTACAGCACAAAATGCTACAAAATCCAGAGAAGGGATTTTAGAACTGTCTAAAGAATCTCCGACAAAAATCATGAAAGAAATGCAGTATCTTTCAATGCCTGCCCATCATGATGTCAGAATGGAAGATGTTAATATGAAAAGGCTTGGTGCAATGCTATGGGCAACACATGAAAATAAGCCGGAAGATTTTGAAGAGCTTTTACTGCTAAAGGGAATGGGACCAAGAGCTTTGCAATCCTTAGCATTGGTAAGTGAAGTAATTTACGGAACTCCGACAAGATTTGAAGACCCGGCGCGTTTTTCATTTGCTCATGGTGGAAAAGACGGACATCCATTTCCTGTTCCAGTAAAAATATATGATGAGACAATCGATACTTTGCAAAGAGCTATTAATCGTGCTAAAATCGGCAATAGCGATAAAATAGAAGCTATTAAGAAATTATCTGAAATATCCAGAAAGGCTGAAGAAAGTTTTACGCCTAATTCTAACTTTGATGCATTGATTCAAAAAGAAAGAGATGAATCATATAAATATGGTGGAAAAACTGTCTTTGGGGATGCTAAACCACCCAAAACCAAACCTCAAAATCCAAATAACCAACTGGAATTATTTTAGTTTAATACCCATTTAGAGTATACTTAACGACCTTTCCTAAAATGGATTAGAGTGAAATAAAACAAAAGACTGTCATATTTTTAAACGGTTTAAATTCTCATAATGAGCATTTGATTTAGCTCAATGAAAACAATAACCAAATAGTTCGAAAAATTTTACTGATAATTATATAAGTACAGATTTCAATTTTATAAAAGCATACTTAAAATCATTTTTTAATTTTATGGCATGAATGTTTTGACAAATACAAAAGTTGTTTATCAAGCTTTCTAAAATAAATGATTCTGAAAAAACAACTTAGCAACCGCTATTAAAAGTTAAGCCAAAAACAACTTTAAATCAAAAAATCATGGTCGAGAAAAATTATGATCCCGATAACGAAAATTGTCCTGAAAAAGACACAATTGAAGATCTTTATTCAAAAATAAATGCTGAAAAAAATAAAATTATCCAGAATGTTGAAGAATTCACAGATGAAAATCCAGATCGGGCTTCAAGTAAAAAAAATTCAAACAATCCAGATTCAAATTATCATCAGAAAGAATCTGATCAATAGGCTAAATTAAAAAAGGCCTAGATATAAATAATCTATGCCTTTTATGCTTTTTTAAAAATATTTTTTATAGTTCTATTTTATAGCTCCAATAATATCGTATTTAGTGATAATGTGATGATTGCCATTTTCTAAGTCTACTAAAACAGCATCATTTTCCTTGGTAAATAATTTAGAGACTTCTTCGATTGAAGTACCTAACCTTACAATAGGAAAGGGTTTTCCCATTACTTCTTTGATAGGTTTTTCAGCAACATTTTTATCAGCCACATAACTTCTGAACAAATCGGTTTCATCAACAGAACCTACAAATCCATTAATATCCACAACCGGAATCTGCGAAATTTTATATTTACGCATACGCTCAATAGCATGCGAAACCAATTCTTCGGTACGTACTACAATCAATTCTTTGTCGATATGGTCCTTAATAACATCTTCTGCTTTTGTAACATTTTCATCCAGAAAACCACGTTCACGCATCCAGTCATCATTAAACATCTTACCTACATAACGGCTTCCCGAATCATGAAACAAAACAACGACAACATCATCTGGCTTGAAATGTTCTTTTAATTGTAATAATCCTTTTATACAGGCTCCTGCAGAATTACCGACGAAAATAGCTTCTTCCATGGCAATTTTTCTGGTATAAACCGCTGCGTCTTTATCCGTTACTTTTGTAAAACCGTCAATAAGGGAAAAATCCACATTTTTAGGCAAAATATCTTCTCCAATTCCTTCAGTGATATACGAATAAATTTCGTTTTCATCAAAGATTCCGGTTTCATGATATTTTTTAAAAACAGAACCATAAGTATCAATTCCCCAGATTTTAATATTCGGGTTTTTCTCTTTTAAATATTTTCCAACACCAGAAATGGTTCCGCCAGTTCCTACCCCAACCACAAAATGGGTAATTTTACCATCAGTCTGTTTCCAGATTTCAGGTCCTGTTTGCTCATAATGTGCAAGCGAATTTGATAAATTGTCGTACTGGTTTACATACCATGAATTAGGAGTTTCTTCGGCGAGACGTTTTGAAACCGAATAATACGATCTGGGATCCGTGGGTTCAACATTAGTAGGACAAACGACTACTTTGGCACCAACAGCACGCAAAATATCCATCTTTTCCTTCGATTGTTTGTCTGAAATCACACAAATCAACTTATATCCTTTTATAATTGCCACAAGTGCCAGTCCCATTCCTGTATTTCCGGAAGTCCCTTCAATTATGGTTCCGCCTGGTTTTAAGCGGCCATCAGCCTCTGCGTCTTCAACCATTTTCACTGCCATTCTATCCTTAACAGAATTCCCTGGATTAAACGTTTCGACTTTTGCTAATACCAAGGCATCAATTCCGGCAACGATCTTATTTAGTTTTACTAACGGTGTGTTGCCAATGGTTTCTAGAATATTGTTTGAAAAGTCCATTTTTATATAAGTTTAAATTTTCCTTTAAGATAAAACAAATTTCGCTTTATTGAAAGAAATTCCAAACCAGTCCAAACCGGATAACAAAATCACGATACGGGTTATTTGGAGCTGAATAATAATTGTTTCCTGAAAAAGAAGAGTTAAAATGTTCTGCTTTTAAATAAATCCGGGTTTGACGAATTCTTCCATTCAGGAAAAAATCAAAAGTTGGATAACCTCCTATTTTCTTTGTGTCCTGAACAAAAAACTCCCCAATTATAGGATTATAATCATTTCCGTAATACTGTGTAAAGTAATTAAAAATGATTCCGGTTTGAATATAAAGTGCTTTCTTGAAGAAATAAGATGAATAATAAAAGGTATTTCTGGTTACAAAATCCGGAACATTTACAATCAAGTCTGACTGTGTGACTTTTTGATATAAAAATGTATTATCTAATCCAAAAGCGCCAAATTTAAACTCCCTGTTTGCTTTTACAGAAATATAATTAATTGTATTTTCATACTGTGCAGGGTTTATAATTTGAGTTCTGGCTGCAATTTGCTCATCAGTCGAAACATCTTCAAAATACAAATGATCATTTAAAACTGAATATTGAACCTGAGCATTCAGCCATGGCGTAAAAACATCAGCGCTAAGCGAATTGATTTTTTCATTCTTAAAATTATTTGACCAATTGTACGCTATATAACTGCTTTGGTACAAATTATAATTATTGTTGGGCAACTTATTCACGTTTCTGTAACGAAAATCAAATTGTATTTTTTCATTTAAATCATATCTCAACTTTGCATCTAAATCTGACAGAGACTGATTTGTAATTGACCGGGTATATAAAAAACGGCCATTCCATTTGTTTTTCTGGTATTCGTACTGGCCCCCAACATTATTTATCTGCAAAAATAAATTATCCGGTATATAATTGTCTGCATCATATACTATAATTCTTCCATATTTATAATTAGATCTGTAATCATCTATAAAAAAATTAAACTTTCCTAAAAGAGAATTCTCATAAGCGAGCCCTGCTTTATTGTATAACTTTTCGAAACGAGTCTGATCATTAATATTACTTGTAACATAGGATTCACCAAATCTCTCAACCAATGTGTTTCCTACCGTTGATAAAACTGTTGGCTGCTTGTATTCGAAAAATTTATTTTCATAATTAAATTGATGTGTAACGTATAAATTATTATTTCCCCCTTTAGGATTTACTCTGAAGGCGTGGTCAAAAAAAAGTCTTCTCCCTTTTAAGAAAGATTCGGCATCTGTCAGGTAAACTTCCAATCGTTGACGATTTGTGAAATTTGGATCCCCACTTTCAAAATCTTCAGGCGTCGTGATTCCGCCATTTTCTTCATTTAAAACATCCTGATAGGTATAATGCAGGTACAAAATATAACGTTTATCAGTAGTATTATAACTGGCGCCAATCCTGAAATTACCAATACTGGTAAGCTGGTTTATATATTTCCCTTCAGAACGCAAACCTCTGTAAGCAGCAAAAAAGTTAAGATTTTTAGAAGTATTTAAAGTAATAAACGAATCGACGTTTTGCCCTTTACCAATACTTGTATTAAAAAACAATTCGGTCAATGGTGTTGCGACATGATAATAATTAATCTCGCTGGCATCCAGAAAATTGAAATGTTTTCCCTGAAAACCGATATCCGGATAAGGAGAAAAATCAGTTAAGCTGTATTGTAGGGTGTTGTAGGTCTGCCCAATATTAGAGAAAGGCAAAAGTCCAAAATTATCCTTTCTAAGATAATTTTGCCTATAAGCACTCTTTAAGGTCAATGAAGTGTCAACAATAGTCGTATCGTGTTCTATTGTAACAATTTGGTATTGCTCAATTTTGGCTACCAGCGCTTTTTTCTTTTTTACAGTATCAGTAATACTTGAATATTGCGAATTCATATCTAAATTCTTTTTAGGAGCCTCTCCCTGAGAAAACAATAAAGATGGTACCACTAATAGATATAGAAAAAAAAGTATTCTCATTTGATAACGTTATGTATAATGATTTCGATAAAATTGCCAAAGCAAAGGTAAATTATAAATATGTATAAATAAAAAAACACATCAATTTATGCGATTGCTTTATCAAATAGAATGAGAACGTATATTTTTACAGAAAATTTTATAATATTTGTCATTTAAAATCCCAGAAATGCTTCAGAAAAATTTTTCAGGACATATTTTCGAAACCGGAACCGATGAAGCCGGTCGTGGTTGCTTAGCCGGACCTGTAACTGCTGCTGCTGTTATTTTACCTGCTGAATTTGAGAACTCTTTTTTAAATGACAGTAAACAGCTTTCTGAAAAAACAAGAGAACTCTTAAAACCTATTATTGAGGAAAATGCTGTTTGTTTTGCTGTAACCCATTTACATCCGGATGAAATTGATGAAATAAATATCCTGAATGCTTCGATGAAAGGCATGCAGGAATGTATTTTGAAATTAAACCAGAAACCCGGATTTATTATTGTAGACGGAAATCGGTCCCTGAATGCAAAATTGGGTTTAAAAAACACCTTTGGAAAACAATTTTCTTTAGCTGAAATTGAATTATTGAAATCGATTCCGAATCAAAGTATCATAAAAGGCGATGCCAAATTTTTAAGCATTGCTGCAGCTTCCGTTTTGGCAAAAACATATCGTGATGAATTCATGAACGAAATACATAAAGAATTCCCGATGTACAACTGGAAACAAAACAAAGGATATCCAACCAAAGAACATCGGGAAGCTATTAGAAAATATGGCACTACAAAATACCACCGAATGAGTTTCAGGCTCTTGCCGGAACAATTAGAACTGGATTTTCTTGAACAATAAATAAGACTTGTCCAAATTCAGCAGAAAGCCAATATTTTTTTGACTTGCACTATTTACTCTGCTGTATCCTGAAACAAAATTATTTAAATGTTTTTATCGACACTTTTCAGCTTACATTATTTATTTTTTTGAAAGCGAATTTAGGAGCAACTCTTGAAATAAAATACAACAGTCGGACCTTAGAAACTCTAATCTCTACTTTACCACTGGTAATTCCTTTTAGCATTTCTGAAACAGCTTTCTCGGCAGTTATCGCTATTTTAGGAGGATTACCTTTATGCCATGGAGTATCAACTGCCGGAAACATCACTTCAATTATTTGAATTTCTTCATTTTGAAGCTGACTGCGCAAAACCTGCGTAAAAGAATGCAACGCCGATTTGGTGGCATTGTAAAATGTGTAAATTGTTCTGGGAACATAGATTAAGCCAGTCGTAATATTGATGATTTTAGAATTATTATTCCTAATTAATATCGGATATAATAATTTTATTAGCCGAATGGGAGCAGTTAAATTCGTAGCTACCTCATCATTCATTTTTTCCAGTATCAATTCGTCTTCAACAAAATTAGTACTGGATACAATTGCTGCATTATTGATTAAAACATTAGTTTCAGGATGATTTTGGCTTATCCATTCTGCAAAAGATACACATTCAGCTTGCTGAGAAATATCACATTGATACACAATCAAATTGGGTAATTGTTTTTTTGCCAAAGCAAGTTTATCCGCAGAACGCGAACAAATGATGATTTTATTTCTTCTTTCGATAAGCTGCCTGCACATTTCGAATCCAATACCAGAGCTGCCGCCGGTAATAATAATGGTACTATTTGAAATTTCCATAATCTTAAAATTTAAATTATGTTTCAAAAGTAATTTTCGAATTAGATCAGCGCATTGACCTGTGTTAAGTCTTGTGCTTTTTTCTAATCCTGCTGAGTGATTCAGGCTGAATACCTAAATAAGAAGCTATGATTTGCTGAGAAACCCTATTTTCTAAATTTGGAAATTCATTTATAAAGATATCATATCTTTTTTCTGCATCAAGAAGCAGTAATTCCCTTTCCCTCTTTTCCTTAATGCTAAAAGCTTTTTCAAGGATCTTTAGTAAAAAAACATTCCAAAACGGATTCTTTTCCTTTATTTCCAACCAGTTTTGATAATCAATTTCTAAAATTTCAGCATCTTCGAGGGCTTCAATAAAAAAATAAGAAGGAGAATTGTTGATCATGGCAGAATAAGAACTGATAAAATTATTCTCTGCAATGATGCTTTTCGTAAATTCATTTCCGTTTTCATGAATATAAACGTATCGAAATAAACCATTGATCACAAAAGCAACCTTGCGGGGAACTTGTCCTGCAGTAATAAAATAATCGCCCTTATGGATTGTTTTATATTCTGAAATATTTAATAGTTCCTGCAATTCCTTTTCCGGAATATTCAACTGTTTTAAACCTGATTTTATATCTCTGTTCTCCATACAAGAAGTAGGTCTAATATTTCATGGTTTGCAATAAAAAAGAAGTAATCTGTAGTGTTTTCTTAAACAAATTCAGCTTCAAATAATTGAGTTAAATGTTTAACAATTTTAGATTTCACTTCTTCTTCATCCACTTTTTCTACGCCAAGTTCTACGTTTAAGGAAGTAACGGCTTTACCGCGAATTCCACAGGGAATTATATTATCAAAATAACCCAAATCTACATTTACATTTAAGGCAAAACCATGCATGGTTACCCAGCGGGAAGCTCTAACGCCCATAGCACAAATTTTACGTGCAAACGGGGTTCCAACACCTAGCCAAACGCCTGTTTCGCCATCGCTTCGTCCGCATTTTAAACCATACTCTTCTAAAGTCAGAATGATAGATTCTTCGAGAAAACGTAAATATTTATGAATATCGGTAAAGAAGTTTTCTAAATCTAAAATTGGATAACCTACGATTTGTCCGGGTCCGTGATATGTAATATCGCCACCACGATTGATTTTATAAAAGGTGGCACCTTTGGCCTCAAGCTGTTTTTCGTTTAGTAACAAGTTTTCGAGATCACCACTTTTGCCTAAAGTATAAACATGCGGATGTTCTACAAAAAGCAGGTAATTTGGCGTCTCAAGATCAAGTTCTTCTCTTCTGTTTTTGATTTTTAAGTCGACTATATCCTTAAAAAGTTCTTCCTGATATTCCCAGGTCGATTTATAATCTTTACTTCCTAAATCCTGAAGTTGAATTTTTTTGTTCATTGTAATTATTTTTCAAACTCTACTTCGAAGTTGAGCTTGTCAGGATTCTCCATATAATCCGTGAAAGGGTATTGAATTGTAACTGTTTTTCGATCTTCGCTAAACAATGCATTTGGGTTTGATACCTTTTTTATTCGTTTAGGAAAATGATATTTAATCATATAATTAGAGGATGCAAACATCATTTTTGACATATCTGCTGCAGAATCGGCAGCCTTTTCAGTCAGTTTTTGTTTGTCAATTATTGCTTTACGGGTAAATTTCTTTCCGTCGTACGTATAACTTAGTTTACTTTTATTATCTCCCAAACCTGCAAAAGGAGTTGAAGCACCTGCTCCGCCTTCCAGCTTTTGAAGAACGCTCATCGATTGTAGTACATCCTGCAGTTCGTTTACGTTTTTAAAATCGGTAGCAATGTTCATTAAAAACTGTTTTTGCTCTCTGTTCATTTTTATGTTGAATACAAAATTCTCCAGTTTTTTTATTTCTTTTTGAGCTTCCGGAGACAATTTTGAAATACTATCCTGTTTTTCTGCTATTAATTGTTTGAAGGTAAAAGTAGAATCGATCGATTTTTTAGCATCAGCCCCCATCTGATCACCTATTTGATCTCCGGCCATTGCCATTAATGCCGAACCGTCTACATCTAAAGAAAATTTACCGTTACCATTATCGTTTACATAAATGTTTTCGGTAAAAGTGCAGCTGGTAAGTGTTGCCAGCAGTAATGAAAAACTAAGTAATTTATATAATTTCAGCATGGTTAATTTTTTTATCAAAGATACGAAGTCTATTTTAAATGTTTAATTGGTGATTTGTTTAATCGTTGAATTGTTTTTTATTTCAACGTATTAAATCCGTTGCTGGACATAAATGCATTTTTTCTTTCTTCTTCATTTCTAAATAATTCCAATAGGATTTTATTTGGCACTAATAATAATGTTGGTCCATAAACTTCTCCTTCATCTTCTCTATGGATAACATTAAAAAACTTAGGGCTTTCAATTGCATTTATATAATCTTTTATCAAAATTAATTTTTGATTTAAAGCTTGATGAAATTCAAATTTAATAGTATCTCCCTTAATTGATCCAACATCAAGATATGCTCCTGCCAAAAAAGATTTCATCTGCAGTTTCGTTATATTTTTTAAAATACTTGGTTTCAAAAAACCTTGTTGTTTTTCTACTTCTACCTCACCAAAGCCATAATAATATTCTTTAACCTTAGAATACGTAAAATCATAGAAATTACCGTATTTGTAAAAACTTGGTATGTTGATAAATTTATAAATTTGATGACAATTTTGGCACTCTTCTTTATATTTACCTTTTTTAAACTTCAGACCTGTCACTTCTGAAAAACGATAAACCTTGCCTAATTTAGATTCGTGTATCCAAAAAGCCATTTTACGTGATTTTAAATCACTTTCATAATGATAAGGAAGACTAAAATCCCAAGTGTCATTACCAAGCATATAATATAACTTATCTAACTCTTGCGACTGAACTGTCGTCACTGATAACATAAATAGTATCGTAATTAAAAATTTCATAATTGCTGTTTCGTTATTTTTTTGATTTGATTGACGCAATATAAATATAATCCTATTCTTCTATGATTTATATCTTTTTCTGAATTATTGCTGTTTTTGAAATTTTCTTTTAGCAACAAAAACTTCTAATCTAGCCCCGATAGAATGAAAATCCTTTTATGCCGGTGTTCGGCATAAAAGATTGAAATGAATAGCGGGACTAAATGTAATTGAAATACGTTAATTTTCTGCTTCAAAAAACCTTGATACTTAGGGTTGAAACTTGAAACAAAAATTTTATCTTTGCACACTTAAAAAAAGAGCACAAAATGGCATTATCAGAACAAGAAATCATCAGAAGAGAAAAACTTCAAAACTTACGCTACTTAGGAATCAATCCTTATCCGGCTAATCTTTTTCCTGTAAATCATACTTCGAAACAGGTAAAGGAATCTTTTGAAGAGGGTAAGAAGGTGATCGTTGCGGGACGTTTGATGAGTGTTCGTGATCAGGGAAAAGCTTGTTTTGCTGAACTACAAGATAGCGAAGGGCGTTTGCAATTGTACGTGAATCGCGATGTTTTGTGTGAAGGTGATGATAAAACTTTATACAACACGGTATTTAAAAAATTAACTGATTTAGGTGATTTTATTGGTATTGAAGGTGAATTGTTTACTACGAAAGTGGGGGCACAATGTATTCGTGTTGACGGATTTACTTTTTTAAGTAAAACACTGCGACCGCTTCCTTTACCAAAAACGGATGAAGACGGAAACATTCACGATGCTTTTAATGATCCTGAATTGCGTTACAGAATGCGTTATGTAGATTTAACAGTGAATCAGCATGTTAAAGATACTTTTATCAAACGTACAAAGTTGTTTACTGCAATGCGTGGTTATTTTAATGATGCAGGTTATCTTGAGGTTGAGACTCCGGTTTTACAGCCAATTGCGGGTGGTGCTTCGGCGAGACCTTTTATCACACATCATAATTCGCTTGATATTCCGCTTTACATGCGTATTGCAAACGAATTGTATTTGAAAAGATTAATTGTTGGTGGTTTTGAAGGTGTGTATGAGTTCTCTAAAAACTTTAGAAATGAAGGAATGGACAGAACACATAATCCTGAATTTACCGCTATGGAAATATATGTAGCCTACAAAGACTACAACTGGATGATGGAATTTGCTGAAGGTTTGCTTGAGCATTGCGCGATTGCTGTAAACGGAACTAGTGAAGTTACTTTTGGTGAACACCAAATTAACTTTAAAGCACCTTATGCCCGTGTTACCATGACCGATTCTATTAAACATTTTACCGGTTTTGATATCTCAGGAAAAAGCGAAGACGAATTGTTTGAAGCTGCAAGAGGAATGGGAATCGACGTTGATAAAACAATGGGGAAAGGAAAACTGATTGATGAGATTTTTGGCGCTAAATGCGAAGGAAATTATATTCAGCCCACTTTCATTACGGATTATCCTAAAGAAATGTCTCCTCTTTGTAAGGAACACCGCGACAATCCGGAACTTACGGAGCGTTTTGAATTGATGGTTTGTGGTAAAGAAATCGCCAATGCTTATTCTGAATTGAATGACCCAATTGACCAGCGTGAGCGTTTTGAAGATCAAATGCGTTTGTCTGAAAAAGGTGATGATGAAGCGAACGGAATTATCGATGAAGATTTCTTAAGAGCTTTAGAATACGGTATGCCTCCAACATCCGGAATGGGAATTGGAATGGATCGTTTGATTATGTATTTGACTAACAATGCATCGATTCAGGAGGTTTTATTGTTCCCGCAAATGCGTCCGGAGAAAAAACAAGCTCAGATTGAATTGTCTGATGAAGAGAAATTTATCGTAGATTTATTGAAAGGAAATGAAAATAAAATGGATCTTCAGCAATTAAAAATTACTGCGAATTTAAGTGGTAAAAAATGGGATGCTTCTATGAAAAACTTATCTAAACACGGTTTGACTAAGGTTGCTGTTGAAGGTGAGTTTAAAATGGTTGAATTGGTGGGGTAAAAATATCTAAGATATTCATTTAATCTGTTTGATAATAACATTGATAACAGGTTGTGATTGTGGTTTGTTCCTTAAATTGGGTTTAGGCATTTTGTATGAATGTATAATTTGTTACTTAAATAAATCAAAACTTATGGAAAAAATAAAAAACGGCGTGTTTAAAACTTTGACTGCGTGAGCACAATTTTTACGACAAACCACTATCATAATGAATAGCTCAAAGTTAAGGGTTGGAATCCCTTCTCACGCGCAAAAAAAAGAGCTTCGTCGGAAGCTCTTTTTTTATTGTTTTTGTTTTTCTAAATAGATAACCAATTTATCAATATCAGTGTACGGATTCAAATTAAAAACTTCCATTCCATCATTATTTTCAATTACTGTTAATCTACTTTTTTCAGCATGAGATTTCGCTGTAGTTATTTTATCTTTTAAAATTGAATAGTGCTTAAAACTATTTTTTTCATAATTCTCCATTCCAGCACATTTTTTCAATTCCTTTTCTAACTCCGCTTCCGAAGTAAAAGCTTTGGTTGAATTTTTAAAGTGAAGCAAATACCACGTCTCAAAACATATACTGGAAAAAATTACATCTGCGCTTTTTTGAGAAGCAAGTTTGAAAACATCTCCTCTTCGTGGGAAATTATCATGGTCAAAAACTACAAATATCTTTTCAAAACCCTCTTTCTTTGCATTTTTTAAAATATCAGTCACATCACCTTTACAGTCAATTACATTTACAGCTATGGTTTTAGGTAAACCTAAATCCTCTTTCATTGCATTAAAATAATTCTTCTCAGTCAATCCTTCACAACGAATCAGAACTTTTGATTTAAGTTGTCGTTCCTTAAAATTATTTTTAGGTCTTTTAGCCATAATTATGAATTGATATAATCTATTAATTCATGTCTAAAAGTTTCTTTTGCTATATTCGGAACTGCACCTAATCTTCCTTCAATATACCATTTTTCGAAATTCCCTTCTCTGATTCCTTTAATATCAGAAACTGTATATAATTCGGTTTCACCTTTTGAATTTTTTTCAACTAAATTGATTTGATCACGTCGTAAATTATTTTCAGGGCTTAATAACGTAGTATCATGAGTTGCAAATATGAATTGAGCTCCTTTTTTATTTATTTTAGGATCATTAAATAAGCTTAATATGTATTGCGCAATTTCAGGGTGCAAACTTCTCTCAAATTCATCAACCATTAAAACATTACCTTCTATTAAAGCATTTAATAGAAGCGGAACAAAAGCAATAACTCTTTGTGTTCCAGAAGATTCATCTTCAAAACTAAATTCTATTTTTTCTTTATTTCCATTCAAATGAAATGTTTTAATTCCACCCTCTCTTTCTTCAAAATCAATTACTTGTGTATCAACTTTTTGAATTAACGACTTAGATAATTTCAAAATACCTTCCCAAGCATCTAAATCTTCAAACATAATTTTACTAAATGTTTTATTAAATTTATCAGAATGTAACATGTTTGACGTAAGAGTAATAATAGTTCTAAGACTTTGATAAACATCTTTCGCAATCTCAATGTTTTCTAACGCTGCTTTCCCTAAAAATAACTGATTTTCATTTGTACGTTGCTTGATACTCTCAAAAATTCCCTCATATCCATTTCCTTTAGTAAATTCTTGTCGATTCCTTTCAAAAACTTTTACTTTCAATCCTTTTGGATAACTAAACAGGGACTCCTTTAATATTTCATTTCTAAAAACTTCAATACTATAAACATACTTTATTTGATTAACTAAAATATCAATTGAAAAATAAGAAGGTTTATGTAAACTTTCTTCATTTAATTTAAAAGGCTCATACAAATAAATAATTTCATTTGGCTTATTATCTGTTGATGATTTAAAAAAGATTAAAAAATCACTCAAAGCTCTAATAATATTACTTTTTCCACTTGCATTTGGTCCATAAATAGCTGCAGAAGTTAAGGCATAGTAATCTTTATTTTTAGTAGCCTCAGAATTTGTCTTCTTGATAACATTTACAGGATTTTTTGAATCACTAGGAATCATAGACAATTCAACCATTTCATTAATAGACCGAAAATTTGACACTCTAAAGTTTAACAACATCAGATAAGAGTTTAATTTGTAAATAATATGCAAATATAAGCTTTATTTACATTTCATGCCTATAAGAAGCAATTAGTTTGATAACATATTAAAACGAATACTTCTCCAATTTCTTAGCCTGTAAATCCAAAATAACTGGAGTGTCTTTAGGAATTTCTCCTTTCCATTTTTCCTGAACAGATGGATTTGAAGGATATTTTCCGTTTTTCATTTTTAGGGAATGTAATGCATTGTTGCTTTTAAAAATTAAATCTTTAAATTTTTCTGAGGAAGTTGTACCAATAAAAATTGGGAAATCGGTTACGCTAAATGAGTTGATTAAACTCCCGTCATTATTCAGAATATAACCGGAACAGCCTCCGCTTCCGCAGAAATAGGAGTTTGAGAAACCTACAAAATATTCGTTTTTCTTATCATCATTCAAATCGTAAGCTTCATAATAAAAATATCGATCGTCTTTTGTCATGGCTGGCAAATCTTTTTTCAGCAATACCTGAAGTTGTTTTCTGATCAATTCGACTGTTTCATCATCTTTCGCAGGAACTTCGCTCAAATCTGCAGTTCCTGCTACTGTTTTGGATAATGTATCTTCGGCAATTGTTTTAATGATATTTTCTTGTTCCGGTTTTTGTTTATTTTGACAGGAAAACATCGCTATTATTGATAGAACAATTAATATTTTATTTTTCATATTTACTTATTTTAATCCTTAATATTACGTCTCTAAACCCGACAGGTTTTAAAACCTGTCGGGTTTACCAATCTAATTCAATTTAACAAAGCCGCTTTATTTTCAATATCATTTTCCTTCAATAGCGATTTTATATTATTAAAAGTGACCAAAGCAATCTGCGTTAAAGCTTCATTGGTAAAAAACGCCTGATGTGCCGTTACTAAAACATTCGGAAAACTCATTAATCTTTGAATGGCATCATCCTGAATAATATCTGCTGACAAATCCCTGAAAAACAGTTTTTCTTCCTGTTCGTAAACATCAATGCCGAGATAACCAATTTTGCCTTCTTTTAAACCCTGAATGACGCAGGCAGTTTCAATTAATCCACCACGGCTTGTATTGATAATCATCACATGATCTTTCATCAAAGCAATTGATTTTTGGTTGATGACATGTTTGGTTTGCTCATTTAACGGACAGTGAAGTGAAATAATATCACTTGACTTAAAAATGGTTTCTAAAGGAACGAATTCAACTCCATCCTTCTCCATTTCAGGATTTGTTACAATATCATATGCCAGAACTTTACAGCCAAAACCTAAAGCAATTTTAGCAAAAGCTTTTCCGATATTTCCGGTTCCGATGATTCCGATTGTTTTTCCAAATAAATCAAAACCTAATAGTCCGTTTAAGGAGAAGTTTTGTTCTCGAACTCTATTGTATGCTTTGTGTGTTTTTCTGTTTAAAGTCAAAATCATAGCCATCGCATGTTCTGCAACAGCCTGTGGAGAATAAGCCGGAACACGGCACACTTTTAAGTTGTATTTTTTGGCTGCTTCTAAATCAACATTATTAAAACCGGCACAACGCAAAGCAATAATTTTAACTCCTTTTTCTGCTAATTGTCTGATGACGGCTTCGTTGACTAAATCATTTACAAATACACAAACTATGGATGCATTCTCAATCAGAATTACAGTTTGTGGGTTCAGTTGCGTTTCAAAAAAATCCAATTCGAAACCAAAATCGCTATTATATTGATTGAAATAAGTTTTATCGTATGGCTGCGTTGAGAAGAAAGCTATTTTGATTTCGTTTAGTTTCATGTTACTGCTTTAAGTTTAAAATTTCTTATTTCTAAAATTAAGCAATTACTCCTTAAGTGTTGTCATAAACTCAGCAGATTCTTATTCAACCTGTTAAATAATATATAATTCTGTCTATCAGATTAAACCTATTGAATTTGACAGCGTCTAAATGCAATAACCAATAAAAAAAAAACTCATGAAAAAATTATTTATTGCGGCTTTACTATTCGTTGGAATAACAAGTTTCGCACAAGATGGAGATGGAGAGATGGATCAGAAACCAATGAGTGAACAAAGAGAGCGAATGACTCCTGAACAGCGAAATGAAAGACAACTGAAAAAATTAACCTCTGACCTGACTTTGGATGCAAAACAGCAGGAACAGGTAAAACAATTGATCGCTGAAAGAAGTGCTAAATCTGAAAAATTAAGAGAAGCCCGAAAAGAACAACGAGAAAAAGGCAACAAACTAACTGCTGAGCAAAGAGAAGCTTTCAAAAAAGAAATGACAACAGAAGCAGAAGCAAATGACGCTAAAATGAAAGGAATTCTGACTACTGACCAATATACAAAATGGAAAGCAATCCAGGAATCGAACAAAGACAAAGCAAGAAATCAAATGAGAGAACGCAGAAATGACTAATTTATAAAATAAAAAAGAGGCTTTGAAGCCTCTTTTTTGTTATTAGAATGTCTTTGAAACCTTATCAATTGCGTTAATCGTAAAGTCCAAATCTTCATACGTCAATGCATCTGTAATAAACCAGGTTTCGTATGCTGATGGCGCAATATAAATTCCTTCCTGCAATAAACCGTGGAAGAATTTCTTAAAGGTTTCATTATCGCCTTTTGCTGCTGTTTGAAAGTCCGTAACAGGATCTGCATCAAAATGTACCGAAATCATAGAACCTACTCTATTGATCGTAAATACAGCATTATTTGCTTTTAAAACCCTATCAATTCCTGCTTCTAAATAAGCCGTTTTTTGTTCTAATCGGGTAAAAATCTCGCGATCACTATCAAGAGATTGCAACATTGCTAATCCGGCAGCCATTGCCAACGGATTTCCGGACAATGTTCCTGCCTGATAAACCGGACCAAGCGGTGCTAAATAATTCATGATTTCTGCGCGTGCAGCAAATGCTCCAACGGGTAAACCTCCACCAATTACTTTTCCGAAAGTTACAATATCAGCATTTACATTATACAATTCCTGAACGCCTCCGCGAGCCAAACGGAAACCTGTCATAACCTCATCAAAAATTAGTAAAATTCCGTTTGCTGTACACAAATCTCTTAAACCTTGTAAGAAACCCTTTTGAGGCGGAATACAACCCATATTTCCGGCAACCGGCTCAATAATTATGGCTGCAATTTCTCCTTTATTCGCTTCGATTAAAGTTTTTACATTCTCTAAATCATTGTATTTAGCCAATAAAGTATCTTTTGCAGTTCCTTCTGTAACGCCTGGACTATTTGGTGATCCAAAAGTTACGGCTCCACTACCCGCCTGAATCAAAAATGAATCAGAATGTCCGTGATAGCAACCTGCAAATTTGATAATTTTATCTCTTTTAGTAAAGCCACGTGCCAGACGAATCGCGCTCATACAGGCTTCTGTACCTGAATTTACAAATCTTATTTTATCAATATTTGGAACCATTGAAACTGCTAAAGCTGCTATTTCTGTTTCCAACTCTGTTGGCATTCCAAATGAAGTTCCCAGTTTTGCTTTTTCGATTACAGCATCAACAACAGGCTGATACGCATGACCTAAAACCATTGGCCCCCATGAATTTATATAATCTATTAATTTATTTCCGTCTTCATCGTACAAATAAGCACCTTTGGCACTTTTTACAAAAATCGGAGTTCCTCCTACTGCTTTGAAAGCACGAACTGGCGAATTTACTCCTCCCGGAATTACTTTTTCTGCTTCAGCAAAAAGCTGACTACTTCTTTTATAGATCATTTTTAAATTTTAGATTTTAGAGTTCTGATTTTAGATTTAACTATCTGCTTAAACCTTGATCTCTTACAAACTCATTAAAGTATTTTTGTTCAATTTTATTTTCTTTCGAAAGCTTTTCGATTTTATTATCCAACATTCCTATAGGAGAATAAAATGTCCATTTCCAACTAGGACGATGTTTCATAAAAAAATGTTTTCCGCAAATTCATCATGTATATAAATTCCGGAAAAAAGTCTAATTATCAAAACACCAGTAAAAATAAAAATTCCGATGAATATTTTATTTCTCAAAACTCAAAACTCATAATTCATAACTTTTTTTGTTATTTTACTTTCAGCATCTGACCGATCGAAAGTGAATTATCTGAAAGATTATTTTTCTGTTTTAAATCATCAACCAATACATTGAATTTTTTGGATATCGAATATAAAGTATCTCCTTTTTGAACTTCATATAAAGACGGATCATTTGAGTTTGAGCCTGAACTCGCAATTGATCTATCAAAAGGTTTATAGTTTTTCCCTGTAATCTGAGAATCATATTGATGTAGGTTATAACGTTCGATATAACTGATTAATTTGTCCGGATAATTAGGATCTGTTGCATAACCGCAAGCTCTTAATCCTTTTGCCCACGCTTTATAATCGTCTTTTTCATAAGTGAATAAAGAGGCATATCTATTTTTTCCGACTAAAAACAAAGCGTGATCTTTATAAGATTCGGAAGCTTCTTTATATTTCCTGAAACATTCCTGAGATGAATCGTCATCATGACGAACACTTTCACCTAACCAGTCCTTATGGCATTTTATTCCAAAATGATTATTCGCTGTTACAGCCAAATCTCCTCTTCCTGCTCCCGATTCCAATATTCCCTGAGCCAGAATAATACTTGCAGGGATACCGTATTTCTGCATATTTCCCATAGCTATATCCTTGTATTGCAACACATAATCGCTAATTAAATTACTGGTAACCACAGTTTTTGAGGTCGACTGAATGACTTCTGTCGTATTATTTGTAGAAGGATAATTTCTGCCAATTGGCTTGACTGGTTTTTGCTTTTTAGTTGCTGCCGTACGAGGCCTCTGAACTGCTGCCTGCTTTTTGGTCGTTGCAATAGACGGTTTACTTGAAGAACAGCTTGCCAAAGCAATAATGATAAGGAGCAATACAATTTTTTTAATCATTGTTTTTGAGTATTGGTAATTTCTTCTGCTTCAATTTGATGTTCATACCACTAATTCCTTGTAATCCTCCAGTATGAATGAGTAAAATTTTTGAATGTGCAGGAAAATATTTTTTGCGAATTAAATCTATAACGCCAAAAACCATCTTTCCCGTATAAATTGGATCTAAAGGCACTTTATTTTCTTCAAAAAAAGCATTAATAAATTCAATTAATTCCAAATTTACTTTGCCATAGCCTCCAAAATGATAGTCAGAAATTAAATTCCAGTTATCTTTTTTTGCAAAAATACGAATTTCATCGGTTAAAAAGTCACCTTTTAGTGCCGGAAACCCTAAAATTTTCTGATTTGCAAATGCACTATTGATCAATCCCGAAATCGTTCCGCCCGTTCCTACCGCACAGCAAACGTAATTAAAAACGGAATCTTCTTCCGTTAGAATCTCTTCGCAGCCTTTTACAGCCAGTTCATTTGTTCCACCTTCGGGTACTAAATAAAAATCACCAAATTCATTTTTTAATTTTTCTTTAAAATAAATTTCGTTTTTAAGCCGATACTCTTCTCTGGAGACAAATTCAAATTCCATTCCGTTTTCGTGGGCAAATTTCAGGGTTGGATTTTCTTCTACTTTATCAAAAAGTTCATCTCCACGAATAATTCCGATTGTTTTAAAACCCTGTTCTTTTCCTGCATAGGCGACTGCCGCAATATGATTCGAAAAGGCACCTCCAAAAGTCAATAAAGTTGTTTTATTTTCGGCTTTCGCCTGAAGTAAATTATATTTTAATTTTCTGAATTTATTCCCTGAAACAAACGGATGAATCAAGTCTTCGCGCTTTATCGTCAAAGAAATATTGTTAGGAA
This sequence comes from uncultured Flavobacterium sp., assembly GCF_946478785.1. Next base: position 112,125 of record NZ_CAMLDD010000012.1, read on the forward strand.
AATTGATATTGATGTTCTGGTTCAAAATTGTTTTCTTTTATTTAATGTAATTCAGAAACTGAAAAAAAGATCGGTTCTTCAGATAATTAAAATCGGTTTCTTTCGCATAAGCTTCTCTTTCAAAACTGATATTTCGGTACGCTAAAGCTGTGTTTTTATATTGAATTAATCGAATCAAAAATTCAAAAAAGTACCAGATAAAAAACGGAATTACCAGAAGTTCTAACTGCTGTTTCAAATGTATTTTTTCGTGATTTAAAAAGATCCTGTTCACTTTATCGCAATCATATTTTACCAGTACAAACGGATACACAGCCATTCCCCGATATCCTTTCGGAATTAAATATTTGGCAACAATCAGAAACATTGGCTGTAAAATTTATAAATTTGTAGATATAAAATTATTCAATTTCATTAAAATCGTAATATTAGAATTATTTTTGATTTTAAAGAAATAGAAATTTGACCCAAAAAGATTTATGAAAGAGCAAAGTAATGAAAATAAATTAATCGAAGGCGAAGATTTTTATTATACACCCGAAGGATATAAATGTTTTACTGAAAAACATCATTTAAAAAGAGGATACTGTTGTAAAAGTGGCTGCCGTCATTGTCCTTATGGGTTTGATAAAAATACAGGCAGGATTAGGAAGTCTTAATTAGAAAATGTGCCAATTTGATAATTAGATAATTATTGAAAGCGGATTTTAAATTAAAAAACCTCATTAAAAACAGGTATGATTTTTAACTTCAAAAAAACTAAGAAGTCTAACCATTTGAAAATCTAAACAAAATGAATGTTTTTATAACTAAAAATATACCCGAAGCCGGTCTTCAATTACTTCAGGAAAAAGGACTCAATCTTACCATAAATCCAACAGAGAATGTATTATCAAGAGATGAGTTTATTAAAATCTGTCAGGAAAATGATGCGGTTCTAAATGTTGGATCTTATAATTTTGATGAAGATTTTTTTAAGCAATGTTCGCATTTAAAAGGCATTGCATTATTTTCTGTCGGATATGATTCGGTTCATATTCCATCGGCTAATAGTCGGAAAATCCCTGTTGGAAATACGCCTGATGTTTTAAGCAGAGCAACATCTGATACCGCTTTTTTATTGATGCAAAGCGTTGCCAGAAAGTCATTTTACAATCATAAAAGAATCATAAACGGAGAATGGGGAGCTTTTAACGCAATAGAAAATTTAGGACAAGAACTCTACGGCAAAACGCTTGGAATATTTGGTTTGGGAAGAATTGGTTTTGCAATGGCTAAAAAGTGTAAAGCTGCTTTTGGAATGAACATCATTTACCACAATCGATCACATAATGAAAATGCCGAAAAAGAATTGTACGCTGAACTTGTAGATTTTGAAACTTTACTTTCACAAAGCGATGTTTTGAGCATTCACTCTAATTATACCGAAGAGAACAACGAACTTTTCAATAAAAATACTTTTGCCAAAATGAAACCCAATTCAATTTTCATCAATACAGCAAGAGGAAAGTTTCATAATGAGGATGATATGTTTCATGCCCTTACTAATAATATAATCTGGGGTGCAGGACTTGACGTTACCAATCCAGAACCAATGAAGCAAGACAATCCATTATTATTGATGCCAAATTGTTGTATTCTGCCACACATAGGCTCAGCCACATACGAAGCCAGAAACGGAATGGCTGTTTGTGCTGCACAAAATATAATTGCGCTTTTTGAAAACAAAAAAATGCCGTTTTGTGTAAATGAGGAAGTTTATTTTTAATTAATCAATTTAAAAATCTGTCAATTAGATAATTAAATAACCTAAAAATCTGACCTCTAAAATCTAAAATTTTATAAATGGATATTCGCTCAAAAAAATTCAGGATTAAAATACACAAATCCTATCATAGGTCGGATATTCGTTATCCATAGTTCTTTTTTCAACAGAAATTAATTAGTTGCTTATTTTACATTACAACTGGAAAACCATAGCAACTTAGAATCTTAGTAACTTAGAACCTTAAAAAATGACTTTTAAAGAACAAATACAACAAGGAATTCCATCCATATTACCTCAAAAGGTGGCGTACGATTTAGCGATAAATCACGCCCCAAAACGAAAAGAAATCCTTTCGGCAGACGAAAAAAAACTGGCTTTAAAAAATGCATTACGCTATTTTGAAGCCAAACATCACGCTGAATTACTGCCTGAATTTTCAGAAGAATTAGAAACATACGGACGTATCTACATGTATCGCTTTCGTCCGGATTACAAAATGTACGCACGTCCAATTGGCGAATATCCAGGAAAATCATTGCAGGCAAAAGCGATTATGCACATGATTCAGAACAATCTGGATTATGCTGTTGCGCAACATCCGCATGAATTGATTACCTATGGCGGAAATGGGGCTGTTTTTCAAAACTGGGCACAATATTTATTGACGATGCAATATTTGTCTGAAATGACAGATGAGCAGACTTTAACAATGTATTCAGGACATCCAATGGGATTATTTCCTTCGCATTCAGAAGCACCGAGAGTTGTGGTTACCAACGGAATGGTGATTCCGAATTACTCAAAACCAGACGACTGGGAAAAAATGAATGCTTTGGGCGTTTCACAATATGGCCAAATGACCGCAGGCAGTTATATGTACATTGGCCCACAGGGAATTGTTCACGGAACTACGATTACGGTTTTGAATGGTTTCAGAAAAATAAAACTGAACCCGGAAGGAAATTTATTCGTAACTTCTGGTCTTGGAGGAATGTCGGGAGCGCAGCCAAAAGCAGGAAATATAGCAGGCTGTATTACGGTCTGCGCCGAAGTAAATCCGAAGATCACTAAAATTCGGCATGAACAAGGGTGGATTAATGAAATCGTTACTTCGACGGAGGAACTGGTTCAGCGAGTAAATTCGGCGAAAGCCAATAAAGAAGTCGTTTCGATTGCCTATTTAGGAAATGTGGTTGATGTTTGGGAATCATTCGATAAAGAAAATATCAAAATTGATTTAGGTTCAGATCAGACTTCGCTTCATAATCCGTGGGCTGGCGGTTATTATCCGGTTGGAATTTCTTTTGAAGAAGCCAACGAAATGATGGCTAATAATCCGGAATTATTCAGGGAAAAAGTGCAGGAATCGTTGCGTCGTCAAGCGAAGGCAATCAACAAACACACCGCAAAGGGAACCTATTTTTTCGATTACGGAAATGCTTTCTTATTGGAAGCTTCACGCGCCGGAGCAGATGTTATGGCTGAAAACAATACTGATTTTAAATATCCGAGTTACGTTCAGGATATTATGGGACCAATGTGTTTTGATTACGGTTTTGGTCCGTTTAGATGGGTTTGTACTTCGGGAAAACCAGAAGATTTGCAAAAAACAGATGCGATTGCAAGTCAGGTGTTAGAAGAAATGGCGAAAACGGCTCCAGATCAAATTCAGCAGCAAATGCAGGATAACATCAAATGGATCAAAGGTGCTCAGGAAAACAAACTGGTTGTAGGTTCGCAGGCAAGAATTCTTTATGCTGATGCTGAAGGCCGTATTAAGATTGCCGAAGCCTTTAATCAGGCAATTGCAAAAGGCGAAATAGGAACAGTGGTTTTAGGACGCGATCATCATGACGTTTCAGGAACAGATTCTCCTTACCGTGAAACTTCCAACATTTATGACGGATCCCGTTTTACTGCCGATATGGCGATTCAAAATGTCATTGGCGACAGCTTTAGGGGTGCAACCTGGGTATCCATTCATAACGGTGGCGGCGTTGGCTGGGGAGAGGTCATAAATGGTGGTTTTGGTATGGTTCTTGATGGTTCTCAAGAGGCTTCAAAACGCTTAGCATCAATGCTTTTCTGGGATGTTAACAACGGAATTTCAAGAAGAAGTTGGGCTAGAAACGACGAAGCTATTTTTGCTATAAAAAGAGCAATGGAAGTTCAGCCATTATTAAAAGTAACTTTACCTAACATGGTAGACGAAAATTTATTTTAGCTAAAAGTTATTTGCTTTAATTTTGAGAACACTAAAATTTAAACATATGAAAACATTCAAATTAATACCCGTTTTTCTGCTTTTGATACTTGCCTCCTGCAGCACGGTCAGCGTTTATTCTGATTACGATAAAAACGTAGATTTTACACCTTACAAAACATACGCATTCTTTAAACCGGGAATTGATAAGGTTGAGATTTCTGATCTGGATAAAAGACGTATTCTTCATGCCATAGATACTGAAATGCAGGCCAAAGGTTTTACTAAAAGCGAAAAACCTGATCTGTTGGTTAATATTTTTACCAAATCGAGAGAGCAGGTTGATGTAAACCAATTTAATGCCGGCTGGGGTTATGGCTGGGGCTGGGGCTGGAATCCGTGGATGATGTATGGCGGCAACCGAACTACTGTTTCCACCTCTACCGAAGGAACGTTATACATTGATTTAATCGATGCAAAGAAAAAAGAAATGATTTGGCAGGGTGAAGGAATTGGAACACTGACCCGAAACATCGATAAAAAAGAGGAACGAATTCAGGAAATTGTAAGCAAAGTTTTGGCTCAATATCCGCCTCAGGCAAAAAAATAATTGATACATTGGTTTCAAACAACAAAAATGACAAACTTAAATAATAGTAGCATCGCGATTAGTATTATTGCAATTCAGCAGTAATGGCGAGGTGTTATATAAATTAAGTACAATAATTTATGAAGCCTCCCGATTTGGGAGGTTTTTTTATATAATTAAATTGTCCGGAATTCAGAAATTAAGCTATCAGGTCTCAATTTAAACAACCACAAATTTCGCAAATTCACACAAATTAAAATTGCATTCCGGGATGCATTTTAGGGAAAAGTAATTTGCAAAAATTTGTATAATTTGTGGTTAAACTAAAAAAGCCTTGAATTCCTGGCAAAAGAAAAAAAACAAAACTAATGAATCTATTTAATGAAGTACTTGCTGCCAAAAAACAACTCGAAACTGTAGTTGCGGCTACTCCTCTTACACAAAATTTAAATCTTTCAGACGAATTCAACTCGACTATTTTATTAAAAAGAGAAGATTTACAAATTGTACGATCGTATAAAATCAGAGGAGCTTATAACAAGATTTCTTCGTTGACTGAAACTGAAAAAGCTGTCGGGATTGTTTGTGCAAGCGCCGGAAATCATGCTCAGGGCGTAGCTTATTCCTGTAATCTTCTTGGGATACAAGGCAAAATTTATATGCCAAAAACCACTCCAAAACAAAAGATAAAGCAAGTTCAGCTATTCGGAAAATCATTTGTTGAAATTGTTCTTACCGGAGATACTTTTGATGATGCTTATGCTTCAGCGACTGCAGATGCAATTAAAAACCATAAAATATTTATTCATCCTTTTGATGATGAAAAAGTTATTGCAGGTCAGGGAACTGTTGGATTAGAAATTCTTGAAAGCTACAAAGAACCTATTGATTATGTTTTTGTTCCGATTGGCGGCGGCGGACTGGCTTCTGGTTTATCTGAAGTTTTTAAACATTTGAGCCCGAATACAAAAATCATTGGCGTTGAGCCAAAAGGCGCGCCTTCGATGAAAACGTCTATTGAAGAAAATAAAAATACCGTCTTAAAAACGATTGACAAATTTGTTGATGGTGCTGCTGTAAAACAGGTTGGAGATATGACTTTTGATATCTGCCGAAACAATTTGGACGATATTATTTTAGTTCCCGAAGGAAAAGTCTGCACGACCATTTTACGGTTGTACAATGAAGAAGCAATGGTTGTAGAGCCTGCCGGAGCATTGACAATTGCTGCATTGGATTTTTACAAGCATAAAATTAAGGGAAAAACCGTTGTTTGCGTAGTAAGCGGAAGCAATAACGATATTGAAAGAACTGCCGAAATAAAAGAACGTTCTTTACTTTATGAAGGTTTGATGCATTATTTTATGATTCAGTTTCCACAGCGTCCAGGTGCTTTGAAAGAGTTTGTAAACAACATTTTAGGTCCTGATGATGATATTACTTATTTTCAGTTTGCCAAGAAAACGAGTCGTGAAATGGGTTCAGTTGTGGTTGGATTAGAACTGAAAAACAAAAAAGACATCATGAATATAAAGGTGAACATGACCAAAAACGGCTTTGAATTTCAATATCTGAATGATAATCCCGATTTGTTTACGCAGTTAATTGGGTAAACTTTGAAGGAATTTTGCGAGTCTCTGTCTGTTCTTTGTGTAACTTTGCGGAATAGCTGTTCCACGAAGATTCACAAAGGTTTTCGCTAAGATTCGCTAAAAAAATTTCTTTTATTTTACGTTAAAATCATGGCAATTCAAGATATTTCAAACATAGACGACATCAAGCTTTTGGTAAATACTTTTTATGAAAAAGTACAGAACGATGATTTGATCGGACCTATTTTTAATGAAAAAATGATTGGAAGATGGCCTGAACATTTGGAAAAAATGTATCGTTTCTGGCAGACTTTACTTTTAGAAGAGCATACCTATTCCGGAAGTCCTTTTCCCCCACACAAACACTTACCAGTAGACCAATCTCATTTTGATCGCTGGATGGAAATTTTCACCAAGACCGTTGACTCTTTATTTGTTGGAAAATTAGCCGAAGAAGCCAAAATTAGGGCAGCAAACATGGCGTATATGTTCAATTACAAAATTGAATATTTCAGAAATCCGGGAAATCAATAAAATCTTCAAAGTAAATTGTACTTATAGACAAATTACTTTTTAATTAAATTTGCTAAAAAATTTACCTTTTTAAATATGAAAAAAATAATTCTTCTCCTGGCTGTATTTTGTTTGTTCTTTTCTGTGGATGGAAAAGCTCAAACCACCAAAAACACTTTATACAAAGGAACTATTGACGGAAAAATAGCAGTAACATTTTACATAAAAGAAGAAGAAAACCCTTGCATAGGCGGTTTAATGTACACGTCAATGTATAAATATGATAAAACCGGAAATTGGATACAATTATACATTACCCAAAATCAAAAAAATGAAAACCAATTTATATTAGTAGAACAAGGATTTTCAGGTACTATGATTATGAAAAAAGAGGGTTTAAGTTTTAATGGATTATGGATAAGTCCTGACACTAAAAAACAATTAAAAGTTGAGCTGAAAGAAGTTCGTATAACTAAAAAGGAAATTGAGGATTACGAAACTAAAATGGAAAAAGTAAACTATGAAAATAATGATTGTTAGTCATTATTTTCAATAGGTTTATCGCAATTTCCTGTCTGATTCATTTATCTCAACATCATTGATACTTGCAAATCTTTTTTGCATAAGTCCATTGCCATCAAATTCCCAATTTTCATTTCCATACGCCCTAAACCAAGTTCCTTCTGCGTTTTGATATTCGTATTCAAATCTTACAGCAATCCGATTTTCGGTATGTGCCCAATATTCTTTTTTCAGCTTATAATGCAATTCTTTTTTCCATTTCTGAGATAAAAAAGAAACAATAGCTTCTCTTCCATTTATAAACTGATCGCGATTTCGCCACTCGCTATCAACTGTGTAAGCTTTTGAAACTCGTTCAGGATCCTGGCTGTTCCAGGCATCTTCGGCCATTTGAATTTTTTGAATTGCCGTTTCCAAAGTAAAAGGCGGCAATGGTAATTTCTGTTCCATATTTTAAAATTAGTTTACAATTTTTCCATTTTTAAATTTATTTTTTCCATCCTCCCATACATCATATTCTGAAGTTCTTTTGAATGTTTTTGGATTTGCTTCTTTAACTACAGCATTCCTATAATAAACATTTTCACCATCTTTACCATAATCAGGAGAAATGATTTCAAAGTTGGATACACTAGCTCCAACTATTTTTTTGCCATTATAATATAGGTTTTCCTTATCTTTTGAATACCCATAATCTAACGATTCAAAACTTAGAATATCAATTTCAGGACTTTGTATTCCTTTGTAAATCAAGACATCATTAACGACTATTGTAAAATAATCGATTTTTTTTGTGCTTTTAATGGTTCCGAAAGTATGAAGTGTAAATTCCTCTTTTGTAAAAGCAGAAACAATACAATTACCTATTTGAACATAGGTTTCATTAATAACATGAATCTCCCCATCAATCCTTTTATCCTTCTGAATTACTTCGTCAACTTCAAGTAAACTTAAGCCTTCACCTCGCTGATGGATAATCGAATAGATATAATTTTTATCAACTGCAATAGCATCGTTTAAAGGTTTGAATGTATCAGGATCGCCTTTTATTCTTTTATTTTTATAATAAACAGCATCAGCATCCCTGCACCAGCTGTTACGCTTATAATCTGGCAATGACGGGTCTAACAACTGATATGTTTTGGGATCTGCATTATTAATGATTTCAAGAAAATTATACTCTTTTCCGTTTGTATTATACACGTGGTTTTTATCTTTAATGATGCCCAAAGCATCGATTTCAAAACTTGCGTAATCAACCTTTTGTCTTCTTCCTTTCCAAAAAATATTGTTTTTATCTTTTCCGAAATCCCTGCTTAACGGTTTAAAAGATTCAACATCTGCATCAGATTCAAAATAGCCCAATTCGAACCAGTTACCCATTGGAGAATGCACAATTAAATTTTTCCTGTAATGATAAAAATAGGAGTCAGAAACCACATCATTAACAGGATCTCCTATTCTGAATAAAAAATATCTTATTCCTAAAAAACACAGAACTAATACTCCTAAAACAATCAAAATAATTTTCACATTTATATAGCTAAATAATACTGTTTGTAAAACTAAGTAATTTTTTATTTGAAATTCACTACTAAAATTAAATTACCCTCGTTTGCAATACTGCACCGACATTTTAACAATTATCTAATAAAACACTCTTGTTTCTGAAAATCAATCTTAAAAATTATATTTTTCATACCTTAAATTCGTAATTTTACATATATAACCTGCAAAGATTTCGAAATGAATTCAAATATTGAAACCAATCCATTATTAGAAAAATTGCCTAAACATTTAAAACAATTCATCAAACCTCAGGATTATAGCGATTATACGCCGATTAATCAGGCAGTCTGGCGGTATGTGATGCGCAAAAATGTAAATTATTTATCGAAAGTGGCGCATCATTCGTATTTGGATGGATTGAAAAAAACCGGAATCGAAGTTGATTCTATACCGAGTATGTACGGCATGAACCGTATCCTGACTGAAATTGGCTGGGCTGCTGTTGCCGTCGACGGATTTATTCCGCCAAATGCTTTTATGGAATTTCAGGCTTATAATGTTTTGGTTATTGCATCAGATATTCGTCAACTGGAACATATTGAATATACACCTGCACCGGATATTATCCACGAAGGTGCCGGACACGCTCCTATTATTGCCAATCCTGAATATGCTGAATATTTACGTCGTTTTGGTGAGATTGGCTGTAAAGCCATTTCATCACACAAAGATTACCAGATGTATGAAGCAATTCGACTGCTTTCGATTTTGAAAGAGGCCGAAGATACGCCACAGGAAAAAATTGACGAAGCCGAAAAAGCTGTTGCCGATTTGCAAAACAATATGGGCGAATTATCAGAAATGGCTCAGATTCGTAATCTGCATTGGTGGACAGTAGAGTATGGTTTAATTGGAACTGTTGAAAATCCAAAAATATATGGTGCCGGACTGCTTTCATCCATCGGAGAAAGTGCATGGTGCATGACGGATAATGTGAAGAAAATCCCTTATGATATTTCGGCAGCAAATCAAAATTTTGACATTACCCAGTTACAACCTCAGCTTTATGTAACACCAAATTTTTCTTATTTAAGTTTGATTTTAGAAGAGTTTGCTAATAAAATGGCCTTACGTACAGGAGGGCTATCGGGAATTAAGAAATTAATTGATTCAAATACTTTAGGAACAATTGAATTGAGTACTGGTCTACAGATTTCTGGCGTTTTTACTAATGTTTTGGAAGAAGAAGGAAAACCGGTTTACATTCAAACCACAGGAAAAACAGCTTTATCCTACCGGGAAAAAGAATTGGTTGGACACGGAACTTTAACTCATCGGGAGGGTTTTGGAAGTCCGATTGGAAAACTGAAAGGATTCAATCTAGCGATTGAAGACATGAGCCCGAAAGATTTACAAGCCTACAGCATTGTTGAAAACGAAACTGTAAGACTTGAATTTGAAGGTAATATTATTGTGGAAGGAGAAATCATTACAGGTTCCAGAAATTTACACGGCGAAATTATCCTGATTAGTTTCAGAAATTGCACTGTAACACATGGCGAAACAATTTTATTTCAGCCTGAATGGGGAAATTATGATATGGCAATTGGTAAAAAAGTAGTTTCTGCTTTTTCCGGTCCAGCCGATGTGAATAGTTTTGACCTGATTAATAACCTTCCCAAAACGACAACAATCAAAGCAAAACATACAGACGAACGTGATGATTTGGAAATTTTATACCAAACCGTTCGGATGATTAGGGAAAGTAAAGATTCAAAATCTGAACTAAAAGCTATTTTTGAAAAACTAAAAAAAGAGCATCCTGTGGATTGGCTTCTTTCTGTTGAAATTGCCGAGCTTTTGAAAGATTCAGAACAAAAACCACTTTTACAGGAAGTATTAATTTATTTGGATCAGCTGAAAGAGAAGCGTCCTGAAGTGGCGCATTTAATTGCTGGTGGATTGGATTTGATTTTTGAGAAAGAAGCTGTTTAAATTATTTCAAGGAGATTTTTATTTTCCCTTAAAAAATAAAAGTAAGTCGCAAACTTTGTCACTTCGACGAAGGAGAAGTCACATAAAGTATGAACGTTTGTTGCTCAATAAATCGAAATGAAAAAATTGTCGAGATAAATTGAGTTATTCGAAATGATAATTTAAAACCTTCTTGAGACTTAAACATAAGCTTTAAATAATTGTATCATTCTTAGTTTTTTTATCACTTCGACGAAGGAGAAATCACATAAAGGATTTACAGTTCGTTGCTCTCTGGATGTGATTTCTCCTTCGTCGAAATGACAAGATTGTAGAAAAAACTTTGACCTTTGTTCATTTATTACAACTTTAAATCCTCATTAAACTCTTTCTCAGATTCAATCGTTTTTCCATTGTATTGCAGTTTCCAGCCCATTGAATTTGTCAGGATTAAAATCTTGGACAATTCACTAATCAACCTGTTTTGAGCATTTGTTTTTAAGGAAGATTTGTCAATTTTCTTTGCCAGATTAGCTTTCACAGATTTGTTGATTTTATTGTAATCATCACCCGTAAACGGGTTCAATTTGCTTTGCTCAACATCATAAAACTTGATATCAGGATTGATTGTAATTTCTTCTTTTGGAATATTTAAGATCGTAATGGTTTTATTTTTTTCGTCAATATCATATTTCATCTTATGCAAATCGTAGGCAACAGTAACATTTGCATTTACAACAATAAGGGCTTTCTTTTCGAAAGAAATCATATTCATTAAATACTTCTGCTGATTTTTATACGTGATAACTTCGGAAAAATGTCCCTCAGTAACGACTAACTTACCGACATTCAAAATTTGCTGCTGAATCAGGTTCGTATTATATTCAATAGAATCGTCTTCTTTTTTGAAGTCACAATATTTAAAAGCAAATATTATTGCGATTACAATTCCGGTACCAACTAAAATTCTTTTAAGCATAATTTTGATTTAATAATTGTAAATGATGTAGCTAATTTAAGGCTTTTTTGAGAAGGATTCTTAGTTATTTCAAAAACCTCTTTTATAAAATAAACGATAAAACTCGTCCAACATTGAAATTATGTAAGATTATCAGCCATTTACATAAGCAGCAGGCAGATCTTCTGTGTAATTTTGTGAAAAATGAATTTAACCTGCAAAATATAAAATATCATGATCGAAAAAATTAAAGAATTACCACCAAATATGATTGGTTTTAAAACAGCCGGACATATTATTAAAGGCGATGTTGATTTTGTTACTTCAGAGGTAAGGCTTTTAATTGAGGATGCTCCGAAACTTAATTATTTGCTCTTTTTTGACAATTCACCAACTGACTTTACGTTAGGTGCCTGGCTACATGAAGCTTTACTGAGTATTAAAAACATTACAAAATGGACACGTGCTGCGATTGTAACAGATTGTCAGAGAATGATCAATTTTACTAAAGTTTTTAACACCATAATGCCGGGTGAATTTAAAGGTTTTAAAAAAGAAGATTATTTACTGGCAGTAGATTGGACAGCAGAGAAAATTGATTTGGATTAATATTAAAAATTACGATTATGCAAGAGGATTTAAATAATAAAGAAGCAGTTGAAAAATTAACAACATTAGTAAAAAGCATTAATGTAGCCATTTTTTGTACAGAACTTACAAAAACGCCTCTTCAATCCAGACCGATGAGTGTTCAGGATGTTGATGATGAGGGAAATTTATGGTTTATTAGTTCGGCAACGAGCAATAAAAATTTTGAAATTTTAAAAGACAGTCAGGTTCAGCTTTTCTTTTCTAATAAAGCAACTTCAGAATACCTTTCGATATACGGAAACGCAACTATATACAAAGACCAACAGAAGATCGATGAATTATGGAGTCCTGTTGCCAAAGCATGGTTTGAGGAAGGCAAAAAAGACCCAAACGTTACAGTTATAAAAGTAACACCATCCGATGCCTATTACTGGGATACAAAAGATGGAAAAATAATATCATTAATTAAAATGGCCGGTTCAGCAATATTTGGGAATACCGCAGATATTGGTGTTGAAGGAAAATTAAAACTATAATAATAAAACTCAAATCAAAATGCCCCAAATAAGTTCTTGCTTTTTTGGGGCATTTTTTTTAAATATAGAATCCAATTTATTTTTTATTCAGCTCATCTATTACTTCTTTCGTCAATCGTAAGCTTTTCAATTTGGCCTGATGATCAAAAATTGGGCTTGTAATCATCAGCTCATCAATTCTGGCGTAATCAATAAACTTTTTTAAATCTATTACAAGTTGCTTTTTACTTCCTACAAAAGAACCGGCAGTCATTTGATTGACATGAAAACGTTCTTCTTCGCTCATAATAGCATCGAGGGAATCAACGGGAGGCTGAAGACCTTTACGATCATTCCGAATTAAATTCAGGAACATTTGATACAGACTTGTCGATAGTTTTTCTGCTTCTTCATCCGTATCGGCAGCAATTATATTGACGCATGCCATGGTTTTAGGTTTTTGCAAAGTGGCAGAAGGCTGAAAATTATCACGATAAAATTCAAAAGCCTGTAACATTTGTCTTGGTGCAAAATGACCTGCAAAGGCATACGGAAATCCATACGAAGCCGCCAAAGAAGCACTTTCCATACTAGAACCCAAAATCCAGATTGGCACTTTTGTTCCTTCAGCAGGAAAAGCCCGCACTTTTGCAGTCGCATTTTCTTCCGAGAAATAATCCTGAAGCTTAGAAACGTTTTGCGGAAACCGCTGTGCCTGTTCGAAAAAATCTTTTCTGATAGCTTCGGCAGTTGGCTGATCGGTTCCCGGAGCTCTTCCAAGACCCAAATCGATTCTTCCGGGATACAATGTTTCCAACGTTCCAAATTGCTCGGCAACGATTAAAGGCGAATGATTTGGCAGCATGATTCCGCCCGAACCTACCCGGATATTTTGAGTCTGACTTGCAACATATCCAATTAAAACCACAGTGGCAGTACTTGCAACATGTGCCATATTATGATGTTCCGCAAGCCAAAAACGTTTATAACCCAAGCTATCCGTTAATTGTGCAATTTCTTTAGTTTTGTTTAAAGTTTCAGAAGCATTGCTATCGTTATTGATGATAGCGAGTTCTAATATGGAGATTGAGATTGGATCTTTCATGTAGAATAATTCTTTTTACAAAAATAATTCATTTGAAACAAAAGCTAAACTATGTGATGTTAATAGAAATATAATGTTTAACCAGTCTTGCAATTTCATTTGAAATATAAAACCCAAAGATTTAAAACCCTAAATTTGTATTGCGAAAATAAATTTTCGATTCTAGCTTTTCCTCAAATGACAAATAAAATTTTAATTATAGACGACGAAGAAAAATTGAGAAGTCTGTTAGCACGCATTATTAAATCGGAAGGATTTGAAGTTTTTGAAGCAAAGGATTTAAAATCTGGTTTCAGGAAATTAGAACAAACAGATATTGAGGTCGTTTTGTGTGATGTAAAATTACCTGACGGGAATGGCGTTGATTTTCTTCAAAACATTAAAGGAAGTTTTTCTCTTGTCGAAGTTATTTTACTGACTGCTTTCGGAAACATTGCCGACGGTGTTCAGGCCATGAAAAATGGTGCTTTTGATTATATTGTAAAAGGCGATGATAATGACAAAATCATTCCGCTTTTGTATAAAGCCGTCGAAAAAGTACAATTACAGAAAAGAGTCCAACAACTTGAAAAACGTATTGGAGACAAATATTCTTTCAATACTATTATCGGAAAATCAAAAGCAATTGAGCAAGTTGTAGATTTAGCTAAAAAAGTTGCCAAAACAGATTCTACAGTTTTATTGACTGGCGAAACAGGAACCGGAAAAGAAGTTTTTGCACAAGCCATTCATGAAAATAGCAATCGTGTCGGAAAATCTTTTGTTGCACTGAACTGTAGTACTTTCAGCAAGGAAATTCTGGAAAGTGAACTTTTTGGGCATAAAAAAGGTGCATTTACCGGAGCTCTGAAAGACAAAAAAGGATTTATTGAAGAAGCCAATGGCGGAACTTTATTTTTGGATGAAATTGGAGAAATGCCAATCGAACTGCAAGCCAAATTATTGCGTGTGCTGGAAACCAGCGAATATATTCCAATTGGAGATACGACCCCAAAAAAATCAAATTTCAGGTTAATTGCAGCTACTAATCGGGATTTAAAAACAGAAAGTGATGAACACCGTTTTCGTACTGATTTGTATTTTCGTTTGAATGTTTTTGAAATTAAACTGCCCCCTTTGCGAGAAAGAATAAAAGATATCTCGCCTTTAACAAATTACTTTGTTAGGCAGTTTTCTGAAAAAACGAATAAAAAAACTTTAAATATTACAGATGATTTTCTTCAGAAATTAGAAAATTATTCCTGGCCGGGAAATATCCGCGAACTTAAAAATGTAATCGAAAGATCTGTTATTCTGAGTAATGGCGATATTTTAACCGCTGATGTTTTGCCTTATGAAATGCAACATCAAACTGAAAAAGCCACAAAATCTATGTCGGCTTTCTCGATGCAGAGTATTGAAAAACTGCATATTCAAAAGGTTCTAAATTATACCAAAGGAAACAAAGCCGAGACAGCACGATTACTCGAAATTGGAATTGCGACACTGTATCGAAAAATTGATGATTTTGGATTGTAATTTTATATACAAAAAGTATGACAAGTAAAATAGCAGTTATTAAAAGGTACATAAAAACTGTTCTCAATCTAAAAATCGACCAGGAAGCAGAACAAATTACCTATGAAGAAATAAAATCTGGTGTCACTTTTAAAGGTACCAATTTTTGGATTATGGCTTTTGCTATTTTCATTTCCTGCATCGGTTTAAACATCAATTCAAAAGCAGCCGTAATTGGTGCAATGATAATTTCTCCTTTAATGGGACCCATTTTTGGCATCGGTTTTTCATTAGGAACTTCAAATAGTAATCTTTTGAAGTTGAGTTTACGAAACGTTTTTCGTATAGTAATAGTTTCCATCTTATGCTCAACAATGTATTATTTATTGTCGCCATATCACATTGCAACAGATGAATTATTATCGTTTTCTAAACCTACAATTTTTGATATTCTATTAGCTTTTATGGGAGGAATGGCCGGTATGATTGCGATTTCCCGTCACGACGGCAATCGGGTTTTAGTTGGAATCGCAGTGGCCACAGCCTGCATTCCGCCACTTTGTACTGCAGGTTATGGCATTGCCACTTTGCAATGGCAATATATTTTAGGTGGATTATATACCTATTTTATTAATGCACTATTTATTTGTTTGGGCTGTTATTTAATTACAAGGTATTTAAAATTTGCTAAATTTTCTACCAACAATATTCAGAACATTAATAGTTATTTTGGTATTTTAAGTTTAATAGCCATTATACCAGCGGTTTATTTGGCTTATAATCTTTTTTCAGTAAATATTTATAACGACAAAATTAGATACTTTGTACATAAGGAAATTGAAAAGAGCTATCACGTTACTCACACAAATACGGATCCTGAAAATAAGACCATTATAATTGATATTATTGTCGAAGATTATCAAGAAAATCTTGATCAAATCATTAATGCAAAACTTAAAAGATATGATTTACAAGACAGTAAAGTTGTAATATATCAAACATTAAAAGCAAAAGATAATAAGTCAGAAATTGAAAACCTGCAAAAGCAATTGGTTGATATTAAAAAAGAACTAGAAAAATTAAAATAAAAAATCATTTCATTTCAATAAAAGCTTATCATTTTGATAGGCTTTTTTTATGCCTGAATTTTGGCAAAAAACTACACCCCTTTTATTTACAGCGCTTTAGTTACATCTCAGCTTTTTCGGAACATATTTTGGCATAAGGAGGAAGAACATAAAAATTCATTCTCTCATGAAAAATCAAATCACCTCCATCTATAAGCAAGCCGAGTGCTTTGCTGAGATAACCAAAAAATCTATTATTTCCGGAAATATCGTTCGTGCCAAAAAATGTCTGGCACTTGCCGAACGGTTATTTATTAGCGGAAGTTTAGAAACCAAAAATGCCATTTCAAATATCTACATTTTCTCGGTTTCTTCTTTTATGGAAATGCGTCATTGCAACATTTCGCATCTTTTCCCTCAAACTCTTAAAGCGGAATATATCAAACAAGTAAATGCTTCAGGAGTTTAGTGTAAAATTTGATTTGTAATATGTTAGATGATCATCCCTCCATTTACAAATCACATTTCGGAAATCACATTTCACAAATCTAAAAACATCTATATGTTAATCACTCTTCTTTTACTTGCTTTGGCCGTTGTGCTCTTTGCTATTTGTTTTAAATCTGTTGAATTTTTTGAAAAAATCTAAATCATGACTGCACTATTTATTATTTCGATCGCTGTTTTTGGCTATTTGATTTATGTATTAATCAAACCTGAAAAATTCTAAGGATGTAAAAAGTTATAAGTGAGATGTTAGATGTTATACGTCAGTCTCCTTTTACATCTCACATTTTATAATTAACAAAACTAATATTATGAACACAGAGTTATTTGGTGTCATCAGCATTTTTATCATTTCGATAGCTTTAGCCATTCCGATTGGGAAATACATCGCTAAAGTTTATTTGGGAAATGAAACATTTTTTGACCGTATTTTTAATCCAATTGAAAAATTTATTTTTAAAATCAGCAGAATTAATTCTACCGAAGAAATGAACTGGAAACAACACTTAAAAGCACTTTTGAGTGTAAACATGATCTGGTTTTTCCTTTGCTTTTTTGTTTTACTTTTTCAGGGATCTTTATTTTTGAATCCTGATAACAATCCGTCCATGACACCCGATTTAGCATTTAATACGGCGATTTCATTTGTTGTTAATTGTAATTTACAGCATTATTCAGGCGAAACAGGGCTTTCTTATTTATCACAAATGGTTTTGATGTTCCTGCAATTTGTTTCTGCCGGCGTTGGAATGGCTGCTGCTGCAATGGTTTTTACCGCTATGAAAGAAAGAACGACTGATAAATTGGGGAATTTTTACAATTATTTCATCAAAAGCTGTACTCGTATTCTCTTACCACTCTCCACTATTGTAGCAGTTGCTCTATTATTTAGCGGAACCCCTATGACTTTTGAGGGAAAAGATACCATAACAACTTTACAGGGTGATTCGGTACAGGTTTCTCGCGGACCGGCTGCGGCTTTTATTGCTATCAAACATATTGGTACAAATGGTGGTGGTTTTTTTGGAGCCAATTCGGCACATCCATTAGAAAATCCGACTTATTTTACCAATGCAGTTGAACTTTGTGCACAATTAATTATTCCGTTTTCTATGATTTTTGCTCTTGGTTTTTTCCTTAACAAAAGAAAATTCGCTTATATTATTTTTGGTGTAATGACCGTTGGTTTTTTACTATTGGTAATTCCGACCGTTGTAAGTGAACTCAACGGAAATCCGGCAATCGAAAAAATGGGAATTGCTCAGGCAACCGGCGCAATGGAAGGGAAAGAAGTTCGGTTTGGTCCGGCTATTTCAGGATTCTGGAGCATTGCTACAACGGTAATCTCTACAGGTTCTGTAAACAGTATGCATGATAGCTCGATGCCTATTTCAGGAGCTATGGAATTGCTTGCCATGATGGTCAATGCATTTTACGGAGGCTGCGGCGTCGGGATTCTTAACTTTTATATTTTCATTATTCTGGCTGTATTTATTTCCGGATTAATGGTAGGCCGAACTCCTGAATTTTTAGGAAAGAAAATCGAAGCACGAGAAGTTAAGATTGCTGCTTTTATTGCCATTCTTCATCCCTTATTGATTTTAGCGGGAACAGCTCTGGCATCTTATTTTGCGGCACATGACACCGCAATGGGTTATTGGTTTAACGGAAACGCAACGGGCTGGCTCAATAATCCTGGCAATCATGGATTTTCAGAGATGCTATACGAATATACTTCAAGTGCCGCCAACAATGGTTCTGGTTTTGAAGGTTTAGGAGATAACAATCCATTTTGGAATATCACTACAGGAATTATATTGCTGTTAAGCCGTTTCATTCCGATTATTGGACCATTGGCAATTGCAGGTTTATTGGCCAATAAAAAATACATTCCGGAAAGTGCAGGAACTTTAAAAACTGATACTCCGATTTTCGGAATTATGGTTTTTGCCGTAATCACCATTATTGCTGCTTTATCGTTCTTTCCGGCATTGGCTTTAGGCCCATTGGCAGAATATTTTACGCTAAAATAATGTCTAATAACATAGGTTTCAACCACGGTGATACAGATCGTGATATACGTTACGTTCCAGTCGTTGAAACCAATGGCTATGTTTACAATTGATGAATTTATTCCAAATAACATTTAACAAATAACATTTAACTTTTTACAAGAAAATGACAACTAATAAATCCGCATCATTGTTTGAAAGCAAACAGGTAAAAGAAGCCTTAGCGCAGTCTTTTGTCAAGCTTAATCCAAAATTGATGATCAAAAATCCGGTAATGTTTACCGTAGAAATTGGAACTGCCATTATGTTTGCCGTTTGTGTTTCCATTTTAATGGGAGCTACAGATCAGGGCAGCTTTACTTATAACTTAATTGTTTTCGTCATTTTACTGGCAACGCTTTTGTTTGCCAATTTTGCCGAAGCGATTGCCGAAGCCAGAGGAAAAGCACAAGCCGATAGTTTAAGAAAAACACGTGAAGAAACTCCGGCAAGACAAATTTTTCCAAATGGAGAAATCAGAAATATCAGTTCATCTGAATTAAAAAAAGGTGATGTTTTTGTTTGCGAAGCTGGTGATTTAATTGCAACTGATGGTGAAATTATCGAAGGTCTCGCAACTATCGACGAAAGTGCCATTACGGGAGAAAGTGCTCCGGTAATTCGCGAAGCCGGTGGTGATAAGTCGTCTGTGACAGGAGGAACAAAAGTACTGTCTGATAAAATTAAAGTAATTGTAACCTCTGAGCCTGGCGAAAGCTTTCTGGATAAAATGATTGCTTTGGTTGAAGGTGCAAGCCGTCAGAAAACACCAAACGAAATTGCTTTGACTATTCTGTTGGCAGCCTTTACCTTAATCTTCGTGATTGTTTGCGTAACCTTAAAACCATTTGCAGATTATGCGAATGCGCCCATAACTATTGCAGCTTTTATTGCCTTATTTGTTTGCTTGATTCCAACCACAATTGGTGGTTTACTTTCTGCGATTGGTATTGCCGGAATGGACAGAGCGTTACGTGCCAACGTGATTACAAAATCTGGAAAAGCGGTAGAAACTGCCGGAGATATTGATGTTTTGCTTTTGGATAAAACCGGAACAATCACTATCGGAAACAGAAAGGCAACCAGTTTCTATCCTGCAAAAGGAGTTTCAGAAGAAGATTTTATAAAATCCGCTGTGCTAAGTTCACTGGCAGATGACACTCCGGAAGGAAAAAGTATTGTTGAACTAGCAGGTGTCGAGACTGCTAACAAATTATCAATTGAAGGTGCTACTTTAATCAAATTTACTGCAGAAACCAGAACCTCAGGAGTTGTTTTAAAAGATGGAACTAATATTCGAAAAGGTGCTCAGGATGCTGCCAAAAATATTGCTGCTCAGTCAGGAAATAGTTTTCCCGAGGATACCGCCAAAAAAGTAATTGATATTTCTACAAACGGAGGAACGCCATTGGTTGTAATAAAAAACAATCAGGTTCAGGGTGTTATCGAATTACAGGATATCATTAAAACCGGAATGAAAGAACGTTTTGACCGATTGAGAAAAATGGGTGTAAAAACAGTAATGGTTACCGGAGATAATCCACTTACAGCTAAGTTTATTGCCGAAGCTGCCGGAGTTGATGATTTTATTGCCGAAGCGAAACCGGAGGATAAAATGAACTACATCAAAAACGAGCAAAACCTTGGTAAACTTGTTGCCATGATGGGTGACGGAACTAATGATGCTCCTGCCCTTGCGCAAGCCAATGTGGGTGTTGCCATGAACAGCGGAACTCAGGCTGCGAAAGAAGCCGGAAACATGGTCGATCTTGATAACGATCCAACGAAATTAATTGAGATTATCGAAATTGGAAAACAGCTTTTAATGACACGTGGAACTTTAACTACTTTCTCCATTGCCAATGACGTAGCAAAGTATTTTGCTATTGTTCCGGCACTTTTTATTACCGCGATACCAGCGTTGCAAGGGTTGAATATCATGCATTTGCATAGTCCGGAAAGTGCGATTTTATCTGCCGTGATTTTTAATGCTATTATTATTCCGATTTTGATTCCGTTGGCGTTAAGAGGTGTTGATTACAAACCAATTGGAGCGAGTGCGATCTTAAAAAGAAATCTTTTAATTTACGGTTTGGGAGGTTTGATTATTCCTTTTATCGGAATTAAGGTAATTGATTTAGTTGTAACTCTGTTTATGTAAAATCAAACCTAACAGGTTTTAAAAACCTGTTAGGTTTACAAAAATAAAGAAATGAAAAATATATTTTCACTATTAAAATTCACACTGCTTATCGTAATTCTATTTGCAGTTATTTATCCCTTGGCGATTTACGGAATCGCACAAATTGCTCCGAATCAGGGAAAAGGAGAAACTGTTTCGGTTAACGGAAAAGTGGTTGGTTATCAAAAAATTGGTCAGAAATTCGATAAGTCGAATTATTTCTGGGGAAGACCATCGGCTATTGATTATAACGCGGCCGGAAGTGCCGGAAGCAATAAAGGTCCGAGCAATTCGGAATATCTGGCTTTGGTTCAAAAAAGAATTGATACGTTTTTAATCGCTCATCCTTACTTGAAGAAATCTGAGATTCCGTCGGATATGGTGACGGCTTCAGGAAGTGGACTGGATCCGAATATTTCTCCGGAAGGCGCTTTGATTCAGGTGAAACGTGTTGCCAAAGAACGAAAACTGGATGAAACTAAAGTAAAAGCTCTGGTTCAATCTAAAATTAGTACGTCTGTTGTTGGTCCTGAAACGGTTAATGTTTTGGAGTTAAATTTGGCGCTTGATGCGCTTCGCTAAAGATGCCAAGTCGCTAAGGTCTTAAGATTCTAAGGTTTTTCTCCTAACAGATTTTAAAAACCTGTCAGGTATGACAAAGATGATCGCCAATTTTGGTCATTGCGAGTAACGAAGCAACCTCACTAACAATTAGGCACAAAGTTGATCTTGCAAATGTGGTTGCTTCTTTCCTCGCAATGACAACTGGATGGAAAATTAGAATGAAATATGTCCTTTTACCCCAAGAGTCCTAGCCCCGATAGTAGAGGAAATCCTTTTGTGCGGGGGTTCCGCACAAAAGATTGAAACGGATAGCGGGAAATAGCTCCTTAAAAAATACTAAGAAAAATAAATACCTAACAGGGCTTAGAAACCTGATAATGTAATATCTAGAATTGAATCCAGAAATCTTTCGAGTAAAGATGAAATATTTACAAAAGACAATCTTCCAACGGATACGAATACATTTGTAACGACTTCGCTGGCGATTTCATTTTAATCCAGTGAAATGTTTTTTTGTAAAATGTAAGATGTACTCAACATTTACGCAAGACATTTTACATTTTACAAAAAGCATCTTACACCATAAAAACATGGAACAGAAAAATAACGCGCAGCACTTTCTCGATTTGATTCAGAAATCACGAAAAGGGAAATTTAAAGTTTACATTGGAATGAGTGCCGGTGTGGGCAAAACTTTTCGGATGCTTCAGGAAGTGCATTCGTTGCTGAAGAATGGAGTTGACGTGAAAATTGGCTATATTGAAACGCATATGCGGAAAGAAACGCATGAACTTTTAGCTGGTTTGCCTGTGATTCCGCGGCGAACGATTTTCTATAAAGGGAAACAGCTCGAAGAACTCGATGTGCAGGCCATTATCAACCTTCGTCCTGAGGTAGTTATTGTAGATGAACTGGCGCATACCAATGTTGAAGGCAGCAAAAATGAAAAACGCTGGCAGGATGTTTTAGAGATTCTGGAAGCGGGAATTAATGTGATTTCAGCGGTTAATATCCAGCATATTGAAAGTTTAAATGAAGACGTAAAGCGCATAACGGGCATTGATGTTCAGGAACGAATTCCGGATAATGTTTTGCGTCTGGCCGATGAAGTCGTGAATATCGATTTGACCTCTGAAGATTTGATTGCGCGTTTGAAAGAAGGCAAAATTTATACAGCTGATAAAATTCAGACGGCCTTGACCAACTTTTTCAAATCGGAACAAATTCTGCAATTGCGGGAACTAGCTTTGAAAGAAGTGGCAAGTCAGGTAGTTCGAAAAGTCGAAAACGAAGTACCTCAACTGCAGGCATTAAAACATGAAAAACTATTAGCCTGTATTAGCAGTAATGATAAAACGGCTAAAATTGTGATTCGGAAAACCGCACGATTAGCGAGTTATTACAACGGAGCCTGGTATGTTTTGTATGTGGAAACACCCAAAGAAAGCAGTACCAAAATTGCATTAGACAAGCAAAGACATTTAATTAATAACTTTAAACTGGCTGTACAGCTCGGCGCTGAAGTGATTAAAATTGAACATCAAAATATTGCCGATGCTATTATGATTGCAGTAGAAGAAAAAGAAATTACAACTGTATGCATCGGAAAACCGCATTTGAATTTATTTAAAGTAATTTTGTCTACAACAATTTTCAGGCGTTTATTAAATCGGCTGTCTTTATCGAATGTCGACCTTGTTATTCTGTCTTGAACGTTTTTAAACCATATAAGTGATATAAGTTCATTTAAATAGAATGCGAAAATTCAAGCGTAAAAGTTCATTGAAGATTTTTGTCTATAAAGATTCAAAGCATTCCTTATATTTTCTATTATTTGCCTCAATAATTGCGCATTGTTATATTTCCTTATATCACTTATATGGTGAAAAAAAAAAATTAAATGTTTATAAAATGAGAATTAAAACCAAATTGAATCTGGGCGTTGGATTGTTATTTTTAATGATCATTATACTTTCTTTAGTGAGCGCTTATTCTGTTTTTTTAATAAAGGCCGACACAGAGAATATTCTGAAAGCGAATTATAATACGCTGGAATATTCGCGAAATATGATTTTGGCTTTGGATGAAATTAACGCAAGTGCTGATAGTAAGATTTATGCTTTCAAGGAATATCTTGAAAAACAGACTCAAAATGTTACCGAAACAGGAGAAAGGGAAGCAACGGCTAAACTTGAAAATAATTTTTCGCTTTTAGAAGAAAACAGCACTGATGAAACTATAAAAGCGCAAATCAGACAAGACATTTTTGCTATTATGAAACTCAATCTGGATGCTATAAAAAAGAAAAGCGAAATTGCTAAAAAAACCGCAGAAACTGCTAATTTTTCTATTGCTCTTGTGGGAGTTTTATGTTTTTTAGTTGCTTTTAATTTACTGATAAATTTACCTAACAATATTGCAAACCCAATAAGGGAATTAACGCAAAGCATCAGTGAGATCGCAAACAAAAATTATTCGGAACGCGTGCATTTTACCAACCATAACGAATATGGCGATTTGGCAAAATCGTTTAATACAATGGCGCAGAAACTTCAGGAATACAGCGACAGCAATTTGTATAAGTTGTTCTTCGAAAAGAAAAGACTCGAGACACTGATCAATAATATGCACGACCCAATTATTGGTTTGGATAATGAAGGAATTATTTTGTTTGTAAACGATGAAGCATTAAAAATTATTGGCCTTAAATTAGACGATGTCATCGGGAAATTAGCTTCTACCTTAGCTCTGTCAAATGATTTGCTTCGTTCTTTGATTCTAAAAGAAGATGTCGATGTTGCTAAAAGACAACCGCTTAAAATTTACGCACACGGAAAGGAAAGTTATTTCGAAAAAGAAACTCTCAATATCACTATAATTCCAACCGGAGAAGAAAAAGAAATTAATATTGGAGATGTTATTATTTTACGAAATATCACGCTTTTTAAAGAACTGGATTTTGCCAAAACCAATTTTATAGCTACTGTTTCACATGAATTAAAAACGCCAATTGCCTCTATAAAACTAAGCCTTCAATTGCTTGAAAATGCAAAAACCGGCGACATGAACGAGGATCAGAAACAATTGGTAGAAAGTATTAAAGATGACAGTCAGCGATTACTAAAAATTACAGGCGAGCTGCTTAATTTATCCCAATTAGAAACCGGAAATATTCAACTGAATATCGAAAAAAGCAATCCATATGAAATTGTAAACTATGCTGTAGAAGCCGTAAAAGTTCAGGCTGATCAAAAGCAAATTAAACTGACGATCGATGCCGATGAAAATCTGCACGATGTAAAAGCCGACAGTGAAAAAACAGGCTGGGTTTTGATTAATTATTTGTCGAATGCCATCACTTATTCGTCTGAAAAAAGTACGATTCGCATTCGATTAAAAGAAGAAAACAACCAAATTACTTTTCAGGTTATCGACACTGGAAAAGGAATTGATCCACAATACAAAAACAAAGTTTTCGATAAATATTTCCAGATTCCAGGGAGTCAAAAATCCGGCACCGGATTAGGACTGGCGATCAGCAAAGAATTTATTGAGGCTCAAAACGGCACTGTTGGTGTTGAAAGCAATTTAGGTTTGGGAAGTACTTTTTGGTTTACTTTGAAGGTTTAAAAAGAGCCATAGGCTCGAACCATTTTGCAGTATCGGATATTAGTGTGGCTAATTAAAAGGTCCACAAAGCAAGGATCCGTAGGTTCGACTGATACAAAAGCTAAATGGATAATTATAAAATAGCTAATATAAAAAACGCCTTGCTATCACAAGACGTTTGGTTATACTATTCAGAAAGTTTATTCAACGTGCAACTTTAATTCTCTTTCGGTTTAGTCAGGTAATAAACCGGAATTCCGATTAACATGATTAAAATTCCCCAGCCACAAGTTGAAAATTTCGTTATCAGCAATGAAATACTAATTGCCGAAGCAACTATTATGTATAACATCGGCAGAAACGGATATCCAAAAGCTTTATAAGGTCTTTCTACATCCGGCATTTTTTTACGTAATATGAAAATTCCGTAGATTGTCAGGATGTAAAAAATCAAAACAATGATAATAACAAAATCTAATAAATCGTTATATTTTCCTGTAAGGCATAAAGCCGAAGCCCAAATGCATTGTGCCCAAAGCGCCCATGCAGGAACACTAAATTCATTAAGAACAGTTGCTTTTTTAAAAAATAAACCATCTTTTGCCATCGTATAATAAACTCTTGCACCCGCCATAATTAATCCATTATTGCAGGCAAAAGTCGAAATCATAATCATAATGGCGATAACCAAAGTTCCAATATTGCCAAAAATATACTGAGAAGCCACCACTGCAACCCTATCTGATTTAGCAGTTGCAATTTCGTCTAACGGAATTACAGCCAGATACATTAGGTTGGTCAACACATAAATAATGGTCACGATAAAAGTTCCTAAAAACAAACTGAAACCCACGTTACGTTTTGGATTTTTAATTTCGCCTGCAATAAAAGTGACTCCATTCCATGCATCACTTGAAAATAAAGAACCTACCATAGCAGCAGAAATTCCGGTAATTAAAGCCGTACCGCTTATAGGAAGCCAGATGCCTTTTTTTGTATACTTTGAAGTTGCCCAGGCATCAGCCCAATTGGCATCCCAAACCGAAGCTTTTGCTGCAAGGGTTAATCCAAAAACAATCAAACCAAGCAATGATAAAATTTTAATAATGGTAAGAACAGTCTGAAGAGTCTTTCCGTTTTTTACACCACGACTGTTAATGTAAGTCAGCAAAACGATAGTAACAATAGATACAATCTGCGCTGCATTGAGATTAAAAAAACCGAATTCAAATAGTATATTTTCGTCGCTAAAGGGTTCATAAAGATAAGCGGCAAACTTTGAGAAAGCCACACCAACGGCTGCAATCGTTCCGGTTTGGATTACCGCAAAAAAGCTCCAGCCGTACAAAAAAGCAATCAACTTGTTATAGGCTTCTTTTAGGTACACGTATTGTCCACCTGCTTTAGGGAACATTGCACTCAGCTCGCCATAACTTACAGCAGCAATAACGGTTATTAACCCTGAAATCAGCCAAATCAATGTCAGCCATCCTGCCGAACCTACTTGTCTGGCAATATCTGCACTAACAATAAATATCCCGGAGCCAATCATAGAACCAACCACAAGCATGGTTCCGTCTAGTAATCCGAGTTCTCTCTTAAAATTTTCCTGGTTGTCTTCCTGCATTTTTTTGGCTTTTGGTTGGTTAAAGATATACTTTTTTTGGATTTTCTTTTAATTAGGCTTTTAGATTGTTAGAATTTTAGATTTACTGATTTTTATTCTTTTGGGCGTGTCCCAAGGGCCGGGCTTTCGGCTATATCTTTTGTTCCGCTGTCGCTTCATAAAAGGATACCGCCTTAATCCCTCACGCAAGTCCGGTTTTCAATATATAATTAGCAATTCAGAAAGTTATTTAGCGGTTGGAAATGTTTTAAAATAATGGAAGAAGTTAATGGCCTGAATAAAAAATATCAATCAGATAAAAAATAAAAAATGTCACTCATAACAGAATCAGAATTAATCGGAATGAAAAAAATTAGTGAAGCTGTAGCAACAACACTAACCTGATGAGAGAATATGCTACAGTTGGTATGTCCACTAAAGAATTGGATGAATATGGTGGGCAGATTTTAAAAAATTACGGAGCTAAATTGGCAAGCTAAAACAGAAAAAAACTTTTCAGAAATTCCTAACCAACACAATATCCAGAATACCAACACAAATTTGACGCAACCAAATAATACATTGCACATCTACATAGTAAACTATAAATTATGAAAAAACACATTTTACTTTTAATTGCTATTGGATTTTTTTCCTCTTGTTCCAATGATGATGATTCAACCCGAATTGTTAATATGCGAATTAATCACTATCAAAATACAGCTATGGGTTTTTTAAATCCGGTTTTGACATTACTTGTACAAGAAGACGATGCCATTGGAACAAGTAACTGGAACAGGTTTTACGATGGTATTGCAGGTTTCGATTATGTTCCCGGGAAAATTTATGACCTTTCTGTGAAGGTGGAAAAAATCAACAATCCTCCTGCTGATGGCAGCTCATATAAATTTACCTTACTAAAGGTAAAATCAATTCAGGAAGTAGATAATGAAACCCCGTTTGAGGTTGATTTAAAGAGAAATGAACAAAATTTTGTTACTACAAATTCCGGCTACAAAATTTTAAACCGCATTGAGATAGATTGTAATACTCTTTGCGATGAGTTAGAGACAAATTTACAAAACCAGGATTTGGTGGTTGGAACTTTTAAACGTGTTTCTAACAATAAAATACAATTGATTGGGCTTAAATAAAATCATTCTTAAGCGATAGTTTTTTATCTAAAAAGCCATAGGAATTGAGCAAAAACCTTATTCCAAAACACGGTTTACTTGCGCAAAAGTTCTTTCATAATACGCCTCTTTGGTTGAAGAAATGATAACACCACTACTGGTTGAAGCATGAACGAATTTTATTTCTTCATCCATTACTTCAACTACCATTCCCACATGATTGATCTGGTGTCTTCCATTGGTTTTAAAGAAAATCAAATCTCCCTTCTGGGCTTGTTCTGTATCGATTTTAACCCCAATCCTGGATTGTTCAAGGGAAGTTCTTGGCAATCTGATATCAAAATTCCCAAAAGTAGCGTACATCAATCCTGAACAATCAAAACCTGCTTTTGATGTTCCGCCGGAACGATATCGAGTTCCAATATTATCAGTCGCATTAAAAACCAATTGATCAATGAGATCATAATGATTGGCAATTTTTACTGTTCCGGAATCTACTTTGACCATTGAATTTTCCGATTTTATAATTGGACTTTCTAACGTCCTATCCGGAGAAGCACTTGGTGGAATTGTACTTTGATACGCAACAGCTTTTTCTTTTGAAGTAAGGATCTTCAATTTATATCCGATTGGTAATTTGGTTTTAATTTCAGGATTTTGCATTTCTAATTCAGCAACTGTGATTCCAAATTCCTTTGAGATAGAATATTTCGTTTCTTTAGGCTGAACTTCTCTGATAACCTCAACCTTTTCAACTACAACTGTATTTTCTGTCGGTGTTTCTTTAGCAATTTGATTACTGTTTATCGGAATATTAATTCTTTGTCCGATTTTTAATCCTTCTTTTTCTAAGGAAGGATTTGCATTTTTCAGTTCTTCAACAGAAATTTTATATTTTTTTGAAATCCCCCAAAGTGTTTCTTTAGCTAAAACCTCATGCGAGTCAGAGGTTGCTTCTGCGATAGTTTCATTAGGTTTTATTGCAATCGATTGGCCAGTATTGGGAATTAATAAAACCAAGTTTAATTTCAGAATTTTGGGAGCGTCTGGATTTGCATTAGAGATATCTTTCGGCTTAACTCCATATTTTTTTGCAATACTAGTAAGATTATCACCTTTTGAAATAGTATGTTTGATATAATTTTGCTGAGAAAAAACACTAACACTAAAAAACAAAAAGATAAAGACTAACCTAAAAATCATTATTGGGGAATTTTAATTTCTACTATTTCTTTCCTGTATTTTTAAACTCAAAAAAGAAAACAATATTACTAAGAAGGCGAATTTAACTTTTTAAAGTAAAAAATACACGTTTTTTAACAACAAATTTATTTCAATTGGCATTCTCAAAATGTTTTTGAACCCTAACTTAAAGTTTTTGTGTAAGTTATGATTTGCTTTAATATCATAAATTTTAAAACAAGACATGTATTAAAAACTGAAGCCCTAGCCCGGATGGAAGTGACATCCTTTTGTGGTCTCGTTTTTTTTTAAACGAGACCACAAAAGATATAGCGGACAGCCGGATTAGCTCCTGAATAAAAAACGCCCTGTTTTAGACTGCACCCAAATGTTTAGACGAATTTATAATTAAATTTGATAATAATGAGCTCGATATTTTATCGGGCTCATTCCTTTTAGATTTAGTTTTATTCTTTCATTATTATAGTAATTTATATATTCAACTATTTCCTGTTTTAATTGATTGATAGAACTGTATTTTTTAAGATAAAAAAGTTCCGATTTTATTATTCCGAAGAAATTTTCTATTACAGCGTTGTCAAGACAATTTCCTTTTCTTGACATACTTTGTCTGATTCCTTTTTGTCTTAATAAATGTTGATATTGTTTCATTTGATATTGCCATCCCTGGTCTGAGTGTAGTATTAAATTAGTTTGATCGGGTATTTTTTCAAAAGACTTTTTAAGCATTGATGTAATTTGATTAAAGTTTGGCTTTTCAGATAAATCATAACTAATAATTTCTCCATTAAATAAATCAATTATGGGAGATAAATATAACTTCTTTCCTAAGACATTAAATTCTGTAACATCTGTTGCCCATTTTTCATTAGGCATGGTAGTTTTAAAATTACGTTTCAATACATTAGGTGCTATTTTACCTTGTTGTCCTTGGTATGATTTATACTTTTTAACTCTAATTAAACTTTTTAAACCTAAATATTTCATTAACCTCAAAACAGTTTTATGATTAAATGAATTACCCCGAGGCAGAGCCTCGAGGTATCACGTTACTCAAAAGACAACC
>NZ_CAMLDD010000013.1 GCF_946478785.1 uncultured Flavobacterium sp.
CCCCCTGCTAGCGCGAGCGTCCCTCTCGTGAACACAATCAAATTCAAATTATTTTCTTTGCGGGTACGAGCGAGACGCTCGCACTAGCATAAAAGTCTGTTAATTTAATTGTTTTTAGCAACGCAAATTCCCCTGCTAGCGCGAGAGTCCCCCCTGCTAGCGCGAGCGTCCCTCTCGTGAACACAATCAAATTCAAATTATTTTCTTTGCGGGTACGAGCGAGACGCTCGCACTAGCATAAAAGTCTGTTAATTTAATTGTTTTTAGCAACGCAAATTCCACTAAATCGCATGAGGGATAGAAGTGAAAATCCTTTTGTGCCGGGGTTCGGCACAAAAGATTACTTCGTCAGTTCGCTATTGCTCGTGTGTAACGGATAGCCCGACCCGCTTTTTTCGGCGGGGCATGCCCATAAAAAAACCTTAATTCAATAAATGAACTAAGGTTTTTTTATTTTGATTGTGGAGACGCACTGCTGTGCGCCTCTACGGAGAACAATTGATTATTATCTACATCATATCAATATATCGGTCATGATATCCTAATAAGTATAAAACGCCGTCCAGACCTAAACTTGATATAGAATTTGAGGCGCTTTCTTTTACTTTTGGTTTAGCATGAAAAGCGATTCCAAGACCCGCGAGGTTGATCATTGGCAAATCATTTGCTCCGTCACCTACGGCAATAGTTTGGTTGATGTGGATACCTTCTTTTTCGGCAATGGCTGTAAGATATTCTGCTTTTTTTAAACCATCTACGATATCACCTATATATTTACCGGTTAATTTACCGTCTTTAATTTCTAACTGATTGGCATGAACATAATCGATGCCCAATTCTTTTTGAAGGTATTCTCCAAAATAAGTAAATCCACCGGACAGAATTGCAGTTTTATATCCGTAGTATTTTAGTGCTTTCATCAAACGGTGGGCTCCTTTTGTGATCGGCAGGTTTTCGGCTACTTTTTGTAAAACGTCTTCGCTTAAGCCTTCCAGTAAAGCCATACGCTTTTTGAAGCTTTCGTTGAAATCTATTTCACCATTCATCGCAGATTCTGTAATAGCTTTTACCTGTTGCCCTACTCCGTTTAGTTCGGCGAGCTCATCAATAACTTCTGCCTGAATTAGGGTTGAATCCATATCGAAGCAAACCAAACGTCTGTTTCGTCTGTAAATATTGTCTTCCTGAAAAGAAATATCAACATCCAGTGTTCTGGAGATAGCCATAAAACTGGCCGTCATTTCGATTTTATTTACAATTTCGCCCGTTACGGATAATTGTATGCAGGAACGCGGATATTCTTCTTTTTCGACAACAGAAGTTCTTCCTGTTAATCTAATAATGGAGTTAATGTTCAGGTTTTGATCTGTCATTATTTTAGTGACAGCAGCCAGTTGTACAGCTGTTAATTTTTCTCCTAAAATATTAATGATATAACGTTGATTGGATTGTGATTTTACCCATGTTTCGTAATCTTCGATAGAAATAGGAATAAATTTAACCTTCACTTCCAGCTCATAAGCTTTAAACAACAAATCTT
Organism: uncultured Flavobacterium sp.; assembly: GCF_946478785.1. The sequence continues at coordinate 1,541 of NZ_CAMLDD010000013.1, forward strand.
TTAAAACAGGTCCTGAACTTGAACCGGCTTCAATCTCGAATAAAATTCCTAAAGACAACGTATCATGAATATCGGCTTGTCCTATGTCTAAAATCACGGCATCGTAAGCTGCTAATACTGTGGTTAAACCAGCTGTAACCCCCGGTTTGTCGTGTCCTGAAACTTTTAATAAAATAATTTCCTTATCTTCTGTTGCCATTTTATCCTTATTGATTTTAAGAAGCGACAAAAATCGGCAATCTATTGTTTATAAAAAAGAATATTGTTTGTTTTTTTAAATACAAAAAGCACATTAAAAATGCGCTTTTGTAATTAATTTAACAATTATGTTTCTATACCGAAGTTACATAACTTTTTTAATTTCCGGATAGCGGTTCTTCCAGGCTAATCATCCAGTTTACTCCAAATTTATCTTTGAGCATACCAAAATAAGAACTCCAGAAGGTTTTTTCCAACGGCATGTTTACCATCCCGCCAGACGAAAGTCCGTTAAAAATCTTATCTGCTTCTTCTGTTGTTTCTGTACCGATTGATATTGAGAAATTATCTCCAAAACCCACATCTCCATATTTGGGATGACTGTCACTTCCCATCAAAATGGTATTTCCAATTGGCAGTGAAACGTGCATGATACGGTTTGAATCTTCCTCAGAAAGTTCTTCTCCGCCATCTTCTGCAGGGGCATCTTTGTATCTCCCAAGATATTGAAATTCTCCGCCAAAAACGGATTTATAAAACAGAAATGCTTCTTCGCAATTTCCATTAAACATTAAATAAGTTGTTACTGATTTTACCATGATTTGCTATTTTTAATTTTTATTTCAATTAACATCGTCATTGATATTAATATTAGCGTATTATCTTTCAGCTATTTCTTTTACAGCTTCCAAACCTTTTGGAAATGCATCTTTAAAATAGTCAATATGCTTTTCGATTACATCTACCTGAGAAATCAAATCAGTAAATTCGTCGTCAGGAATTAGCCTATAGGTTTCCATATAACCGCTCCATTTTTCGGTTTCCTCATTAAGAGGCAATTCTTTAAAATCTTTTATTTCGCCTATATGTTTGAAAGCCATATATTCATTTGGAATTTTCTTTTCGATAACACTATTCATTCCTTCGCCTCCGGGAGACATGAAATGAATTTTATCTCCTTCATTCCAGTCACTTACTGCGTATGAACCTTCGCAAAAGGCATTTGTCCATTCTCTATAGGTTTTATCCTCCCATAAAACTGACCAGATTTTTTCTGGTGTAGCTTTGATTCTAATTTTAAATTCTAATGTTTCCATAACTACTTTATTTAAGATAATTTACTAAAATCCATATATAAAACATTCCAGCGATGACCATCTAAATCGGCAAAACCAAAGCCGTACATCCATCCCTGGCTTTCGGCTGGCGGACTAAAAACAGTTCCTCCAGCTTCTGTTACTTTTTCTGCCAAGGCGTCAACTTCTTCCTTACTTTCAGCATCAATCGAAATCAGGATTTCAGAACCTGATTGTGTATCGGTGAGTTCATTTTGAGAAAAACTTTTAAACAATAATTCTTCAAAAAGCATTACTACAAAATTCCCCTCGCCTATAACCATGCAAGTCGAGCTTGGTGTGTCGTGCTGTTCGTTAAACGAGAAGCCTATTTTCCAAAAAAAATCTTTTGCTTTCGCTACATTTTTTACCGGCAGATTCAACCATATTTGCTTTGTCATGTAATTATTTTTTATGTTAAACCATATTAAGTTATGTAAGACAATTTAAGTTTTTCCTATGGCTTTATCTCGCGCAAAGACGCAGAGTCGCAAAGTTTTTATTTAAATCAATATTTTCAAAAACTACCTTTGCCCCTTGGTTGCTTTGTCACTTTGAACCTTCAAAAAAAAAATTAATTGTTCTCAACATAACTTTTAAAATTATCCAGAATGGCCTGCCAGCCTCCGCGCTGCATTTCTTCCGGATTTTGCGTTTCGGGATCGAAACACTCTATTACTTCTACTCCGTTTGGAGTTTCATTGAAACTAATTTCGACCTTTCTTCCATCTGCCATGATGTATTCAATGACTTCGTTTTGTTTTATTAAGGTATATTCACCTTCAAAATCAAAACTCATGCTGCCATCTTTTGCCGCCATAGTCGATTTGAATTTGCCGCCTTCTCTGAGATCATTTTCTGCATAAGGCGTATGCCAATCCGGAGATGCAAAACTCCATTTTGTAATATGTTCCGGTAATGTCCAGAAACTCCAAACTTTCTCTATTGATGCGTCAATTGTTGTTTTTACTGTAATCATTGTAGTTCTATAAATTAAAAAATTATTTGTTTTTTGCTGCACTTAACCATTCGTTTATAATTTTTTCCAGCTCCGATTTTCCATTTTCAATCTCCTGTTTGTTTTTAAAAGTTATAATTGCCCTGTCGTTTTCTTTCCACAGTAGCATTTTACTCTTATTGGCTATTAACCTGTCTTTTGGCTGCTCCTGCTTTTTTGCTCCCCTGTGAAAAATCAATTGAACTTTTGTTGTTATTGGCTGAATCCTCATTGTAATTCTGTCTTCATTTTCAAAGGAATAATTAGGTGCATTCCATTTTATGTTTTCAATCAAATTTTTATCTGATGCTAAAATGCAATCTCTTAATTCTTCGATCTCGTTTCTAAAAGGATGATTCAGTTCATTCAAAAATTCGGTTACTTCCTTACTTGATTGCTTTGTCATTTAATTTGCTTCCGCGTATTTTTTAAAATTATCAATAACCCCCTGACAAAATTGCTTTTGATCACTTTCAGGATTTCCTTCTTCCGGTTCAAATATTTCTGTAATCTTTATTTTATCATCCTGGCTTTCAAACTGAATGCTTCCTGTTCTGTTATCAACAAGTTGATATTCAATAACTAAAAATTTATCAACCTTAGTATAAATTCCTTCATAATCAAATGAGATAATTTCATCTTTTGTACTCATTGTATATTTGAATTTACCTCCCACCCTCACATCATTCTCTATATAGGGCGTATGCCAGTCATCAGTAGGATTATTCCATTTTTGAATATGCTTGGGAGTTGTCCAGAATTCCCAAACCTTATTAATTGGAGCCTTTACTGTAGTTTGTACAGTTATCATACCTTAATTTAAAGAATTAATCCATTTGCGGAATCTGACTTTCATCCATAAAGAAAATTTCCCAGTGATGTCCGTCTAAGTCAAAAAAATCTCTCTGATACATCCAGCCATAATCTTTAGCTTCATTATGTAGTTTACCGCCAGCTTTAATAACAGCCGTAATAATTTCATCAACCTTTTCTCTGCTTTCAACAGAAATAGCCGCAATCATTTCTGTGCTTGTTATTGTATTGCAAATTTCTTTTTGAGTAAATGTTTTAAAAAAATCTTCTAACAAAAGCATTGCAAATATATTTTCACCAATTATCAGGCAGGTTCCTTTTTCATTTGTGAATTTTGGGTCAAACGAAAAACCCAATTGCGTAAAAAACGTTATCGACTTATTTAAATCTTTTACAGGAAGATTTAGGAAAATTTTTGTTTTCATACTATTAAAGTTACAAATTATTTAATACAAATTTAAAACTTCAAAATAGACTTCAGACTACAATAAAAGTCAACTTTAGGGTCATTTAAGACAAAATTTATATCTTAGTACTATTGAAAAATGAAAAATCATGAGTAAGAAAACAGGTTTAATTGTACCTCACGACTATAAATTACTAAGCATCGCTGCGATTTTAGAAGTTTTTGAAACGGCTAATAAATTAAGCAAAGAATCCAAAAAACCTTTTGACATAATGCTTTTTCAGTCTGCAGAACAAATAACTGAAAAACATTTATTTGGTTATAAAGTAAATTCAATTGAAGATTCTGATAAAAATTTAGAACTCATTTTGATTCCTGCTTTTTCGACCGATGATATGAGTGAAATGATTAAAAAGAATCGAAAATTCATTCCATGGTTACAAAAGCAGCATGAATCCGGAGCTGAATTGGCCAGTTTTTGTACCGGTGCCTTTTTGTTTGCAGCTTCAGGTTTGCTTAACGAAAAACTGGCCACTACTCACGTTGATGCCTGCAGTGCATTCACAAAAGCTTTTCCTTTGGTAAAATTAAAATCTGAAGAAACCTTAACGGCTGACGGAAGTTTATACACCAGCGGCGGTTCGACCTCAACATTTCATTTATTGATTCTGTTGGTTCAGAAATATTGCGGAAATGAAATTGCCGTGCAGATTGCAAAGATTTTCTCGATTGATCTAAACCGATACAAACAAAGCTATTTTAGTACTTTCAGACCGAATCATTTGCACAATGATACTTTAGTTGCCATGCTTCAGCAAAAAATCGAAAGTCAGTATCATTCCATTGAAAAATTGGAGGAAATCACCAAAGATATTCCGACAAGCACACGAAACATGACACGCCGTTTTAAACAGGTAACAGGTATTCCTCCTATCGAATATCTACAAAACATCAGAGTAGAAAGCTCTAAAAAGTATCTGGAACAAACACAACTTTCAATTTCTGAAATCATAGAAAAAACAGGTTATAACGATCCAAAAGCTTTTAGAAAAGTATTTTATAAAATGGTCGGAATGAAACCTATTGAATATCGGGAGAAATTTAGGGTTCAGTAATTTTTTCAGGAGCAGATTGCCTTGTCTTTCAAAATAACGTTTGGTCCTGCTCTCCATTATATCTTTTGCTGTGAACACCACAGCAAAAGGATATCATTTCGATCAGGGCTAACACAGGAAATTAAGTTTTTCATAATTCCTCAAAAATATATAATATTCTGAGACTATTTTTGTTAAGCCTAAAAACCTGTGTCTTTATACCTTTAAACAATTGCACCAAGAGTTATTGGACTATTTTTTCATAATAACTTTACCTGAATATTGATTATTAAGTAATAAAATATAAATATCATCGGGCAAAATTTGATTTAACACTACATCTATATTGCCCGTATCATTTTTAACTGATTTAAAATAAATAGTCTGACCTGCTAAATTGATTAGTTTCACCTGCACCTCTTTTCCAATTAAAGCTGTATCGGTAGCAATAGCAAATCTATTATTCACAATTGGATTAGGATAAATAACAGTATTTTTTAGTATTACCAAATCAGTTAAACCATCAGGTTTATTGTTAGCTGTTTTCAGTGTAGACTGACTTTCTGTACTTATTTCCTGAGCGCTTAATGCCCTGCCATAAATCTTAAATTCATCAATTGCGCCTTTAAACATGGGATCATTCCATTGAGATTTTCCTAAATAATTCTGATTTGTACTGCCAATAGTCGACGGTTTAATCGAAACTGTAGTATTTGAAGCAACAGCAGTGCCATTGATGTACAACATACAAGTGTTTCCGGACTGGGTAACAGCAAAATGTGTCCAGGTACCAAGCGGTAAGACATAATTAAAACTAACCTGTTGTTCTGTTCCGCCATTTTTAATGGCATAACGCATAACATTAGCACTTCCTGCCTGAACAGATAAAAACATATACTTGTTAGTGCCAGTACCAAAGTCAAAAACACGCATCCAATTTGCCAGAGCATCCATTTTTACCCATGCCGAAATAGTAAAATCAGACAAAGTGCTAACTATCCCTGCAGGTAAGGTTGCGTAAGAAGCTGCTGTTCCGTCTAATTTTAGAGCAAGTCCTGAATGACCGGCAGCACGTGTTGCTGTTGTGTGCAAAGTGCCATGAGTAGCTCCCCAGCTGTCAATTGCCTGATTTCCGGTTGGTTCATCGAATTCAAAAGAACTAATTTGACCTGTGTTTGGTTTGGCTGTAATTTCAGCACTGTTAGGATTTTCTACAAGACTTGTTATAGCAGAAACTACATAATAATAAGTATTTCCATTAGTAACAGCAGTATCGATGAATTTTGTTCCGGTGATAGTCCCAACTATTGTGTAGGTACCTCCTGAAACGCCTGAACGTTTGATGTTATAACTGTAGTTTAGAATAGCATCCCATTCAATGATATTCTTAGCATCACCTGCTGCAGCTTTAAGATTATTTACAATAGCATAGACTGTTAAAACTTGTGTTTGCGATGCAGCCGGTGCATAAACATTATTTCCCTCCTGTGAAGCGGTAATAGTTGAAGTTCCGGAAGAAAGAATATGAATTTTGCCATTTACAATACTGGCAACTGATGTGTCTGAACTGGTATAAGTTACGGCAAGGCCTGAAGAAGCAGTAGCGCCTGCATCAAAATCTGAATCTCCTGTTATTTTTGAAGGCAGGCTATTGAACGAAATAGTCTGGTCATTCTTAACCACAGTCAGGTTGCGTTTAACGGCATCAGCAGGGTAATAATTTGCATCTCCTGCTTGTGTGGCTGTAATTTCGGAAGTGCCGGCACCAACGATATGAATTTTTCCGTTTAAAATTATCGCCACGCTTTGATCAGAACTTGAATATGTCGCCGTTAATCCTGAACTGCATACAGCATCTCCAAAATCCGGATCTCCTACTTTTAAGATAGCTGTTTCAGGAAAGGATATAGTTTGATAGGATGGAGTAACAAAAGCTTCCATCTCGGCAACAGTCTGGACCGTTTTTATCCAATCTACCTGGTAATTAGTTTCACCTGATGTTATATCTGCAACCTTAAACTGGAAGGTTGTAAGTGACGTAGCATCTGTAGTTGACAACATAGTGCCAACTGCTCCAAAACCTGTTTGCGTCAGGTCGTAGTAATAAATATCTTCGCCTACTTTTCCTGTCCATTTATTTGCACCATTGCCATATGAACCTAAGTTCGTATCAAAAATTAAACTACAGCTCACAGGCTTTTTAATTTTAATGGCAACGATTGGAAAATTACCGGGATGAAGACTTATCGTTGTACCTTTCTTTATGTCTCCTCTCCCTTTTCCATTGGATTGAAGAACAGTGGTAACTTTTAGCTGTCCGTTTTCGCTAATGGCCACTGATCCTGCTGTAACAGCATTCCAGACATCTGTTGTATTTGTGAAATTATTGTCAATTAATCCCAAATTTGAAAAAGTATAATCATTAGCTGTATTCAAATAAAAAAATAAGGAGCCATATCCCGGATTATCAGCTCCAAAAGGCGCTCCTTCAGGTCCCATTTGTCCCATTACCGCTTTAGTCTGGGGCATTGCAATGCCTTTACGGTAAACATAATGGTTATAAGCAATTTCAAATACTGCCCTAAACGCTCCTCTTCCGGTGGCAGAAATCGCTGTAGGAGTATAATCGGCATAATTTTTTTCGCAGTAATCATAACTGGTTTGATAAGGAACATCCAAGCCCAAATTATATTGTGATGTGTATTCATAGCCTCTCATTATGGCATTGTTATTCGCAGCATACAGATCAACTCCTTGTTTTAAAGCCATCTCGGCTAACTCTGCCAGTGAACCAAGTGCCAGCATCGTATGTGGCTGGTCGCGGTTGCTTTCCTGTAACTGTCCGGCGTCTGTAATTACATAGTTCTTAATGCTTCCATTGCCTTCTCCATAATAATAATAGTTTACGGTTTTGTTAAACATGGCTGTATCTTCGGTAAATATGGCAATTCCCATCAATGCTTTCATACAAATGATATCCCAATTGCCATGGCCACAGGGTCTGAAATTCCCTATTACAGGGTAAAATACAGATTTCAGCATGTTCTGACATTGCAGGATTTTATTCGCAGGCCATGCCGGATAGATCGAACGCATAATTTCAGCGGCATTGACCAGCATGAATCCATACAAACCATTTAACTCTGCATCTGCTCCTACAATAGATTGGGTTGTTGCGGAATAAGCATCTAATATTTCAATTGCTTTTAAAGCGTGCGCCTCATTGCCGGTAATTTTATACATTAATGCATTTTGATAAGCCGCAAGGAAATCACTCTCAACATTGTTTTTTACTGTTCCTCCAGCGGTACCATCAATAGTAAGGGAAACATCTCTTGTAAGGGAGCTATAAGGTCCTCTCATAGTATAAGCAGCAGATGATTTTCCGGAAACTAATAACTTTTGGTAACTCTGATAAGGACGTGTAACTTGCCTGTCTACTAGGTCTTTTATACGATTAAGATCGTCTGTACTATGAAGCAGGCCCGGATGAACGAATGTTCCGCTAAATTCAAATTGAGGAGCCGTATTTCCTGAAGGATTTAAGTAGGAACGCAATGCATCTACAGAAGCAAAACTTTTTACCCAATCTACGGAATAATTGGTTTTATTGGCAGCAATCTCTGCATCGGTCAGTACAATTTCAGCAAATTTAATCTGGAATAATGACAGTGTAGTCCCCTGAGTAGTCGAGAGTATGGTACTGTTATAATTTACCCTACAGTGACTGGTAAAACCATTTCAGGCGCCATAAGTGGAGCACTTATAGACCTTGATGGCGCAGATAACGTAGTGATTGACGGCAGACTTAATCAGGCAGGGACTAAGAATCTTACGATTTCAAATACCAGTTTTGCTTCAACGGCTGGGACCTCAACCATTCGGTTTATTAACGATGCGAGTTCGAACACGATTAAATATGCCTACATAAAAGGTTCTACTTTAGAAGTCACTGGAGGAATCATTAATTTTAGTACCACTACAGCTACTACCGGTAATGACAGCAACATCATTGATAACAATAATATTACCAATGCTGCAGATGCGAACAGACCTTTAAATTCCATATATTCTCTTGGGACCAGTGCAAAGGAAAACAGTGCCAATACAATCAGTAATAATAATATTTATGATTTCCTGAATAAAACGGCAGCTTCTAATGGTGTCAATCTTTCTGCAAATTCAACTGCCTGGACTATTTCAGGAAACAGTTTTTATGAAACGACACAATTTAATACTGATGGAGGCACCGGTGCTAATTTTCCTTACACAGCAATTAATATTAATAATGCAGGTGTGAATTTTACGGTGTCTAATAACTTTATAGGAGGAAATAGTGCACTAGCTACAGGAACCTGGGAAAAATCATATACCGGTGCTGCAGGAATTACCCTGAGTAGTAATAATCAATTTTCAGGAATTGCCATTAATGCGGGTATAGGAACAGCAAGCAGTATCCAAGGGAATACCATTAAGGGATTTAACTGGATAAATTCGGGAGATTATACAACCGGATCTTTTAATGGCTTATTGCTGTCCGGAGGTACTCTTAATGTAGGTACAACTCTGGGAAATACCATAGGATCACCCACAACTGCTGAAGCAATTAAATATACAGGTATCGATGGTTATTGCAATGGTATTAATATTAATGCTGCTTTGAATACCGGAATTATAAGGGTAGAAGGCAACCTTGTGGCTAACATAAGGATGATTGGCTACTCTGCATTTTCGGGGATATACAAAAGTGGAACTAGTGGAACCGTTAACATACAAAACAATACGATTAGAACAATCAATGCTGCAGGAGTTACTGATGTAAGACTTTCAGGAATTAGAACTGATCTTGGATCAATGCATGGCGCATATGGAATTATTGGTAATACCATTTCGGGAATAACAAATAATTCTGTTTCAGGGGGGAAAGTTTCAGGGGTAACAGGAATCCTTACACAGATACACGCAAATATTATAAATAATTCGATATCCAACTTAACAGCTTATGGTTTAAATACAGATAATGTTGATTCAAATGTACTTGGAATTTTTGCAAGATCTAATAAGGATTTTATAATAAGAGGGAACAGGATTTGGAATATAAAAAATAATAATCCGACAATAGGAGGCAGTGCTGTTCAGGTAATTGGGATTTTTTGTGATCCTTCAACTCTCTCTACTGGTGAGATATCGGGTAATTATATAGGTGATTTATCAGTAGCAGATGCCAGCTCTACCGGAGCTATTATAGTAGGGATTAAAGTTCGTCTGCAAGCGGGTAAACATATAAAGGTATTTAATAATGTTGTGGGTATTAAAGGTACTACCAGTTCTACTATATATGGAATTTCTGAGGCAGATCTAGGTTTTGCAACAACAACCGGTTATCTTGAATTATATTTTAATACGGTGAATATTACTGGCGGGGCTTCAGCTGGTACTAATAATTCATATGCTCTTTTTTCTTTTAGTTCGAGTGCATTAGCCGCCAGAAATGTAAAGAATAATATTTTTACAAATACCAGAACTAATAGTGGTACTGCATCAGGGACACATTATGCTATATCAGCATCAACAGCACCAACACTTATTTCAATAGATTATAATGACTATTATGTATCAGGGACAGGAACTGTACTTGGTCGATTTAATGGTGTTGATCAAACAACTTTAGCAGCATGGAAAACTGCAACAGGCAAAGATGCCAATAGTTTAAATATCGACCCGCAATTTAATCTTGCAGGCGGTACTAGTGTGCTTCATTACAAAGTAGGTGTTTCATTGCCGGGGACAGCAACAAACGCAACTCCTACTATTAACACTGATTATTTGGCTAAAACCCGTACTGTTCCAACTATGGGGGCATTTGAAGGGATTGCTTCCAATATTTCATGGTTGGGTACTACTAATAATTTATGGAATGTAGGTTCTAACTGGTCGACCGGAGTAGTACCTGTATCATCTAATACAATTTCTATCAATTCAGGAACCCCTGTTCTTAATCAGGATTTTACAGTTGCAGGCGATCTTATTGTTTCAGGAACGGGAACACTAACCGTAAGCCCAGCAAATACACTAACAGTGTCCGGAATTGCTGATTTTGGAGAGAGAAATGTCACTTTTAAATCGGATGCTACAGCAACGGCTCGTTTTGGTACGTTTACAGGTATCTTGTGGAATGCTACTAATGTTACCGTAGAACGTTATATTCCGGGAAGGCGGGCTTATCGATTTTACTCTTCCCCGGTAACCACAAGCACATCAATTTATGCAAACTTACAAGAAGGCGGAAACAATACTGCCGGTTTAGGCACACATATAACCGGAGCAGGCGCGAGCGCTAATGGGTTTGATCCAACGGGAACAAACAACCCTTCCATGTTTACTTTTGACAACGCAACACAATTGTGGATAACAGGAACTAATACCAATAATAGCATACTGACACCAACAATTCCAACCCGTTTGATGGTTCGTGGAGACAGGACTATCAGCCTGGCGACTAACACACCACCACCTACAAATACAACACTTAGGGCTACAGGAACTTTATTTACGGGTACAGCCGGAGTTTCAGAAAGTGCTATTGCTGACAATTATCTTTTCATAGGAAATCCGTATCAATCACCTGTGAATATGAAAACCACAGTAAGCAGCGCCACAAATCTTAAACAATTTTATTATGTTTGGGATCCTACTTTAGGTACTCGCGGTGCATATGTAGCCAGGGATTTAACTGCAGAAATAAATAGTATCACATCTGCGGTTGATAATTACCTGCAGCCTGGCCAGGCCTGTTTTGTTCAGGCAAACGCTACGGCATCTACTGCATTAAGCTTCACAGAAGCCAATAAATATACAACGGCAACAAATCCAAATGTATTTCGTTTCGCAAATACGAAAGAAGAATTATCCAGCCTTCGTATGACTTTATACGATAAAAACACTTTAATCGCACAAGGAGCTGCTGCAGATGGTTTGGTTGTTCTGTTTGGAGCAGATAGAACCAATGCAATTGACGCAAATGATGCCGGTAAATTGATCAATTTAGATGAAAACATGGCAACAAAAACGAGCGGGAAATTATTTACCATCGAAAGCAAAGCACTGCCTACCTTAACAGATGAAATTCAATTGGATATTAATACCTATCGCTCGACAGATTATACATTAGTAATTGAAGGAAAAAATATCGAGGGAGTTACAGCCAAATTATTTGATCAATTAAATCAGACTTATACAGAAATATCGGAATCAACTGCAGTAAATTATAATTTTTCAGTGAATGCGGGTAATGCTGCAAGTGTAGCCTCTGACAGATTCAAAATTGTTTTTGTCAATAAACCGGCATTAAATAATGAAATCTTTTTGTATCCAAATCCATCAACCGGCGGTATAATAAACTTAACATTTACAGACAATACTCAGGAATCAAAAGTTAGTATCGTAAATATTATGGGACAATTGCTTTACAGTAAAAACGTAGAAGCAGGTCAAACTGTACATCTAAATCAATCCTTCACTCCTGGGATTTATTTTGTCAAGGTGGAGCAGGGAGGAAAATCAGTAGTGAAAAAACTAATAATTAAATAATTAAAGTTGTGAAAAATAGAACTGTTAATAACTTGAAAAATATCAGGTTTTTATTCTTCTTATTAGGAGTAGCTGTTAGTGCAAATGCTCAGACCCCACCTCCTTTTCCGGATGATGTAGATGATGTTGCGCCCGTAGTTCCTATAGATGGCTGGATAATTCCTATTGTTATTTTGAGTTCAATTTTAGGATGTTATATCATAAGAAAAAACATTAAGGAAAAGAATAAAATGAACTTTCCTGAAGAAATATAATATTCGATAAATCATATCATATAAACAAAAAAATGAAATGTACATCTCTTAAGTGTACATTTCATTTTTTATACCTGCTCAAATAAATGAACAGGTTTGAATATTTTAGGTTAATTGCTAATTACGAAGCAATTTCCATTCTTTTCAATAGATTTTTACTTAAAGTATGTTTTGCATAATCTTTATCGATTGTCAATACCTTATCTTCTGAGCTTGGCAATTCGTACATAGCGTCTGTTAAGATAGCTTCGCATAAAGAACGCAATCCACGAGCTCCTAATTTGTATTCTAAAGCTTTATCAACAATAAAATCCAAAGCTTCATCCGTAATACTGAATTCCACTTCGTCCATCAAAAATAACTTTTGATATTGTTTTATCAGGGCATTTTTAGGTTGCGTTAAAATGGCACGTAAGGTTTCCTTGTCTAAAGGATCCATGTGTGTTAAAACTGGCAAACGTCCAATAATTTCCGGAATCAGACCAAAGTCCTTAATATCTTTCGGGATAATATATTGAAGCAAATTGTCTTTGTCTATATTGTCCACATTTTTAGACGTAGAATAACCCACTGCCTGACGATTTAAACGTTTTGAAATAATTCGGTCAACGCCATCAAAAGCTCCTCCGGCAATAAACAAAATGTTCTGTGTATTTACCTCAACAAACTTCTGGTCCGGATGTTTACGACCTCCTTTTGGCGGTACATTAACAACTGTTCCTTCCAGCAATTTCAATAAAGCCTGTTGAACACCTTCACCAGAAACGTCACGTGTTATGGATGGATTATCACTCTTGCGGGCAATTTTATCAATTTCATCAATAAAAACGATTCCTCTTTCTGCTTTGGTTACGTCGTAATCAGCGGCTTGTAGTAAACGTGTCAAAATACTTTCGACATCTTCACCAACATAACCGGCTTCGGTAAGTACGGTTGCATCAACAATAGCCAAAGGGACATCTAACATTTTTGCGATAGTTTTGGCTACCAATGTTTTTCCGGTTCCGGTTTGACCTACCATAATGATATTGCTTTTTTCAATCTCTACTTCATCGTCCAATTGCTGTTGCATTAAACGTTTGTAGTGATTGTACACCGCAACAGACATTACTTTTTTTGTCTGATCCTGACCAATAACATATTGATCCAGAAAAGCTCTGATTTCTTTTGGTTTCTTTAAAATTAAATCACCAACCAATTTTGAACTCCCGCTTGATTTTAATTCTTCTAATACAATTCCGTGTGCCTGTTCAATACACTTATCACAAATATGTGCATTGATACCTGCAATCAATAAATTGGTTTCTGGCTTTTTTCTTCCACAAAACGAACATTCTAATACTACTTTTGCCATTCTTTTTTAGTTGCTAAGATGCAAATATACTAAGTTTCTAAGCTTTTTCTTTTAAAATTTAAAACTTAGAAAGCTAAGGTTCTGCATCTTATCATTTTTATTTTCATTCATTCAATTACAAAACACTTAGAAACTTAGTGCATTAGTAACTTAAAAGCTTAAAAAATTATCCTCTTCTCAATACTTCATCAATCATTCCGTATTCTTTTGCTTCGTCAGCTTTCATCCAGTAATCACGTTCACTGTCTTTGTGTACTCTTTCAAAAGATTGTCCTGAATGCTCAGAAATAATTTTGTATAATTCATCTTTAAGTTTCAACATTTCACGTAGGTTAATTTCCATATCTGTCGCAACACCTTGTGCTCCTCCTGATGGCTGGTGAATCATTACTCTTGAATGTGGTAATGCAGAGCGTTTTCCTTCTGCTCCGGCACATAATAAAACAGCTCCCATTGAGGCTGCCATACCTGTACAAATTGTAGCTACATCTGGTTTGATGTATTGCATGGTATCATAAATTCCTAATCCAGCGTAAACGCTTCCTCCTGGAGAATTTAGATAAATTTGAATGTCTTTTGACGCATCAGCACTTTCTAAAAACAATAATTGCGCCTGAACTATATTTGCGATTTGATCGTCAATACCTGTTCCTAAAAAGATAATTCTGTCCATCATTAATCTTGAAAATACATCCAATTGAGAAACATTCAACTGGCGCTCTTCGATAATATATGGAGTCATATTGGTTGGGTTCATCGCTGCAACGATTTTGTCGTAGTACATAGCGTTTACTCCCTGGTGCTTTGTAGCAAATTTTTTGAATTCTTTACCGTAGTTCATATTTTAAGTGTTCTAAGTTTTACGTTATGTTTTATGTTTTTGTTCCATCAAAGGTCATACCTTAATTGTACATGATGTCAATATGTCTTATTTTTTAGCCCAGATAGCAGTGAAAAGCTTTTTGAAATGGCAACTATTTTTTGTTGGTAAAAAAAAGCGACCAGCGGAAGCTCTTTTTTTGCCTTACAAAAAAAGGCGGACATGAAAAAAACTTGTAACGAATAGCTGGATTAGCTGCTGAAAAGTAATCAAAATATAAATTGAAACCCACTAAAAAAATATTTTCTTCCTATGAAATTAAAAGTGGGTTCCTGACAACCAAACTTAAAAACTTTTCGGAAGAAACAAAAGAGCGTCAAAAGAAAATTTCTATTGACGCTCAAATATAATTATTTTTCAGAAATTATTCTCCGTAAGACGCAGCAATAAATTCTTCGTAAGTTACTTCTTTAGTTGTTGGATTTGCTTTTTCTTTGAACACTTCCAATAATTTTTCAGCAACAACCTGCTCAGAAAGCCTTTTCACTTCTTCCTGGTTAGATAAAACTCTGGCTACAATTCCCTGAACTTCTTCGTCAGTTGGATTTGTTTGACCAAATTGAGCCATTTGTTGTTTGATTGCTCTTGTTGTAAAAGCTTTCAAATCATCAAAAGTGATTTGGATATTGCTTTGAGCCATTGCTTTTCCTTCGATTAATTGAAAACGTAACCCTTTTTCAGATCTTGCGTACTCAACTTCAGCTTCTTCTGCAGAAAGTTGTTTTTCTCCAACAGTCTGTAACCATTTTTTAAGGAACTCAGAAGGTAAATCAAATTTTGTGTTTTCGATTAAGAAATCCTGAACGTCTAACAATAATTTTTGGTCAGCTTGCTGTGCGAATTGTGCTTCAGCATCTTCTTTAATTTTAGCTTTCAAATCTTCAAGAGAAGCTACTTTACCTTCTCCAAAAAGCTTATCAAACAACTCCTGATTTAATTCTGCCGGCTCAGAAACATTGATTGCTTCAACTGTGAAAGCTACGTCAACTGCTAAATCATGAACATTATCATGACCTACTTTTAAGTAATCCATTAATTGATGATCGTCTTCGAATAAACCTTTTGTGTTTACTGTAACTACATCACCAACTTCTTTTCCAATGAATGAATCAGCTGTTTTTTTGTCTTTGAAAACTGACAATGAAAAAGTTGTTTTGTTTTCGATTCCGTTTTCTGCGTTTACGAAAGTACCCGTAACATCAGAATCAGCTGTGATTTTTTCAACAGGATTTGCTTTTCCGAATTGTTTTTGTATACGTTCTACTTGTCCGTCGATTAATTTATCATCGGCAGTAACGATATACTTTACGATATTATTTTTTGCTTCTAAATCAATTTCAAAGTTTGGAACCAAACCAATTTCGTATTCGAAAGTTAGTTCTTCAGCATCCCAATCAAAGTTTTCGTTTTCTACCGGAAGAGGAGTTCCTAAAAGATTTAATCTTTCAGACTGAATAAAACGCTCTAAAGCCAAATCAACTACTTTCTTAACTTCTTCCTGCTTAATTGCTTTTCCGTATTGTTTTTCAACAAGGTCTTTAGGAACTTGTCCTTTTCTAAAACCTTTAACGGTAGCCAATGGCATTTTTTCGTTTATTCTTTTTGCTACCTGACCTTTATAATCCATGTGAACAACTGTCATTACAATCGTTTCATTCACAGCGTCTTTTGCTACTCTTTTAATATCCATCTTCTTCTTTAATTTACATAATAAAATTGGGTTGCAAAATTATAAAATTTTTGCAACCCATCCAACTTTTTAATGCATTGTATTTGAAGGAGTTTTTAACTCTTCTTTCTATTATTTTATTTGTCGTCTTTGAGTATTTTATAAGTAATTGACTGAAGAATAGATAATATAATACTAAACAGTAAAGCTGTCCAGAACGTGTCTACCGCAAAACCTCCAACTATATAGGTACACAACAAAATTATTACAGCATTTATAACTAGTAAAAACAACCCCAAAGTAATAACCGTTACCGGTAATGTCAGGATTACTAATATTGGTTTTATAAAAAGATTAAGCAGCCCTAAGACCACTGCAACAATTACAGCTGTACCAAAACTTGCTACATGAACTCCTGATAAGAGATTAGAAATTAACAAAACCAAAGCAGCCGTAACAAGAAGTCTAAGTAAAAGTTTCATATTTTAAGATTTAAATTTGAATAAAAGTAATAATTTTTATGCAGATAATTATTCTTTTAAAAACTCCGTACTCAGTTCAAAAAATAGTTCTGGATTTTCGGCGTGAAGCCAGTGCCCTGCATTCGGAATGGTTTCAAATTTAGCCATCGGAAATTGCTGACGAATGGTATCAAAATCAGTATCTAAAATATATCCGGAATTTCCTCCACGAATAAACAGGGTTGGTTTATCAAAGACTAAATCTTCCTGTAAAGGTTTTCCAATTGCATCCAGATTACTATTAAAAGCTGCCAGATTAAATCGGAAAGCCAATTGCCCAGGTTCTTTCCAGTATAAACTCTTCAATAAAAACTGGCGCGTTCCAAAATCTGGAACATATTGCGCCACTATTTCCTCGACATCACTTCTGCTTGGTTTTACAGAAAAATCAACTGCATTTAATCCCGCCAAAATATCCTCATGATGTTGTTTATAAAACTTAGGGCCGATATCTGCCACAATTAATTTATCGACTACTTCAGGATGCATTGTTGCAAAAAGCATCGCTATTTTTCCTCCCATCGAATGTCCGAGAATATCAATTTTTGTTAATTGATTTGCCTGACAGTATTCGAATACGTCCTGCACCATAACTTCATAACTCCATTCATCTGAATGTAAACTGCGGCCGTGATTTCTTAAATCTAAAATATGAACCTGAAATCCTGCGTCTACATATTGTCCGGCAAGGGTTTTCCAGTTGTCAGACATCCCCAGAAATCCGTGCATGATGATGAATGGCTTTCCTTGTCCTTCTATTTTTGAGTATAACATTTTTTATTTTTTTAAACTTTTACAAAGGTAAAAAGTTATTTATTAATAGAATGACAAATTATTTTATTAGAAATGATTTTATTAGAAAAAAGTTTACAATTTTATGATTTATCATAGGTGATAAACAATTCTAAATTGTATATTCGCGCTTTCAAAATCAAAACCAAAAATTTGATTTCAATTCATTAATTAAAACACCAATCCATGATTAAAAAATTCCTTTTATTATCATTAGTTGCTTCTCAACTTATGGTTTCATGTTCTAGCGACGACAGTTCTGAAACTACTGATCCTGTTGTAATTGACCCAACTAAAGAATTAACTTTAGAAGAAGAGATTGCAAACATCGTTAAACAACCTTATTCGAATTTAACTCCGGCACAACAAAAGCTTAAATTAGAAACAGAAGCTAATGACATGCTGGTTCAATTAGACAAATCTAAAAGTTCTGGCGCTATTGAAGCAATCGAAAATTTAGGACGTTTATTTAGCCTTAAACACATAGATCTTTTTGACGGGAAAAGTGATAACGGAGTTTCAGAAGTTTTAAACATTTCTGGAGTTTACGGAATCTATACCTGGAATAACACTCAAAAAATCTGGGTTAAAACAGCTTCAACAACTGAGTTAAAATTTGTTTTTCCTGCTAAAGAAAGCCAAACTACAAATACTGCTACATTATCATCTAAAAGTACTTCTTCTACTATTAAATTTTCTAGCGTAGATACCTACGGGTCATGGTATTATGATGGAGAAACAGATGAATATATAACAACTCCTTCTGTACAAGACTGGTTTTTCTTACCAACTGCTGTAGATGCAATTTTAACAATTGATGGAAATCAATCTGCAACTTTAGCTTCAACTGCAAAATACACAAGCAACAAATCTCCCGAAGATTATACCTATAAAGTAACTTTAAATGATGGTTATACTTGGGAAATGAGTGGTAAAAAAGGAACTCAAATTACTTCAAAAGCATCTTTTACTTATAATGCAAAAAATCTACTTGAATTTAATTTCGGAAGTACTGCTGATATTGATGCCTTAATTAACACTCCGGAACTTGCTCAATACAGAGGTAAAGCTAATGGATTGGTGAGAATTTTAGACAATTTTGTTATCGTTGCTGATACGGATTTAGCTGCTACTGCTAATGATGATGATGCATTAGATGCAAGTATAGCACATCCTACGTATCCAAATTATGATAGTGCTAATAGTAATTTCAAGGCATATTATACTGCTATCAATACATATAATCAAAAATACAGCGCAGGAACCGCTGCAAATTTCAATAAAAATTCTAAACTAATTTTAGTATCCAAAAAAGACGGAACTAAAATAGCCGACATTGTTGTACATTCAGAAAAAGATTATTCATATACATTTAATTTACCTGTATGGATAAGTTATGATGGCGGTGGATATTGGTCATGGAGTGACGAAGGTGAAGAATTTACAGAAGTTGACTATACTGAAGTATATTACTTAAAATTCAATGACAATACTGAAGTTGCAATGGATGTTTATTTCTCTGAAGGATTTGAAAATCTTAACACAAAATTTCAAGACTTTTTTCAATCTTTTAATAAGCAATAATACAATAAGTTAAAAAAAAATAAAGTTAGAGCCGGTTTGAAACAAATTTCAAACCGGCTCTATTTTTTTGGTGGTGTTTTAACAATTAAAGTACTTTCCCCATACCCCGCCCAAATACCAAGACCTCCTTTTATATTCGATTTTAAACTTGTGTTTGAAGGATAAATTGGGTTTTTACTGTTCACTATTTCGTTTTGCCAGCTGTTCCAGAAATCTAAAGCATCTTTGTTTTGAGTTCTTAATTTTACATAAATCAAATCTCCATCGGCAAAATATGGTATGAATTTAGTTTTAGGAAAAAGCAAAATCCCTTTGTTTATCTGTAAAGAAATAGATGATGAACTGAAGTTTTTATCATCTATATTCCCATATAATGCTGGAACGAAAACCGGTTCCTCAGTATCTATTTTTGTAGCGATCTGATAATAATTTTTATCTTCTAAAGGATCATCAAATTTTACAAAAACATATCCTGTAGTATCTGTAGAATTCTTTTTAATATATTCAGCACTTTTAAGTTCAACACTTTTAGGAATTGTTGTTACAGCTTCAATGATACGATTTAGATATTCTATTTTTAATGAATACTCTTTTCCTGCTTCTCCTTTTAAAGTTGATCCAAAATATACAAAAGGCGGCACTCGGTTTTTATCATTCTTTACTCTTAAAACCTCTGAATTCTCACCATCAGAAATGGTAATTTTTGCTGATCGAATTACATGATTCAACACATTGGTAGAATCAATTACATCTGTAACCGGAATACTGCTGGAAAGTAAAACCTGCGCATAATCTTCTTCTTCAATCCACCCTTCGACAACAATTTTGGACTCAAGACTAATTTGTTTACTCAAATCATCTTTCGTACAGCTCATCATCAATAAAACGACAAAAAGGACTATATACTTTTTCATTATTTAAAATTTAAATCTCCAGCTTAACGAAGGCAATATTCGATACAAAACCTTCTTTTCCTGTTTTACTACCACACTATTTTTATCTTCATTGACTTCAACATCTAAAACAACATAAATTGGATTATCAATATTGAAAGTATTATAAATTGAAAAATTTAAAGCACTTTCCTTTTTATTTGTTTTAAAGAAGAAATAATTTGCAGAAAGATCAGTACGAATATAGTTGGGCATCTGCGCATTATTATATTCTGAATATTCCTTGACCGGATTATTATTTATAAAATACCAGGATGTTGGCATTGTAAATCGATTGCCTGAACTAAATATTTGAGTAACTCCAAAATTCCATTTCGCATTTAAATCATACATTCCAACCAATGAAAGATTATGGCGCCTGTCATATTTAGCAAAATAAGTTTCTCCGTTATTGAGTTCATCAAAATTTCGGTCAGACCAGCTCAAAGTATAACTTAACCATCCTGTAAATTTTCCATTGTTTTTTCGAAGCATACATTCAAGACCGTACGCTTTTCCCTTGCCAACAAGCAAATCATTTTTTAAAGTGGTAATTTCATTAAACTGAGTTATACCATAAGGATATTCTAATAAGTCTTTCATAGAGCGATAAAAACCGCCAAAAGATGAAATGAAGTTCTTAGAAATATTTTGATTTGAACCAATTGAAAATTCTTCTGATGATTGTGGTTTTATTCCGTCTGAACTGGCAATCCAAAAATCTGTCGGAATTCCAACACTTGAAGTTGTTATCAAACTCAAATATTGATATTGTTTGTTATAAGATGTATAGAAAGAATATTTCTCGTTCGCTAAATAATTAAAAACAATACGGGGTTGAAAATGCAAATATGAGTCATCCGATCCTGATGTGTAATAGTTTACCCTTAGCCCAAATTCAGCAATTAATTTATCTGTCAATTTTGGCTTAATAGTAGTGAATACCGCTATTTCATTGGCATTTATTATATTATTTTGAGAAATATTATTGCTATCAGCCAGGTTTTCAATATTAACTTTTTGAGGTTGTAAATTATGATGAACAAATTGCAAACCAGATTCAACCGGAATGTCTCTTATCCAATAACGAAAGGCATTATTAAAACCAAAATCCTTTACATAAGAAGAAACACCAAATTGAATTGTTGCCTGTTCCATACTCAAATCATTCGAGTATTGACTAAAATAAATCGCATTTGACATGCTTGCTTTGGAAGAAAGCGTCGAGGTTAAAGAAGGAGAAATCGTAAGGTTATTCCATTCCAGACTGGTTTTCAAAGACAAATTATCATCCTTAATTTTTAATTTATCCCCAGAAACAAAAGCATCAATAGCAAACAAATTGTTTTTAGAAATCTGAGATACAAAAGTGATATTTCCGTCTGAAAACCCATACTTCATATCTTGAACATCATTGTTTTTTGAAAACGAATTTACTAATGGTGCAATAATCTCATCTATATACGTCTTTCTTCCAGATATATATATCCCGGTTTTTTCAGTAATTGGCAATGCCAAAGTTAATTGCGAGGCCAAAACACCTACATTACCCTGAATCGAAAACTCTGAAGGTATTTTTTTATTTGACATCAATAGTGTTGTAGAACTTAAACGACCACCATATTTTGCATTTGAACTCGATTTATCAAACTCAACTTCTTTAATATGATCTGTATTATAAAAAGGAAAAACACCTAACAAATGCGACATTCCGTAAACGGTTGTGCCATTGTACAATATTGCGTTGTGCCCGGGATCTCCGCCTCTCACGTATAGATATCCATTAGCATCACCAGAATTTTGAACCCCTGGGGTTAATTGCAAAATCTTCATGACATCGGTTGTTCCTAACACAGTTGGAAGCGAAGACAACTCTTTTAAATTAAAAAATAATTTTCCTCCTGATAAAGTTGAAATACCGTTTTTTTTATCATTCGCTATGATTACTTCTTTTAAAAGTGAAATATCTTTTTCTAAAACAATAGAAATTATGGTATCTTTTACAAAATCAATATTAATTGTTTTATTAATATACCCCAATTGATTGATTGTAATACTAACTTTTCCTAAAGCAATATTTTCTGAAAAATTTCCAAATGCATCAGTTAATGCAGAATGATGAACATTGTTTGACTCAAAGAAAATACTGGCACCAATTAAATTTTCATTTTCAGAAGACTTTACATTTCCGGTTATATTGACCTGAGATTGCGCAAACAAACCAGAAAAGCAGAAAAAACAAAAGATAATAATTGATTTTGACACTTGTATTTTAATAAGAAAAGTGCGAAAATAAACAATTATAACCCAATTCCATCAGGTTACAATTGTTTTAATTTTACTTCAATTTGTTTAAATACATATTCACAACATTATCCAAACCAAGATAAAGTGCCTCAGCAATTAAAGCATGTCCAATTGAAACTTCCAGTAACCCCGGAATATTTTGTTTAAAAAACTGAATATTATCCAAGCTTAAATCGTGTCCTGCATTGATACCCAAACCTAATTCGTTTGCCAATTCTGCTGATTTTACATACGGATCAATTCCGTTTTTATTTCCTAAAGCATATTCGTGTGCAAAAGCTTCCGTATACAATTCAATTCTGTCAGTTCCTGTTTTTTTTGCGCCTTCGATAATTTCCAAAACCGGATCCACAAAAATTGAAGTCCTGATTCCGTTACGTTGAAATTCCTGAATAACTTCTGTTAAATAATCTTGATTTTTTATCGTGTCCCAACCAGCAGACGATGTAATTGCACCAATTGCATCGGGAACCAATGTTACCTGATCAGGTTTACATTCCAGAACCAAATCAATAAAATTATGCTGCGGATTTCCTTCAATATTATATTCTGTGTGCACAATTGTCTTTAAATCTCGCGCATCCTGATAACGGATATGACGTTCATCAGGACGTGGATGAATCGTGATTCCCTGACCTCCAAAATTCTGAATATCTGTAGCCACCTTTAGTAAATCAGGGATATTTCCGCCTCTCGCATTACGTAAGGTTGCAATTTTATTGATATTTACACTTAACTTTGTCATATAAAATGGATTATTAATTCTGGTAACATTATATTTGTAACGACAAAAATACAAAGTAAAACGTAGCGTTTTTTGCTATTTTTTGATTATTTTGCATCAAATATCTCCAAACGACTTATGACAGAAATTACCAACTATATCACCAACGATTTTAGAGCAATCGACAGTCAGGAAACGATAGCATCAGTTCAGGACTTTTTTGCCGATTTAAGTTTTTCTCATTTTCCGGTTGTAGAAAACGGAATTTTCATAGGAAGCATTGCTTCTGATGATGTTGAAACATTCGATACTGATAAGAAAATCATTGATTACAAATATACCTTAGAACGTTTTTTTGCCAGAAAATCGATGATCTGGCTGGATGTTTTAGAAATTTTTGCTAAAAATCACACAAATGTAATTCCGGTACTTGACGAAAACAACACCTACACAGGATATTATGAAATGGAAGATATCATGAAATTTTTTCAGGAGACACCATTTTTAAAAGAACAGGGCGGTATCATTATTGTTCAAAAAGGACTTTTGGATTATTCTATGGCGCAGGTAACTCAAATTGTAGAAAGCAATAATGGCAAAATTTTGGGCTGCTTTATATCAGAAGCCGATTTAGAGAATGTTCATATTACAGTAAAAATTGGCGTTGGGCCAATGAATGAAATTATTCAGACTTTCAGAAGATATAATTATGAAATTATTTCAGAACATCAGGAAGACACCTATATCAACAGCCTGAAAGAGCGTTCTGATTATTTAGACAAATACCTTAATATATAATTATAATGTGGCAATTAGAAAATGGGTCAGATAATTTTCACATTGGCACATTATCGAATTTTCTCATTATCTAATTCAAAAAAATGAAAGTAGCAATTTACGGACAGTATTATCAAAACAGTACCGAACCCATTATCAAGGACATTTTTGTGTTTTTTAACAACAATAATGTCGAAATGGTCATCGAAGATAACTTTCTGAAAATGCTTTATGAGAAACAATTAATAAAAAAAGAATATAAAACTTTCTCAGCTAAAACAAAGCTTGATGATAGTTTTGAAATGTTGATAAGCATTGGAGGTGACGGAACTATTTTGAGAGCTGCAACTTTAGTTCGTAATTCCGGTGTTCCAATTTTAGGAATCAATGCAGGAAGATTAGGCTTTCTTGCAACTGTACCAAAAGAAAGTATTGATGGCTTTTTACAGTTTGTAATTGACAAAAACTACACTATCTCTGAAAGGACTTTGTTAAGCCTTACCTGTGATCCTAAAAATGACGCTCTCGAAGAGGATTTGAATTTTGCAATGAATGAAGTTACCGTCAGCCGAAAAGACACAACTTCGATGATTACCGTTGAAACTTATTTAAATAATGAATACCTGAACTCCTATTGGGCAGACGGACTTATCCTGTCGACCCCTACAGGTTCAACCGGATATTCATTGAGCTGTGGAGGACCAATATTAACGCCCGATGTAAAAAGCCTTGTAATCACTCCTATTGCACCTCATAACTTAAACGCAAGACCATTAGTTATTCCTGATGATACTGAAATTAAACTTCGTGTTTCAGGAAGAGAGGACCAATATTTAGTGTCACTAGATTCGAGAATTGCATCTATCAAAAACGAATCGGTTTTGACGATTAAAAAAACAGGTTTTAAAATTAAGATGGTTGAAATTCCAGGCGAAACTTTCTTAAAAACGCTTAGAAAAAAACTGCTTTGGGGCGAAGACAAGAGAAATTAACTCTTTTACAAATCCCAACTATACGATATTAGTACTTTTTCTCGTTTTGCATATATCGATTCTTCATTAAATGTCTCAAAATCATATGGTAAATTTAAAAAAAGACACATTTAATCAAAGGAACGTTGATTCGTATTGATAATTATTATATTTGCACGCAATTTTTAATTAAATGAAGAAAATTTTTAATTTATTGTTATGCTTTTTCCCCTTTATCACACTCAATGCTCAAATAAACGAGATTGGTGTTTTTCTGGGCGGAAGCAATTTTGTTGGCGATATTGGGAGTACAACATATATTGCTCCTGAGAAATTTGCTTTTGGCATTTTGTACAAGTGGAATAAAAGTCCGCGCCACTCCTATCGCTTTTCATACACACAATCTACAATTGCAGGAAATGATACAAAATCTGAAGAATCTTCACGAAACAAAAGAGGGTTTAGTTTTGAGAACAATGTAAAAGAACTTTCTGCAGGATTAGAATTTAATTTCTTCGACTTTAACTTGCATGATTCAGACCCAAAAATTACACCTTATATATTTTCAGGTATAAGTTATTTTAAATATGACGATTTATATATAGCAAACGGAGTCACTGAAAAAAACAAAAAATCAAATTCATTTGCTATACCTATAACATTAGGATTAAAATCAAATATTAGCCGCCATTTTGTTTTAGCAGCTGAAATTGGAGCCCGATATACATTTGCCGACAATATAGATGGAAGTAATCCTAAAGATGATTCTTTTGCAAATAATCGTTTTGGAAATTTAAATAATAATGACTGGTATGTTTTTACTGGAGCAACTTTAACATATACCTTTGGACAAAAACCTTGCTATTGTGCAGAATAAAATGAATTTATTAGAATCTATAGATAAGACAAATTTACCCAGACATCTTGCCATCATCATGGACGGAAATGGGCGTTGGGCGAAACAACAAGGTTTTCTTAGAGCTTTTGGTCATGAAAACGGAACCAAATCAGTGAAAGAAACCATTAAAACATGTGCTAAACTTGGTATTGAGCATCTAACTTTATATGCTTTTTCTACAGAGAACTGGAACAGGCCAAAATTGGAAGTACAGGCATTAATGAAAATACTTGTAAATTCATTGAGGAAAGAGCTTGTAACTTTGCAGGAAAACAACATCAGACTTAATGCCATCGGAAATCTTGAAAAACTGCCGAAATCTGCTCAAAAAGAATTAATGGATGTTATCGAAAAGACAAAAAACAATACCCGTTTAACCCTAACATTAGCCTTAAGTTACGGATCCAGAGAAGAATTGGTAAATGCCGTGAGGATCATCAGTGATAAAGTTAAAAATAATATAATTTCATTAGACGCTATTGACGATTCAATTATAAATGAGCATCTTTACACGCAAAATTTACCTGATGTAGATTTATTAATACGAACAAGTGGAGAACACAGAATAAGTAATTTCCTGCTATGGCAGATAGCCTATGCAGAGTTATATTTTACTGATGTTCTTTGGCCCGACTTTAAAGAACAAGATTTATATGAGGCTATTATTAGTTATCAAAAAAGAGAACGAAGATTTGGAAAAACCAGTGAACAAATTAAATAATATTTTAGTGTTGCAAAAAAGAATACAAATAGTACTTACCCTACTTCTTTTGGGTAGTTTTTCTCAAATCAAAGCTCAAGAAAGAATTCCTTTTGACCAGGGAAAAAAATACATTCTTGCAAAAGTTTCTGTTGTTGGTAAAATAAGCTTCAATGAACAAACCGTTGTAACGTTTTCAGGCTTGCAAAAAGGACAGGAAATTACTGTTCCGGGTGAAGAAATTAGTAGTGCAATCAAAAAGTTAGGGAAACTTGGCCTATTTGATGAAATTGCCTTTTACGTAAATAAGGTAGAAAATGACAGCATCTATTTAGACTTAAATATAGTAGAACTCCCAAAGCTAAACGAAGTAAAATTTGTTGGTATTAAAAAGAGTAAAGTTGAAGGATTAATAAAAGACAATAATCTGACAAAAAGCAAGATTGTAAACGAAAATCTAATTACAACGACAAAAAATTACATAGAAAACAAATACAAAAAAGAAGGTTTTTACAATACAAAAGTTACGATCACAACCACTCCTGATACTACTGCAGGAAACAATGTAAACATGCTTGTGCGTATTGATAAAGGCGACAAAGTAAAAATCAGCAGTATTGATTTCACAGGCAATAAACAGCTTACAGACATCCAGCTGAGAAGAGCCATGAAAGATACAAAACAAAAAAACTTTTTTCGTGTCCTGAAAGCTTCAAAATTTATTCCTGAAAAATATAAAACCGACTTAGAAAAAGTTATTGCGTCTTATAAAGAAAAAGGATATCGCGATGCCCGTATTATATATGACTCTGTCACCTATAATAAGGAGAAAAACATGCTTGCCATTAAAATTGATCTGGAAGAAGGAAATAAATATTATTTCGGAAATATTAAATTTTTAGGAAATACAGTTTACTCTGATCAGCAGCTTAATCGCTATTTAGGAATCAAAAAGGGAGAAACCTACAATGGTGTTCTGCTTGAAAAAAGAATTGCAGACAAAACAAAACCAGACGGAGAGGATATTACCAACTTATATCAAAACAACGGATATTTATTTTCGAATATCAATGCTGTGGAGGTAAAAACGGCAAATGACACTATCGATTTTGAAATTAGAATTACAGAAGGACCAATTGCTTATTTCAACAAAATATCAGTAGTAGGAAATGACAAAACAAACGACCACGTTATTTACCGTGAACTAAGAACTAAACCAGGCGAAAAGTACAGCAAGGAATTATTAGTAAGAACTATACGCGAGATTGGACAATTAGGATTTTTCGATCCTGAATCGATAGATCCTAAATTTAAAAATGTAGATGCAGCAGCCGGAACTGTTGATATCGAATACAACTTAGTTGAAAAAGGATCCAGCCAGATAGAATTACAAGGAGGATATGGTGGCGGAGGCTTCATAGGAACCTTAGGATTATCATTTAATAATTTTTCTGCAAGGAATATGTTTAAAAAGGATTCCTATAAACCATTACCTATGGGAGATGGTCAAAAAGTATCTCTTCGTTTACAAGGAAGTACTTTTTTCCAGACGTATAGTGTATCATTCTCAGAGCCTTGGTTTGGAGGAAAAAAACCGGTTCAGTTTAGTACATCTATTTCCTACAGTAAGCAATTCAATTACAGTTACGGCCGAAATGTAAATAAAGATCAGAGTTTTAATATTTTCACTGTACAAGTTGGGCTTGCAAAAAGACTGACTGTTCCGGATGATTATTTCGTATTATCTCAATCTGTAAGTTATCAGCATTATGATCTGAATAATTATTTCACGGGATTATTTACTTTTGGAAATGGAGCTTCAAGAAATTTAGCCTATACTATTGGTCTTACAAGAAGTAACAAAGGACTTAATCCAATATTCCCAACATATGGTTCAGAATTTAGTGTTTCTGCAAAAGTAACACCTCCATATTCTTTGTTTAACGGTATTAATTATGGAGATTTAGGAAATCAAGAAGAATACAAAATCAGGTATTCAGGAGAAAACACTACAGGAGCTAATGGACAGCCTTTATCAACAGGTGATTATGTAAATGTAGTTGGGACAGACACATCAGGCAGACCAATTTATAACAGTACCGGAACTGATTTTACAAGTGCTGACACTGATAATGCAAAAGTCGATCAGCAAAAATACAACTGGCTGGAATACTACAAAGTTAAATTTAGAGCAGATTGGTATAATAAAGTATATGGTAAATTAGTTTTAAGAACATTAACCGAGTTTGGTTTCATGGGTGCTTATAATCAGAACAGAGGTGTTGTACCGTTTGAACGTTTCTATTTAGGTGGAGATGGTATGGCCAACTATTCAATGGACGGTAGGGAAACAATTGGGTTAAGAGGATATGAAAACAACTCTTTAACTCCTGTTAATAATTTGAACCAACAGGTTGGAGCAACGATTTATAACAAATTCTCAATGGAATTACGTTATCCAATTACATTAAAGCCATCAGCATCTATTTATGCCCTGACGTTTTTAGAAGCAGGTTCATCTTATGATGGGTTTAAAAACTATAACCCTTTTGATTTATATCGCTCTGCTGGTTTTGGTTTACGTGTATTTATGCCTGCATTTGGGTTACTGGGTATTGATTTTGGTTATGGTTTTGATCCTCAGCCAGGAGAATCTAAAGCACATGGACAGGAAATTCATTTTATTATTGGACAACAATTTTAAAAAAATGAAATTTGGTTAAAAATTTTGAAATAAAGTTTAATGTATGAGAAAACAATTTTTATTTATATTTTTAGCCTTGATTGTAGCAAATACAAATGAGGCACAGACAAGATCGACCAGGATTGGATACATCGACATGGAATATATTTTAGAAAATGTTTCTGATTACAAAGAAGCTAAATCTCAATTAGACCTAAAAGCGACTAAATGGAAGCAGGAAATTGAAACCAAAAAATTAGAAATAAATAAATTAAAGGAAAACCTTAAAACAGAGAAAGCCTTACTGACAAAAGAACTTATTGAGGAAAGGGAAACCGAAATTAAATTTCTGGAAAATGAAATGCTGGAATACCAGCAAAAGCAATTTGGAGTTGACGGAAATCTAATGCATCAAAAAGCAGCCTTGGCAAAACCAATACAAGATCAGGTTTTTACTGCTGTTCAGGATATTGCAGAAGCTAAAAAATATGATTTTATTTTTGATAAATCATCAGATTTGACCATGCTTTTTTCAGCAAAAAGATTTGACATAAGTGATCAGGTTATCCGTATTTTAAACAGAACAGAAAAGAGGGAACAACTTACCAAAAAGCAATTAAAAGAGCAAGAAGCAAAAGAGAATATTGAAAATGAGATGGATGAAAATCCGGCAATGGCAGAAAGACAGAAAGCCTTGGATGCCAGAAAAGCAGCAAGAGAAAAATTAGTTGCAGACAGAAAACTGGAGCAGGAAGCCAAAAGAAAAGAATACGAAGATAAAAGAAACGCTATAGCTGCTGAAAAAGCTGCCAAAAAAAATGGCACGGTTTCTGAAACTGGTAAAACAACAGAGGCAACGGAAACTAATCCAACTGCCCAACCAGCAACAGTTCCAACAACAACAGCTGAGCCGGCTGTTAATAAGGCAGAAGAGAGACAAAAACTTTACGAACAGCGTAAAAAAGAATTAGAAGAAAAAAAGAAGAAAATTTTAGAAGAAAGAGAAGCGGCCAAAAAAGCTAAAGAAGCCGAAACACAGAAAACAAATACGACCAATAATTAATTAATATTTTTTAAAATGATGAAACAAATCAAAACTTTACTAATTGCTGCAGTGCTTATTTTAACTGCAAACAATACAATGAATGCGCAGGCTAAAACAGCTCATGTTGATGTTAGCGAGATTATGTCGAAGATGCCAGCCATGCTTGATGCTCAAACTCAATTACAAAAATTAAGTGGTACATATGATGCTGAATACAAAAAAATGATTGATGAGTATCAAACAAAAATCAAAAAGTACGAAGCAGAAGCTGCTACTGCTACAGAAGCTGTAAACACAGAACGTTCTAAAGAAGTTCAGGACATGCAAAAAAGAATTGGTGATTACAGAGACAATGCGCAAAAAGAATTACAACAAAAAGAAACTGACATCGTAAAACCTCTAATGGAAAAAGTAAGAGCTTCTATTCAAAAAGTTGGAAAAGCTAAAGGATACCAATACGTATTAGACGGTTCAACTCTTTTATTAGCTGATGGTCCAAACATTACTGCTGATGTTAAAAAAGATCTAGGATTCTAAGAAACAAATTTCTTATTACAAAAAAAATGGCTCAACTTAAATTGAGCCATTTTTTTGTTTTTATAGTTTTATTTTCACACCCCCATTAATGGTAAACCCTTCAGTATGTGTCCAGATATCATCAAAAGTTGGTTTATTATGTGGACCATTCACAACTCTTTTATAATTACTTTGTCTTGTATCTGTAAAGTTTTCAAAATTGATAAAAAAGGAAAAATTATTCCATAAAGTCTTTTCTACCATGAAACCAAATTCCCAATAAGCTGGTGTTTTTGTACCACTGTATAAAAATTGCTCATCTGTAAAATAACCTTCCAAACCCATTTTAATATTGTTCTCCTTTTCATAAATCAAAGCCAGATTTACTTTGTTTTTTGGTAGTAAAGGCATAAATTGATTTCCTGTCAAGTACTTAGCTTTTGCATCTGTAAAAGTATATCCTGCAAAAAGTTTAATATCTTCTTTATAAATAAACCTAATATTAGTTTCAAAACCTTTGCTTAAAACAGGATCTGATGCGTTTACAAAAAATGAATAATCTCCATCTCTTTTCAAAACCAATGGTTTATTGATTTCTGTTATAAAAAACATTTGATTAACAGAAAATTTCAAATCAGACAAAATATTTGCTTTATAATTTATATCTGCTGTTCCTCCAATACTTTTTTCGGCAGCCACATTCTCTAAAGCCATTACGTTTTGATATTGAATAGATTCTGTCTGTTCCGTAAAAACAGTAGGCACCTTATAGCCTAATCCAGCTCCAGCCCTACTGCTCCATTGTGAATTTATTTTAAACAATGCAGAAACTTTTGGCAAGAAGAAACTTTGGTTTTTAGAAAAAATACTATTAGAATACGACACATTATCGAATCGCAAACCATTTTCTAATTTCAGAGTTTCTGACACATCCCAGGTATGCTGAAGATATAAACCTGTAGTAAAAGATTTGGCATCTAAAATACCCGCATTTCTTTGTTCAAAATTATCATAAACCAAATTTGCTCCGGTAATAAGTGTATATGTTTCTTTACTGATAACATAAGACAGATCTGTAAAAGCGTTCACATTTATACCTGAAAACTCATAATCCGGAATATTGATTGTTCTGTCAAAAAAACTAAGACTTTGTTTCAGTTTAAAACTATTCTGATTTTCAAATTTCTTATCCAATTCAAAAGTTGTTGTATTTCGAATGGTTTTATTTTTTTCAAAATAGACGTGATAAGCATTAGCATTTCCCGCAATGACCTGCATATCTCCGCCTTCCATATCAGTTTTGGTGAAACTATTACCAACCATAAAACTCAGGCTTTCTGAAGGATAATAAAACAAACGCGGATTTATGGTGAAATTATGAGATTTGGGAGTTTCAGAAAAATCGTCATCATCTACATCAAAAGCTTTTTGAAAATTAACCAAACCTAATATCGAATACCCAAATTTGCCTTTTCGTTTTGAGGCATAAGCACCAATATTAGTCTGATTGATATTCGACTGGTTTAGAATAAAATTGTATTCTCCTTTTTCCTTCGGTGTTTTCGAAATAAAATTGATGACTCCGGCGATTGCTCCTCCTCCATATAATGTTGAAGATGGTCCTTTTATAACTTCAACCTGCTGTAAATCCAAAGGTGGAATTTCAAGAATACTCAAACCACTTGCAAAATTTCCAAAATTAGCATAACCATCTTTCAATAACTGTGTATAACGTCCGTCAAGACCCTGAACGCGAATACTTGCATTACCACTTGTGGCAGATGTTTGCTGTACCTGCAAACCCGTACTTTCATGCAGAACCATACTCACATTGGCAGGTTTCATATTTGCTTTTTCATCGAGTTCCTCGGCATCGATAGATTCGATTCGCGTTGGTGTATTTCTGATTGTTCTGCTGGTTCTGGTTGACTGAACAATTACCTCATCCAATTCTTCTTCCTCACTTGTGGTTAATTGAATGTTTAAGGTTTCACCATTCTGTTTTGGAAAAATTACATTTAAAGCAAACTCTTCATAACCCAAAAGAACAAAATTAATTTTTTGCTCTCCATTTTCAATAGAATTTAATTCCAAAAAGCCATTTTTGTCGGTTATTCCAGAAATGGTGGTGTTTTGAATCCTAACAGAAACACCTGTTAATTCTGTCTGGGTTTCGTTATCTTTTACGATGAATTTTAAAGTGTTTTGGCTATAGGCAAACGAACACATGAGCATAGCCAAAATAATTGTATATTTTGTCATTTGATATTAAATTAAATAAATAGTAATTACCCGAAGAAAAACTTCGGAAAAAAATCAATAGCTATTTAACTTAATTTTGGCGGCTGCCAGATTCCTAAATAAATTATTTTGTAATTATTAAAGACATAAAGAATAGATTGCTTTTTAGTATAAGCAAAACTTGATTTTTTTTCTTCTTTAGAAATGTGGCTTTGAAATTGAAAACCATTAACTCCGCAACATGCGCAAGAGCAAAAAGGAGCGCATTGATCGTTTTTTTGGGTATCTGATTTTTTATCCTGAGAATGATTCTTATGAAGTTCTGTTTTTGCAAAATCTGTACATTCATCTATATCATTACAGGGAAGCAATGACAATGAAAGAAGATAAATTGAAAATATAAACCAGATAAATTTCATGTTGTAAATATAAAAAAATTCAGGATTCATTTTACAGAAAAGTGGCTCATATTGTATTAAAATTTCTAATTTATTTAACTTAAAATACAATAAAAAGTACGAATTTAGATTCTGAAAAAATGTAATTTTGTTTTATGATTAACAACAATCCTATAGGCGTTTTTGATTCCGGAATTGGAGGAACTTCAATATGGAGCGCCATCCACGAGTTACTTCCCAATGAAAAGACCATTTATTTGGCAGACAGTAAAAATGCTCCTTACGGTCAAAAAACCAAAGAAGAGATTGTTGCTTTAAGTAAAAAAAATGTAGACTTTTTAATTGAGAACAACTGTAAATTAATTGTGGTAGCCTGTAATACAGCCACTACAAATGCCATCAGAGAGCTACGTGCAGATTACAATATCCCATTTATAGGAATTGAACCCGCTATAAAACCGGCAGCACATAACTCGAAAACACAGGTTATAGGCATTTTAGCAACAAAAGGCACTTTGAATAGTGAGTTGTTTAACAAAACTGCGGAAATGTTTCATGATACCAAAATCATAGAACAAGTTGGCTACGGACTGGTTCAGCTTATTGAAGAAGGCAATTTAAATTCCCCGGAAATGACCCTATTATTAGAATCCTATTTACAACCTATGATTGATGCCAATATTGATTATCTTGTTCTGGGCTGCAGTCATTATCCGTATTTGATTCCACAGATTAAAAAAATACTTCCTGAACATATTCAGATTATTGATTCGGGAGAAGCGGTAGCCAGGCAAACCAAAAACGTTTTACGCGAAAAAGTAGGTTTTTCTGATGCTGAAAAAAGCGAGCCTCAGTTTTTTATCAATTCAAATCCAGCTGTTTTAAAATCAATTTTGAATAATAAATATAATGTGATACAAAAGGAGTTTTAACCCAAATCGATTTTTTTGCAAAAAATTCCAGATTCCAACTGTTCAAAATAGATGGAAATTTGGAATTTAAACATTGGCTTTTTATATTTTGAAATTATTCTTTAAACCAGCCAGAGTACATTACATAATTATTCGAAATACGTTCAATTTCACCTGCAAAATCTGACTGATCAATATCTTTTACCTTTTTGGCAGGAACACCAGCGTAAATACTTCCTGAGGCTACTACTGTATTTTGTGTCAAAACGGCCCCAGCTGCAATAATCGAATTGCTTTCTACAACACAATTATCCATGACTATCGCCCCCATTCCAATCAAAACATTGTCGTGAATAGTACATCCATGAACAATTGCATTATGTCCTATCGAAACGTTATTGCCAATAATGGTTGGATGTTTTTGATAGGTACAATGAATAATGGCACCATCCTGAATGTTGACTTTATTACCAATTTTAATAAAGTTGACATCTCCTCTAATCACAGCATTAAACCACACACTGCATAAATCACCAAAAGTTACATTACCAACAATAGTGGCATTTTCAGCAACATAACAGTCATCAGGTATCATAGGTGATTTACCATTTACAGCTTTTATTAACATGACATAAATTTTAATTAACAGCTGGACATTCACAATCGTAACGTTCTCTGGTACAAAATAAATTAATTCCGAGAGTAATCTGGTGATATCCACCCGTATCAAATTTCACATCGCCTGTGACATTTGAATAAGTATAAGCAAACATGAAATTTTTATAATTAAGTCCTATTATAGGAGTAATATATTGCAGTTTTTGATCGCTTACCCCACTTCCTGTACTGTACTGTGCACCATCAAAACTGCTTCTATAAGACAATGCCGCCCATATACTTCCAAAATCCATATTTTTATAAGCTTTTAAATTGATATCAATGGATTTTTGTTTTGTTTGCTCGAACAGTTGAAATAAAATAGATGGCTCCCAGGTAATACCTTCTCTTTTTCCAAAAACATAACCGGCACTTAATAAAAACTTTCTCAAATTATCATTTTCATAATCGGTATAAAGCCCCCTTCTCGTTTCTATAAGTCCCTGAACGGTAGCGTGAGCATAAAAATTCAAATAATTGTAAGAAGCCCCTACATCTACATTGAAGTAAGAATCATTTTGAATTGACCCGAAAACAATAGGATCGAACGTTGTTCCAAAAGCGGTTTCATCTAACTGACTCTGAATTAATCCGCCGCTTATACCAAAAGAAAGCTGATCCAGATCAAGTTCGCTTCTGGAAAACATGATATGATGGGCATAGGTAACTTTTACTCCTTTTTGTGAATGATATCCGTTTTTGTCATTAAAAACAATAATACCGGCACCAGATCTTTCACCAACTCTTCCATTAAAACTTAGAGTTTGCAAAGATGGCGCATCATCTTGTCCAAACCATTGTTTTCTGGCTGTGAGTCTTATTTTTGCGCAATTTGCCGCACCCGCCATCGAAGGATGGATCAAATAATAATTGTCAGATAAATAATCAGAATATACGGGAATTCCTTCTTGAGAAAAAGAACATAAAGAAGTCATTGCAAGAACAATTAAGATTTTGATTTTCAATTCCATACAGGTAAACATATTTAATGTCTTTTAGATTTTACAAAAATGATTACACATAGAATCTTAATTTTTTTATTAAAAAACCAAATATAGCCATTCGTGGAAAATAACTTTATTAAATTTACAAAAAATATACAGACATGGCAAAAATCACTATAAAAGAAACTCAAAATCCGACCATCATAAAGTTCGAATTTGAAGATTTCATTACTCAGAATCAAAATTTTGAATTCAAAAATATCGATGAAGCACAATCATCACCTTTGGCCCAGCAATTATTTTATCTCCCGTTTGTAAAAACAGTCTATATCTCAGGGAATTTTATCGCTGTAGAAAGATACAGCATCGTTGAATGGGATGATGTAAAAGATGCTGTTGCCGAACAAATTGAAGCTTTTGTAGATAAAGGAGGGATTATCATAAAAACTGACGAAACCAAAACAAAAAAACAACCCATTACCGTTTACGGAGAAACCACACCAAATCCAGCAGCTTTAAAATTTGTAGTAAGCAGAATGTTGACCAAAAATGCTGTTGAATACAAAAACATAGACCAGACAGCTTCATCTCCTTTAGCGAAAGAATTATTTAAATTTCCTTACGTTAAAGAAGTTTTTATTGATGAAAATTATATTTCTGTTACAAAATATGACATTAATGACTGGCAGGAAATCACTTTGGAATTGAGAACTTTTATTAAACAATTTATCGAAAATGGAGGTACTGTCCTGGATGAAAACTTAATTGAAGTTGCCACTAAAAATGATGTAACCAAAGATGAAGCTTTTGACAAATTGGATATCACTTCGCAACAAATCATTAACATCCTGGAAGAATATGTAAAACCAGCTGTTGCTGCAGATGGCGGAAATATTGCTTTTGATTCATATAACGAGGAAAACAAAGTTGTAAAAGTTATTTTGCAGGGAGCTTGCAGTGGTTGCCCATCATCAACTTTTACTTTAAAAAGCGGTATCGAAAACATGCTGAAAAGTATGCTTAATGACGAAAAGATTACCGTTGAAGCTTTAAATGCTTAAAATAAAATTATATATTCTCATATAAAAATAAATGTTTTTTATATTTGCGCTATTAATTCAAACCTTCTCAATGAGAAGGTTTTTTTATCTAAAAATATGGATGTTAACCCCGATCAATTTAGCAATTACGCTACAAAGTTTATTAACGTTTTAATTGATTATTCGCCGAAGTTAATTTCGGCAATTTTAATATTATTTATAGGTTTATATGCCATAAGATTGATAAACAGAATCATTAGAAAAATAATGATAAAAAGAAATTTAGATCCAACGCTAACTAAATTTCTTGCCGATATTTTACTCTGGGCTTTACGAATTTTACTTTTTGTAACGTTTATTTCAAAACTCGGAATAGAGACTTCATCATTTGTCGCTATTTTAGGAGCCATGGGACTTGCGATTGGTTTATCATTACAAGGCTCGCTTTCCAACTTTGCAGGCGGCATGCTGATTATTGTTTTTAAGCCGTTTAAAGTTGGAGATACCATAGAGGCACAAGGCGTTATCGGGACTGTGAGTGAAATTCAAATTTTTGTAACCAAAATACTTACCGCAAATAATCAGACTGTTTTTGTACCAAATGGCGCTTTATCAAACGGAAATATCATGAATTATTCGATGGAGGGACAAAGAAGAGCTGATTTTACTTTTGCTGTTTCTTATGATACTGATTTAAAAAAAGCCAAAGAAACACTTTTCACAATTTTAAATGAAAACATAAAAGTACTTAAAGAACCCGCCCCATTAGTTTTTGTTCAAAGTTTAACAGACAGCGCGGTTGTTTTTGCTGTCAGAGCCTGGGCAACAAATGAAAATTTTGGGGATGTTTCTGTGAATACTTTAGAGAACTGCAAAACAGCTTTTGATAAAGAAGGTATAAAAATTCAGCCTTATGTAAAGGAATTAAGCAAAGATCGAAATTAGTAATACAATCAGCACTTATTTTTTTGAAGGTGCAGTTATCATAAAATCCTTCAAGTAGTAAGGTTCGAAATAAGCGACATCTACAGTGTCGCTTATTTGATATTTATCATAACTAATTTTACTCATTGCTGCAGCCGAAGGATATTTAACATCTTCTAAAAACACAAAATTTTCTTTAGTTAAAACTGATTGGCATTTCTCTGCACAGTCCCCAACAAAATAAAGTGTTTCAGTATAAGTATTAAATGAATTTTCATCGATAATTTCTGCCTGAATTGCTCTTTCCACTTCTAAATCAGCACTAAAAATTTCGCTGTAGACTTCCATTCTTCTGGCATCCAACATTGAGATTATTTTTCCATCAGAAATTTTAGCCTGAGATGCCAAAGTCTGTAGAGTATCAACAGCTATCAATGGGATATTTAACGCATAACACATTCCTTTTGCTGCTGAAACCCCAATTCGAAGACCCGTATAAGAACCCGGTCCCTGACTTACCGCAACGGCTGATAAATCATGTACTGAAATTCCTGTTTCAGCAATTATTTCTTCAATAAAAACATGTAGTTTCTCTGCATGAGAATAGCCTTCTTCTGCAATTTCCCTGCATGTAATGGTTCCACCATTTTTAGCAATGGATACAGAACAATTTTTGGTAGCCGTTTCGATATTGAGAATAAAAGACAATGTAGTTATTTTTAAAGTTAATTTTTGAGAACCTGACTATTTTTTAGGAGGAGCATCTTGCTTTTTAAGTTTTACTTTATCCCCCGAATTTAATTCTTTAGAGACAGTTGTATAAGGGCCTGTAATAACAACATCACCTGGTTTTAACCCAGACATCACCTCGATATTAGTATCGTCCTGAATACCTGTTTTTATTACCCTTATTTTTGCTTTATCACCTACTTTCACAAAAACGCATTCAAATTTTTTATCGCTTTTTGAATCTGCTTTCTTCTCATTTGGATCTTCAACCTTAAAATCTTTTACAGCAGTTGTGTCTGATTTTACTACAACAGAACTAATTGGCACGGCCAAAACATTGGTTTTTGTTTTTGTAATAATATCAACCGTTGCGGTCATTCCAGGTCTGAATGGCGAATAAGAAGCTGGCTTTCCTTCCAGCAAATCCTGATAAGATTCTTTTAAAATCCTAACTTTAACCTTAAAATTAGTTACCTGATCTGAAGTTAAAGTGCTGCTGGCAGAATTAGAAATACTGGTAACAACGCCTTTAAATTTTTTCTTTAAATAAGCATCAACTTCAACATTAGCTTCATCACCAATTTTTATTTTTACAATATCATTTTCATTTACATCAACCTCAACTTCCATATTATTAAGGTTTGCCACTCTTAAAAGTTCGGTTCCTGCCATTTGCTGTGTTCCTAAAACACGTTCTCCCAGCTCTACATTTAATACTGAAATAGTACCGTCTGCAGGAGAATAAATTGTGGTACGTCCTAAATTGTCTTTTGCTTCATTTACTGATGCAGAGGCACTTTGAACATTATAATAAGAACTTTGTCTGGTTGCTTTAGCTACTTCAAAAGAAGCGATTGCTTTATCCCAATCAGATTTTGAAATAACACCTTTATCATATAAGGTTTTATTTCGCTCATAATTTGCTTTTGCTTCTTTAAAACTAGCTTCAGATTGTGTTAAACCAGCTTTTGTCCCTGATAAATTAGAAACAGATCGATTATAGCTTGAGGTGTACAAATCAGGGTTTATTTTTACCAATAAATCTCCTTTTTTAACAACCTGACCTTCTTTTACATTCAATAAAATGATTTCACCCGAAACTTCAGGTGCTATTTTTACTTCTATTTCAGGTTGTATTTTTCCTGTAGCAGAAACAGTTTCAACAATTGTGGAAGCTATTACTTTTGATGTCTCAACTTCTTTTCCTTCGTCCTTATTTCCTATTATTCCCGCTTTTGAAAGCCCAATTAAAGCTGCAATTATAATTATTGCACCGCCAATTAGGAAATAAATTGTTTTTTTTGACATAATAAATTAGTTTTTGATAATTGGAACAATTGGAATTCCGAAATAGAATTCAAGTATTTTTATTTTAAACATATAATCGTATTTTGTTCTGATAACATCTGATTGCGCATTAGTCAACAGTGTCTGTGCCTGCGTAAAATCAAATGAATTCATTAAACCAACATCATACTTTTCTTTTGCATAATTATAGGATTGCTGTCTTGCTTCTAAAGTTACAGTCGAGGATTCGTAAGCATTTAATGCTCCTTTTGCATCCGTAAAAGCAGTATACACATTACGCTGCAAATCTAGACTTTTTTGCTCCAGATCTATTTTTGATTTTTCTAAACTTACTTTATTACGTTCAACATTATTTTTTACAGAGAATCCGTTAAAAATTGGAACGCTTAATTGAAATCCAAAACTGTGTCCTTTATTATCATTAAATTGATTAAATACTGGATCTGCATTTCCTAAAACAGGCAAAAAATTATTTTGTAATACGGCTTGATTGGTTCCTTCAACAAAACCAATCTGAGAAGTTGGATTTGAAGTATTGGGAATAGATCCTGTTATAAGATCTGAATAACTTGCTCTTGTATTAAAGTTATAGAAAGCACTTAGAGTTGGCTGATAAGCTCCTTTTGCAATAGCAACATTTTTCTCAGCGATTTCAAGATTAGTTTGTGCCAGCTTTAATTCGGTTCTTATTTCCTTTGCCTTATTGTAAATCTCAATCGGACTTTGCGCCATAATGTTGTTTTCATCCTTCACATTTGTATCATCTATAACATCAAAATCTGCAAATTCTTTAAGTTGTAAAAGCTGTGCTAAACTCAACTTAGAAATCAATACATTATTTTCTGCCACTATTATAGCCTGCTGATCAGTTGCGAGAGTGGCTTTCAGGTCAAATAAATCACCTCTCGGTATTGTACCGGCATTTACCATTTCTTCAGAACGTTTAAATCTTTTTTCATCAATAGCAAGCTGCTCTTTTTTTACTTTTAAATCTTCTTTAAATGATAAAATTTGAAGAAAAGCATCTGCAACATTTAGTGAAATATCCTCCTGCATTTTTAGTAATTGATACTGAGATGCAACAATTGATAATTTTGCTCTACGATAAGAATTCTGATTTTGCAATCCTTTATAAATATCAACTCCTGCATTTAAGCCTACTGATGAATATTGAGTAGTCTGATTACGTAAAACCCCAGTCGTAACATCTTGATTCAAACCAATATTCCAGGAGTGTGAAGCATTTCCATTTACTGATGGAAGGTAACTACCTAATGCTGCTCTTTTATCAATTGCTGCATTTTTTACATCCAACTCAGATAGTTTTATTGTGATGTTATTATCCAATGCATATCGTACACATTCTTCCAGGGTCCAAAGTTTTGTTTGCCCCTGAGCTGATAATCCAAAGGAAAATAACAAAGCAAAAACAAAACTATTATATTTATTTATTTTCATATATTTTGAATGAAAGCACAGCAAAAAACTATGCAAATTTAACATTTTTAAAAATCAAAAGTTCTTATTTGTTATTTTTTCTCTTCTCCACTAATCAATCCCTGGTTCCAGATTTTAATTTTATCAGAAGCTTTGATTCCGCTTTTTACCTCAACATAAATTCCGTCACTAACTCCCAAAACCAAATCCTTACGTTCAAATTTTTGAGAAACAGTTTCTACTTCTACATATGGTTTTTGAGTTTTTTTATCAAACTGAACCAATGATTCTTTGATTGCCAAAACTTTATCTGCTTTTTCTAAAATAATGGAAGCATTTGCACTTAAACCAGCCCTGATAAAAGTAGCATCATCATTTTCTAAAGAAGCCTTAATTTCAAATTGAATAGCCCCGTTTTCAGTTACTCCTTTTGGTGCTATATAGGTTAAAACCGCATTGAACTTTTTATTCTCAATAGCTCCTACTGTAATCTCAATTGGCATTTTTTCTTTTATTTTACCAACTTCTGATTCGTCGATTTTTCCAACAAAAATCATTCTTCCCACATCTGCCACGCTTGCTATTGTAGTTCCTTCATTAAAATTATTGCTTTCAATAACCTGGTTTCCTACTTTTACCGGCACGTCTAAGATCATTCCGTTTACGGTAGAACGAATCAGTGTATTTGCATAACTTCCTAATGATGATGTTGTTCCGGTTTTTACGATATCCAGACTTTGCTTTGCAGCCTGATAATTTTGTTTTGCCTGTTTGTAAGCCAATTGGGCTGCATCAAAATCATTTGCAGAGATTACATCTTTTTCAAATAACGTTTTTTGTCTCTGAAAGATTTTTTCCTGATTGTCTAAAGCAATTTTAGCTGTCTGAACCTGATTTTGAGTGCTGCTCACATTGGATACATTGGCAACAACTCTAATTTTTGCAATCATATCGCCTGCTTTGATTTTTTCTCCGGCCTTGATATAAACATGTTCTATAATACCCGATATATTTGGTTTGATAAGAACTTCCTCGTCTGGCTGAATATTACCAGTAGCAATAGTATTTTTTACAATCGTTTTAATTTCCGCTTTTTCTGTTTTAAAAACGATTGGTGATTCCTGGTTTTTAGCATACAAATAATATAAAGCACCAAAAAAGACAATGGCAATAAGAACTAAAATAGTTATGGTTATTCCTTTTTTCATTTGTTTTTATTTAATCGATTATTTTGATTGATTGATAATTTTATTCCGTTCTTAAAGCATCTACCGGCTTTACTTTTATTGCTATCTGTGCCGGAATAAATCCAGCTAATAGCCCTGAGCCTACTAATATTAGCAAAGCAACAAATACAACACCTAAATCTACACTAGGATTTGCAAACATTGTATTGCTGTCTGGAGGCATTGAGTCTAAAGCCATATTTAAAAGCGCGATAATTCCGGTTGCTACGGCAATGCCTAACATACCTGAAATGATTGTTAAAAATATAGATTCTGATAAAATTTGCCCCCTGACAGCAGCGGGAGTAGCTCCTAAAGCCCTGCGGATTCCAATTTCTTTAGTCCGTTCTTTGACCACAATAAGCATAATATTTGAAATACCAATTACACCAGAAATCAAAACCAAAGTTCCTACAAAATAAGCAATGATTTTTAGAATATTAAAAAGACTTTGCACTTTATTAAATTGTTCGTATAAATCAAAATTTCCAACAGCCCGCTCATCAGCAGGATTAACTGAGTGAAGTGCCTTTATTTTTTCCAAAATCTTCGGTTTTAAGTCTGTAATCGAAGTTTCGTCTTTTGCAGTAAGAGCCATCCATCCTACTTTGTCACCATAATTAAAAGCCTGCTGAAAAGTTGTAAAGGGAATAAAAATGTTTTTTTGTTCCTGTTCAGCATTACCTTGTTGTTTAGAATTATACACTCCAACCACCATAAAATTAATCCCGTTGATTTTTATATATGTCCCAACAGCCTCTTCTTCCTTTCCATAGAGTTCCGTAATAACACCTTTACCAATTACCGCGACTTTTCTTCTTTCAAAGATGTCCTGTTGATTTACAAAACGCCCTTTTATGATATCCATCGGTTGCTGTTTGATCAATTCGGGATAATCACCATAAATTGTAAATGCAGAAGTTTTTGTTCCGCGAACTACATTATTAGTACCATTAAAATCACCCAATTGATTTCGTGGTGAAACATATAATAAATCCGGAAAAGCTTCTTTTAAAGATGCCACATCACTATTTCTAAAATCATAACGACGTACTTTTGGCAAGCCTTTATATGCTTTTGTTGTGGTTTGACTCCACATAAACATAGTATTTGTGGCTATTCCG
This sequence comes from uncultured Flavobacterium sp., assembly GCF_946478785.1. The sequence continues at coordinate 45,300 of NZ_CAMLDD010000013.1, forward strand.
TCAAAACCTTTTTTTACACCGTTCTCTAAACCGTTTCCTGCTGCAAGCAAGATCACCAAAATAAATATACCCCAAAACACACCAAAAGCAGTTAGAACTGTCCTGAAAACATTGGCTGTTAAAGCCTGTAAAATCTCCTCCCAATTATCTTTTTTAAACATAATTATTCGTCTCTAAGTGCTACAATAGGTTTTATTTTAGCAGCTCTGTATGCCGGAAAAAAACCAGCCATTGCACCTGCAAATACAAGTAAGACAAGTGTAGTTAAAGCCACACTAAAATCGACTTCAGGATTCCTGAAATATTCACTTTGCACCATTGGCCCAACAAATTCTAATAATAACAAACTTGCTAATAACCCTGTAAAGCCTGCAATAGTTGTGATAAATATTGATTCGTGAAGTATCATAGAAATAATAGAAAATGGTGAAGCGCCTAATGCTTTTCTAATTCCAATTTCTTTTGTTCTTTCTTTTACAATGATGAGCATGATATTACTTACCCCCACGACCCCCGCAATAATAGTACAAATACCAACCCACCAAAAGAACAATCTGATGTAAAGATTTAAATCATAAAATTGTTTTGCTTCTTCAACCGAATTGTAAGCATCAATAGCATTATCGTCCGGAGCAATAATGTTTTTGCTTTTTAATAACTCCTTAATGTCTTTTGTAAATTGTTTTGATTGCGCAAGTGCTTCGTCATAATTTGATTTTTTATTTAAAACGAACATCATCCCTGTAATTTTATCCCCAGCGCCATAAGCGCGCTGATTGGTAGTCATAGGCATATAAACCCTTGACTCTTCCCTTTCGCCGGATGGATCAGTAAAAACTCCAATCACTTTAAAATTGACATTATTTACTAAAATTTGCTTGCCGATTGGGTCAGCATCTTTAAACAGATCTTGTTTCACTTTCACCCCAATTGCTGCAACTTTTTCGTTATTTTTCAAATCATTATTATTCAAAAAACGTCCTTGTATAATGGTCGCATTTTCAATATCCAAATAATCAGGGTTCACACCTCTAAACTGGTAATTTCCAGATTCTTTTCCGTAAGTCACAATACCTCCCCAAGTATTTCTGGTAGCTGATTTTTTATCAATCTCGTCATTGTATTTTTTTAACGGAATCTCGTAATCACTATTTCTCAATTGGATTTCTCTTCCTGCATTTAAGCCTTTATACTCTTTGGTAGTAGTGTTGGACCATACTTCGATTATCCCTTTGGCATCATTTTCAAATTGTTTCTCTATACCGTTTTGAAGTCCTTTACCTGCTCCTAACAAAATAACTAAAATAAAAATTCCCGAAGCCACAGAAATTCCTGTTAGAAAAGTTCTAAGCTTATTTTTAGCAATAGCCTCAAAAATTTCCTGCCAACGCTCAATATTAAACATAAGATGAAGCTCTAACTTGTTCAACCATTTTATCATCAATGATCAATCCATCTTTCAGGACTACATTTCTTTTGCACATAGCGGCAATATCAGGTTCGTGGGTTACAATTAGAATTGTTTTTCCCTCATCATTGATTCCCTGTATAAGTTCCATTACTTCATACGAAGTTTTAGTATCTAACGCCCCGGTTGGCTCATCTGCCAATAAAACTTTTGGATTTGATGCCAAAGCCCTCGCAATCGCAACACGCTGCTTTTGACCGCCTGAAAGTTCATTTGGTAAATGATGAGAATGCGAACCTAAACCTACTTTCTCCAGATATTTCATCGCAATCTCATAACGTTCTTTTCTTTTTACTCCTTGATAATATAGTGGCATCGCAACATTATCAAGAGCTGTTTTATAATTTATTAGATTAAAAGACTGAAAAACAAATCCCAAAAATTTATTTCGATATTTAGAAGCAATAGTTTCGTTAAGCTTTTTTATTGGGGTTTTATCTAAAATGTAACTCCCGGAATCTGCCTCGTCCAGAATCCCTAAAATATTAAGCAGTGTTGATTTGCCTGAACCAGACGATCCCATAATGGCAACAAGTTCTCCTTCTGCTATATTAAAATTTATTCCTTTTAACACATGTAACTCTGAACTTCCCATTTTATAGGATTTATGCAAATCTTTGATTTCGATCATGATACTGTTAAATTTTAAGCAATAATAACATTTTAATTACGGTTTTTATGGTAAGAAAAAGTTAATAAATTTTGTCTGGTTTTTAGAATAAGACTACATTATTCACTAATTGTTACACTTTTTTCAAAGAATATATTTCTTTTATTAATTTTACTGCTTAAAATAACACTAATGAGAAAAATTTTTTTTATAAGTCTTTTCATAACTTTAACATTATTCGCCGGTTGTTCTACTTCTCAAAAATTAGCAACTTTAAAACCTGAACCGGATGATGCAAGTCCGCTGATTTATGACAGCAATCCTTCTTTTATTAATTTACCTATTTCAGTTAAACTTAACGACATTGAAAACCAAACCAATGCTCTTTTAAACGGACTAATTTACGAAGATAATAATATTGAGGATGACGACATCGAAATAAAAATCTGGAAACAGGCTCCCATAAAAATTCAAAATGATGCTGCAAATCGGGATAAAAAATTAAAAACCATCCTTCCTTTAAAAGCATCTATAAAATACAGAATTGGAACTAAAAAACTAGGCGTCGAACTTTATGACACCCGTGAATTTAACCTGAACGGAATCATAACTTTATCTAGCGAGGTGTCGCTGACAAACTGGAAACTCAATACAAAAACAGAATTTAAATCTCTTGATTGGAACGAAAGCCCAACAATGAGCGTTTTCGGAAAAAACATGCCCATAACCTATTTGGTAAATCCGGCAATCTCTATTTTTAAATCCAAAATTGAAAAAAGCATAGACGAGGCTATTGAAAAATCAATGGATTTTAAACCCAATCTTTTGTCGGCTTTAGAAAAAATATGTACGCCGTTCCAAATGAGTGACACTTATGAAAGCTGGCTGCGAATTGTGCCAGTAGAAGTATATTCGACCAATGCAAAACTTAAAAATAATTTGTTTTTACTGGATATGGGAATGAAGTGCAATATGGAAACCATCGTTGGAAAACAACCCGAATCTATGTTTAATGCCAGTAAAATTGTTTTGAAACCCGTAGCTAAAATACCAAATCAGATTACTGCCAATATTGCGGCTATCTCGAGCTATGTCGACGCTTCAAAAATTATGACTAAAAATTTTGCAGGACAGGAATTTGGTTCAGGAAGCAAAAAAGTTACCGTAAAGAATGTTGAAATTTGGCACAAAGACGGAAAAATGGTTATTGCATTAGATGTTTTAGGATCTGTAAACGGAACGATTTATTTAAATGGATTTCCACAATACAACCCACAGACTAAAGAAATTTATTTCGACAAACTTGATTATGTTTTGGATACAAAAAGTAAATTGATGCGAACCGCAAACTGGCTGGCTCAGGGTATGATTCTAAAAAAAATGGAAGAAAACTGCCGGTATTCAATACAACCCAACTTAGAAGAAGGCAAAAAAAGCATGGCCACTTATCTTAAAAACTATTCTCCAATGCCGGGCGTTTTTGTTAACGGAAAAATGGAAGACATTCAATTTGACAAAATTCAATTAACCAATCAGGCTATTATTGCTTTTATCAAAATAAACGGAACCGTCAATGTTTCAGTTGATGGGTTGAAATAAAAAATGCCGAATAATTATTCGGCATTTTTCTTTTTTGATTGGTACATTCTGTATATTAAAAATCCAATTATAGCAACAAGCAAATATGGAATCACCATTAAATAAACGATTCCGTCATTTACAGCTTCTGCCTTTTTTATGTTTGACTCTCCGGAAAGTGCAGCACGACACATCGCACATTGCGCATTTGAAGAAACTCCAATAAGAAATAAACAAATTCCAAAAATCAAAGTTTGGAATTTGGAATTTGACCTTTGTATTTTGTTTTTAGTTTGCATAATAAGGAGAGATCATTAAATAAACTACCACACCAGTCACAGCCACATACAGCCAAAGAGGAAACGTAATTCTGGCAATTTTTCTATGCCTGTCAAATCTTTTTGCTAAAGCTCTGACATATGTAATTAATACCAGCGGAATAATCGCAATTGATAATAAGATATGTGTTAATAAAATAAAAAAATAAACATATCTGATGATTCCTTCGCCTCCAAACTTAGTTGAGTCAGCGGTCATGTGATATGCCACATACATTACTAAAAAAGCAACAGACAATGCAATGGCAGTCGTCATTAAATTTTCGTGAACTTTCTGATTACCTTTTTTAATTGCTAAAACTCCTAAAACTAATACAATGGCAGTAATACCATTTATTGTTGCATATATAGGGGGCAAAAATGAAAGCGGTTCTACATCATATCCAAAATCTTTAAGTTTTACACCAAACAAAATGGCTACAACAACAGGAATTATAATCGAAACAGCAACAATAAACTTATTGTATTTTTTTTCTAATGAATGATCTTCCATTTTATTCTTCTAATAATATTTTTATGTCCTGTTGGATATCCCTAACCCCTTTCTTTTCTAAACCGTCATAGTATAAAATTGGATTTCCAAAATTATCTTTTCTACAGCGAATATTTCCTTCCTTATCAATCAATGCAAATAGGCCTGAATGTTCAAAACCTCCATTTACTTTAGCATTTTCTCCTGCATACAAATTAAATCCTTTGTTAGATAAATTCATGATAGCTTCTTTGTCACCTGTCAGGAAATTCCAGTTTGAAGACTTTACACCTAATAATTTTGCATGGTCTTTTAAAACTTGTGGTGTATCATGAGCCGGATCAATTGTAATAGAAACGATACCAAAGTTAGGATTCCCAAAAAAAGTCTTTTCAATCTCCAACATGCTTAAATTCATTTTTGGGCAAATTGACGGGCAGGTAGTAAAGAAAAATTCCAATACATAAACTTTTCCTTTGTAGGTTTCATTTGAAACTTTAATATTGTCCTGATTTGTCAATTCAAATTTTGGCGCAGGTCCTATTGTTACTAATTTAGCATCAGATTTAGACGTTTGCGAACTAGCATTATCTAAACGGTCTTCTTTTACAACATCACCGTTTTTTATTCTGTCAACTATTTTTGGCACAGCATAAATTCCGAAAATCAAAATAATAAACGAAATTCCTATATATGATTTATTTTTAAACATTATGATTTCAATTTAGAGTTGTTTAGTGGCGTTATGGTTCTTTTTAAGGGCTGCACGATATTCATACAAGATAATCTTAAAATCATCCATCATCTCATTGCTTAATTCGGAAGGATGAAAGGTATCATAGCCCTCCTTATATTCTTCTTTTTTATTTTTATCAGCTCCTTTTCTACCTCTCAAATTGCGTTGCTTGTCAATAATATAAACATTCGATGTTCCTAAATTATTATCAAGTTTTCCTTTTAAATTCAAATGACTGTAGAACGTTTTAATTTCTTCAGGAGAAGCAAAAATAAAATTCCAGCCTGAGACATCTGTAAAAGGAGAAAGTGCATCTACAACTTTCTGCGCCTCTTTTTCTGTACCTGTCGGACAAACAACTACAAACTGAAGGTCCTCGAAACCATGATAGCGTTTATAAATCTTTTCGTTCAGATTAAAATAATTACCCCGATTACTTAAAATATCAGAACCTGAGAAACCCAGTACTGTTATCTTTTTATCAAGAGAAACTTTTTTATCGTTTAGAGATTGCCAATTCCCAAAATCGGGGATTTTTGGTGTAATTACAGGCAATGTTGTAAAACTATTAACACCGGAAGCAAAAAACAAATAAGCTACAATTGGCAGAACAAAAAGTACAAAGAGAACTATATTTTTTTTCATTTTAAGTGTGGAAGTTATTGAGGTACAAAAATAAAAAAATCCCGATGTTATCGGGACTCTTTTCGAATTAATATCATGTTAAAAATTCCATTTAATAGTAGAATCTTTAAAAACCCCATAAATATAATGTCCTTCTACCAAGAGAATAAACAATAAATATAATACCAGGAAAATGACTGGCGAAACAACAGACCATCTAAGACTGCTTTTTTCACCTTCCATGTGCATAAATGCCCATACAATATAATATGCTTTGAAAATTGTCAGGATATAGAAAATCCAGTTTAACAAATTCAAACCAATAAAATGATTAAACTCTAATGATTCAGGTTTTAAAATACCCAGAATAACTTCTACTATAGTTACTGCTGATAGTAATCCAAAAACAAACCAGATTCTTTTTGTATTTGATACGTGTTCGTGTGACATAATGATTAAATTCTAAAAATTAAACTAGGTAGAAAACTGTAAATACAAATACCCAAACTAAATCTACAAAGTGCCAGTATAAACCAACTTTCTCTACCATTTCGTAGCTTCTTCTTTTCTCATAAGTTCCTAATAATACATTAAAGAAAATAATGATATTAATGATAACTCCTGAGAATACGTGAAAACCGTGAAAACCTGTAATAAAGAAAAAGAAATCAGCAAATAATTTACTTCCGTATTCATTTCTTGTTAGGTTTGCACCTTCTACTACATATTTTGCAGAGTTTAAACGAGATTCAGATTCTGCTCTGGACAAAACTGTTTTTTTCTTTTTCTCTGTAAGCTGTTCTGTTCTTATCAACAATTCAGGATGTGCTTTAAAACCAGCCTGAACTTCAGCAACACTATAAGTGGCCTGCCCTTGAGAATCCTCCATAAACCAGGTTTCTTTGTTTCTGGTCAAAGTTTCTCTTTGTTCCGGTAATTTTACAGCAAAATCAGCCAAAGCTACTCTTTTACCACTTGCATCAACAAATTGCAATAAGCTTCCCCCTGAAGTTTCAACTGCCCCGTATTCACCTTTAATGAAATTTTTCCATTCCCAGGCTTGTGAACCTACGAAAATAAAACCTCCAATAATCGTTAAAAACATATAAACAGCAACCTTGTTTTTTTTCAACTGATGACCTGCGTCTACAGCCAAAACCATTGTTACAGAAGAGAAAATCAAAATAAAAGTCATTAACGCCACATAATACATCGGGGCCGAAACACCGTGCATAAATGGGAAGTGAGTAAACACTTCATCAGCCAATGGCCAGGTTTCAATAAATTTAAATCTTGAAAAACCATAAGCAGCAAGAAATCCAGAGAATGTCAAGGCATCTGATACGATAAAAAACCACATCATCATTTTACCATAACTTGCTCCTAATGGCTGGATATCCTCTCCGCCTCCCCAAGTTTTTTCGTTGTTATTTGCAGTAGTTACTGTCGCTTCCATAAAAGATATTCGTTAAAAAGTTCCCAAATTTACGTTTTTTTCTTATTTAAAGAAATATAAAAATAAAAATAATAATACCCATAATAAATCCAAAAAGTGCCAATACATCGCACCTAGTTCTATACCAAGAGTTTGAGACGGATTGTATTTTTGTTTAAAATGATTATAAATTATAATTAAAAGCGAAATTAATCCGCCCGCCAAGTGCAACAGGTGCATAAGCGCTATTACATAAAGGAAAGTTGTAGTAATTGAACTACCTTGTCCTGTCATATAATAACCACTTTCTATAATCTGTCCAAAACCTCTAAATTGTAAAATTACAAACAAAACACCTAAAGCAAATGTACCAAAAAGAAAAGCAGAAGTCATACTTCTATTTCCTTTTTCAATTGCTCTTTTGGCCAGAAAAAAAGTAATACTGCAGCCAATAATAACTGCCGTACTAAAATAAAATGCAGTTGGTATTTGAAAGTTCTGCAGCCAGTCTGCTCTTGATTTACTCACTACAAATGCACTTGTAAGTCCCGCAAACATCATGGTCATACTTACCATTGCGAATAACAAAATCAGTTTTGCCGATTTTGATTTTCTTACCTGTTCCTCATTTATTTTCATTGTCATTTCCATAACTATCTTAAAAATTTATCTACTATATACACAACCTGCAATAAAGAAATATACGAAACGCTTACCAACATTAAAGTTCTTGCTGCTTTCGGAGTCCGCAGACGATACAACTTTACCGCATAAAACAGCATCCAAAGGCCTAACAAAAAAACCAAAACTGCTGCAATCGGAGATATGAACAATTGCCCGGTATATCCAAACATTGGAAGCAAAGAGGCAATGATAAGCCAAACCGTATATAAAATAATCTGCAAAGCTGTGCCTTTATCTTTTTTTCCCGTTGGAAGCATAAAAATACCTGCCTTTTCGTAATCTTCATATAAAAACCAGCCAATCGCCCAAAAATGAGGGAATTGCCAGAAAAACTGAATTAAAAATAAGGTGCCTGCTTCTATTCCAAATTCTCCTGTTGCCGCAACCCATCCTAACATAAATGGAATTGCCCCGGGAAAAGCACCCACAAAAACAGACAATGGAGTTACCGTTTTTAAAGGTGTGTAAATGCTGGTATATAAAAATATCGAAATAGCAGCAAACATCGCCGACTTTGCATTTATTGTATAAAGCAATACAATACCAATAATAGTAAGCAGACTCGCAACAAATAGTGCCATTTTTGGAGACATTCTCCCTGAAGGAACTGGACGGTTTTTGGTGCGATCCATTAACACATCAATATCTTTTTCAATTACCTGATTAAAAGCATTTGAAGCTCCAACCATACAGTAACCTCCAATTGATAACACCGCCAAAACACTCCATTCAAAAGGATGCTCATTATTAACACCCAATAAATATCCCGCAATAGAAGAAAACAAAACACTAATAGCCAAACCTGCTTTAGTAATTTCTTTGAAATCGAGAAATATTGATTTTAATGAAAATGTATTTTTAGTAGCGTTCAATACAGTAATTGTTTGTGTATTTTTTTGAGTGGTGCAAATGTACAAATTAGATTATAGAATTATGACCTATAAAATTAGATTTTTTCAATAAAACCTTTATAAAATAAGGACTTGCAAATCTTTAACATATTTGCTTTGAAAAATCTTATTAATTTTTAATAATCAAAATACCAATTAAAGACATCTGAACGCAATCCTACAGTAAACCATGTTGTACTTTGCTTGAAAGTTGTGGGAGTATTTTGCATTGGATCGAAATTCCTGAAGATAAAACTTCCAAAAAGCTTCAAATTCGTCATAGGATTTATCAAATATCCACCCTGAATATCTGCTATAAAAATATTCGTTTTATTTCCTTGCCCTATTTTTACACCGGAATCATACGGACGGTTTTCGCCGTAACTTTTATAAATATTCCCTCCATAATTGTAACCGTCTTCTGCAGTATCAAAATCGATTCCTCTTTTTCCGATTGTAAATTTAGCATCGGCAAAAAATCGGCCTTTATGATAACGGCCAATTGCGACCAGTTCTTCAAAATTACCTCCCCACTGATGGCCAAGGCTTTGATTGTTATGCCCATAATTTGTTATGACCGCACTATGAGAATACACGTATGGACGAACATGATTGTATTCTAGCTGCAACAACAAATCTTTTATTTTGAAAGCATTGAAGTATTTAGCACCTAATTGGTATCCTAATTTATTTTTCCAGCTATTATCCCCTGCTTTTATATCTCCAAATGAAAATTCATCAATTAAAAACTGTCCATATAAATTGACCTGATTATTCCATTTATATTTCGTTGTGAATCCTAAAAGAGCATTTCCGCTTCTGGAAGATGAAGCAAACTCAACAGAACGATAAAAAATAATCGGATTCACAAAATTCACATCAAAACCTCTATTATTGGTATCTGTCCAGACTACCGATTCAAAAAAACCTAAATTCAGTTTGTTTGAAACGTTCCAGCTTAGATAATGATTTGCCATGTATTTTGAAGCGTACGTTTTATCAACTGTAACATCAGGACGAACATCCTTAAGCCACATATAGGTATTGGTATATTTTATTTTCCAAAAAGTAGTATTGATTTTAAAATAGGGATATGGACTTGCTCCGTCACTTTCCAGCAAGGAACGATATCCATCACCAATAAAATTTCTCCCATAACCCAATTGAAAATCAAAAATTCGACTTGGCGTATAAGTTATATTAGCTTCCGCTAAAGGAAAATCATACGAATCTGTTTTAAATTGTTTCGCAATTCCGATACCAGGTATTATAGCCGGGTTTCCTCCAGAAGGCTTTAAAGTATTTGAATAATCATTAAAATATCCAGCGAACCTTCCCTGGCTTTCAAAAATAGTGGTTGTAAAATTAATCTGTTTCCCTAAACCTCCCCTGAAATTAACAGCCCTGGTGTTTACATAAGTATATGAATCCAGATCTGATGCCTTACCCAATTGCAAATCAACAATCGGATTGAATGCCAGCCAATAATCTTCACCCTGAATCTGAACCATATTCTCATTCCACCATTTTCTTCCCAACCAGGTTGAAACATTCTTTTGGAGTGATTCATTTACGGCTTTAAGATTATAATATTTTGAAACCTCAGCATAAGTATAAGGCTTTGAAGCTGTATGATTGTTACTACCAACCTGATTCAGAGCACCATCAAACTGCGCATAATAACTATGGGAAAGCGGAATATTTAAATGACTTTCGAATTCAGGATTATTATATTTCTTATATACAATACTATCCAATTCTGTCATTGGTTTTTCTTTTGGCTTTAAAATTTCGGCAGCTGCCAAAGCTTCTGCAGCAATTTGCTCTGAACTCTTTAAAGGCAAATCTATTGAAATAGTATATTTAGAATAAGTTGGAACACCGTTATAAGTCGAAGATTTAATGTTTGGAAACATCCCAAAAACACGCTTTGCTTCTTGTGCCAAATCATCATTTGCTGCATTGACATAAATTACTTTAAAAACTCCATTTACATCAACTTCAAAAAGCACTCTAACTTCACCTTTATAATTTTCCTGTTTTAAATTGCCAGGAATTTCAAAATTCTGATAAACAAAATCCTGAACTTCTTTATAGAAACAATTTTCTAATTTTTTGGGCTCTAAATTTTCGCAATTAGGAAATACCGGAAACTGTTCAGCTGTAAAACCTGATTTTACTGAAGATTTGGCTTCCTGACCGAAAGTATATAATGATGATAAGGCCAGACAGAAAGTTAAAAAACTTTTATTCAAAATATTTTTGATTTTCATTAGTATTGATTTGTGGTATTTTCTCCGTTTGCAATTGCTTTAGCAGATGAAGTTCCGATTCGTTTAACTCCCAAACGAATCATTTTTATTGCTTCCTCATATGATTTTATACCTCCTGCAGCTTTTATTGGTAATGGTGAGGCATTTTCCAGCATCATAATAATTGTTGGAATCGTAGCTCCATTCGGTAAATTATTCTGGGTTTTATAAAATCCGGTTGATGATTTTACGAAAACCGAAGCATAATCTTCTTCATTAAAATTCGAAATAACAATATTTTTTATCAAAGAAGAAAGCTGAATAATTTCTTTTTCGTTCAAGGCGGCAACTTCAATAATCCATTTAACGGTTTTATTATTGGCCAACCCTATTTGTGTTGTTATTAAAATTTCTTGTTTGACTAATTCAGTATCCCCATTTTTAAAAGCTTCGTAATTACAGACAAAATCTAAGTCATCTGCGCCATTTGCAATTGCTTCATTAGCTTCTTTGAGTTTTGCCTCAATATCAGATTTACCTTCCGGAAAATCAATAACAGTACCAACATCCAGATTAGAATTTGCTTTTAGAATCATTTCTTTAGCCAATGCTACATATTCGGGCCGAACCATAATCAGTTTAAAACCTTCTGTAATGGCTTCCGTAATTGCATTTTTAACCACAATATCATTTTCCGCTTCCGAAAGACCGGCTTGAGAGGCAGTTTTTAAATAAGTGGAATCTAAATATTGCTTAATATTCATGATCTTGAAATTACAAACAACAAAAATACATTTAAAATTCAAAAAATGACATACTTTTTCAAGCCTGATTTTCAGCAATAAAAAAACCCACCGAAGTGGGAATTAAATATTTTTATATTTTATCGATCTGCTTTTTAAAAGCTATTGCCGCAAAAACAGCTGCTAAAGCACCAATTGCATTACCTAAAATATCCGTTACATCTGCTGCTCTTGTTTTAGTAAAAACACCTTGCAATATTTCGATGGTTATTCCAAAAAAAACTGAAAATATAAACGAAATTAAATAGGCCTTAGAATCATCTGTTGTCTTTCCTTTTAGCTCTTTTTTAAAAAACACAATCCATGAAATCGTAAATCCAAAATGAAAACAAAAATGCACTATTTTATCGATACTGGGAAAACTTACCGCCGGAATATTACTTGAGTCAGTCAGACAAAAATAGGTAATGATTCCCGAGCAAATTATGGCCCACAATAAAAGCAGTTGTTTAGGCACCTATCAGTTGTTTGTATGCTTCATCTGATAATAATGAGTCAATCTCTGAAGCGTTAGCAATTTTTATTTTAATCATCCATCCGGCTCCGTAAGGATCAGAATTTACGTTTTCTGGTGTGCTTTCCAAATCTTCATTAAAAGCAATAATTTCTCCAGTTAGTGGCAAAAACAAATCAGAAACCGTTTTTACAGCCTCAACAGTTCCAAAAACTTCATCCTTATCTAATGTCTGATCTAAAGTTTCTACTTCAACATACACAATATCCCCTAATTCTTTTTGAGCAAAATGGGTAATTCCTACTGTTGCAACATCTCCATCGATGCTAACCCATTCGTGATCTTTTGTGTACTTTAAATTTGCTGGTATGCTCATAATACTATGTTTGAAAATTGATAATTTAATTTTAAAGCAACAAATGTAACAATCTTCTAATGAAAATTAGTTTATAATCACAAAATTAATTTCCGAAATTATATCGAAGTGTAAACCCTGAACGGATATTTGTTAACGGGAACGATGTAGAAATTACTGCTTTCGAAAACGAATGATCATAATAGAATATTGCAGTAAGATTCTTGCTGAAGGCATAATCTGCAGTTAGCTTTACTGACCATATGTTTTGACCTGCCGCCAGCTGATTATTGTTATAATCTAAATAACGAACCAGAGTCTGATTATTTCTATAGGAGAAATCTGTTTTGATATTTATGTCGCTTTTTATAATTCCCGTTGGGTTATCAGCCAATGTCGATGAAAAAATAACATCCTTAAAACGATATCCTAAACCTACAACATATTCAACGCCTTTTACTTCGGTCAATAAATTATTGTCGAAACTCATTGATAGCGCCCTGTCTTTCTTAACTTCTGTAAGTACCCTTAAGGATCCTTTTAATTCAAAATCTACACGGACCAAAGGACTAAACTGTTCTACCAAATTGACATTTGACATGATAGTTTCATTGAAGAAATTACCATTTACATCTGTACCAGCCGGATTTTCATTATAATCAAAATTTGACCTGAATTGATTAATTGTATAAGAAGCTCTATAATTATGCTGCAGTGAAAAGCGTTTAAACCTGTCTTTAAAATATTTATAGCGCATCAAGCCATTATACTTTACACTCCAGTTAGGAATAGGGAAACTTCTAAAAATTCCAGTCGATGACTTAGAAGCGTCACCACCTGAATAAGCAGCCAAAAAGGCCGGCAATAAAACTGCCTGATTGCTTTTTCCATATCCTACAGGATAGCCATCATTTGATAAAATTTGCTTTCTGTCAGGATTATTAGGGTTTGCAAGATTGTCTAAAGGTGCATTTGTATCCTCAACAGGAAGAGCTCCTGCATCATATCTTGGAATTGCAGTTCCGTATCGATCCTCTGCCAAACGATTGGCAATTGTTAAACGATTTTCCCTAAAATCATCAAAAGCAGCCGATACATTTTCATCACTCGCAGAAAATGCTGTTTTGATTAATACAGTAGAAATAGAAAACATTCCATAAGTATATGGCGACAATGGAAGATATTCTCCAGTAGCCGGATCAACACTATATTGTTCTGAAGAATTTTCAGAATAGGATCTGTCCATTGTTAAATCTATTTTTAAATCCGGAAACAAATCAAGATTGGCCGTTACCTTTAATAACTTATTATTTACCTGAGTGAAATTTTGATTGAAATTTTCATATGTTGTCAACCACCCACTTTTGGCCGCTTCATAACGAATGTCATCCTGACTTCCAAAAATAAAACCTAAAGTTGGTTTTGATGTCCCTAAAAATCCTATCCCTGGCGTATAACCTGGTAAAACCGTCCCGCTATTCTCTGTATAATTTACCTGAATATTTTTTACACTGGTCAAAATTCCAATTAATCCATCATAAAAAGGCCTACTGGCTGGTGCTGCTTTATTTGTATTTACTATTTTTTCTCCAGGTTTTGGAGGTCCTGCAGGTTTTGGTTTTGCCGCTTTTTTTGCTCCTGGTGTTAATCCTAGATATTTGTACAACGTTGTCATATTAAAAGTTGTACTTAATGTATTTGAATTTGCATTTTGAATAGTATTTCCTAAATCATATGTTGTAAAAGTCCCATCAGGATTCTCCTCTTCATACTGAGACAAAGCCGTTGAAGAACGTTGCCAGTTATAATCAGCCGTATAAGAATAATTTGCTTTTATAAAACTAAAAACAGGCACTTTATTGATTGGAATATCATAATTCAAAACCAATTGTTGTGTGTGCTGATTTGGTGTTCCAATATCAAAATAATCATCCCAGATATTAAAATCTTCTTTTGGGGTATTGTCATCATTCAGATAATTTTTAACGATATTATTTGAAGATGCCGTATAGTTTAGTTTTAAGGATTTGGTTAGATTAAATCCAAATCCGTATTGGTAATTATAGGCAAAATTTCTTCTGTAAAGAGTTTCCAGACCAATTCCCGGAACATCTTGTATCTGTCTGAATTGCTGACTATTGCTTTGCCTTATTATATTGGTATTAAAAGAAATATTAGAAGGCAAATAATTAAAATTGAAGTCGCTCAATAATTTCCAATACTCACTTTTTTTCATGAATTTATTCTGCTTGAAAGGGACTACTTCTTTTGGCTGAAATGTATAAGCATAATTTACAGATGAGTTTGACAATTCATCTTCATAATCTTCAATTTCATAGTCATGACGTTTCACCTGATTGTAAGATTGAGAGAACGTAAAATTCTCAACATCGTATACATGTGGCTTTTGTTCCGGAGCCCTGTCTTTTCTAACGCCTATAAAATTGATGCTTTTACGCTTGGTATAATCGATAGCCCTGTTTCTGATATTGTCTTTTTCAGCCTGACCTGTAGTTTCGTTTAGCAACTGCTCCAGCTTTATATCCTGATTAAAAGGATCATATTCAGGTGTAATTATTTCTTCTCCAATTGCATAATTAAACGGAAGGTTTATTCCCCATTTCTGTGGCAATAATTTTCCTAAATTTAAATTTGTAACAATATTATATTGCTGGATATCTTCACGGTCTCTTTCGTTTGCTCCCTCTTCAATGGATCCAAAACCAATAGTACTTTTTCTTCCAGTTGCTGAAACTGTGGCAAAATCGGCCATATTGGTATCAACGCTTAGTATAGCTGCCATACCGCCTTTGTTATCCATATCAGATAATCGAAGTTCGTTAAACCAAACTTCTCCTTTTATATTTTTATCAACGGTATTAGCATTTTTTATACCTACCATTAAATTTCGAACCATTCCAAAATTAGGATTACCTTTTATACCTAATCTCAATTTATCATCCCCATCACCCCCATCCGGTATTAAATCAGGGTCGTTATCAGGATAATAAATTCCGTTTATATCACGCTTAGTTGAGTTAATATCAATCTTCATTCCTTTTATCTTCATTCTGGTCAATAAAGAAAGTGCCAAATCCATATTGTTTTCTTCTGGCCAAACCTGATCGGGACTTATATTACAAGCTCCTCCTGATGGAGTTACTTTTAATGGAATTTCGACTTGATAGAAGTTTTCTGTAAAGTCATTTCCAAAACGAATAAATGCCACCATTTCATCATTACTTACAGGGACCTGATCTTCCAGAGATTCAGCATGCAGAAACATCTTTAATTTTTTGTACTGACGCATATCAATACTTACATTTTTGAAAGCAGCCCTTGAATCCTGACTTTCTAGCCCATTGCCGGAAACACGTAATGCCAAAGATTGTTCATTTTGGTTGATTATCGTATTATTATTGTACAATTGCTCTCTTTGAACATTTGGAGGAGTTACATAATTTACAGGACATTTTGTACTATTCTCCTGAATGTTTACTGCCTGAACATCAAAATCTGTCCCATCTGAATCCGGACTTGTATCTGATGCATCAAGAGTACCATCATATCTTCTCCATTCTCCCCTAACTAAATCCAGTGCTCCAAAACGAACCGTAACCTGATCTGTAAAACCGGTCATAAACATTCTCATAAATCGAATAGATCTAAAATCAGAAATGTTCCCAATAGTGTTTTGCGGTTGGGTAACAGGTATTTTAAACTGAATCCATCTTGCTGTTGTATTACCACCATTAGGCAACTCAACATTGTTTACTACTTTAATATCAGTAATGTAATTCTGACCAATAACCATGTCAGGTTTCATATCAATGCTATATTCATAATAAGCATTAATTGTATTCATGGTATTGTCCCGATTAATATCTTCTACATCCGGTAAAGTCGTTGATCCTCTGTTGGCATCATTTATATCTACAGCCGAGTTTCCTTCAACGCCATTATATTTTTTATAACGATTAAGAACATCACCGTCTGTATTTAAGAAATAAGTATAATTGTCTGCTGCAGGATCCGCCTCAGAAGCATAATTGTCATAAACGACAGCTTCTTTTGCATCAGGCAGACCATCAAGACCTACATCCTGATTCTTTCTGTTTCCTGCATTATTATCAAAAGCATAAATTAAAGATTGCGAAGCCGGAACATCTCCCCAAACTGGCTGTGGCGTTACTACTAACTGATCCGGACCAAGTCCATTCTCATATTGTTTTCGTCCGTCTTTTAAAATATCCTCTGAAACCTCTCCTAAATTAAAATATATTTTTCCAACGTTAGAAGGCTGCGTTGACGCATTTCCTACATACGGATCGAGAACCCAAAACTGAATATACTCTACATTGCTTTGCTCAAAATTGGTCGAATTTAAGGAGCGCATAATTCCACCAAAATTACCGTTTACAGGATCTGAACCAAAACTGGAATTATTATTATAAGGACCTCTTTCTGAAGGATAGTAGCTTAAATCAAGGGTATTGATTACTTGTAATTGTCCTTGTGCGATATCTGTATTCGGGTATAATTCTTTGCTATAAACTCTTCTGGTAGTATTTAGGGACAAATCATCATTGGATATTCCCGATGGCTTTTGGGTGTAAAAAATAGGATCAATAGAGTACCATGCCATTTTCGCCCTTTTATAACCATATCTTAAATCGTCAAATTGAGCATTAAAAGTAGGGTCTCCTGCTGCATTAATAAATGGTACTGAAGCCAGGCTCCATGCATAAGCAGACCGCATATCTATAGTAGATTGCGACCCTTCAAAATCATCTACATATATAGTAGCCTCTCCTTCAAAATCACTTGCTTTTGGAGCATCTGGTTTTAAAAAAGCAACTTCACCTCTTATCGAAAGATTAGAAGGAACATCTGTATCAATGTTTGGGAGTTTATTTACTAATCTGGTGAAAAACGGAATTTCAGTCGAATAATTACCATTAACCCCGAAAATAGTATTGTTTACAGATTCCTGACCATAGCTCGATTTTTGAGTAAAAGGTCTTTCTGTCATTTTTAAATATGTACCTCCAACAATAAACTTATCTGAGATTTTATGTTCGACATTTAGTCCCATAAATCTTCTGGTCTGTTGACCAAAAACCGAATTATTTTCCAGGGAAACTTCTATTGGTGTGTTTGAAGCTTGCAAAGAAGGGTCCAAAATCTGAACTCTTCCTAACTGATAATCGACGCTATAATCAATTCCTTCAACCAGTACCCTTCCACCGGCAGTAACCACAACAGAACCTTGAGGGACGTTAAAAGCACCAATTGGAATTCCATCACTCCCGGATGACTTATATTTTCCCCTTAATAAAAATTTGTTTTTATCACTGTCCTGCAAAGCTCCGGATTGTGTCGTTCTATACATGCTCCTGAATACATACCTCCTTTGATTCGGATTATAGGTAGCAGGGTCATTGTAATTTTCTCCAGTTCCTGTGTTTAATTTATCGAATAATAACTTTCCAAATGGCTCTTTGGTAGTAAAAATAATACGTCCGTTTTGCGCATCAAAAGTGATCCCCTGAAGATAATCGAAGAAACCGTCTCCACCTGCTTGTGGATCATTATTGTAATTTAACTTGTCCAGATTAAAAACTTTCAACAATGGAGTTTCAGTTACTTCATTACCTGCCGTAGGATTAGACGGAAAAGGATTTGCAGCATCAACCGGAGAAATATAGTTTATTGGTGACGGATCTGTATAAAGGATATTAAATCTAAAATCATCTTGCTTAACCTGATACGCTCCCGGTATTTGATAGATATTTTTCATCATCAGGTTCCAAACCGGAGTATTAACATTCGTTAAACTGCTTTTCAGCATTTTTAAAATTAAACTTTGCGTAATAACGGCCTGATTGTTATTTGCAGTACTTCCTGTCACCACCGTTCCATCAACTCCATCGCTTCCAAATTCTCCAACCTGATATACAACTCCGCCAACAGTATATTCATACGCTACTGCTAAGATTTCATCATTCGCCAAACGCTGCTGCAACGAGATATAACCTAATTGAGGGTTAAAAGTATATTCATTAGTGGTTAATTTTCTGGCATTTTCTAGTACTGAATAATCAGTTCCTTCGTTTACATTCCCTTGAGTAAAACCTGATTTTGCGGTAACAATTTCTCTAATATTAGAATTTAGATAAGCTCCTGGCGTGCCAATTGCAGCTGGATCATATTTATTATTACTATTGTCCGCTGGAGAATCTATAGGTTTGTTAAAAAATCCCGTTGAAGGGTCGACAACCACAACTTCCTGATCAGGTATTCCCGTAAACTGTGCTTCCCCTAAATCCTGAAGCGCAATAACATTTCTGAGGTTATTGCCTGTGGTACTGACACGATTTTGCTTGTTTGTCACCCAAATTTCTAATCTGGTAATTTGTACACGGCTATCGATAAAAGGATAATTTCTTAACGAAGCATCATATTTATTTCTAAAATACTGAGAAAGAAAAAAGTGCCTGTCGTTATCATAATCCAATGCAAACAAATCAAAATTCTGAATTGTCCCACCACCTTCGGCAACTATACTTTTTGTTTGTGATTTTTGTTCAGAGAAAACCCCCGTAACAGTTGTTTTTCCGAATTGTAATTGTGTTTTTACACCAAACAAACTCTGAGCTCCACGAATTAAAGTACTGTTTAAAGGCATACTCACGTTACCCACTTCTACTTTCTGAATAATATCGTCTTCTGTGGGAGTGTAAGCAAGTTTGAATAAATTTTGAAAAGCAAATGTTGACTGGGTATCATAATTGGCATTTACCTCTAATCGGGTACCTACTTTCCCCATCAGGCTCATGCTTATTCTCTGATCAAAATCAAAAGTCAGGCTTGATCTGTTTCTTGGTGAAAAGGATGGGTTATCTTGTTTGCTATATCGCAACCCTAAATCCATTTCAACAGAACCGGTAGGTTTTACATCGATTGTATTACTCCCAAAAATAGATTCAAAAAGACTGGAGTTAATATAATACCTTGGCAACAAATCTTTTTTACCATCTTCACTTCCATTCTTTTTACCATCAATGGCATCCATTTTTTTTCTGAAATAATCTCTTCGTGATTCTTTCAGAACTAAATCTTCATACTCTTTAGGCGTTAAAACAAGAGGATAATCAATAGAAAAGCCATCTACTGTACTTGTATAAATATATCGATCAGTAATGGGGTCATACCTGTAGGCTGAAAGTATGCTTGGTGGATTTTCCAATTCCAGTTTTCCAACAGAAAACCCGGTTTTAACAGTATCCTGAATTGTTGGATTTACCTGTGCACGCAAAGCATTACCACAAAATAAAACCAGTAAAAAAAGTAAAATTTTACGCATACAATTCAAGGGTCTTAATAGTAATTTATAAAGTCTTTAAAGCTTTTTTGATAATAGTTTCTACAGTAGCGTCCGGATCTTCTTTTACAATTTTCTCGACAACTTTTTCTGATGTTTTCCTAATAAAACCTAAAACTTCTAAAGCAGATAACGCTTCATCTCGATTTGTATTGTTTTGAACAACAGAAACTTCATCTAAATCATATAATTTCAATACTTTTTCTTTCAAATCCAGTATTACTCTTTGAGCCGTTTTATTACCAATTCCTTTAATTGACTGAATAACACCAACATCACCTGAAGCAATAGCATTTATGATTTGTCTTGGTTCTATTGACGACAACATGGTTCGGGCAATATTGGCACCTATCCCGGAAACAGACAATAACATTCTAAATATTTCTCTTTCAGATTTTTCGGCAAAGCCATATAAGGTGTGCGCATCTTCCTTGATCAGAAGATGCGTATATAATTTTATAAAATCAGTATTTGGAATTAGTGCAAAAGTATGCAAAGAGATATTTACCTGATATCCAACCCCTCCACAATCAATCACAACCTCAGTTGGATTTTTTTCTACTAACTTCCCTTGCAAATGTGCTATCATAATATTATTTGTGGTGCCAAATATAATAAAATTAAGACAATATTAACAGCCTCATTTTAAACTGTTATCAGCCAGTTTGTTTTTCTTTAATTCCTTTTCCTGAGCATCAATAACAGCAATTGCGGCCATATTTACCATTTCTTCAACACTTGCACCCAATTGAAAAATGTGAACAGGCTTACCCATTCCCATCATAATTGGTCCAATAGAATTTGATTTATTGAGTTCTTTTAGCAATTTATAAGTAATATTTGCTGATTCAAGATTAGGAAAAATGAGCGTATTTACTTTTTTGCCCGCTAATTTGGAGAAAGGGAATTTCTCTTCAAGCATCTCCTGATTTAAAGCAAAATCGGCCTGAATTTCACCATCTACAATCATATCGGGATGATTTTTATGTAAAAAAGCAACAGCTTCTCTTACTTTTGAAGCATTTTGATGTGTTGATGACCCGAAATTAGAGTAAGAAACCATTGCAATGACAGGCTCGACACCAAACATTTTTGCTGTTTTAGCGGTCATAATTGCAATGTTTATTAGATCTTCAGCAGAAGGATTAATATTAATAGCAGTATCTGATAAAAACATTGGTCCGCGTGATGTCAACATCATGTTAGCAGTTGCAATAAGTGATGCTCCCTGTGCTTTGTCAATTAATTGCAACATAGGTTTCAACACACTTGGATAACTTCTGGAATAACCAGTTACAAGGGCATCTGCCTCGCCTTCATTTACCATCATTGCTGCAAAATAATTCCTTTCACGCATGAATTTTTGAGAGTCGAGCAATGAGACACCCCGGCGTTCTCTCGTTTTCCAGTATGAGGTTGCGAACCTATTTCGCCTTGCTTCTTCTTCATTTGTTTTAGGATCAATAATTTCAAGCTCAGCATCAAAACCTAATTCAGCTTTTAATTCTAAAATTGTTTCTTTATTTCCTAATAAAATTGGAATACCAATTCCGTCTTCATGAACAATTTGCGCTGCTTTTAATACATTTAACTGATCAGCTTCTGAAAAAACAACTCGTTTAGGACTTAATTTTGCCCGATTTGTAATCAATCGAACCATTTTATTATCATTCCCCATACGTTCCCGAAGCACGTCTTCATAGGCTGCCCAGTCTGTAATTGGATTTTTTGCTACGCCAGACTCCATTGCTGCTTTTGCAACTGCGGGTGCCACAATGGTAATCAATCGCGGGTCAAATGGCTTGGGAATAATATATTCCTGACCAAAACCTAATTTAGTTGCACCATAAGCTACATTTACCTGTTCTGGAACTGGTTCTTTTGCTAAAATAGCTAAAGCCTTTACGGCTGCCATTTTCATCTCTTCGTTAATTTTTGTAGCCCTTACGTCAAGTGCACCTCTAAAAATATAAGGAAAACCTAAAACATTATTTACCTGATTAGGAAAATCTGAACGACCTGTAGCCATGATAACATCTTTACGGGTTTCTACAGCCAGGTTATAATCAATTTCCGGATTTGGATTTGCCATTGCAAAAACAATCGGATTATCATTCATTGTCAATAACATTTCAGGCGAAAGAATATTTCCTGAAGATAATCCTATGAAAACATCTGCACCATTTACAGCCTCTGCCAAATCAATTTTAGCTCCGTCAATAGCATATTTTAGTTGTAGGTCTGATAGTGCAGGATTATCTTTTGTTAAAAGCCCTTTACTATTAAACATTAATATATTTTCAACTTTAACACCTAACAAAACATATAGATCAGTACAGGCTATTGCAGCAGATCCTGCTCCTGAAACTACTACTTTTACATCTTCTGCTTTTTTTCCTGCTATTTCTAATGCATTAATTAAGGCTGCCGAAGAAATAATAGCCGTTCCATGCTGATCGTCATGCATTACCGGAATATCCAATTCTTCTACCAGTCTTCTTTCTATTTCGAAAGATTCAGGCGCTTTAATATCTTCTAAATTAATTCCTCCAAAAGTTGGCGCAATATTTTTTACTGTCTGAATAAACTCTTCAACATCTTTTGTTCCAATTTCGATATCAAAAACATCGATATCAGAGAAAATCTTAAATAACAATCCTTTCCCTTCCATTACTGGTTTTGAAGCTTCCGGTCCAATATCACCCAGTCCTAAAACTGCAGTTCCATTTGAAATTACGGCAACCAGATTTCCTTTGGCAGTGTATTTATAAACATCCTCGATGTTCTTTTCAATTTCTAAGCAAGGTTCTGCAACTCCTGGCGAATAAGCCAAAGACAGGTCTCTTTGGGTTGCATATTTTTTAGTTGGAACTACCTGAATTTTTCCTGGAGTCGGTTCTGCATGGTATAGTAACGCTTCTCTTCTTTTAGTCTCTTTATTCATTCGTTTTCGCTTTTATTTCCTTACAAAGATATAAGACTTGCTTTAAAACAGCTTGTTTTTGAGTATTCTTTTCCTGTAAAAATGTTTGAATGCAGCACAAAAAAAATAGCCCAATGTACTTTCGGACTATTTCTAAAATTTATTCTTCTAATCGTTATTGAGAAATATAGGAATTCAGATGGTTGATAGTGTCTTTTTGTAATTCTATAATCGCTTTTACAACATCACTAATCGAGATAATACCTACAACAATTCCGTCTTCTAAAACAGGCAGGTGCCTTATTCTTCTTGTACTCATAAGTTCCATACAATCTTCTAAATTATCAGAAAGTTTTACTGTAAAAACAGTACTTTCCATAATTTCATCAACAAAAGTTTCTTTTGAAGATTTGTCTTTTAAAACAATCTTTCGTGCATAATCCCTTTCAGACAATATTCCTTTTAGTTCAGAACCATCAATAATCAAAATGGCACCTATATTTTTTTCGCCCATTACTTTCAATGCTTCATAAACAGTAGTTGTTGTACGTACGGAATAAACATTTTTTCCTTTTGCGTTTAGTATTTGATTTACAGTCATATCTGAAAAATTTTAGGACTATAAAGTTAAAAAAAATACAATACAAAAAACAAACCCTTATATTTTTTAACACATAATGAATTCATTTTTAATACAGTAATCCTTTTTCTATTTTTTAAAATTTCTCACAAAAAATCATTATTAAGAGTTTATTTTGTTAAAAAACACAGCTTTTATCTATTTTGCTAAAATAAAAAAAGGATCTTTTCAACTTTATGAAAAGATCCTTTTTTGAAGATAAATTTTAATTCAAATTTGTTATAATAAATTCGCTGCGTCTGTTTAGCTGGTGTTCTTCTTCACTACATTTTACACCATCTGCACATTGATTGACCAATTGTGTTTCGCCATAGCCTTTTCCAGTTAATCTCTTTGAATCTATTCCTTTATCAACTAACCATTTTATCGTTGACTTAGCTCTCTTATCAGACAGTACCTCATTGTATTTAGTTGTTTGTCTGCTATCAGTATGCGAGCGTATATCTAATTTAAGATCAGGATACTGATTTAATATCTCTACAATTTTTTCTAACTGAAAAGCAGATTCTTTTCTTATTGTTGCCTTATCCAAATCAAAATAAATAATCGGAATTTCGAGAACTTTAGCTAAATCAGTTCCAACAGCAATTGGTTTGATTCTTTTTTCCAGAAGAACCGGTATCACAGTTTCTCCTGATATATTTTTAATTGTAACCGGAACCTCCTTTGTTTCGTAATCAATTTTTGAAACTCTTACATAATATTTTTTTCCGCAATTAATATTCTCAAAAGCATAATTCCCTTTTACATCAGATACATTTTCAGTGATTATATTGAATTGCTCATCTAGCAAAACAACTTTTGAATCCGACACTATTTCACCAGTTTCCGAATCACTAACTGTTCCTTTTATAACTTGTGTACAAATTAGTTTTTTAGTTTCTGTAAATCTGTAGATATCGTCAAAACCATGCCCGTTTTCCCTGTTTGATGAGAAAAAACCCTTTCTGTTTTTGTCAATAATAAAAGTAAAATCATCTTGTTTTGAATTTATTGGTTCCCCAATATTTTGTGATTCTTCAAAAGTAAAATCTGAATTTATTTTTGAAACAAATATATCCAAACCTCCTAAACCCGGTATTCCGTCACTGGCAAAATACAGCTCGTTATCCCCTGAAATGAATGGAAAAGTTTCTCTTCCTTCCGTATTTATTGCATCTCCTAAATTTTCAGGTTTTCCAAAAGTACCATCTTCATTTATGCTTACTTTAAACAAGTCCGATTGCCCGAAAGTCCCAGGCATATCAGATGCGAAATACAATGTTTTTTCGTCTGTACTTAATGCCGGATGCGCCACGCTATATTGATCACTATTAAAAGGAAGCTCTTTGATATCTTCCCATTGCTCATTGATTAAAGTTGCCTTATACAATTTTAGCAATGTCACTTTGTTTTGATCTCTTCGTCTTTTACCGTCTAAATAATTATTCCTGGTAAAATACATTGTTTTACCATCCTGAGTAAAAACAGGTGTCGATTCGTTAAACTTTGAGTTGATATTCTTTTGAAAACGCTCAGGAATTCCAACACTTCCGTCAGGCATAAAAGAAGCAGAATATAAATTGGTAAAAGATTTATTGGTCCATTTAAAGGTTTTTTTAGCAACTCCACCTGTATCCCGAGCAGATGCAAAAATCAGTTTGTCATGCAAAATTGCAGTACCATAATCTGATAAAACCGAATTTATTCCGGCATCCGAAATCTCAAAACGATTTGAATTGGCTTTAATTACCTCTAAGTAATTTTTATTGTTTTCAAATAATATTCCACGTTTATCCGTGCTTACTTTTTTATTGAATTTTTCCAGTATTTCATCTGCTTTTTCATAATTGCCATTTGCTTTAAGACATTGTGCATATCTATAAAAATACTCCGGCTCCTGTTCTGCATTCATAACAAAAAGTTGATCATACCATTTTAATGCTTTTGTCAATTCTGCATTAAAATAATATGCATTTCCAAGACGCTGGAACATTTTCTCGTCTTTATATCCTTTTTCTGCCACCTTTTCATATACAGCAACAGCATCAATATAAGCGTACATCTCATACTTTTTATCTGCATCTTCAATCCTTGTTTTTTGAGCAACTGCTATCAAAACAAATAATGATAATAATGCGGTAAAACCTATTTTTTTAACTTTCATAACTTAAGATATATTTTAGAAAAATCTTGGTGAAGTAATTCTACTGTAACTATTAAACAACTCAAAACGCAAGAAAATCTCGTGAGATCCTGAATTATATTTTTGAAGCCTTGTCGTTTCATGATCATAGGCATATCCAACATATAATCCTTCTGAGACCTGAAATCCTGCCATCGCACTTATTGAAGCATTCCAACGATAACCCAAGCCTAAAACAAATTTTTCGTTAAACATAAAATTTCCTGAAAAATCTACCTGCAATGGTGCCCCTTCTATCAATTTTGTTAATAATGCCGGCTTAAACTGAATTTCCGGATTGATATCAAAAACATATCCTGCTATAAAATAATAGTTCAGTTTTTCTTTAAAAATAGCAACTTCCTCATTATCATAACGATTACTTTCTATAAAATTAGGAACTGACAAACCCAAATAAGCCTTATCAGAATGCCAATAAATACCTGCCCCAATGTTTGGCGAAAACTTACCATCCAAATTTTGAAATTGCCTGTCTCCTTTTTTTTGCGGATCTAATTTATTCATATCAATATTAAACAAATTCGCTGTAGCCTTGATTCCAAAAGAAAGTTTAAATTCTTCAGAGGCAGGAATGGTATAAGACAAATCTGCAGAAAACGTATTCTCGACTGTAGGCCCAATTTTGTCATTTACCAAGGAAACTCCTAATCCTAAACGGGAATCATTTAAAGGTGTATTAACCGATATTGCATTTGTTGCAGGTGCACCATCCAATCCAATCCATTGTGAACGATGAAGCCCAAAAACACTTAAAAACCCGCGAGAACCCGCATACGCCGGATTGACCGTAATAGTGTTATACATATATTGTGTATACTGCGAGTCCTGTTGTGCAAAACCCATGGCTGAAAAAAACATGAAAACTAAAACTAATTTTTTCATTGAATTGTTTTTATTTATAAGGACTTGCTACTATAAAATAACAAGTCATCTCTTTATTATTTGCTTAGATATAAATAACCTGATGATTCATGTTGTCTGGCAGCACTATCTTTATATTTTAATATGTAAAAATAGGTTCCGTCAGGCAATCCTTCTGATTGTTTAATTGTGGTTCGTCCTTCAGATACTCCTTTGAAAGCATTATTTGCATTATCATAATGATTTTTTTCGAATACAAGAACTCCCCAACGATTGTAAATCTCTACTGTATTGTCAGGATAACACTCTATCCCTCGGATATAGAATTCATCATTATCACCATCAACATTCGGAGAAACTGCATTAAATACTTTAATAGCACAGCCCTCTATATCTATAACTGTAGGATTATTTTCAAGATTATTTTCCTTATCTGATTTATCCTCTACTGTAATTCCTATAGCGCTGCTACCTGTTACCGTTGCCTGATTGCTAATATTTCCTTTGTTTATATCCGTTTGCAAAATAGTATAGGTTGCTGTAAATGTATGCTCATCAAATTCGTTTACACCCAAACTAATTGGTTGTCCTGAAACTATAACTCCCGGTAAAGGATCTGTAATCGTTATTCCGGATAATGGAACATTGCCTGTATTGGTTACTTTAAAATTGTACGTAATTGTCTCTCCTGCATTTGCATAGTCACTATTATCTGTATCATTGAAAGTTGCCGTTTTGATAATTGCAATTGCGGGTACTTCTACAAAAACATTTAATGTTGCCGTACTACAGTTTAACAGGTTTGCTTTTTCACAAATCTGATATGCAAATGTGTACTCTCCTCCGGGAGTATTTGGTTTAACACTCACGGTACCATCTGAATTAAATTCGAAATAGGGACTAAGCATTGGAATGTTGACATTTACATCAGCAGGATTAATCGGTATTCCGTTTAATAAATCATTATCTAAAATATTAATAAACTCTAATGATCCATTAATTCCATCAACTGTTGCCAAACCATCATTAGCAGCAAGAATATCATTATGTACAACCATTGTAGCAATTCGTGATTCTACAGCACAAATTCTATTACTTTGCGAAACCAAATCTCTATACTTGTAACCATTCATTCCTGCAGTTGCTCCAGTAACAATTAAGGTTCCTGTTGTAACTCCTGAATATGGGGCTCCATTTGTTATATTAGTCCAAGTAGTAGCATTATCTGTACTTATTTGCCATTGGTGTTGCGTTGTACCTGATCCTGCCGTAGTCACAGTTGTCGCAAATGTTGCATTCCCACCTGCGTTTGTAGTTTGATCTGCTGGTGTGGAAGAATTTAATATACTTGCTGCACCAACGCTTATTGCATTTGTATAAGTTCCAGTATATGGAGCAGCAACTGGATCAATTACTTTTCCTGTAGCATCTACAGTTGGTACCCCTACACCATAAACACCACCATCTCCTCCATCGGCTGCACTAGAATTATAATATTCATTGGCATCTGAGCAACCATCTCCATCTGAATCTAAATCTAAATAATTTGGAATCCCATCGTCATCAAAATCCGTACATGAATTTACAGATACTGAAACTAAAAGCAAATCATCGTCATTAATATTATCTGTAGGATTTCCTGTTAAATGAGCATCAAAGAAAAATGATATCGCACCAGATGAAGGTGTATCTACTGGTATAGACAATTGAAGATTTTGGATAGGCTCTAAGACTCCCGTTCTATTATCATGACGGATGGGACTAACTAAATTTCCAGTAGCACCATTTAAATATGTTATTGTAGCAGTAGTCGAAGAAGTTGATGTTGCTTCTCTTACCGTTTCAATTCTGGCATAGTCAAAACCATTATATCCAATTGTAAACTGAATATTATCTGATTTTAAAACAGGCGACTCTGTCATAGAAATAAACGAAACATTAATTATTTTTTTTCCATTTACATCTGAATAAAAATTAGTGATATTTTGTGAAAAAGTTTGAGAAGTATTATTATTTTCAAATTGAATTCCATTGATATCTGCGTATAATGTACCACCACTCAGCGTCCAATTTGAAACAGAACTAGTATTTACACCATTACCTTCATCAGTAAAACTGGTATTCGTAATTCGTTGAGAAGAATTACACTCATCCGTATCAAGAACACCATCATTATCATCATCTAAATCAGAACTATCCAGAACCCCATCATTATCATTATCAGGAGGTGAAGTACCTTCTGGACAAGTAATATTAGTAGCTGTACAAGTTTCCAATTTTTCTACTGAAAAGTCGTCAATATAATAATCATTACCTATATGATCACTAATCCTTAATACAATTTTTACATCAGAACTTGAACATCCTGCAGGAATTTTAAAATCATAACTAAATTCAGTCCAGTAATTATCTTCTGTCCCAATCCAGGGAAATGTATGGGTATTTAACAAGGCACCAGAGGTAACATCCAGAGCTTCAAAAGTAATTGTAGAGCTGGCCACTACAATATGCGCCGCAAAGTTAAGTCTATAACAACTATTTTTTTCTAAATGCACAGAATGATTATTAAACTTACCAAGTATACCCGCTCCATCATTGACAGTCCCTGTAGGACTCACAAAAGTATAAGATCCTGAAGGTACATAGGGAGACGTTTGACTAACAGTAGTTTTTCCAAAATTCTCATTAAAAATTATTTGTGCATCTGCTTTTGTTAAAAAAAGAACAAAAAACAAATATAAAAAGAACCCTTTTTTCAGAATATTATTAAAAAAAAGAAATGAAATGTTTTTTTGAAGTAAAATTTTTTTCATAATATAAAATGGATAATTTATTTAAAGTAACCTTATGCCATTAATTGCTAAAAACAAAATCTAAAACTCTTATTTCTTCGTTACCTGTGTTTTTTGTTGAAGAATAAAGTTGCTTTGAAAATAATTATTTCGCTTTTCATATGCGCTGTCGTTGATTTTCTATGGAATGGCTTTTAGCTAATTGCTTAGAGCCTGTTTAAATTTTATTCAACAATAGTTTATAGCAGATAATTTGACCATATTTTCGGATGAATAAATGAGGTTACAAAAACACAGAGGACAACTTGTTGATTAAGTACTCACCTATTTATATATTTTTTTAAATAAATTTAAAAACACCTGAAGACAGCAATGCAATAATCGAAGAACTCTCTGCCCATTCCTTACGAAGAATTCAGCTGGATAATTATAATTTAAATTACAGCAAAGGACTTTAGCAAAATGAAACTTCTGCGCATTTCGGCTAGAGCCAATTTCTCTTTACTTAATTTATCTCCAACTCAAGCTGGAGGCAATTCACAGATTTACTTACAAGCTTTTATTGACCTTATTATTCTTTGTTAATCAATTACTTAAAGCCGAAATAAGATTATTATAAAACAAAACCGTCTAATCTAAAAGAAAAAGACGGTTTCGGAAATTAATATATTTGACCAAACAAAAAAGACCTTTTCAAATTCATGAAAAGGTCTTTTTTAGGGTGCAAATTAAATTATAACTTTCTAATGATAAATTCACTTCTTCGGTTTAACTGATGCTCTTCCTCGCTACATTTTACACCATCGGCACAGTGGTTTACAAGTTGTGTTTCACCATATCCTTTTTTCCTGTCATCTCTTAGGCTCAATTCCTTTGATTTTTTTTTTATATTTTTTGAAATAATGATTGTTTTTAACTTTCTTCCTAATAATTCTTTTCAGAATTATTCTAAAAATTTAATATTTCTTTTCAGACCATCAAACTTAGTTCTTTTGATGGGAGAATTTTTAAAAACTACACGAAAGGTTTCTTCTGTAATTTCAACCCAATCTTTCTTAGAAAAAGAAAGTAACTCCGGGTTTGGACTAAACAATGGTTCTGAGTGGGGTTTTGAAAAACGGTTCCAGGGACAAACATCCTGACAAGTATCACAGCCAAACATCCATTCATCAAATTTTCCTTTCATCTCATACGGAATATTTTCCTTTAGTTCAATTGTATAATAAGAAATACACTTACTTCCGTCGACAACATAAGGAGCAACTATTGCTTCAGTAGGACAGGCATCAATACAAGCTGTACACGAACCGCAATGATCTGTTGTTGCATGGTCATATTCTAAATCCAGGTCTAAAATAAGTTCAGCTATAAAGTAAAAAGAACCTACTTTTTGAGTTAACAGATTGCTGTTTTTACCAATCCAGCCCAAACCGCTTTTAGCTGCCCATGCCTTATCTAAAACAGGCGCAGAATCTACAAAAGCACGACCAGAAACTTCGCCAATAGTTGACTGAATAGAATGAAGAAATTCTTTTAGTTTTTCTTTAATAACAAAATGATAATCCTGACCGTATGCATATTTAGAAATTTTGAAGCTTTCATTATTTTGAATTTCAGAAGGATAGTAATTCAGTAAAAGTGACACCACACTTTTTGCATCATCAACTAATAATGTAGGATCAAGGCGTTTGTCAAAATGATTTTCCATGTAAGCCATTTGACCATTATGATTATTTTTTAGCCATTTTTCAAGTCTGGGCGCTTCTTGCTCTAAGAATCCAGCTTTAGATATCCCACAAGAAAGAAAACCAAGTCGTTTGGCTTCTGATTTAATAAATTTCGAATATGTCTCTTTAGAATCAATGCTCATCTTTTAGAGAATAAAACTTCTACACCAACAGGTTTTAAGGTAATTAAGGGATTAAACTGAATTTCTTTTTGTGTTGATTTAATCTTGTATTTCTTTACAATATGAGACAATGTCAGGCACATTTCGTAAATAGCAAATCCGGTCCCAATACACATTCTTGGGCCTGCACCAAATGGATAAAAATATTGCATTGATTGTTTTTTTTGTTCACCAAGAAACCGCTCGGGAATAAAATCATTTGGATCATCCCAATATTTAGGATTACGATGAAGTTCATAAAAAGAAACTCCAATCAATGTTCCTTTCTTTATATAAAATTGACCTAAGATATCATCTTCTACATTTTGCCTGTCCGTAATCCAGGCTGGCGGGTATAAACGCATCGACTCATTTAAAACGGCATTTAGATAAGTCATTTTCTGCAATTGTTCAACAATATCATTTGTTGATGATTCAATTTCAAAAATTTCCTGAAACACCTTTTCTTGTACTTCTGGGTATTTTCCCAAAAGATGCAAAGTAAAAGTCAGTGCATTTGCAGTAGTTTCATGACCGGCAATGAAAAGAATTTTTATTTCATCGATTAATTGCTGTATAGGCATTCCTTCTCCAGTATCTTCATATCTGGTTTCTAAAAGCATATTTAGCAAATCGTTGACCTCTTTTTTGGAAGCGGTTCTCTCTTCTATAATTTCTTTAATAATCAGATTATTTTCCTGAGCTAATTCCAAATGTTTTTTCACTTGTCCAGTTGCAGAAAACCACCACGCTTTATGAGGAAGCCTGATTTCTTTAATTAAGAAATTCTGAACTTCTTCAATAATAAATTTTATACGGTTTAACTTTTCTTCAGAAATCGAAAGTTCAAATAGAGATTTAGCCACAACGTTAAAAGCCAGCTGACTCATTACCGGAAACAGATCAACCGATTTGTCTTCAACTAAACCATCCAGTTCAGAAATAATAGTCTGATTCATGTTATCGACTAATTGATTCATTTTTTGTTTATGGAAAGCCGGTTGGATAAGTCTTCTTTGTTTCAACCAAAAATCTCCATCCACAGTTAAAAGACCATGTCCTAAATATTTTGAAAGATAAACAGATTGAAATTTAGACTTATGATAATTCTTCTGATTCTTCTGTAATATATACTGCGCTATTTCATTATCCCGTGATAAAATTATGTACTTAGAATTACCAATTTTAAGAGAAAAAGAATCACCAAATTTATCGAAATACTTTTTATGAAACGGAATGGGATTTTTACGCACACCTTCTGCATCCAAAAAAAATCTTATTATGGAAAGCTTATTTGGATAATTATATTTT
Organism: uncultured Flavobacterium sp.; assembly: GCF_946478785.1. The sequence continues at coordinate 77,983 of NZ_CAMLDD010000013.1, forward strand.
TTATTCTCAGACATTGATAATAAATTAAAATAATCCGCCCTGAATGTTTGTATTTATTTTCCCTAAATGCTTATAAGCTCTATCAGTAACTTCACGTCCGCGTGGCGTTCTCATAATAAAACCTTCCTGAATTAAAAAAGGTTCATATACTTCTTCAATTGTTTCACTGCTTTCTGAAACTGCTGTCGCCAAAGTCGAAAGACCAACCGGGCCACCTTTAAACTTATTGATAATAGTCAACAATATCTTGTTATCCATTTCATCAAGACCGTGTGCATCAACATTAAGTGCTTTTAAGGCATAGCGAGCAATTTCGAGATCAATAGTTCCATTACCTTTTATTTGTGCAAAGTCTCGAACCCTGCGCAATAATGCATTAGCGATACGGGGTGTTCCGCGACTGCGTCCTGCAATTTCAATAGCCGCATCAAGCGAAATAGGCATTTTAAGTATAGAAGAACTTCTTTCAACTATGGTTGTCAAAAGTTCAGTTGTATAATATTGTAAACGTGATGAGATTCCAAAACGCGCACGCATTGGAGCAGTTAATAATCCTGAACGAGTCGTTGCCCCAATTAATGTAAAAGGATTTAAATTGATTTGAACTGTTCTGGCATTTGGTCCGGATTCAATCATAATATCTATTTTAAAATCCTCCATTGCAGAATAAAGGTATTCCTCTACAATTGGACTTAACCGATGAATTTCATCAATGAATAAAACATCTCTCTCGTCAAGATTCGTAAGTAAACCCGCTAAATCGCCCGGCTTGTCCAAAACAGGACCTGAAGTAATTTTTATTCCAACTTCAAGTTCATTTGCTAAGATATTGGCTAAAGTAGTTTTACCCAATCCCGGAGGCCCATGAAAAAGAGTATGATCAAGTGCTTCACCACGCTGATTAGCAGCAGCAACAAAAACCTTCAAGTTTTCTAAGACTTGGTCTTGTCCTGCAAAATCATCAAATGACAGCGGACGCAATCTTCTCTCAAGATCTAGTTCTTCTGGATTGTATCCTTTTGTGGTAGGATCTAAATTTTCATTCATCTTACAAAGATATACAAAGTAATCAGTTTGTAAAACAGTAAAATCGAACAGACACAACTTTAACTAAACAAAAAAGACTATCATTTCTGATAGTCTTTTTAAAATATTTTTAGTGATGTAAAACTTGTTCACCTTCTCTCATCGGTACATTTTGCGGTACAAAATCGACATCATGATTTGGGTTACTGTAGTCATAAGGCCAACGATATACATGAGGGATTTCACCTGGCCAGTTACCGTGAATATGTTCTACCGGAGTTGTCCATTCAAGAGTTGTAGATCTCCATGGATTCTGAACAGCTTTTTTACCATAGAAAATACTACTGAAGAAGTTGTATAAGAACACCAATTGGAAAGCTCCTCCAATCAAAGCAAACATTGTAATTAAAACATTCACATTTTGCAAATCGTCAAATAATGGGAAATTTGTATTTGTGTAATAACGTCTTGGCAAACCAGCAAGTCCAATAAAGTGCATTGGAAAGAAAACTCCGTAAGCACAAACTGCTGTTACCCAAAAGTGAATATAACCTAAATTTTTATTCAACATTCTTCCGTACATTTTAGGAAACCAGTGGTAGATACCAGCAAACATTCCATAAAGTGCAGAAATACCCATTACTAAGTGAAAGTGAGCAATTACAAAGTAAGTATCGTGAACGTTAATATCTAAAGTACTATCTCCTAAAATGATTCCCGTCAAACCTCCAGTGATGAAAGTAGAAACCATTCCAATAGAAAATAACATTGCAGGATTGAACTGTAAATTACCTTTCCATAAAGTTGTGATCCAGTTGAACGCTTTTACAGCAGATGGAATTGCAATCAATAATGTAGTAAAAGTAAATACAGATCCTAAGAAAGGATTCATACCTGAAAGGAACATGTGGTGTCCCCAAACAATTGTTGATAAAAATGCAATTGCAAGAACAGACATAATCATTGCTCGGTATCCAAAGATTGGTTTACGTGAGTTGGTGGCCATAATCTCAGAAACAAGTCCCATTGCTGGCAAGATTACAATATAAACCTCAGGATGTCCTAAAAACCAAAATAGGTGTTCGAATAATACTGGTGAACCACCTTGGTAATGTAAAACCTCCCCTGCGATATAAATATCAGATAAGAAGAATGAAGTACCAAAACTTCTGTCAAAAATCAATAGTAAAGCAGCTGATAATAAAACCGGAAACGAAATAACACCAATGATAGCTGTTACAAAAAATGTCCAGATTGTAAGTGGAAGTCTAGTCATAGACATTCCTTTAGTTCTTAAATTGATTACAGTAACAATATAGTTCAATGATCCCATCAAAGAAGATGCAATAAAAATTGCCATTGAAACTAACCATAAAGTCATACCAGTTCCAGAACCTGGAATTGCTTGTGGTAAAGCACTTAATGGAGGATAAATTGTCCAACCTGCAGAAGCTGGACCAGCTTCAACAAATAATGAACATAACATTACTACAGCAGACAAGAAAAACAACCAATATGAAATCATATTCATGAATCCGGAAGCCATATCTCTTGCACCAATTTGAAGCGGAATAAGTAAATTACTAAATGTTCCACTCAAACCAGCCGTTAGTACAAAGAATACCATGATGGTACCGTGAATTGTTACTAAAGCCAGATAAATATCATTTGCCATTACACCATCAGGTGCAAACTTATCGCCTAATAATACATTAAATATTTTAAAAGATTCTTCTGGCCATGCCAATTGCATCCTGAAAAGCAAGGACATTGCAACACCTATTACCCCCATAATAATACCGGTAATTAAATATTGCTTAGCAATCATTTTGTGATCAATACTAAAAATATATTTAGTAATGAAAGTGTCTTTATGATGATGTTCGTGCTCGTGATCGTGTCCGTGATCGTGTGCTTCTGCTGACATATATGTATACTTTAAATTTTCTTAATAAATTATTTCATAGCAACTTTAGCTACAGCTGCCTTAACAGTATCAACAACTGCATTAACTGTATCCTGTAAAGTACTATCCTGACTAGTCCCTGCTCCCTCAGCTGGCTTTTCAGAAGCTGCTGCTGCTTTAATATCCTGGGCAAGAGTTGTCTTTTCACTTAACCATTTTTTATAATCTTCAGGAGAATCTACAACAACTTTCATTTGCATGTTATAGTGCGATGCTCCACAAATTTTATTACATAATAATAAATAGTCAAATGTATAAGGATCTAAAGCTGTACCTCCTTTTGAAATAAGCTCAGTACTTTTTTGAGCTCTAAGCTTATTGATATTTGCAACTTTTTCAACCATAAAAGGCAATTCTCTGTATTCTGCAGTTGTATAAGTAGGAACAAAGGCAAATTCTGTAACCATACCCGGAACAGTATTCATTTGAGCTCTAAAATGAGGAAAGTAAGCTGAGTGTAATACATCCTGAGAACGCATTTTAAAATGAACTTTTTTTCCTTTTGGAAGGTGTAACTCAGATACTACAATATCATCTTGAGCATAAGGATCAGACATGTCAACACCAAGAGTATTTATACCCTCTATTAATCTCACATTAGCTTTCCCAAGAACATTATCTGGTCCAGCATATCTTGCAGTCCATTTAAATTGCTGGGCGTATATTTCAATTTCAACTACATCTTCATCCTTATCAACAAACATAATATTATTCCATGCATACAATCCATAAAGGATTAAAACTGCTAAAACAATAGATGGAATAATACTCCAAATAGCCTCTAATTTATTACTATCAGCAAAAAACAAAGCTTTTTTATCTTTATTACCTTTATATTTAAAAGAAAACCAGTATAATAATCCCTGAGTAATAAATTGAACTACAAAAATTAGAACCCAAGTAATATTCATCAAACTATCTACCAAAAGTCCGTGCTCTGAAGCAGGAGTATGAAGTGCTAAACCACCCCATTTCAGTAAACCGTAAATAGTAAATATATAAATGAAAGCCAAAAAGCCAAACATGATATATCCCTGAATATTATTATCATTATCTGATGCAACCTGAGAATCGTCCGAAGAGTGTCCTACCTGAGTAAGATCAAATATCTTGGTCAATTGCCATAATGCAACTGCTAATAAAACTAAAACTACAATTACCAACAAACTTGTCATCTGTTTATTTCTTTAAATATTAATAATGAAAATGTTTACTTTCTTCTATGAAAGGATTTCTTTTTGCCAACAAAGGAGATTTACTCAATGCAGTAAACACTGTGAAAATAAATAAACCTAAGAAGAAAAGAATAGATGCAATTTCAGAAACTCCAATAAACCATCTGTCACCAACTGTACCTGGCATAATCATATTAAAGAAATCAACATAGTGACCTAATAAGATTACAGTTCCAGCCATTACAATAACCCAGTTAAGACGTTTGAAATCTGTATTGATTAATATCAATAACGGAAAAACAAAGTTCATAACCACAGCACCAAAGAAAGGCAAGTTGTATAATTGAATTCTTGTTACGAAATAAGTAACCTCTTCAGGTATATTTGCGTACCAAATCAACATAAATTGAGAAAACCACAAATACGTCCAGAAAATACTAATACCAAACATAAATTTAGCCAAATCGTGAATATGGCTTGTATTCACATATTCTAGATATCCTTTAGATTTTAAATAAATAGTAACTAATGCGATTGTAGTAATACCACTTACAAAGAAAGAAGCAAATACATACCATCCAAATAAAGTACTGAACCAGTGAGGATCAAATGACATAATCCAATCCCAAGACATAATAGACTCAGAAACAATAAAGAAAACTAAGAATCCAGCTGATAATTTAAAATTCTTTTTGTAGAAAAAATCATCATTAGCTTCGTCTTGAGCTAAACAATTTTTTCTAGAATAATGACGGTATAAGTTCCATCCTAATAAAAACACACCTGCTCTAACAATCCAAAAAGGAAAATTCAAATATCCAGCTTTACCGGCAATAATCGCATCGTAATTAGCGTGAGTTGGATCAGTAACACCTTCTCCTAACCAAACAAATATGTGATTAAGATGTAATCCACAAAGAACTAAAATAATAAAGAAAATTATAGAACCTGCAGGCAAATAAGCCGTAATTCCTTGCATAACTCTAAACAATACCGGAGACCAACCTGCCTGGGCAACTTGTTGAATAGCATAAAATGCTAAAACTCCCATAGAAAGCAACAAGAAGAAAATACAAGCAACATACAAAGCAGACCATGGTTTGTTTTGCAATTGGTGCAAAACATGTTTAGCATGTGCCTTAGGATCATGCTCTTCGTGTGAAACTTTTGCATGCTTCTCTGCTTTTACCTCATTACCTGCAACAACGTTAGTTTCGTGAGCTTCTTCAGCTTTCACTTCATGAGCAGCTTCTGTACTTGCAACAACTGAATCATTATTTGCAACAAGTGAGTCTGTAGTTACTGCAATTTCAGCATGTGTATCTTTAGCCTCTTCATGATGAACAGTTTGAGGCTTTTCTTCATGATGGCTTGCTTCAGCAGATGACTCTTCATGATGTGCTGCAGCAGCTTCACCATGTCCTCCACCGTGTTCAGATGCTTCTTTTGCAAGAAGAGTTTCTACCTCTTCAATATTTTTAGGAGCTTTTAAAAAACCATATCCAATCCCTAATATACCAACGGCCATCAGAATGAAAGAAAACGTTTTTAATTTACTTGAAAATGTGTACATATCTATTACGATCAGTTTGTTCAACAATTATAATTGGCTTTTTAGTTTTAGAACATAGTCAGCAACTAACCAACGTTCGTGGGCACTTAATTGATTTGCATGTGAACCCATTGCATTTAAACCATAAGTTTCAACATGAAAGATACTTCCTTCAGTGATTTCTCTGTCTTTATAGCTAGGCACTCCAAGAAATTTTTCTCTTTCAACCAATTTACCTTTACCGTTTCCAGTCGCACCATGGCAACTCATACAATAAATTTCGAAAAGTTCTTTTCCTTTTTCAGAACTTTTGTCTTCTTCGCTCAAAGGTGATTTTAAATTAGCCTTAGCCAATTCATAACCAGCAGTTGTATTTGGGTATTCATAAGGCTCAAAACCCCTATTAATAGTTCCTTCTACAGGAAGTTGTCCTTCTTTTCCTCCTTTAAACACAGAAGCTTCAGAATATGTTTCATATCCTACAGACTCATACATATTAGGGAAATACTGATAGTTTGGTGCCGAATCATTGTGGCAAGATGAAACTAAAATAGTTATACCAATTAAAAGTGTTATTTTATATATCCTTTTCATAGCTCAATTAATTCTTTTCAATTACTTTAACTTCAACAGCTCCTGTACCTTCGAAAAAAGAAACAAGTTCTGCTTCGTTATCGTTTACAGCAACTTCCATTAAAAAATGGTCATCTGTTGTTCTTACATCAGGATTTTCAGCTTGTTTAAATGGCCATAACCTACTTCTCATATAAAAAGTGATTACCATTAAGTGGGCAGCAAAAAATACTGTCATCTCAAACATAATAGGTACAAAAGCCGGCATATTCTGAATGTAGCTAAAACTTGGTTTTCCACCAATATCCTGAGGCCAGTCATGAATCATAATATAACTCATCATTGTTGTTGCAACAGAAATACCAACACATCCGTATAAGAAAGCACAAATTGCTAATCTTGTTGGTGCTAGACCCATTGCTTTATCCAATCCGTGAACTGGGAATGGAGTAAAAACCTCTTCAATATGATGATGTGCAGCTCTGGTTTTTTTTACTGCATCCATCAAAATATCATCGTCATTATAAATGGCGTATATTACTTTATTACTCATGGTGTGAATCTTTATTTGCTGCTCTTTCTCTAATATAATTATCTCCTGTTCCTTTCAAAATTGTTTTAACCTCCGCCTGAGCAATCACAGGAAACGTTCTTGAGTATAATAAAAACAATACGAAGAAGAAACCAATTGTTCCGATGAAAATTCCAATATCAACAAATGTCGGTGAGAACATTGTCCAAGAAGATGGAAGATAATCTCTATGTAAAGAAGTAACTATAATTACGAATCTTTCAAACCACATTCCGATGTTTACTACAATCGAAATTATAAATGAAAACATGATACTTGTTCTTAATTTTTTGAACCACATAAATTGTGGAGAGAAAACGTTACAAGTCATCATTGCCCAATATGCCCACCAATAAGGCCCTGTAGCTCTGTTTAAGAACGCATATTGCTCATACTCTACGCCTGAATACCATGCTACAAACAACTCTGTGATGTAAGCTACACCAACAATGGATCCGGTGATCATGATAATGATGTTCATCAATTCGATATGTTGTAATGTAATATATGCTTCAAGATTAGAAACTTTTCTCATGACAATCAACAATGTATTTACCATTGCAAATCCAGAGAATACCGCTCCAGCAACGAAGTAGGGAGGGAAAATTGTGGTATGCCATCCTGGAATTACAGAAGTAGCAAAGTCCATCGATACGATTGTGTGTACAGAAAGTACAAGAGGGGTTGCTAAACCAGCTAATACTAAAGATACTTCTTCAAAACGTTGCCAGTCTTTCGCTCTACCACTCCATCCAAAACTCAAGATAGAATAAACTCTTTTATTAAAAGGTGTTATCGCTCTGTCACGTAACATTGCAAAGTCAGGCAACAAACCAGTCCACCAAAAAACCAATGATACTGAAAGGTATGTTGAAATTGCAAACACGTCCCAAAGTAATGGCGAGTTAAAGTTTACCCATAAAGATCCAAATTGATTTGGAATAGGTAATACCCAGTATGCCAACCATGGACGTCCCATGTGAATAATTGGAAATAAACCTGCCTGAACTACTGAGAAGATAGTCATTGCTTCAGCAGAACGGTTAATAGCCATTCTCCAACGTTGACGGAAAAGTAATAATACCGCAGAAATTAATGTTCCGGCGTGACCAATACCAACCCACCAAACGAAGTTCGTAATATCCCAGGCCCAACCAACTGTTTTATTTAATCCCCATGTTCCGATACCGGTAGATACGGTGTAAATTATACAACCTAACCCCCAAAGGAAGGCTATTAATGCGATTGAAAATACAATCCACCATTGTTTGTTTGCAGGTCCTTCAACAGGTGCAGCTACATCTACAGTTACATCGTGATAAGATTTATCACCTATAACTAAAGGTTTTCTAATGGGTGCTTCGTAGTGAGACGACATAATCCTTTATATTGTTTCTTATTAATAATTTTACTAAGTATTTCTAACTTTTACGTGATAGAAAACATTTGGTTTTGTACCGACATGCTCTAATAAATGATACATTCTCTCGCTTTCTGCCAATTTAGCAACTTCGCTTTCTTTCTCATTTACATCTCCAAAAATTAAGGCTCCTGAAGTACACGCAGCTGCACATGCAGTAGCATTTTTAAATTCATCTTTAGCCACTTCACGGCCTTGACGTTTTGCCTCAAGGATTATAGCTTGTGTATTTTGGATACAGAATGAGCATTTTTCCATAACTCCACGAGAACGAACGTTTACGTCTGGATTTAATACCATACGACCTAAATCATCATTCATGTGATAATCGAATTCACTGTTTTTATTATACAAGAACCAGTTGAAACGACGAACTTTATAAGGACAGTTGTTTGCACAATAACGAGTACCAACACATCTGTTGTATGCCATTTGGTTTTGACCCTGACGACCGTGAGATGTTGCAGCTACCGGACAAACTGTTTCACATGGTGCGTGATTACAGTGTTGACACATTACCGGCTGGAATGCCACTTGTGGATTATCTCCAGGTTTTTCCATTTCATTAAATGTAGATAACGAACTAGATAAACCAGCAATATTTTCTTTTCTTTCATTATCACCTTCAAAAGTACTTTCAGAAGAATAATACCTGTCAATACGCAACCAGTGCATATCACGGCTTCTTCTTACTTCTGCTTTACCAACAACAGGAACGTTGTTTTCGGCATGACAAGCAATAACACATGCTCCACAACCTGTACAAGCATTTAAGTCAATAGAAAGATTAAAATGATGTCCTGTAGAACGATCAAATGACTCCCACAAATCAACTGTTGTCGCTTCAACCTCCTGGTGATCTAAGGACACCATTGGTTGTTCATTCCAGTGTTTTGCATCTTGAGTATTAAAGATCTCCAAAGTAGTTTCCTTAATGATATCTCCTCTGCCCATTAATGTTTTCTGCCCTTGAACACAAGCAAACTCATGCTCACCACTTGCCTTAGCAATTGAAACAGACTGAACATTATTAAAGTTTTTATATAAAGCGTAAGCATTTAAACCTACCTGCATTTCTTCTTTTAAAGCCGCTTTACGACCATAACCAACTGCTAAACCAACAGTACCAACTGCTTGTCCTGGCTGTACTATTACCGGAACATTTTCTAATTTAGAACCATCAGCAGCAGTAATGGTAGCATAACTTCCGTTTAAACCTCCGTTAGCAACAATTTCATTTGATAATCCAAGTTTTTTAGCATCTGAATTAGAAACTGTAACATAATTATCCCAGGAAACTCTTGTAATTGGATCCGGAAATTCCTGCAACCAAGGATTGTTTGCCTGTTGTCCGTCTCCCATACCTGTTTTAGTATACAATACTAATTCGAAATCTCCTGCAGATTTTGATTTTGAAACTGCATTAGCAGCAGCTGCATAATCAAAAGAACCAGCAGATAAAGCAGTAGAACCAATTACAAAAACACCATCATGAAGAACTTTGTTCCAAGAAGAACCTGCAACCACACTTGCTGAATTAACTTTAAGGTAATCGTAGAAACTTCCAGAAACTCCTGTTAACGACAATAAAACGTCTTGAAATTGTTTTGTATTGAATATAGGACGGATAGTAGGCTGAGTTAAACTATAAGTTCCTTTAGTAATTTCAACATCTCCCCAAGATTCTAAATAATGAGGTGCAGGAGCAGCAATTGTGGTAATAGATGCCGTTTCATCTTCTTTTAAAGAAAAAGCAACTGACGTTTTTACCTTTTTTAATCCTGAAACAAAAGAAGCTGAATCAGGTAATGTATAAACAGGATTGATTCCACTCATGATTAAAGTATGAACACTTCCTGCATTCATATCTTTTATTAATTGAGATACAACCGCATTAGAACCTTTTCTAATTTGTCTTGTACCAGCTGTATTAAAAGCTTCACTAACCAATCTCTGATTGATAGCTAAAACTAATAATTGAGCATTTTTATCTTCAATTCCAGATACTAAAACCCCCTTTGATCCAGCAGCTTTTAATTGTTGTGCAGCCTTAACAACCTCTGCTTTATAAGCTCCCTCTAATGAAACAGGAACTGAAGCACCAACAACAATATTATATATTTGAACTAAAGCTTGTTTTTGATCAGCGGTAGTCATTGGAACACGCTTATCAGCAGCAGCTCCTGATAATGTCATATTTGATTCAAACTGAAAATGACGAGACATTTTCCCATTTTGAGGAATACGCCCCTGAGCATATCCAGCATCGTATCCGCCACCTTGCCAGTCTCCTAAGAAATCAGCACCAACAGATACAATTAATGAAGCTTTTGAAAAATCATAATCAACCAAAGCTCTTTCCCCATAAACTGTTTCAAATGCATCTAATGCTTCAGATGAAGAAACTGCATCATAAACAACATGTTTTGCATTTGGATTTTTAGCTATAAATTCACCTATCAATTTTTCAGTAGATGGGCTCGCTAAAGTATTTGTCAACAATACTACTTGTCCTCCTTTTGCATTCGCATCTGCCAGACTTGATTTAATTTTCAAATCAACTGCAGACCAGTTGCTATTTTTTCCATCCAATTTAGGCTCTTTCAAACGCATACTATCATATAAAGATAAGATAGAGGCATGAATTCTAGCATTGGCTGAAAACTTAGCTCCAGAAATAGTATTGTTCTCAATTTTAATTGGACGACCCTCACGAGTTTTTACTAATAAATTAGCAAAATCAAAACCATCAAAAACAGTTGTTGCGTAATAATCTGCAACACCAGGAATGATTTGTTCCGGTTGTAAAACATAAGGTATCGATTTGTGAACAGGACCTTCGCAGGCAGCAAGCGTAACAGCTGCAGTACTAAATCCTACGTACTTTAAAAAGTCACGACGTGAAGTTCCAGATGAAGCTAAAGCATCTGCGTTTCCTAAAAACTCATCAGTAGGAATCTCTTCAACAAATTCGTTATTTCTAAGCGCCTCAACAATAGAACTATTTTCTAGTTCTTCAACACTTTTCCAGTATTTTTTGTTTGATGACATTGTATATAAATATTAAAATCTTAATAATTCGATTAATAGTGGCATTTACCGCATTCTAAACCTCCCATTTGCGCTGCAGTCAATTTCTCTACACCATATTTTTTAGAAAGTTCAGCATGAATTTTATCATAATATGCATTTCCTTCCATCTTAACATCAGTTTTTCTATGGCAATCAACACACCACCCCATTGTTAATTTAGAATATTGTTTCATGATTTCAAATTCCTGTACCGGTCCGTGACAAGTCTGACATTCAACACCAGCAACAGAAACGTGTTGTGAGTGATTGAAATATACGAAATCAGGTAGATTGTGAATACGAACCCATTTTACAGGTTTAGTTTTTCCAGTATACTCTTGTTTAGTTTTATCCCAACCAACAGCATCGTATAACTTTTGAATTTCACCATCATAAAATGCTTTACTATACTCAGCAGTAGCTGTAGTTTCAGCAACTTCAGAAATATTCTTATGACAGTTCATACAAACATTCAATGAAGGAATACCAGCATTTTTGCTAACACGCGCCGCAGAGTGACAATATTTACAATTGATTTCGTTATCACCAGCGTGAATTTTGTGTGAATAGTGAATTGGCTGAATTGGGGCGTAATCCTGATCTACACCAACCTGCATGAAAAATCCATACACAAAATAACCACTTGCTAAAAGTAAGAATATAGAAGTAACTAATACTAAAAATTGATTTCTTGCAAAAGCTTTCCAAATAGGAGTTTTTGATTCTTTTGGAGCAACCACAATACCATTATTAGCAGCAACTTTAGTCAATACTTTGTTTACCATGAACAACATCACAACTAAAATAGCCATGACAAGAGCAAGAGCACCTAAAATAATGTTATTAGAAATCCCACCACCATCAACATTGCTGCCAGGAGGAGTAGCCGCACCACCAGCAGGAGGAGTAGCCTCAGCTTTTACTTCAGAAGTATAAGCAATAATATTGTCAATATCTCCATCAGATAATTGAGGAAAAGGAGTCATTACAGACCTATTATTTTCTTCAAAAAGTTTTACTGCAACAGGATCACCTGACTTAATCATATCAGAACTGTTACGCACCCATTTATAAAGCCAGGCTTTATCATGTTTACCAGCAACTCCTCGTAAAGCAGGACCTGTTGACTTAGCGTCTAATTTGTGACATGCAGCGCAATTTGCATTAAAAAGTTCCTTACCCTTTACCGGATCACCATCTGTAGTTGCAGCCGGAGCAGCAGCTTCAGGCGCTGCAGGAGCAGCAACAGCATCTTGAGCAAATGACGTTAGGGAGAAAATCATCGTTAGCGATAAGCTAATCAGCAATTTTCTTGAGATCGAATTATGGTTACCCACCTTTTTCATATAGTATAATAATTATCTACTAATTTTGGTATGATTTTTTCTGTATTAAATAATCAAAAATCGATACCCTCTTTTAAAACTTGCACAAAAATACAATTTAAGTACTATTCTCAAAACCTTAAAATAGTCATAAATATCAATTTATATCAATTCTAAATAATACGAACGTTTCACATATAAATTTTAAATACTACTTTTGCACAAAAACCATCACATTATGAGAATTTTAACCCCTTCGAAAAAGATTTTAGTGTTAATTTCTATGCTAGCTTTAACACATACTATTAATGCTCAAGACCAAAATATTACCTTGACACAAGACCCAAAATTTGAACAATTACTGAATGACAAACGTAAAATTAACACGTCAATTAGTACCAACGACACTTACAAAATTCAAATCTTTAGCGGAAAAAGTGAAGAAGCAAAAAAGACATTATCTAATTTTAAAAGAGAATTTAACCCGATAGACGGCACCATAATATTCAACACTCCAAACTACAAAGTTGTTGTTGGAAATTTTAAAACAAGAATTGAAGCTGAACGAAATTTGGAGGAAATCAAAAAAAAATACAACAGCGTTTTTCTTCTCAAACCCGGCAGATAGAAATCATTTAACAAATCAAAAGACTACTGAAAAAGTAGTCTTTTTTTATACCCTCTTTTGAATAAATTGAACAGAAACACCTTGCCATACAAATTGTCTATATTTATCAATTTAAACCAATATTTTGACACATATAGATAATTACATTTCTACTTCCCGCCAACAGGACGAAATATAGTAGTTGATACAAAAAAAGTCCCAACTTTCATTGGGACTTATAATTTCTAATATTGAATATTATTTCAATTTCTTTTTAATTGCAACCTCATGGTATGCTTCAATAACATCTCTTTCTTCGATGTCATTGTAACCTTTAATCTGAATACCACAATCGTATCCTTTAGAAACCTCTTTAACATCATCTTTGAATCGTTTTAATGCTACAAGCTCACCTGTATGCACTACTACTCCCTCTCTGATAACCCTAATTTTAGAAGTTCTCATAATCTTACCATCCATCACCATACATCCTGCAATAGAACCTACTTTAGAAATTTTGAAAATCTCGCGAATTTCAGCAGTTCCTAAAATTTCTTCTTTCATCTCAGGTGCCAACATTCCTTCCATTGCATCCTTCAAGTCATCGATAGCAGCGTAGATAATAGAATAATAACGGATATCAATTTCTTCTTTATCTGCAAGTTGTCTAGCATTTCCAGCAGGACGAACGTTAAATCCGATAATGATTGCATCAGACGCAGAAGCCAACATAACGTCAGTCTCCGTAATTGCTCCAACACCTTTATGGATAATATTAATTTGAACTTCTTCAGTAGAAAGTTTAGAAAACGAATCTGATAATGCTTCAACAGATCCATCAACGTCTCCTTTAAGGATCACGTTCAATTCTTTAAACTGACCAAGAGCAATACGACGACCAATTTCATCAAGTGTAATATGACGTTGTGTACGTACAGATTGTTCACGCATTAATTGAGAACGTTTCGATGCAATTTGTTTTGCTTCTTTTTCATCTTCAAACACATTAAACTTATCACCTGCAGTTGCAGCACCATCCAAACCTAAAACAGATACCGGAGTCGAAGGACCCGCTTCTTTAACAATATGTCCGCGTTCGTCATGCATGGCTTTAATTTTTCCATGATGCTTACCAGCCAACATATAATCTCCAACTTTTAAAGTTCCGTGCTGAACTAAAATAGTTGAAACATATCCTTTTCCTTTATCCAAGAAAGCCTCAACTACAGTTCCCTGAGCAGCTTTATTTGGATTCGATTTTAAATCTAGGATTTCAGCTTCTAATAAAACTTTTTCTAATAATTCTTTTACTCCCGTTCCAACTTTTGCAGAAATATCATGTGACTGAATTTTTCCACCCCAATCTTCAACAAGTAAGTTCATACCAGCCAGACGCTCTTTGATTTTCTCAACATTCGCATTTGGTTTATCAATTTTATTGATTGCAAATATAATTGGGACTCCAGCAGCTTGTGCGTGAGAGATTGCCTCTTTTGTTTGTGGCATGATATCATCATCCGCAGCAACAACAATAATAGCAATATCGGTAACTTGAGCTCCACGCGCACGCATCGCAGTAAACGCCTCGTGACCCGGTGTATCTAAGAATGCGATTTTTTGACCATTATCTAAAGTTACTCCATAAGCTCCAATGTGCTGTGTAATACCTCCAGACTCACCAGCAATAACATTTTCTTTACGAATATAATCCAATAAAGATGTTTTACCGTGATCGACGTGTCCCATTACAGTAACAATTGGCGCTCTAACCACCAAGTCTTCTTCTTTATCTTCAACTACTTCAATAGCCTCTTCGATATCAACTGTGATGAATTCAACTTCATAACCAAACTCATCAGCTACAATAGTTAAAGTTTCAGCATCTAAACGCTGATTCATCGTTACCATGATACCCAGTGACATACAAGTTCCAATTACTTTAGTAATCGGCACATCCATCATGATTGCAATTTCACCAACAGTAACAAACTCCGTAACTTTAATAGTTTTACTTCCTTCGTCAAGTGCTCTTTGCTCATCATCAGATTTCTGACGGTGCGTTTCTCTTTTATCTCTTCTATATTTAGCTGCCTTAGATTTTCCACCTTTCCCCTGAAGTTTTTCAAGAGTTTCTCTAATTTGGTTTTTTACCTCTTCTTCAGTAGGCTCAACTTTAGCCACAATTGCAGGACGGTTTCCTTTTACAAAACCTGGTCTTGCACTTCTGTTAGCATTAAAACCTCCGCCACCAGTATTTGGTGTGATTTTATTAGGATTTGGTGTTCCTGGAGCATTTCCTGTCGCAGGTTTTGCTGCACCAGGTGTCCCTGGCTTAGGAGCAATTCTTTTACGCTTATTTTTATTAGTGTTATTTCCTGCTCCCGGTGCTCCTGGTTTATTAGGCGTTATCTTCGGATCTTCTTTCTTTTTCTTAGGCTTATTGAATTGAGATAAATCAATTGTTTGCCCTGTTAGAGTTGTTCCAGATAATTTTTGATATTGTGTAGTGATAGTCTCTTCTGCAGTTTCAGGATCAGTCGCAACAACGGGTTCCTGAGCTGTCTTAGAAACATCAGCTTTTACTTCTTTCTTCTCAGTAATAATAGGCTTTTCTCCTTTGTCTTGAGCTATCGGAGCATCAGTTTTAACCTCTTCTTTTTGAATTGGTTTTTCTGCTTCCGCCTGAACAACAACTTTAGGCTCTTCAGCTTTAGGTTTAACCGGCTCCTCTGAAGGAGTAGGAACAGCAACAGGTTTTTTCGGATTCAAATCAATCTTACCTACCTGAACAGGTCCGGTTACAACAGCTTTCGCTTTTATAATTTCCTGCTGTTTTTGACGTTCTTCGTCTTGCCTGCGTTTGTCTTCAATTTCTTTCTCACGTTCAACACGCAATGCTTCTTTCTCTTTTCTTTTCTCTTCCCCTACCTCTTTAGAAGCTTCCTTATTCCCCTTATCGCCCGCAAATTGGCTTTGTAGGATATTAAATTCGCTATCAGAAATTTTAGCATTCGGATTTGCATCAATAGCAATTCCCTTATCTTTTAGATAATCAACAGCTCTTTCTAACGAAATATTTAATTCCCTTAAAACCTTGTTTATTCTTATTACTCTCTCTTCAGACATATAACCTTTTTATTATTACCTTTTTCGTTGTGTTGTTAGAGTAGATACGACTAGCTATCAAACTCTTCTTTTAGTATTCTCATAACATCAAGAATTGTTTCCTCTTCTAAATCTGTTCTCCTTACTAAATCTTCTACTTCTTGTTTCAGGATACTTTTTGCAGTATCTAAACCTATTTTAGCAAATTCTTCAATTACCCAGTCTTCGATTTCATCAGAAAATTCTGTCAATTCAACATCGTCTTCATCAGCAGTTGCACCTGCAACATCTCCCTCACGAATAACATCTAATTCGTAACCCGTTAGCTGACCAGCTAATTTAATATTATGACCACCTCTACCAATTGCTTTAGAAACTTCTTCTAATTTCAAGAAAACTTCAGCTCTTTTGTTTTCTTCGTCAATTTTGATAGAAGAAACTTTGGCTGGGCTTAATGCTCTTGTAATAAACAATTGAATATTGCTTGTAAAATTGATTACGTCGATATTTTCATTTCCTAATTCACGAACAATTCCGTGAATACGAGATCCTTTCATACCAACACAAGCACCAACAGGATCGATTCTGTCATCATAAGAATCTACCGCTACTTTTGCTTTTTCACCAGGAATACGCACTACATTTTTAACTGTAATCAAACCGTCGAATACTTCCGGAATTTCTTGCTCAAATAATTTTTCTAAGAACTTCTCAGAAGTTCTTGACATAATAATCTGAGGTTTGTTTCCTTTTAATTCAACGCTTTCAATAATTCCACGAACATTATCTCCTTTACGGAAAAAGTCAGATGGAATTTGTTTTTCTTTCGGCAGCACAATTTCGTTTCCTTCGTCATCAACTAAGATAACAACTCTTGGGCGCACATGGTGCACCTCTGCTGTATAAATATCACCGATAATATCTTTAAATTGTTTGTAAAGATTTGTATTATCGTGTTCATGAATTTTGGATATTAAGTTTTGACGTAAAGCCAAAATAGCTCTTCTTCCTAAGTCAATCAATTTAACCTCTTCAGAAACTTCTTCACCAATTTCAAAATCCGCCTCGATCATTCTTGCTTCAGTTAAAGTAATCTCCTCATTTTCAAAATCAAGATCTTCGTCAGCGACAATTACTCTTCTTCTCCAAATTTCCATATCTCCTTTATCAGGATTTATAATAATGTCGAAGTTATCATCAGAACCGTATTTTTTCTTCAATGCATTTCTAAACACGTCCTCTAAAATTGCCATAAGCGTTACACGATCAATAAGTTTATTATCTTTAAACTCTGAGAATGAATCGATTAATGCTAAATTTTCCATGCGAATTCTTTAATTAAAATGTTACTGTAACAATTGCCTCTTTAATTTCTGTATAAGGTATTTGTTGCTCTTTTTGAACTGTTTCTTTTCCTTTTCCTACTTTTTTCGGTTCTCTTGCTTCCCAAGACAAAATTATAAAAACATCGTTAGCTTCCACCAATTCTGCTTCAATTTTTTCAGTATTTGTAGTAACAATCAACGTTCTACCAATATTTTTTATGTATTGTCTTGTAAATTTCAATGGCGAACCTACTCCAACTGATG
Source organism: uncultured Flavobacterium sp. (assembly GCF_946478785.1). The sequence continues at coordinate 95,964 of NZ_CAMLDD010000013.1, forward strand.
CTACTTCAAGAGAAAAATCCTGCTCTTCACGATCCAGGTTATTCTCGATTGCACGACTGATATCAATACAATCCTGAAGGGCAACCCCATTATCTCCGTCTAAACCAACACTAATCTTGAATGAATCTGAAATATTCAAATCAATCAAAAAAATGGAAGGCTTTTCTAAAAGGGCTTCGGTGATTAATGAATTTACTTTTTCTTTAAATGTCATAATTTTATAAAAAGAGGGGACACTTAGTCCCCTCATTATTTAGATTTTAATAAATAACGGTGCAAATATAGTGTTTTTTTTATAAATCAAAATAATTAGATTGCTCTAATAACATTTCTTAGCTTTTGGTTTCACTTCAGAACCAAAAAACCTTTAAAAAATCTTTAATATCTATAAGACTGTTCGATTCAAACACATCTGACAACCATTTCTACACCTGACAACTTAAACCACACAACTTTACTGCTTAACACATATATATTAATGACAGCCAATATTGAAAGAATCATAAATTCTCTATCAGATCAAATCAGATATAATTTAGAGAAAAATATGTCTCATTAAAAAAAAATACTTTCATTTTTCTTTAATGTAAGTATCAGTGAGGTGTTGACAACACAATCCTCCTGTAATGACTTTAAGATTTAACACACTCTAATTAAAAACAAAAAATCCATCAATTATAGATGGATTTTTTGTTTTATATTTTTCGGGTTGACTCTCTTTCCTTTAATTTGGTTTTGATTACAATTGTTTCATAATCTGAAGTTTCATCTTCTTTCTCTTCCAATCTTGATATTAATCTTTTTGCCGCAACTTCTCCAATTTCAATTCCATGTTGACTTACCGTTGTCAAACTTGGAGACAAACGTCTGGAAGCTAAAATTCCATCCGCAAAACCTATTATAGATATTTCCTCAGGCACCTTGTACCCCTTCTTTAAACTCACCCTTAATGCTGCAACCGAATCATTTTCATCCAAAGCAAAAATAGCATCAATTTTATGGTCAAAAATAGCATCAATTTTAGCTTTCATATCTTCTTCGGAATCGGTGCGAAGAATAATTTTTTCATTTACGGGAATATTATTGTCTTTTAATGCTTTTAAATATCCATCAGTTCGCAATTTTCCAACACTTAAATTATCTACAGAAGAAATTAAAGCAATATTTTTACATCCTAAATTAATTAAATGCTGTGTAGAGCCTAAAGCAGAATCAAAATCATCAACCACCACTTTATCACATTCCACTCCATCAGCAATTCGGTCAAACATTACAATTGGAGTGCCATCATTTATAATTTCCGAAAAATGATTGTATTCCTGTAGTTTTTGTGCCTCCTGAGAAACTGAAAGAATAAAACCATCAATTGTCCCATTACTAAGCATCTCTAATGTATGAATTTCTTTTTCTAAAGACTCATTCGAAATACAGGTAATCACATTGTACCCTTTTTTATCAGCGACCTTTTCAATCCCACTAAAAACCTTTGCAAAAAAGGAGTTTAATATATTAGGTATAATTACGCCAATTGTTTTAGTTTTGCGATTCTTCAAATTCAAACCAATAACATTTGGCTTATAATTTTTGAGTTTGGCATACTCCTTAATTTTCACTTTTGTTTGCTCACTAATTTCCGGACTGTCATTTAATGCTTTAGACACAGTCGAAACCGAAACACCAAGTTCTTTTGCAATTTGTTTTAGAGTTGCTTTAGCTTTCATTTAAAAGTAATTTTATGTAATTAATACAAATATAGCAGAATTACCTAAAATAACACAAAAGACATAGCCATATTTAAAAGTATTCAGCCTTTCCTGAAATAAAATAAAAACACACTTTGAAGACAAATGCTTAAGAACTTAAAAGGGTTAAGCCTCAAATTCATTTACAAATTCGGTTTTATTAATAGTAACATTTCACATAATAAAGAAAAACGCAGAAATACCGAAAGAACACAAGGCTTATATGATAAAGAAATCACCACACAAAAAGCCACAAAAAACTCACAATAAACCATTTGAAGTAATATTAAACTGTTAGCATTGCAAAAACACTTATTGTTAATCATTTAATTTCACGTATAAAACAGCAATCTGTACCACAATAACGAGTTGTTGCTTTTTTATTGCTTTAAATAAAAAACTGAAAGCCTGATTTTCAGCATATAAAATATTTTTTTCAGGTATTTGGTTTTAAAATAATTAATTGTACTTTTGCATCCCCTTTATTGGGGATGGAATGTTTAATTAAAATAAAATTATGGACGCATTAAGCTACAAGACAATTTCAGCTAACAAAGCCACTGTAACAAAAGAGTGGATTGTTGTAGACGCTGAAGGTCATAACTTAGGTCGTCTTGCTTCAAAGGTTGCGATGATCTTAAGAGGTAAGTACAAACCAAGTTACACACCACACGTTGACTGTGGAGATAACGTAATTGTTATCAACTCAGAAAAAATTAACCTTACAGGTACAAAAATGAATGACAAAATTTACATGCGTCATACAGGTTACCCAGGAGGACAAAGAACTTTAACTGCTAAAGTATTGCAATCTAAAAACCCTGCATTATTAGTAGAAAAAGCTGTAAAAGGAATGTTACCTAAAAACAAATTAGGAGCTGAACTTTTTAGAAATCTAAATGTTGTTGTAGGACCTGAGCACAAACAAGGAGCTCAAAAACCTAGAACTGTTAACCTAAACGATCTTAAGTAATGGGAGTTATTCACAAAATCGGTAGAAGAAAAACCGCTGTTGCACGTGTATATGTTTCTGAAGGAACAGGTAAAATCACTGTAAACAAAAAAGAATTCGCAACTTACTTTCCAACTGCAACTTTACAATACAAAGTTTTACAACCAATGTCTATGACAGAAAATGTAAATAACTTTGACGTTAAAGTAAACGTTTACGGAGGTGGTTCAACTGGTCAGGCAGAAGCTGTAAGAATGGCATTAGCACGCGTTATGTGTGAAGTAAATGCTGAAAACAGAGCTATCCTTAAACCAGAAGGTTTATTAACAAGAGATCCAAGAATGGTTGAACGTAAGAAATTCGGTCAGAAGAAAGCTCGTAAGAGATTCCAATTCTCTAAACGTTAATATTACCTGTCTTGTTCAAATGGAACAAGACAACTATCAATTATTTATTGAAATTAAAAAACACAGTTGTTGTTGCTCTCCTGTCGAGGCAGGAAATAGTTTAGCATCTAAATGTATAAAGCCTGGGAAACCGCCATTTATACATTGCTAATCAACAGAACGTAAACTAGTACAAAAATGGCAAACAAAATAGAAGTAAAAGACTTACTAGAAGCAGGTGTTCACTTTGGACACATGACTAGAAAATGGGATCCTAACATGGCTCCTTACATTTATATGGAGCGTAATGGTATTCACATTATCAATCTATATAAAACTGCAGCAAAAATTGAAGAAGCTAATGAAGCTTTGAAAAAAATCGCTGCATCAGGTAGAAAAATCTTATTCGTAGCTACCAAAAAACAAGCAAAAGACATCGTTGCTGATAAAGCAAAAGCTGCAAACATGCCTTACATCACTGAAAGATGGCCGGGCGGAATGCTAACTAACTTCGTAACTATCAGAAAGGCAGTTAAAAAAATGTCTTCTATTGATAAAATGAAGAAAGATGGTACTTTCATGACGTTATCTAAAAAAGAGCGTTTGCAAGTTGATCGTCTACGTGCTAAATTAGAGAAAAACTTAGGTTCAATCGCTGACATGTCAAGACTACCAGCTGCATTGTTCGTAGTAGATATCAAAGCTGAACACATCGCAATAAAAGAAGCACAAAAATTAAACATTCCAGTTTTCGCAATGGTTGATACGAATTCTGACCCAAGAGAGGTTGATTACGTTATTCCTGCAAATGATGATGCTTCTAAATCAATTGACAAAATTTTATCTTTAGTAACTGCTGCTGTAATCGAAGGTCTTTCTGACAGAGGTTCTGAAAAAGAAACTGAAGTTTTCACAGAAGAAGCTGTTGAAGCTGCTCCTACTGCAGAGGCTGCACCAGCTGTTGAAGCTGCTGCTCCTGCAACTGAAGAATAAATCAAATTTTAAATTCCAAATTTTAAATTCTAAAATCCAAGCACAAATTAAAAACGTTATGTTGATAATTTAATAAAATTGGAGTTTAGAATTTAAATGATGGAATTTTTACTTTTAACATTAAAATTCAAAATATTATGGCAACAATTACTGCTGCAGACGTAAATAAATTAAGACAAACTACAGGTGCCGGAATGATGGACTGTAAAAAAGCTTTAGTTGAGGCTGACGGAGATTTCGATAAAGCTATACAAAACCTTAGAGAAAAAGGACAAAAAGTTGCTGCTAACCGTTCTGACCGTGAGTCTTCTGAAGGAGCTGCTGTCTCTTTTGTTAATGCTGACAAAACTAAAGGAGCTATCATCACTTTGAACTGCGAAACAGATTTCGTAGGTAAGAATGAGGCTTTCGTAACTTTGGCTAAAGAATTAGTAGAAAGAGCTATTAACTTCTCTTCTAAAGAAGAATTTTTAGCTTCAGATTTCAACGGAATTACTGTTGCTGAAAAATTAATCGAGCAAACTGGAGTTATCGGAGAAAAAATCGAAATCGGTGGTTTTGAAATTTTAGAAGGTGCTTTTGTTGGATCTTATGTTCACGTTAACAAAATTGCTGCATTAACTGCAATTTCTGCTGCAATTCCTAACGCTGACGTTTTAACTAAAGATGTTTCTATGCAAGTTGCTTCTATGGGAGCTGATACACTATCTTACAAAGATTTTGATCCTGCTTTCGTTGAATCTGAACTTGCTGCTCGTATTGCTGTAATCGAAAAGGATAATGAAGAAGCAAAACGTTTAGGAAAAACTTTAAAAAATGTTCCTAAATACATTTCTTACTCTCAATTAACTGAAGAAGTTTTAAAACAAGCTGAAGAAGATGCTAAAGCTGAATTAAAAGCTGAAGGTAAACCAGAGCAAATTTGGGATAAAATTATTCCAGGAAAAGTTCAACGTTTCATCTCTGACAACACTACTTTAGATCAGGAGAAAGCTTTACTTGATCAAAACTTCATCAAAGATGACAGTAAAAAAGTTGGTGATTACGTTAAAGGATACAACGTTGAAATTACAGGTTTCAAAAGAGTTACTTTAGGTTAATATATTATTTTTTCAATATAAAAAGCCCGAATATTATTATTCGGGCTTTCTGTTTTTTGAACTTGAATATTATTTCTTCTTGTTTATAATAGGGAAGTTTCTGGCTCTCATCAATGCATCAGACTTAGGAGCCCTACCTCTAAAGTTCTCATAGGCTTTTTGCTGGTCAATAGTGTTTCCTACGCTAAAAACAGTATCGTAAAGACGTTTAGCAACTTCCTTATCATAAGGTCCTTTTCCTTCTGTAAAAGCTTCCCATGCATCTGCATTAATAACATCTGCCCATAAATAGCTATAATACCCAGCTGAATAACCATCACCAGAAAAAATATGTCCAAACTGAGGTATTCTGTGTCGCATCACAATTTCTGACGGCATGTGAAGCGCATCTAAAGTTTCTTTTTCAAATTTATGTGGATCAATTTTCGTAGTCGCTAAATGCAGTTTCATATCGATTAAAGAACTGGAAATTGTCTCTACAGTAGAAAAGCCTTCGCCAAAATTAGACGCTTTTTCTATTCTATCTACTAAAGCCTGAGGTAATGGCTGACCGGTTTTGTAATGCAAAGCGAACTTATTCAGCACTTCTGGAGTAGCTAACCAATGCTCTAACAATTGAGACGGGAACTCAACATAATCTCTTGCTACAGAAGTTCCTGCTAAGCTCGGGTATGTCACGTTAGAACACAAACCGTGAAGTGCATGTCCAAACTCATGAAATAAAGTTGATGCATCTTCCCAGGAAATTAAAATGGCTTCGTTTGCAGTGCCTTTTATGAAATTACAGTTATTTGATACAATTGTCAATACGTCACCATCTAGTTTTTGTTGATTACGATACGCATTCATCCAGGCACCTGAACGCTTTCCCGCACGCGCATACGGATCAAAATACCATAACCCTACAGCTTTTCCGGTTAACTTATTACTTACTTCCCAAACGCGCACATCAGGATGGTAAACCGCAACATCGGTAATTTGTTTGAAACTTAAATTGAATAATTCTCCGGCAACCCAAAACATTCCTTCACGCAAGTTTTCTAATTGTAAATAAGGCTTAACCTCATTTTGATCTAAATCGTATTTTGCTTTTCTAACTTTTTCAGCATAATAACGATAATCCCAAGGCTGAATTTTAAATTTACCACCTTCGGCATCTACAATCTTTTGCATTTCAGCAACATCTGCACGTACTTTCTCCACTGCAGGCTCCCAAACCGACATCATTAAATCTAATGTTTTTTGAGGATCTTTTGCCATTTTATTGGATAAACTCCAGTGCGCAAAAGTTGGAAAACCAAGTAATTTTGCCTTTTGAGTTCTTAATTCTAAAATAGAAACCAAAGTTGCGTTGTTATCATTAGCGTTTCCGTTATCGCCTCTTTTTATAAAAATATCGAATGCTTTTTCTCGTAAATCTCTACGGGTAGAAAAAGTTAAAAAAGGCTCAATCGATGAGCGCGTGTTTGCAATACATCCTAAAGCATCTATTTTTCTTTGTTTTGCTTCGGCGATAGCGGCATTTTTTACTTCAGTTGGCAAGCCGTCAAAATCAGCCTCTATTTTCAGGGCTACATATTGATTTTGCTCTTCTGCTAATAAATTTTGACTGAAAAGCGTAAAAAGTGACGCAAGTTCTTTATTTACACCAGCCACTTTCTCCTTATCCTTATCGTTTAATTTTGCCCCCTGACGCACAAGGTTAGTATAATACAGCCAAATTAAACGTTGTTGCTCGCTAGTCAATTTTTTACTTTCTTTAGAATTGTAAAGTGTTTCAACTCTGGTAAACAATTTTTTATTTTGATTGATTTTATCGTTAAACTCAGAAAATTTAGGAGACATTTCTCTGTCTATAGCATTAAATTCAGGACTGCTTAAATTCGATCTGTAAATTCCGTAAACAGTAGAAACTCTCTCCATCGTTTCTCCTGAACGCTCTAAAGCTGCAATAGTATTTTCAAAAGTTGGTGCTTTTGGATTGTTTGCAATAGCATCGACTTCATTTAGTTTTTCCTGAATAGCAAATTTTATCGCAGGTTTAAAATCTGAAACCTTAAATTCATTAAAAGCAGGAACACCTCCATATGGTCCTGTCCATTTTTTTAGCAAAGGATTATCTGCTTTGCTTTGTGCGTTTACCGAAAAAAAAGTTGTCCCCATGAGAAAAATTGAAATTAATCTTTTCATATTATCATTTTGAATTAGTAATACTTCAAAAGTATCCAAAATTTACGAATCCTGTTTCAGTTTTAACATTGGAAAAACAACTTGTGATTATATTACTTCATCAATAATATTGATACTTGAGAAAATTAGATATATACAACATTAGAAACTTTTATATTATAAACAAAATCATATATTCTATTTTATATTTGTTTGGTAAAAACATTAATTCTGTTCCCTTTGAAAAAATTACTTATTATTTTATTATTGACAACTTCATTTATTCAGGCTCAAAATAAAAGCTTATTCTGGGAAATATCAGGCAATGATTTAACTAAAAACTCGTATGAAATTGCAAAAGTTGTAAATTTAAAAAATCTATCAAAAAATGACTCAATTTCTTTTCAGGAAAAGGAAGTAATTGAAAAAAATGGACGTGAAATCTCCTTTTATTTTTACACACTCAAAACAAAGAACGCCGGAATTTGAATCCGACAAAAATAAATTATATACAGTTGCATTCATTAATGAAAATAAAAAGATAAATCCGTTGGCTTTTAAAGCATTCAATATAATTTCTATAGACGATGAAGATGATTTAGAAAAAAAATATTAAATTGATTATTAATGGATTTCTAAACGAAAATCGCCCAAGAGCAAGCTTTGAAAAAGAAAAAACGATTAATGAACAATCCTTGATGAAGGATATTAAGTAACTTTGCTAAATATGAATCCATATAGTGTATGTTTAAAACCAAAAAAGAAATAGTATTTGTAATTCTTGCCGGAATTTTTATCACCAATGCCGTTGTAGCTGAACTAATTGGTGGAAAACTGATTCAGATTGGTCCGTTTGTAATGAGTATTGGTATTCTGCCCTGGCCAATTGTTTTTTTGACAACAGATTTAATCAATGAGTATTTTGGTGAAAAAGGAGTCAAAAAACTTTCTGTAATTACTGCATTCCTGATTGCTTATGCTTTTTTAATATTATTTATGGCGATAATTATTCCGGCTGCAAAAGGAATAAGTCCGGTAAATGATGAGCAATTTCAGGCTGTTTTCGGGCAAAGTATGTGGATCATTGTCGGAAGCATTATTGCTTTTATGGTTTCGCAACTTATAGATATTAGTGTTTTTTGGTTTTTTAAAAACCGCACCGGCAACAAAAAAATATGGCTTAGAACAACCGGATCTACTGTAATTTCTCAATTATTTGATTCGTTTATCGTACTGGGAATTGCTTTTTGGCTTCCTGGAAAAATTGATTTTGACACTTTTCTTTCATCGGCATTGGTTGGCTATACTTTTAAACTTTCGATTGCAATTATTTTAACACCTTTAATTTATTTGGGTCATTATTTGATCAAAAAATATTTAAATGAGCACACATCTCTCATTGATTAAGAGTATCTTAACGCCATGAAAAAAATTGGAATAATCATATTACTTTCCGTAACTTACTTCTTTTCAGGCTGTGGCAATGACACAAAAAAACAGTCTAAAAAGGAAATGATTGCTTCTGTAAATAAATTAAAACCAATTGCTGAAAAGAATTTTAAAATAAGTTCTTTAGAAAAATCTGAAATAAAAAATTTCGAAAAAAAATCTAACCTACATAAAAAAAATAATTCCTCGCTGAACAAGAAAACTGAAGACAGATCACAAACAGGCAATCTACTGCCTGATGCAGAAAATAATCAGGGAATAGAAAGAGAATCAACTAAGAGTTTAATGACATTTGATAATTTAAAAAAAATACTTTCTAACAGCGAAATTGGAGACACCTTGACCCAAAAAGAACTCACTCAAAACTTTGAAATTCCAGGAGAAGCTGTCAAAATTGTTAAAAGCATTACAAAAACTGCAGATGACGAAATCGCTGTAAAATGGAAATCTACCTGGCTTTTAGAAAAAGTATCTGACGCTAAATTTCAGGATGGCATAATGAAAATCACCTTCAAAGCCAATAAACTATACACTTCTGGGACTGCAATCGGAATCAAGTACGAAAAAAAAATCTACAATAATTTGGTGATAATAGGTTCCTCTGCATATATTCCTAGTGTTAAAGGATACAGTTGGCAAATTGGTAAATAGAACACTGGCAATCAAGTATTTATAAGTTTAACAAAATAAAACACAATAAAAGTGTGTTAACGCTTGATTTTTTTTAAAAAAACTTCTAATTTTGTTAACTAAATTTAACAAATAAAATCAAGCAAAATGAAAAAAATTACAATTCTTTTTTTGTCAGTATTGACATTAGGTTTATCAGTAGCATCTTGTAGTAATGATGACGACAATGATGGAGGTTCTGCTTCTATTGAAGGAAAATGGGAACTTAGTCAAGTAGGATATATTGTTGGTGGTCAAGAAACATTAGAAGACGTTAAGAATGAATCTTGTTCTAACGATACATATGAATTCACAAACGATGGTAAATTCAAATATACAGAATATTATTCTAACGAAGGAAAGTGCGAACCTGAAACAGACAATGGTACATGGACAAAAAATGGAAATACACTAAAAATTAAATTTACAGGAGATGATGAAGAATCTTATGAAACTGAAATTTCAGGTAATAAGGCTAAATTGAAACAAACTCAAACAGTAGAAGGACAAACTTTTACTTATGTGGAAGTATATGTAAAAAAATAATTTAAAAAAGCTGTTTTTTTAAACCTCAAACTAATAAGTTTGAGGTTTTTTTATACCTTTAAAATAAAAATTTTGGAACTAATTAGGTGCAGCTGGTGCACTTCCAGCGATTTATATAAAAAATACCATGACGAAGAATGGGGCGTTCCTGTTTATGACGATCCTACTCTATTCGAATTTTTAATTCTCGAAACTTTTCAGGCCGGTTTAAGCTGGATTACAATTTTAAACAAAAGAGAAAATTTCAGGAATGCTTTCGATCATTTTAATTATAAAAAAATAGCCCAATATTCTGAAGACAAAATCGAAGAATTAATGCAAAATACAGGAATTATCCGAAATAAACTAAAAATAAAAGCGGCTGTTTCAAACGCACAGGCATTTATAAAAGTTCAGGAAGAGTTTGGAATTTTCTCCAATTACATTTGGAAATTCACCAACGGAAAACCCATCATAAACAATCCAAAAACATCGAAAGATGTTCCGGCAACTACTCCGCTTTCGGATGAAATCAGTAAAGATTTAAAAAAAAGAGGATTTAAATTTGTCGGCTCAACAGTAGTTTACGCACACATGCAAGCCACCGGAATGGACAATGATCACGCCGAAGATTGCTGGACAAGAACAAAATAAAATCAGTTTTCAACCTCGTTTCCTAACTATAATTTTCATTTTTTTCACAACTTGAAACCTGAAACCTGAAACTTTTAAACAATTTTTTATTACATTTGCTTCACACTTTAGGGGTGTCTGCATCGCGCAGGCTGAGATTTTACCCTCTGAACCTGATCTAGTTCATACTAGCGTAGGGAAAAGTAAGATGACTTCTGACCGCATTTTTATGCGCAATTGTAGCCATTCCTAAGGTTTAGACGCACTGCTGTGCATCTCTACGTTAACTAAACTTTAGAAAGGAATGGAACTAAAAATCAATCAACAAATCAAACAATTCAATGCCGAATCGCTAAGCGTTCAGTCATTGCTTGATCTCGAAATTCCCAACAAACAAAACGGAATCGCCGTTGCCATTAACAATACCGTTGTTCCAAAAATAAACTGGAGCCAACACTTTGTATCCGAAACTGACGAAATTTTAATTATTTCTGCCACACAAGGAGGATAATTTGACTGCACGAACGGTCTATCCGTTACAAGTCCGCAGTCGTCAACCACAAAAACATAGTCATAACAAAGCTTCCCTTGGTAGCTTTTTTATTCCTTGTTTTCTACGGTTTCCTTCTTTACGGGCTTTACACTGCTATCCCTGGCAGAAATCGATTAATGAGAAATTTAAAATTTAAATCAAATAACAATAACAACTTCAAAATAAATCAGTAATGAACAACGAAGAACAAATATCGAGAACCCCTTTTCCGAACTCAAAGAAAATATACATAAACGGGGAAATTCATCCCATAAAAGTCGCCATGCGCGAAATCCATTTAAGTGACACCAAACTGTCGAATGGCAGAATTGAAAAAAACCCTCCCGTGACTGTTTATGATACTTCAGGCGCTTACACAGATCCCAATATCGAAATCGACATTCGAAAAGGACTTCCACGATTACGAGAAAATTGGATCTTAGAACGAAACGATGTCGAAATTTTATCTGAAATAAGTTCAGATTATGGACAAACACGATTGAAAGATCAAAGTTTAAATCATCTGCGTTTTGAATATTTACATCAGCCAAAACGTGCCAAAAAAGGTGCAAACGTAACTCAGTTGTATTACGCCAAACAAGGTATTATTACTCCTGAAATGGAATATATTGCGATTCGTGAAAACCAAAGAATCGAACTATTAAACGAGCAAACCAATGCCATGCAATGTCAGCACCAAGGCCATAGTTTTGGTGCGAATACGCCAAAAAGCAAAATCACACCTGAATTTGTTCGTAGCGAAGTTGCCTGCGGAAGAGCCATTATACCTAACAACATTAACCATCCGGAAAGCGAACCCATGATTGTCGGGCGTAACTTTTTGGTAAAAATAAATGCCAATATTGGTAACAGCGCGGTGACTTCAAGCATTGAAGAAGAAGTCGAAAAAGCCGTTTGGGCATGTCGTTGGGGTGCTGACACGATTATGGATTTATCTACCGGAAAAAATATCCACGAAACCAGAGAATGGATTATTCGTAATTCTCCGGTTCCAATTGGTACCGTTCCTATTTATCAGGCGTTGGAAAAAGTAAAAGGAATCGCTGAAGACTTAACCTGGGAGGTATTCCGAGACACTTTGATAGAACAGGCAGAACAAGGTGTTTCGTATTTTACGATTCACGCCGGTGTATTATTGCGTTACATTCATTTAACTGCTGATCGGGTTACCGGAATCGTTTCGCGTGGTGGCTCAATTATGGCAAAATGGTGTTTATTTCATCATAAAGAAAACTTTTTATACACACATTTCGAGGAAATATGTGAAATCATGAAACAGTATGATGTCGCTTTTTCATTAGGTGATGGCTTACGTCCTGGTTCAATTGCAGATGCTAATGATGCTGCTCAATTTGCCGAATTGGAAACTTTAGGAGAACTGACAAAAATTGCCTGGAAACATGATGTTCAGGTTTTTATTGAAGGTCCCGGGCACGTTCCAATGCACATGATCAAGGAGAACATGGACAAACAATTAGAACATTGCCATGAAGCTCCATTTTATACTTTAGGGCCGTTAACAACTGATATTGCACCTGGTTACGATCATATTACATCGGCAATTGGAGCTGCCATGATTGGCTGGTACGGATGTGCGATGTTATGCTATGTTACGCCAAAGGAACATCTCGGTTTACCCAACAAAAAAGACGTTAAAGATGGCGTAATCACTTATAAAATATCAGCCCATGCTGCAGATTTGGCCAAAGGTCATCCGGGAGCACAATATCGAGATAATGCTTTAAGCAAAGCACGTTTTGAATTCCGTTGGGAAGATCAGTTTAATTTATCATTAGACCCGGATACCGCAAGGGAATTTCACGATGAAACACTTCCAGCAGATGGTGCAAAAGTCGCCCATTTCTGCTCGATGTGCGGGCCAAAATTCTGCTCCATGAAAATATCTCAGGAAATTCGTGATGTAGCTGCCGCCGAAAAAGGCATGCAGGAAAAATCAGAAGAGTTTATTGAGCAGGGGAAAGAGATTTATATCTAGTTAGTTGTTAGTTGTTAGTTGTTAGTTGTTAGTTGAAACAACAAAAACATATTCTGCCTAAACAACTTTATAATGACACTTATACAAAAACTATGAACTATTAACCATCAACTAACAATCAACAACTAATTAACTGTAAACCAAAAATATGATTGTAATTACAAATCCTTCTGCAATTGCAAATGAAATCAGCATGATTGATTCTCTGTTTGGAGAAGGATTGTCTTTGCTTCACATTCGGAAACCAGGTTTCTCAGAAGTAGAAATGGCAAAGTTTATTCATCAGATAAAACATGAATACAGAAAGAATCTGGTTCTGCATAATCATCATGAAATAGCAGCTGATTTTGGGATTAACAGAATTCATTTTTCAGAAACAGAAAGAAAAACAATCGATTCGAATGTAATTTCAAATATGGCTTTATCAACCTCAACGCATTCGATTGAAGATTTCAATACTTTGGAAAACATTTTTGAATATGCTTTTTTGAGCCCGGTCTTTACAAGTATTTCGAAAGAAAATTATAGTCCAAAAACTGATCTTTTTGAAGATTTAGCTAAGCGGAAAAATTTTAGCACTAAGCTGGTTGCTTTAGGCGGAATTCATTCAGACAATATTGAAAAATCCCTTCAGAATGGTTTTGATGATGTCGCTCTTTTAGGCACAATCTGGAATAGTCCAAATTCAATTAAAAATTTTAAACTATGTCAAAAAATCGCCCTTTCGCTCTTAGCATAGCTGGTTTAGATCCTTCAGGAGGTGCCGGAATCTTAGCTGATGCTAAAACTTTTGAACAGCATCAGGTTAACGGTTTTGCGATTACAACCGCTAATACGATTCAAACCAAAAATATGTTTTATGAAATTCAATGGACAGATTTAAGTTTTGTAATTCGTTCGATTGAAACCTTATTTTTGAGCTATGAAATCAGTACAGTTAAAATTGGAATTGTTCCAAGTTTGCATTATTTAAATAGAATTCTTTCGTCAATAAAATTATTATCCCCAACAACAAAAATCGTTTGGGATCCGGTTTTAAAATCGTCAACGAAATTCGAATTCATTAAAATAAACGATGATTTGATTCTTGATGAAGTTCTATCGAAGACTGATCTGATAACGCCAAATTACGATGAAATAGTAATACTATTTCCAGATTTCGTATCAGATAAATCGTGGTTGAGGGACGAACTTCAAACTTCTATTTTGCTGAAAGGAGGTCATAATGAAGCTGCTTTGGGCACAGATTATCTTTTTCAGAAAAACAATATTACAGAACTTTTGCCCACTAACATTCTTTACCAGCCCAAACATGGATCAGGTTGCGTCCTGTCTTCAGCTATTGCTGCAAATCTGGCTTTAGGTCATGATCTGAAAACGGCTTGCCGCGAAGCAAAATTATATATCGAAAAATACTTAAGTTCAACTTCAACGCTAATTGGCTATCATTATGTTTAACAAATTACAATATATTTCACAAGGCGAAACAGTCGAAAAGCAATTGCAAAATATTCATCAGGCTCTTGATGCTGGTTGCAATTGGATACAAATGCGGTTTAAAAATCAAACTCCTGAAAAACGATTTTCTTTAGCTGAAGCAGTAAAAGTTTTATGCGAAGAATATTTGGCAACTTTCATTGTAAATGATGATGTTTTACTCACTCATAAAATTGCTGCAGATGGTGTACACTTAGGTTTAACTGACATGAATATCCCTGAAGCCCGAGCTATTTTAGGAGACAGAAAAATTATTGGTGCAACCGCAAATACTTTTGAAGATGTTCTTTTTCAGTCTAAAAACGGTTGTGATTATATCGGCCTGGGACCTTTTCAATTTACTGAAACCAAAGAAAAACTAAGCCCCATTTTAGGTACCGAAGGTTACTATTCTATAATGAATAAAATGAAAACTCAAAATATTTTGGCACCCGTTTACGCTATTGGCGGAATCACTTTAGAAAATATAGAAGATCTTGTAAAAACAGGCATTCATGGTATTGCCGTTTCTGGAATGATTACAAAAAGCCATCAAAAAGAAAAACTGGTTCAACAACTTAACGACAAATTATATGCAAACGTCATTATTTAAAATTGGAGATAAAATCCTTACTTCCCGTTTATTTTTGGGAACAGGAAAATTTGGTTCTAACTTGCAGATGGAAGAAGCCATTTTAGCTTCAGGAAGCGAATTGGTAACGGTGGCATTAAAACGCATTGATCTCGAAACCGACACAGATGCCATTTTATCACATTTACAGCATCCCAATATTAATTTATTACCCAATACATCCGGTGCCAGAAATGCAAAAGAAGCTGTTTTTGCTTCACAATTAGCTCGTGAAGCACTCGAAACCAATTGGGTAAAACTTGAAATTCATCCAGATCCAAAATACCTGATGCCTGACCCGATTGAGACTTTAAAAGCTACTGAAGAGCTTGCAAAACTTGGTTTTTTTGTTTTACCTTATATTCATGCTGATCCAGTTTTGTGCAAACATTTGGAAAATGCGGGATCGGCTGCTGTAATGCCTTTAGGTTCACCAATTGGCAGTAACAAAGGTTTAAAAACTATTGATTTTTTAGAAATCATTATTGAACAAAGTAATGTTCCTGTAATTGTAGATGCCGGAATTGGCGCTCCCTCCGATGCTGCAAAAGCAATGGAAATTGGAGCCGATGCCGTTTTGGTGAATACTGCAATTGCTGTAGCTGGAAATCCAAAATTAATGGCCGAAGCTTTTAAAGAAGCTGTAATCGCTGGCAGAAAAGCTTTTGAAGCTAAAATTGCAAATCAGCAAAATCATGCGGTTGCTTCGAGTCCGTTGACTGCTTTCTTACATGAGTGATTTTAAACTCACGCAGATTTTGGAGATTGAGCAGATTTATTTTAATAAAATATCCATAGCTAAAAAGATTAATCTGCATTATCTGCTAAATCTGCGTGAAAAACATTTTTTTAAAGAAAAGTAAGAAATTTCATTTTAATTTCATTTAAATTTGATTGCTATTATTTCAAATTACAATTATGTCAGAAAATGAAATTTCATATAAAATAAGAGGTGCTATTTTTAAAGTATATAACACTTTAGGTCCGGGATTATTAGAATCAGTTTACGAAAGTGCATTATATTATCAATTAGAAAAAGATAACTTAAAAGTTCTTAAACAAGTTGAAGTACCAGTCAGATATGATGATACCTTTCTTGACATCACTTTTAAACTTGACTTATTAGTTGAAGACAAAGTAATCATAGAATTAAAATCAGTTGAAGAATTAAAAGCAATTCATTACAAACAACTAACAACCTACTTAAAGTTAACAAATATAAAACTAGGTTTGCTAGTCAATTTTAACTGTGTAAATATTCTAGACAATATCACTAGAGTTGTCAATAAAATATAAAATGATATTCAAATTTTTACAGATTCAACTAGAAAAATAAAATTTAAATAAAAATCTGCTTAATCTGCAAAATCTGCGTGAAACAAAACATAATACAATGAAAACGTTCAAATCGGTTTTTGAAAATTATGATTGGAAAACCATTCAATCTAAAATATATCAAACCACATCAAAAGATGTTGTGTATTCCTTGGCTAAAAACAAACGTAATCTGGATGATTTTTTAGTTCTGATTTCTCCTGCTGCACAAAATTATTTAGAGCAGATGGCACAGGAATGCCATGAAATTACTAAAAAGCGTTTTGGTAAAACCATTCAAATGTATGCTCCGCTTTATTTAAGTAACGAATGTCAAAATATCTGTACTTATTGTGGTTTTAGTCTGGATAATAAAATCAAACGAAAAACACTTTTAGACTCTGAGATAAAACTCGAAGTAGAGGCCTTAAAAAAACTGGGATTCGATCATGTTTTATTGGTTACCGGTGAAGCTAATTATACAGTAAATATTAATTACTTTCTGAATGCGATTGACTTGATCAGAGAACAATTTTCTATTATTTCTGTGGAAGTTCAGCCTCTTTCTACTGAAGAATACCAACGTTTACATGAAGCCGGAGTTTATTCTGTTTTGGTTTATCAGGAAACATATCATCAGGAAGTTTACAAAAAATACCATACGAAAGGGAAAAAATCAAACTTTGATTTCAGGCTTGAAACTCCAGACCGAATTGGAACTGCCGGAATTCATAAAATAGGTTTGGGCGTTCTATTAGGTTTAGAAGACTGGAGAACAGATAGCTTTTTTAATGCTTTGCATTTAGATTATCTTCAAAAAAAATACTGGAAAACCAAATATTCTGTTTCATTTCCTAGATTACGTCCTGCTGAAGGCATTATTGAACCCAATTTTATTATGGATGATAAGGATCTAACACAGTTAATTTGTGCTTATCGTTTGTGGAATGAGGATTTGGAAATTTCAATCTCAACTCGTGAAAATGAGAAATTCAGAAACAATATTATTCCCATTGGCGTAACAAGTATGAGCGCAGGTTCTAAAACAAATCCGGGCGGTTATGTTGTTGATCCGCAATCACTGGAACAATTTGAAATAAGTGACGAACGTTCCGCAGGAGAAATTGCCGAAATCATCACGAAAAAAGGTTATGAACCCGTTTGGAAGGACTGGGATAAAAGTTTTCAATAAAATTCAAACTTTAAATTCCAAATTCTAACCTCAATCTAAAATGTAAATCAGAGTTTCGAATCTGCGCCCCACCTGACAACTTATAACATCTAACTTTTAACACTTAACTCAAAGAATGAGCATCATACAAGAATTTTTACGTTATAACCGACAAACCATTCTTCCTGAAATTGGGGACGAAGGTCAGGAAAAACTCAAAAAAGCAAGAGTTTTGGTAATTGGGGCCGGAGGTTTGGGCTGCCCGATTCTACAATATATAGCAACGGCTGGAGTAGGTTTTATTGGAATAATGGATTTCGATACTATCGAAATCCACAATTTACATCGACAAATTTTATATACTGAAAACGAAATTGGTCAGGAAAAAGCAGTTGTAGCTAAAAATGTTGTTTCGAAGCTTAATCCTTTGATAACAGTTGAAGCAATTCTTGAAAAATTAACATCCGAAAATGCATCGAAAATCATTCAGCAATATGATATTGTTGTGGATGGTTCTGATAATTTTACGACTCGTTATCTGGTAAACGATACTTGCGTTGCACTTCAGAAACCTTTAATTTATGGAAGCATTTTAAAGTTTGAAGGACAAGTTGCCGTTTTTAATCATAACGGAAGCAAAAACCTTCGTGATTTATTTCCTGAAATGCCAAATCCAAAAGATGTGCCGAATTGCAGCCTCAACGGAGTTTTAGGAACTTTACCCGGAATCATTGGCACTATGATGGCACATGAAACACTAAAATTAATTTTGGAATTACCAACCTTAAAAAATGAATTGGTACTTTTTAATACTTTAAATTACAGCTTCACAAAATTGAATTTTTAGAAAACAACGGCATCACCCACCTGAATTATTCCCGGATTCAAACCAACAATATTGATGCCGAACAAAACAGAATTATTAACATTTCTATATTTGCTCAAAGTTTTCAGAGGCTCTTTTTTTACAACTCCAGTCTGCGGATCATTATTAACCATTATACATCTTCCACAGGGTTTTACATTTTTAAACTGAACTTTACCAATTTTAAATTCCTCAAAATCATCTTCCTCATGAGGGTTTTGCGTAGTAATTACAATATTGGGGCGAAATCTTTTTATAGTTATTTTTTCTTCTAATTTATCATTCAAAAAATCCAAACTTCTTGTACCGATTAGTAAGTAGGGATACGCATCTGCAAAACTCACATTATATGTTTTTTTTGATCTTGAACTTTCATGTTTACGATCTCCAGTTTTAATGATTTTTACCAATTTACATCCAAATCCTAAATGCTCGCTAAACCATTTTGAAGTCACTTTATTTACTTCGAAAACAAAACTTTTATCTTCCCATACTTTTGTATAAAGCTGATCGTCTAAATGTTCATTCATTGAAAATTCGTGTTCATGATCCTGAAAAGTAATCGTGATTTTTCCGTTTGAAATTTGAGGATAAAACTGACTCAAAACAGGATATTCTCTTTGGGTTATAAGTTGATTATCTGTGTCAATGAGCATCCATCTTCGGTCATTTTCAAAACCCATTTCTTCAGCAAAAGCCTGCTGACAGCTAATTCCTGCGAGACTTTTTATCGGATAAATATAAATTTCTTTTACAATGTAAACACTCATTTTACTTGCTTTTTTAAAATAGACATAAACTCATCACGCTCAATTTCGCGACAGCCTAAACTTTCCAAATGTGGATTATAAACCTGACAGTCTAATAGCTTATAATTTTTTTCTTTTAAATAATTTACCAAAGCTATAAAAGCAACTTTTGAGGCATTCGATACTTTAGAAAACATACTTTCACCACAAAAAACATGGCCTAAATCAATTCCGTATAAACCTCCAACCAAAACCTCATCCTGCCAAACTTCAACCGATTTTGCGATTCCTTCAGTGTTTAATTTGCAATAGGCATCGATCATTTCGTTTGAAATCCAGGTTCCGTCTTGACCATCTCGTTTTATTTTTTGACAATTAGAAATTACATCTTTAAAGTTCTGATTAAAAGTAACTTTAAACTGATTTCGATTCAAAATATTCCGCATACTTTTAGACACAATCAATTCATCCAGAAACAAAACCATCCTCGGATCCGGCGACCACCAAAGGATGGGTTCTCCTTCATTGAACCAGGGAAAAATTCCACTTTTGTAAGCTAATTTAAGTCTTTCAGTACTTAAATCACCGCCAATGGACAGAATACCATCTTCATCGGCTTCTGAAACTGGAGGGAAAAATAAATCTTTGGATACGTAATACATTTTAAAAAATCAATTTCAATAACAATAGCAATTTCAAACGTCCATAATCTTCTTTGTGGAGTTACTTGTGCGATTTCTAATTTCAGTCTAAATGACAAAACTAACTCAAAAATAAAATTCCAAATCCCAAATACACTGCATGATTTGGAATTTGGAATTTAAAATATTGGAATTTACGCCTTTTTTAGAAAGGTAAATCGTCCGGTTCGTCTTCGTTTAAATTTGTTGCCGGAGCAAAAGCTTCTGCAGCTGGCATTGGAGGCGTTTGCCCTGGACCTTCCGGTGCCAATCTTTCGATTCTCCAACCTTGAATACTATTGAAATATCTGGTTTCTCCTTGTGGATTAACCCATTCTCTTCCTCTTAAATTAATAGAAACTTTTACAGCCTCACCTTGTTTGTAGTTGCTTAATAAATCACATTTATCTTGTGTGAATTCAACTAAAATATGTTGCGGATACTGCTCATCTGTAGTAACAACTAATTCTCTTTTTTTGAATGAGGCACTAACCTGCTGCTCCGGATTAATCACTTTTACTTTTCCTATAACTTCCATCTTCTTCTATATTAATTATTATTTCGTTTCTTATTTCTTTGCTAAAAGCACTTTCCAGGCCGATGTAATATCATCATTATCCAGATATTTTTTGGCTTCTAAATGTATTTTTTCCTGATCATCTGAGCTCAAAACTCCCTTTACAGAAAAATTTTCTTTCACAAATATACTAACTTCTTCTGTTGTAGGCAAGGCTTCAATATTGCCTAATTTTCCAAGATCGTTTCCGTTAAAAACAGGGCTTTCCCTGATAAAATTCGGAATCACATCTACTCCAACCCCTAAAGTCGTCAGTGGTTTTTGTACTTCAAAAAGTCCCTGGTTAGATCTTGAATACCAATTATTTCCCAGTCTTGAAACCAAATCGATTTTATGCTGATCAATGGCTCCATTTTCATCTAAAACCGATTCGTGAATATGAATTTTAACCACTTCGCAAAGAATCAGATTTCCTGCACCGCCTTCTTCTCCTAACGGAATAATCTGTGTGACTTTGCACTCAAACTGCACCGGAGATTCTTTTACACGATATGGTTTCACTATATCTGACGGGATTTGTGTCAACCCTGCTTTTATAAATTCATTTACGCCATCGCCATATTCTGTACTGGCTAATGATGTTTGCTGTACTAAATCATAATTTACCACATTGATTACGACTTCACGTGTCGCTTCGGCATTGATCAAAGTGTGTTTAATCGTATTGTCACGGACACGTCTTGAAGGCGAAAAAACCAAAATTGGCGGATTGGCACTAAATACATTAAAGAAACTAAAAGGCGATAAATTCGGAATTCCTTTTGTACTAATTGTACTTGCAAAAGCAATTGGTCGTGGTCCAATAGCACTTTGCAGATAACCTTGTAATTTTGCCGTTGGTATCTCTTTTGGATTAATACTAATCATAAGTTTTTGTTTTTTAACAGAATCGTTTTTAGCAATTACAAAAATATAGAATTGGATTAAGTCAAAGAAATAGTTTCAGGCTTAAAAGCAAAATCTTTAAACACTCACAAAATATAAAACGTGTTTATTTCGTTATATTTATACCTCAAAAATTACGCTATGCATTTTTCTGAAAGCAGAAATACAACCCGTTGGATTATTATTTTTATTTCATTTTCAATCATTTCGCTGATACTTTGGAATACCTATACCTTTTTTCAAATATTCAAAAACGAAGAGCGATTGAAAATGAATATTTTGGCCAACGCACAAAAAACAATTATCAATGCCGATGAATATACAGATCTTGATTTGCCGCTTGAAATTACAAATAGTAATAATTCGGTTCCCGTAATGCTGGTGATGTATGATAAAATTATTAATTCTAAAAATGTTCCTGAGGAAATCCTTAATGACAAACAAAAATATATGGCGTTTATAAAAAAATTAAAACGCGAAAATGAGCCTATAATCTTTGAATATTCTCCAGGAAAATATCAGCAGTTGTATTACGGAAATTCGGAATTACTGAACAAACTTAAATATTATCCTATTGCCTTATTACTAATTATCTTTTTGTTTGCCGCTTTGATTTACAATTTTTACAAAAGCACAAAAATAGCAACTCAAAACAAACTATGGGCGGGAATGGCAAAAGAAACGGCTCACCAGATTGGAACGCCCTTGTCATCATTAATTGGCTGGGTTGAAATTTTAAAAACCGAACAAATTGACCAGTCGATAACATTCGAAATAGAAAAAGATATCGAAAGATTACAAACAATTACTGATCGGTTTTCTAAAATTGGGTCTGTTCCTGTCTTGGAAAATCATGATGTTGTTGCCGAAACTTTAAACACTTTCGAGTATTTACAATCCCGTTTTTCTAAGCAGGTTAACTTTTCATATCACACTCCGGACAAGCCCATTTTTGTGCTGATTAATCCAACGCTTCATAGCTGGACTATTGAAAACCTGATAAAAAATGCCATTGATGCCATGAAAGGAAAAGGTACTTTAGATCTCCAGATTGAGCAGGACAACCATCATGTAAAAATAAACATCAAAGATTCAGGAACCGGAATTTCGAAAAACCAATTCAAAACCATTTTTGAACCTGGGTTTACAACAAAAAAACGGGGCTGGGGATTGGGTCTATCGCTAACCAAAAGAATAGTTGAAGAATATCACAGCGGGAAAATTAAAGTTTTACATTCTGAAATTGGAAAAGGAACTACATTTCAGATTTCACTAAATAAAAAAATGCCGTAAAAATCAATTACGGCATTTTTTACTTTTTTCTAATATATTACAGATTAGACTGAATATTTTTTGCCAGAGCTTCAAATTCTTCTTTAGAAAGAGATACTTTATTGTGAAAGCGCATTTCGTCCATTTCGTTTAACGGAATCAAATGTACGTGTGCATGAGGAACTTCTAAACCAACAACTGCCATTCCGACTCTTTTGCAGGGAACTGTTTTTTCTAAAGCGATTGCAATTTTTTTAGAAAATTTCATCAATCCCAAATACAACTCATCATCCATTTCAAAAATCTTATCGATTTCTTTTTTTGGAATGCATAGCGTGTGTCCCTTAGCATTTGGATTTACATCTAAAAAAGCCAGATAATTATCGTCTTCGGCAATTTTATAGGCAGGGATTTCTCCGTTTACTATTTTGGTGAATATGCTCATTTTGTAATTTTTAAAAATCTTAATAGTGAGATTGTTTCGTTCCTCGCAATGACTTAGTCTCTGGAAATCTCCAGAATCTCAAATTTCAAAATACCATTCGGCACAGTAATTTCCGCTACCTCTCCAACTGATTTTCCTAATAAACCTTTTCCAATAGGAGAAGTTACGGAGATTTTTCCGGTTTTCAAATCTGCTTCACTTTCTGCAACAAGCGTATATGTCATTTCCATTCCGTTGCTTTGGTTCTTGATTTTCACGTTAGATAAAACCAATGCTTTTGAAACATCCAATTGCGATTCGTCAATTAATCTGGCATTAGCATATACTTCTTCGAGTTTTGAAATCCTCATTTCAAGCAACCCCTGAGCCTCTTTGGCAGCGTCATACTCTGCATTTTCAGATAAATCTCCTTTGTCTCTTGCTTCTGCTATATCCTGAGATGCTTTTGGACGCATTACACTTTTTAAATGCTCCAATTCATCTTTTAATTTTTTTAATCCTTCTGCTGTATAATAAGATACTTTACTCATAACTTCATCGTTTATATAAATACAAAAAATCCCATCGGGACGGGATTTTCTTATTACAAATATACTATTATTTTTTATAGTACATAATTATATGTTAATCATATAGAATTCAAAAGCAAATAAATTATTTTTGTTTCACTAATTTCCTTTAAAATAAATGAAAAAACTCTGGCTTTTAATACTCTTTGTTTCTGTACTCTTTTCTTGCAGCGATAATAGCCCAAGCAATAAAAATCCAAATATACCTAATTATCGTGTTGATTTATACCTCAACACCAGTTTGCCTTTATACAATAAACTGACTTATGTTAGCAATCCTGTATTGGTTCCAAATGAAGGTGCCCAAGGTGTTATCGTAATGAAAGTTGGCGAAGGAATGTATACTGCTTTTGATGCGGCCTGCCCTAATCAGCCTGCAAAAACATGTGCTGCAATGACCCTCGACGGAATTAATGCAGTTTGTTCCTGCGATAAAAGCACCTACAGTCTTTTTACCGGGCTTGGAGAGAAAGAATATCCAATGAAGCAATATCGTATTGAAGTAAATGGCAATATGATTCATGTTTATAATTAAACAAAGAAGCCTGAAAGTTGACTTTCAGGCTTCTTTGTTATTAGAAATTTAGAATTTCAAAGTAAGTCCAATTAAGAAATTAATTCCTGCCTGTGGATAGTACCCCACACCTTCAACAGTCGTAACCGCTGGAGGATTAGAATAATCATCATCATAAGTATAGAAAAATCCGTTGCTTTCGTACTTTAAATCGAAAATATTATTTACCAATCCTGATATCATAATAGATTTGAAAATTTTATCAGTTTTAATTTCATAAGAGACATTCAAATCATTTACAAAATAACTGTCTAATTTCGAAAGTTCCGAGTCAATATTTCCCATAAATTGCTCACCAACAAATTTAGATAATAACGATAATTGCAAGTTTTTAATTGGCATAAAAGTCAAACGATTTCCTGCTATAATTTCTGGTGAAAAAGCAATATTTGTTTCACCCAAGTTTTGCAAAACCGCATCTCTAGTAAAATAAAAATTTTTGTTTTTGTTTTGACTTAAAGTAATATTTGGTTGTAAAAACCATTTTTCTGAAAGCTGAAATGTTGCATCAACCTCAATACCGGCTCTGTAACTATCACCACTATTAGAACGAAGCGGTGAACCGACATCGTTTAGTTCTCCTGTTAAAACCAATTGATCTTTGTATCCCATATAATAGAAATTGGTATTCAATTTAAAGTTATCCGAATTGAACCTCCATCCTAGTTCAAAATCATTCAGTTTTTCAGGTTTTACATTTCCACTTTCATAATCGGTTCTGTTTGGCTCTCGATTGGCTCTTGCATAAGAAAAATACAAAGTGTTTTTCTGATTGATTTCAAAGCTCAAACCTGCTTTTGGATTAAAGAAATTAAAAGTATCATCGACTAAACCTGTATCCAGACTATTAGCTTTGTAAGTGACATTTCTGTACTGTAAATCTCCATAAAAGCTTAATTTTTCGGTAAATTGATAATTTGCTTTCGCAAAAATGTTTCCATCCGTTTTAGTCGAAAAATCATCGTAGTAATGATCTCCCAATTCTGATTGCGATGCATATCGTGCCCATATTATTTTACCAAAATGATCCCCTTCATATTTATTCCAGCCTCCACCTACGATTACATCTAATTTTTCCTCCTTATATTTTACAGAAAAGGTTGTTCCGTAAAAATCATTATCTAACCATTTTTGACGTACTAAGTCTGTCGAGTTAACCTGATTACCATCAACAGTTATTGGCGTAAATCCTAAAAAATCAAATGTCGTCTCATTACTAAACGCTACATTCTGAAAATACCAATCATCTGCATATTCTTCATAATACCCTTTTCCTTTTGTGTAATGAAAAGCTAAATTCGTACTCCATTTATCCGATAATGATTCGCTCCAATGTAATTGGTAATGGTCTTGTTGGTAATTATCTATTTGATTATCATAAAAGCCTTCCGGATTCCCTTCATCATCATATTTTTGACCAATCGAATTAAAAGTCCTGTCTGTTTTTAAAGTTTCAGCATCGATTCCGTTCCAGGATTGGTATGTTTTTTCTGTTCCGCCAAACACCAATGCTTTAATCAAAGTTGTTTTACCAACGTAGCTTCCCTGCAAAAAATAGGACTTTAAATCAGAGCTTGCGCGATCTACATAACCGTCAGATTTAATGGTAGATAAACGGCCGGCTAATTCAAAATGATCGTTTAACAAACCTGTACTGAATTTTACGGTATTTTTATTCGAATTGAAACTTCCATAAGAACTTGAAATTTCACCATTTGCTTTTGCAGCGTAATTATCTGTCAGCATGTTTAAGCTGGCGCCAAAAGCACCCGAACCATTCGTTGATGTTCCCACACCACGCTGCAATTGCAGACTTTCTACAGATGAAGCGAAATCCGGCATGTTTACCCAAAATGTTCCCTGACTTTCAGAATCGTTGTATGGAATCCCGTTTATAGTGACATTCACTCTCGTAGCGTCGCTTCCACGAACACGGATTCCTGTGTAGCCCATTCCGTTTCCGGCATCAGAAGTCGTCACTACCGATGGAAGATAATTCATAAGAATTGGAATATCCTGACCCAGATTTCTGTATTTAATATCTTTTTTATCCAGATTACTAAAACTAACCGGCGTTTTTGTAGTGACACGAACGGCTGATACCAATACATTATCAAGTTGATTGACTTTTACAGAATCCTGTTCTTCCTGAGCGAAAGAAGTTAGGCAACAGAAAATAGAAAATAGAGTAAACAAAATAGATTTCAGGTTCAACTTAGAACCTTTGTAACTTAGCACTTCAGTACCTTTAAAAATAGTTTTCATCCGTAAAAAATTACGAATAAAAGGGGGAATTATTCTTTTGGTTAAATTAATAAATGTGTTCCGACAAAGTATGATAGTACAAACTAAAAATTGTCGTTTTTCCCTTAGCAACATTACTCGCTCAGGTTCTTTGGGTATGATCTCAGCTCGTTATTTAGAGCACCCCTTTGAGACAGTGCAAAAGTAGTGTTTAAAATTGCAAAAATCAATATCAATTACAATAAATCAAAATTGAAATTTTATCGAACTATTCAATTTGTAATAACATCGCAGTTTTTAAATTAAAATTTAAAAACTGCAATCAATTCAGTTAGACTGTAAAAATGATGTTACGCCGGTATGCTAAATTACTGATTCCAAACGAGCTGAGTTTTATCTTGAACCAACCTTTCAATGTTACTAACCTAAATATGTTCCATCTTCTGCAATATTAAGTGAATTGCTTAAAGTTTTTATAAATGAATCTTTTTCAATTTCATTTTCAAATTTGCAATTTATCAGTTTTCCAAAATAACTATCTTCAATTTCAAAATTTATTTTTGGCTCAAAGCTTTTTATAAATTCAGCAATTTTTTTAGTTGCGCTATTAGAATTCGCTCCAAAACTATATTCTATCATGATCCGTTTTTTTATTTATCAACACTACCAATATAGTAAATATTTATACAGAATAAAATATCAATAGATTAAAATTATAAAAATTATAATGCACGTCTCTAAGTAATGCTGAAACCCATAATATGAACCAAAAAATTTAAAAAAAAGATATTCCCTAATCTAAATTTGGTTTTCTACGAGATTGCTTCCTTTCAGAAATATTCTTCTTATCCTTAATTCGTTTTTTAATTACGGACTTTGGGACTTTGGTAGTTTTTCTAACTTTAGGAACAAACAATCCTTTTTTGATAATTTCTAAAAAACGCTTTACAACAATTTCTTTATTTTTAAGTTGGCTTCTGTCTTCGTCACAATTTAAAATCAGAATGTTTTCAGAAGTTAAACGAGAGGCTAAATTCGTTTGCAGTAACAATTTTTGTTCTTCAGATAAAGCCTGTGAAGTATTTAAATCGAAACTCAGCACTACTTTCGATGAAACTTTGTTTACGTTTTGTCCTCCGGCACCACTGCTTCTAACAGCCTTAAAATTTAATTCTGATATGATTTTTTCTAAATCCATTATTTTGGCTGATGTGCCTGTTTTAGTAAATCATTTACGGTTTTAACCGGATTAAAAGTAATTAATGGAACTGCAACGAAAATGGTAAGCCAATTAGACATTCCGCCATTCCACAATCCTGGCAATTCGTAATTCTTAACTATTTTTCCTTCGGCGCTTTTTTCAACAATGAATCCTGTATTATGATCTACAAAGTCTTCCAGATTAAACTTTTCACCTTTATAATTTTTAGTTCCGCAAACCAAATCAACGGGATTAAAATGGGTTGCCTTATCCAGAATTGATTTTTGCTTTTTATTGGTTAAATCGACTTGTGAACTTTCTACTATTTGCAGTGAAATTTCGCCTCTTTCATTTCGTACCCAAAAAGGCCCCCCTCCCGCTTCTCCTTCATTTTTAACCATTCCGCAAACCCTTATTGGTCTGTTCAGAAGCTCTTTTATCTTACTTATTTTATGTTCAACAGTAAATTTATTAAAGTCGCCAGTCATTTCAATATTAAGCTTTTGCATTAAAAAATTAACTATTTCCTCAATATCTTCTTCTTTAATCAGCCCCTCCTCAATTGCCTTCAAATAAGCATAAACTTTTTGTTGCGATTCTATCAAAATTCCGCCTAATGCTTTTTTATATAGCGTAGTCTTATTAATATTATTTTGAATAACATTGTCGATGTTTTTTATGAAAATAACATCAGCATCAATGTTATTAAGGTTTTCAATCAATGCTCCATGGCCACCAGGTCTGAAAACGAAAGATCCTTTCTGACTTCTGAAAACATTATCTTTTATATCTACAGCAATAGAATCTGTCTGCTTGTTTTGATAAGAGAAACCAATATTTATTTGAGTTCCTGATTCAGATTCAACTTTTTCTTTGACTTTCTCAATAGCTTTTTCAAATAATTCCCGATGTGCTTCGGAAACTGTAAAATGCAGATTTGAAGTTTTATTTGTCGCTGCATAATGTATGCATTCATTCAAATGTTCATGAATCGGGTTGGCAATATGCGTTTTATACTTGTGAAAAGGCAAAACCGCTTTTGGTTTATTGGCAAAATCAAAATAATCCGGAGACAATAATAATTTTATAAAATAATAATTTTTATGATCTCTGTCTAAACTATCAAAATCAGGATAAATTACTTTTAGCTGCTTATAAACCTCTTTAAAAAATGGAAACTTATCCATACCAACAATAAAAATAGACAAATCGTTGTCTTTTTTTCTATTAATGTAAGAATTAATTGTTTCTTTTTCAATGTCATAATTATTTAAAAAAGCAATCAAAAATTTAAACATCCTGGTTGCTGCACCAGAAGCGGGAATAAATTTACATATTTTAAAATTCTCTTTATGAAGGTCAAAGAACTTAGCTTTTTCTTCAAAATCAGCAGTTGATAAACTTAAAATTCCGTTGTTAACAGTCGCAGGACTTATTAAATTACATTTTGAAATTCCTTTTTTAAAAATTTTAAGCTGTTTGAGTATATTCTCGAAAGGGATTCCGTGATTATAAATTTCGACAAAATCTGCCGATGAGAATCCTTTCTTTTTAGCAATTGCCAGATTATCAATAATCGTTATAGCTTTGGCCAAACGGCTTTCCTTATCACCAGAAATAGTAATAAAAGGTTTTTTATTGTCGATTAACGTTTGCTTAAAAACAGAGAAAACAGTTTCTCTTTTATTAGGATTGTCCCGAATATCATCTTTCTCCCATGGAACATCGATATCTGTCAGAAAAAACAAATCGTAGTCATGTGCCAAGGCAGCTTCATTCAAAACTGGATTACAAAAACCGTAATAGACTTCAGAAAAAACTTTAGTCACCATTAGATTAGTATCGCAAAAAAGATATTTTTGGGCAGTATACAGCTTTTCATTTTCTAATGCTACCTGCCCATAGGCAATTGGCATCATGTCTTCTTCAGAACAAATTTGTTTACTTTCTTGCCATTTTGACTGCAAATAATCACGTGCAAATTCAGGAACCCATTCTGTCTCATAATGAGAGGCAAGTTGTTTTGCCAATGTAGTTTTCCCTGTGCTTTCAGGCCCAAATAAGGCGATCTTTATAATGTTTGTTTTTTGCTGTCTAAGATTTTTCTCCATTCTAAATAAGCTGAAATAGCCAAAATTGTAAAAATTAAATATTGAAGGGCCAACATTCCCAAGCCTCTGTAGGCATAAAGCGGCACAACAATAATATCACCAATTATCCAAAGTGTCCAGTTTTCAATTTTTTTCTTTGCCATGTACCACATTCCGGCGAAAAAAATTCCTGAAGAAATCATGTCGACATAATTATCAGCCTTGATTTCATAATCGAAATATTTATAAATACTTAAAACTACAAAAATAGTAACAATAAACAATAAAATTCCTATAATTTTTTCGTTAAGATTTGTACGGGTTATTGGCAAATTGTTCTCATTTGTCCCTCCCTTTGCCCAGTTGTACCAGCCATATAGGCTCATAATTGAAAAATATGCATTTAAAAGCATATCTCCCAGATAACCTGCAACATAGAGTAAATAGACCGAAATTACTGTAGCAATTAACCCCGTTGGATACACCCAGATATTCTCTTTTTTAGCGAACCAAACACTTAATATCCCACAAACAAAAACCAAAAACTCTAATGCGATGTGCCATAAGGGAGCATTTTTATAACTGTTTAGAAAAAAATCAATCATTCTGGATATTGTTTATCTTGTTTATGAATCAAAAAAATGGTTGTTGTTTTCAAAAGCCGTTCCAATGACTACTAAATCTGCTCCTGCATTATAGGCATTTCGAATTCCTTGTAAATCTGTAATTCCTCCTCCAACTATTATAGGAATCTCTATATTTTGAGCTATTAACTGAATCATCTCTAATGGAACAGGTTTTTTCGCTCCGCTCCCTGCTTCCAGATAAATTAATTTATTTCCTAACATTTCTCCGGCCTGTGCAGTTGCCAAAGCCAGGTCAAAATCCAGGCGATTGAGGGGCTGTGTTTTACTAACTCTTGCTACTGCTGTTTCGTTACCGCTCTCAATTAAAATATAACCTGTTGAAATAACCTCAAGATTTGTTTTTTTAAGAATCGGTGCTGCCTGTACCTGATACTCTATTAAATAATCCGGATTTCGTCCAGACAATAATGACAAAAACAAAATCGCATCAGCCTGTGGCGAAATCTGCGATGGATCTCCCGGAAATATAACAACGGGTAAGTTTGTTTTTTGTTTTAATTGTGAAATTAAATCCTCTAAAATATTTGTCTTAACAATACTTCCCCCAACAAATATATGTGTCGCAGGTGACTGGTTTATTTTATCTAATAGATGATCTAAATTTTCCCATACAATTTTGTCAGGATCTAAAAGTATCGCCAATAATTTTTGGCTCTCTTTTTTAGCTTCTAAAATCTGCTGGTGTATATTGAGTAATTTTTGCTTCATAACGACCGTAAAAGTAAAAGTTTTTTAATGTAGAAGAACTATCTGAATGAATTATATTTGTGTTTGGGGTTAGTAAAAAACAAAGGAAATAATTATGATTTCGACTGAAGTATTAGAAAAATATGGTGCTGCGAAGAAGTTCTTCAATAAAAGTGAAATTATTTTTGAGGAAGGGAATTTACCTACCCATTACTATCAGATTATTTCAGGTGAAATTAAAATGAGCAATTACAATGATGACGGCAAAGAATTTATTCAGGGCATATTTTATAAAGGGCAATCTTTCGGAGAACCTCCATTATTCCTAAACCAAAAATATCCAGCAAATGCTATTGCAGTTGAAGATACTGAAATATTTCTTCTTACAAAGGTTAATTTTATGAAACTACTGGAAGAAAACCAGGCAATCAGTCTCAAAATAATTGAGAATTTAGCACAGCGGTTATATTACAAATCGGTTATGGCGGCAGAAATGTCAACGCAGGAGCCAGAACATCGCATTTTAAAACTGATTGATCACGGAATTGCTTATTTTAATTTTAAAAAAGATGCTAACGGTTTCCTTATTAATTTTACAAGGCAGCAAATAGGAGATTTAACAGGCTTACGAGTTGAAACCGTGATTAGAACTATTAAATCATTGGAAAAAAAGGGATTTTTAAAAATTATAAACCGAAAAGTATACAGATAAAATAGTTCTCGTTTTATGATTTAAGTCATAAAATGAGGTGGTATTGCGACCGTACCTTTGTAGTATAAAAATCTCAATATCATGACACTATATCAAACAACATTCGAAAATTTCAATAAAAGTTACATGGGTTCTGCAGCGATGGCTGTAATTGGTCAAAGCTGTTTAGGAGGCGCGGCCGCGATGTATGTTTTAGCTAACGGAACATCAATTGGTCAAATGATACAGTTGGCAATAATTGTATTAGCCTGTATCTTTGTAAACACTTCAATTTTAGCACAAATGAAACACAAAATTGTTTTTAACCTTTTAATTCTAAGTGCCGTTTTAAGTGTATTATTTATTTTGTTAAACACCATAATTCTGTGAAATCACAATTAAGAATTGTTCATACAAATAATTTTTTAAAGCGATTACATATATGAAAAAACTAATAGAAAACAGGGCTGATGTCGAGTTTTTAGTACATCAATTCTATAATAAGATAAGGGCCGATGAAGAAATCGGTTTTTATTTTAATACGATGATTAAGGATTGGGATGCGCATTTAGAAAAGCTGACTGATTTTTGGGAAACCAACTTGTTTGCTGTACAAAAATACAAAGGCAATCCGCTTGAAGCACACAATGAAGTGGATGCTCATTTTGAAGGCAAAATCACTTCAAACGAATTTGGCATTTGGCTCAACTATTGGTTTCAGACCCTAGACGAACATTTTGAAGGAGAAAATGTGGAAACGCTTAAAAGACGTGCCCGAAAAATGGGGACTTTTTTGTTTTTGAGTATGTTTGAAAATCGAAAAAGACAAAACGAAATCTAAACTTTCTGCTGGCATTGAGAGGAACGACGCAACACTATATTATTTTAGCACATGAGATTGCTTCGTTCCTCGCAATGACCAAGCCTTGTGATTACTTCTCAAAAGCATAAACCAAAGTGAAATTTCCCTCAAAATTTTCTGAGTGTATATTCTCATAATGGACATCAAAATCTTTTACCAAATCATCAAAGTGCAAACTTGCATTTGTTTTTTTACTGTCTAAAGAAAAATCCTGTACCTGTATGTGGTCTTTAAAACTGATTCCTTTTTCGTTTCTGATTTTGAAGATAGCTTCTTTTGCTCCCCAGATTACTGTCAATTTTTTCACATATTCTTCTGTCGAATCAGGCTGCAGATAACTACACTCATAATCGGTGAATTTATCCGCAATGCGGATAATTTTTTGACGCTGGAGTTCCATATCAATTCCAACTGTTTCATGACTGATAATAATGGCCGCAAAATGATACGAATGTGTTATAGAAATATAATTATGACAGTCGAAATACGGCTTTCCAAATTCATCATAATGCAAGTCCTTATCGGTAAAACCCATTTCCTGAATCAGCATGCGAACACTTAAAAAAGCACGCTGATGCATTTGAGATTTCATTCCGTCAAGTCTCTTTTGTGTTTTCTCTTTTAAAACTACTTTGCTCAATAATTCCTCAAGAGTTTCTGTTATTTCCCAAATTAAAATTTTGGTTGTATCGCTGCAATGTATGGTTTGAAATAAAGGCATTCTCTAATAATTATGAATTGTGGGTTGTGAATTAGTAATTTTTTCTTAGTCTGAAAACTAAACTTCTGTTTAATTTGTGATCTTTTAGCCCTGATGGAAACGGCATCCTTTTGTGCCGGGGTTCGGCACAAAAGATATAGTGTACAGCAGGATTAGCTTCAAAAAAATAGTAATTGGCTAATATTCTAAAGATTAAGAAATTAAACATTTCACAAATCTTACAGAAATTATTCGAAATTCAAAAGGTATTCCGTAAATTTGCAAAAAATTCTACAATACAAATATACTATAAATGAGTACTACAACTACGCCTTATGTGGCTTTCAAAGTAAAAGATATTTCTCTAGCGGCTTGGGGAAGAAAAGAAATTGAACTAGCTGAAGCTGAAATGCCAGGTTTAATGGCGCTTCGTGCTGAATACAAAGACGAACAGCCTCTTAAAGGTGCTCGTATCGCCGGATGTTTACACATGACGATCCAGACTGCTGTTTTGATCGAGACTTTAATTGCTCTTGGTGCAGAGGTTACGTGGTCATCTTGTAACATTTTCTCTACTCAGGATCAGGCTGCTGCTGCAATTGCTGCTGCCGGAATTCAGGTTTATGCCTGGAAAGGTCTTGATGAAGAATCTTTTGACTGGTGTATTGAGCAGACTTTATTCTTTGGTGAAGACAGAAAACCATTGAACATGATTTTGGATGATGGTGGAGATTTAACAAACATGGTTATTGATCGTTTTCCTGAATTGGTTCCTGGAATTAAAGGTCTTTCTGAAGAAACTACAACTGGTGTTCACAGACTTTACGAAAGAGTAAAAGCCGGAACATTGCCAATGCCTGCAATCAACATTAACGATTCTGTAACTAAATCTAAATTTGATAACAAATATGGTTGTAAAGAATCTGCTGTAGATGCTGTACGTCGTGCAACTGACTTAATGTTAGCTGGAAAAAGAGTTATCGTTTGTGGATATGGTGATGTTGGAAAAGGAACTGCTGCTTCTTTCAGAGGTGCAGGATCTATTGTAACGGTTACTGAAATCGATCCAATTTGTGCTTTACAAGCTGCAATGGACGGTTATGAAGTTAAAAAATTAAACACTGTAATTGCTAATGCTGACATCATCATTACCACTACAGGAAATAAAGATATCGTTCTTGGTGAGCACTTTGAGCAGATGAAAGACAAAACTGTTGTTTGTAACATCGGTCACTTCGATAACGAAATCGACATGGCTTGGTTAAACAAAAACCACGGTGCATCAAAAATCGAAATCAAACCTCAGGTTGACAAATATACAATCAACGGAAAAGATATCATTATCCTGGCTGAAGGTCGTTTAGTAAACCTTGGTTGTGCTACAGGTCACCCAAGTTTTGTAATGAGTAACTCATTCACCAACCAGACTTTGGCTCAAATCGAATTATGGAAAAACAGCGCTGCTTACAACAATGACGTTTATATGTTACCAAAACATTTAGATGAAAAAGTGGCTGCTTTGCACTTAGCTAAATTAGGTGTTGAACTTGAGGTTCTTCGTGACGATCAGGCTGCTTATATTGGTGTTGATGTTAAAGGTCCTTTTAAACCGGAATATTACAGATACTAAGAAAATTTAGATTTCTGAGTTTAGATTTTAGATTTATAGAAACCCTTGCAGAAATGTGAGGGTTTTTGTATTATTGTAAGAATTTAAAAATATGAAAAACTATGTTTTTATTATTCTTTTAATTGCAATTACCAAAGCAACAGCTCAAACCAATTCTAAATACGAATTTCAAAAAGAGCGATTTAATTTGGGACAATCTTTTTTAAAAGAGAATCAAAATGAAAAAGCAATTCAATTATTTTTTTTCACTCATCATATTATTCCAGATAATGAATTAGGTCAAATTGCTTATAAAAAATACGATTCATTAAAACCAATCGTCAGAGAAAATTTATTGAGTAATATATCTGGCAACTGGAAAAAAATCAATCCTCCTGGAAATGGAATCATCCCCGACGAAAATAGTCCGGTTGGCGAAATGATAACCATTAATTCTAATGAAATATTATTTTTTGAACTTTACAAAAAATCGAAAGAATGGTGTTTAGTAAAAACAGAGCCTTTAATTTTTTGCCACAAAGCAGAAGAAACTCCTTATATTAGTTATATGCCATTTTTCACAGAACTTGTATTTAAAGACAAATCTGTTTGGCAATATTATGTTGATGAAACTTCAGGTTTTTTAAAAGCATATGAGATAGGTTCTGAAACTGAAAATGGAGTTGCAGAAATTGTTTGTGGCAATACTAAATTAGAATATTACAAATTACAATAATCTTTTTAAGCACTCCTGTAAACCCAAAAATTTCTAAAAAATTTATCTGGTTTTGCATTTAATGTACAATCTAAAAATAACTTGGGCGTGCCACCATCCCGATAAAAGGGCAAATATTACTGTGCGCATATACGCCCTTTTATCAGGATGCTGTCGGGCTATTCGCGCTACTTCGGTAGCCTGCTGCTATCACTCACGCAGTGCAAAAATCAACATCTCGCCTTTAACAAGAGAATGTGCATACATTTGAAATTTAAGTTTTACATTTGAAATTCAAATCCCCAATATCTAAACCAAATTATGAGAACACGCCTAATTTTAATGTTGCTTTCTATTTTACCTTTCCTTTCGACTGCTCAATCCAGCATGCAAAGACAAATGCAGTCTAGCAATGCCATATTCAGACAGCAAAACCAAATGTTTTTGCAGCAACAAAGGCAACAGCGCGATATGGCCCGTAATCTTAATAACATTCAAACGGCAGAAGACAAATTGGCTAATGAAGAAAGAAAACTAAAGAAGCTACAAACCAAATCAGCAGAAAAAGAAGCCCAGTTAAAGTCTATAAAAGAACAATTATCTAATCTTGAAAACAGTTCAAATGGCAATAATTCTGACCTTCAAAAAAATATAGAAAAGTCTAAAAAGCGAATTATAAAGTCTGAAAAAGAAGTTTCTAAATCGAAATCGGATATAGAAAAAAGCACCCATAAAATTCAGGATTTGCAAAATCAAATTCAAACTGAAAAAATTAAAAAGGAAGAACTTACCCAAAAACACGAAGAAGAGAAAAGGATAAAAGAAGAGGAAAAGGCAAAAAAAGAAAAAGAAAAACAGGAAAGAAAAAAATAAATTACTTCATTCAACCAAAAAAAGTGTTTGGTCCTAATATGCTTTTCCTATAATTTTATTCGCATTACATTATGACAGACAAAGACATTCTAAAAATAGCCTTTGAATTAAACAGTCAATTAATCGATGAAATTAATTCAATGAACACTAACAATTTAGAAACTAAATTCGGAATCAAACCAGCGGTTCTTGCTGAAATCCAAGAGGAATTGTTTGATTATTTTAAAAGTGACGAATCTCCTGAGTTAAAGATTTTAGAGTCAAAATTCACTATCTTTAAATATGACTCCGGAGAAGGGTTTGGAGTCGAAGCCAAACTTTTTACCAAAAATGACAGAGAAACGGAATTGACTTTGCATACCGAATTTGCTGCCAATAAATTAAAATACAGGTTCATTGAAGTCATGTAAAAATTGGCTTTAAGAAAATTACAATAATAAACAAATGATCGAAAAAGTTATATGTGAGGTACATGGTTCCAAAGACATGTCGTTCTCTTGTATCCACATTGCATTAGCAATAGATTCAAAGGAAAAAACAGGATTTTTCTATTCTGAAGCCGAACAAGATCTTCCGCAAATTGCATGGTGCGGAGCATGTGAAGAATGGCTTTTAGAGAATGGCGAAGAATGGACTGATGTTTTTCAGGCCAAAGCTGATTTTAAAATGTTATGCTCGGAGTGTTTTAATGAAGCAAAAAATAATGAAACGGAAATTTATCTGCGCTAACCAAATTTTATGAAGAAGATCATCATCTTTACTTTTCTAATTCTAAATTCTGCTGCCTTTTCGCAAAACAAAGACACCTGGATTGCATTTTGGGATAAAGACACAACTCATTTGGGATTTAAAGATCAAAAAGGCAACATCAAAATTGAACCTAAATTTTATAGTCTGACTATTGCTCACAAATTTGATGACATAATCGCAGTTGCTGAAGAAACACCCGAAAACTGGAAAAGTTATTATTTAACCAAATCTGGAAAAACTGTGGGCCGGGACAGTTTATATATTTTTGATAATGGTTTTGATTGCGAAAACGAAGGATTTATTCGATTTATTGACCATAAAACCAATAAAATGGGTTTCTTTAATAAGGAAGGAAAAATCGTAATTCCGGCTGAATATGATAATGTAACAAGAGTGACAAACGGAATGATTATAGCGCTAAAAGATGCAGTTAAACAACAAGATGGTGAACTGTTTTTTTGGACAGGAGGAAAAGAGTTTCTAATCGACATCAACAACAAAATCCTAATTGAAAACTTTAGTTATAATGATGAATTAAATTTTTATTCTGTACAAAAATCAGCAATGCCAAGTAAAGATCCAACAAGGGAAAATTTCATTGGAGTTGACGGACAATATTATTCTTTCATCAATTTTGAGAAAGAGTTTGAATTTTGGCTTAAAGAAAATCTACTTACCAATATTTCTAAAGACAATGTACTTACACATTCATTTGATAAAATTATCTATTGGAAAGAACCAATTGGATGGATAAGCGAGCAAAAATCAAAATTCATTGATCGGAATTACAATTCTTTAAAGCTAAAATTGCAGGAATTAAATGCTGTAAAAACAGACTACTTTGTTTCTTCACAAGGGTTAAACCAATTTATTTTCGAATCAAATGAATACGATGTTTATTTTAATAATTGCAGACAAGCCAAAGAATGGCTTTATCCCGTAAAAAGTATCATAATCAATTCAAAAAATAAAAAAGATTTAGAACAAGATCATATTCAGTTTTTAAGAACCGAAAATGGATATAAATTAATAAGCATCTCTTTAAGAAAAGGCAAAATTAAATAGTATCAACGTTAATTAGCTTCAAAAGATGAATTTCAGGAAAGCAACAATTTCAGACTTGAAAGAAATGCAGGAATTGTATATTGAAACCATTCAGTCTGTCTGTAAAAATGATTATAATGCATCTCAAATTCAAGCTTGGGTTTCGGGTGTTAAAAATACAGAACGCTGGCTTGAAGTAATCAATATGCAATGCGTTTTATTAGCCATTATTCAAAATAAAATTGCAGGTTTTGGAACGCTCAAAAATGAAAATTACATTGATTTCTTTTACATTCATAAAGATTTTCAACGACAAGGAATTGCCGCTAAAATCTTAACTGAATTAGAAATCGAAGCTAGAAATCAATGTTCTAAAACCATAACTTTGGATGTAAGTATAACGGCTAAACCATTTTTTGGAAAAAAAGGATTTATCGTCAAAGCTGAACAAAAAAACATTCGTTTAGGCATTGAGCTGATCAATTATAAGATGGAAAAGACTTTATAGTAATCTCAGGTTCTTTGACTGTGAGCTCTGGAATTTTAAACAACTTCGCAAGTTTCGGATTTCCTGACTGCAAAAGCCTGTCGATATTTGCATTATAAAATTGAAGAAAATGGACACACAGGAAAAGATAAATTATAACCGAATTGCTGATGCGATCGATTATATCAAAGCCAATTTTAAAATGCAGCCCAATCTTGATGAAATTGCCGAACAAGTACATTTGAGTCCGTTTCATTTTCAGCGTT
Organism: uncultured Flavobacterium sp.; assembly: GCF_946478785.1. Next base: position 135,205 of record NZ_CAMLDD010000013.1, read on the forward strand.
TGTTTACAGAATGGGCCGGCACAAGTCCGAAGAAATTTTTGCAATATATCAGTGTTGAACATGCCAAAAAAATTCTTAAGGAAGATAATCAGGCAACCTTATTTGATGCAGCTTTTGATACCGGACTTTCAGGAACGAGCCGTTTACACGATTTATTTGTTAAAATTGAAGGAATGACGCCAGCCGAATATAAAAACGGAGGAAAAAATCTGGAAATTAATTTCAGTTTTGCCGAAAGTCCGTTTGGTAATATTATTGTGGCCTCAACCAATAAAGGGGTTTGTTTTATGGCTTTCGCCGAAAATGAAGAAATTGGATTCACAAATTTAAAATACAAATTTCCAAATGCTACATTCTGCTCGAAACTGGATTTGCTACAACAAAATGCACTTTTCATTTTTCAAAATGACTGGAATAAATTATCTGAAATAAAATTGCATTTAAAAGGAACTGGTTTTCAATTGAAAGTTTGGGAAACCTTGCTAAAAATCCCAATGGGACAGCTTTGTACTTACGGTTCAATTGCACAGCAAATCGAAAAACCAAATGCCTCAAGAGCAGTTGGAACTGCCATTGGAAACAATCCAATAGCTTTTCTTATTCCATGCCATCGCGTGATTCAATCAACAGGAACATTTGGCGGTTATATGTGGGGAAATACAAGAAAAACTGCAATTATTGGCTGGGAAGGCGCGCAGATAAATTCAAATTTCTAATAACATTAAAGACGCACTGCTGTGCGCCTCTACAAAAAAACTCTATGCAAAATATACAATCAAAAATTGCATCTCTTAATTGGGAAAGCATCACCGAATCTATGCACCAAAATGGATTTACAATTATTCCAAATTTACTTAATAACGAACAATGCGAGGATTTAAAATTCGATTATGACAATCCAAATTTATATCGAAAAATAGTAGTGATGGAACGTTATCGTTTTGGTTTGGGAGAATATAAATACTTTAATTATCCACTTCCGGATTTGATTCAAAGCATTCGTTCTTTTATTTATCCCAAATTAGCTCCAATCGCAAATGCCTGGATGAAAGTTTTAAACATAGAAACTGTTTTTCCAGAAACACATGAAGAATTATTAAAACAATGTCACGCCAATAATCAACTAAAAGCAACTGTCTTAATCTTAAAATATGACAAGGGAGGTTTTAATACTTTACATCAGGATTTATATGGAGATGTATATTTCCCTATTCAAATAGTACTTTTTCTAAACGAACCTGATAAAGATTTTACGGGTGGTGAATTTGTATTAATGCAACAAACACCAAGAGCGCAATCAAAAGCGATTGTATTAAAACCAAAAAAGGGTGATATTTTAATTTTTACTACGAATTTCAGACCCGTAAAAGGTACGAAAGGATATTATCGCGTGAATATGAAACATGGTGTGAGTGAGATACATTCAGGTGAAAGACACACCTTGGGAATTATTTTTCATGATGCGCTTTCTTAAAGTACAAAGGTGCAGGCTTCAAGGTACACAGGACTTTATTTCACGCAGATTTTTAAAAAGATTTAAGCAGATGTGTGCAGATGATTTATTTGAAACTATATTTTCAAATGAATTACCCCGAGGCAGAGCCTCGAGGTATCACGTTACTCAAAAGACAA